>QQVN01000005.1 GCA_003352285.1 Thermoproteota archaeon | reverse complement strand
GACAAGCTACAGTCTCACTTACAGAGAACTTAGGTCTCAACGATAACTTCAGACAAGCTACCATCTCACTTACAGAGAACCTCGGTCTCAACGATAACTTCAGACAAGCTACAGTATCTTTGACAGAAAACTTAGGTCTCAACGATAACTTCAGACAAGCTACAGTATCTTTGACAGAGAACCTCGGCCTACAGGATAACTTCAGACAAGCTACAGTCTCACTTACAGAGAACTTAGGTCTCAACGATAACTTCAGACAAGCTACCATCTCACTTACAGAGAACCTCGGTCTCAACGATAACTTCAGACAAGCTACAGTATCTTTGACAGAGAACCTCGGCCTACAGGATAACTTCAGACAAGCTACAGTCTCACTTACAGAGAACCTCGGCCTACAGGATAACTTCAGACAAGCTACAGTCTCACTTACAGAAAACTTAGGTCTCAACGATGTAGCAAACGCTCAGCTCACCACAATCAAACTATCTGAGAACCTCAGCCTACAGGACAACTTCAGACAAGCTACAGTATCTTTGACAGAGAACCTCGGTCTCAATGATCAATTCAGACAAGCTACCATCTCACTTACAGAGAACCTCGGCCTACAGGATAACTTCAGACAAGCTACAGTCTCACTTACAGAAAACTTAGGTCTCAACGATGTAGCAAACGCTCAGCTCACCACAATCAAACTTACAGAAAACCTTGGCATATCAGATGAAGATTTCCTTGCAGCAGTAGGATTGAAGAAACTTACAGAGAACCTCGGCCTACAGGATAACTTCAGACAAGCTACCGTATCTTTGACAGAAAACTTAGGTCTCAACGATAACTTCAGACAAGCTACAGTATCTTTGACAGAGAACCTCGGCCTACAGGATAACTTCAGACAAGCTACAGTATCTTTGACAGAGAACCTCGGTCTCAATGATCAATTCAGACAAGCTACAGTATCTTTGACAGAAAACTTAGGTCTCAACGATGTAGCAAACGCTCAGCTCACCACAATCAAACTATCTGAGAACCTCAGCCTACAGGATAACTTCAGACAAGCTACAGTATCTTTGACAGAGAACCTCGGTCTCAATGATAACTTCAGACAAGCAACCATCTCACTTACAGAAAACTTAGGTCTCAACGACAACTTCAGACAAGCTACAGTCTCACTTACAGAGAACCTCGGTCTCAACGATAACTTCAGACAAGCTACAGTATCTTTGACAGAAAACTTAGGTCTCAACGATGTAGCAAACGCTCAGCTCACCACAATCAAACTATCTGAGAACCTCGGCCTACAGGATAACTTCAGACAAGCTACAGTATCTTTGACAGAGAACCTCGGCCTACAGGATAACTTCAGACAAGCTACAGTATCTTTGACAGAGAACCTCGGCCTACAGGATAACTTCAGACAAGCAACCATCTCACTTACAGAGAACTTAGGTCTCAACGATAACTTCAGACAAGCTACAGTATCTTTGACAGAGAACCTCGGCCTACAGGATAACTTCAGACAAGCAACCATCTCACTTACAGAAAACTTAGGTCTCAACGATAACTTCAGACAAGCTACAGTATCTTTGACAGAAAACTTAGGTCTCAACGATAACTTCAGACAAGCTACAGTATCTTTGACAGAGAACCTCGGCCTACAGGATAACTTCAGACAAGCTACAGTCTCACTTACAGAAAACTTAGGTCTCAACGATAACTTCAGACAAGCTACCATCTCACTTACAGAGAACCTCGGCCTACAGGATAACTTCAGACAAGCTACAGTTTCACTTACAGAGAACTTAGGTCTCAATGATAATGTCAACGCTCAGCTCACCACAATCAAACTATCTGAGAACCTCGGTCTCAACGATGTAGCAAACGCTCAGCTCACCACAATCAAACTTACAGAAAACTTAGGAATTGTTGATACTATAGACAATCAGTTCACTAAGATCATTCTATCTGAGAATCTTGGTATTTCTGATGATTTCTTTGCAGCTAAAGGATTGGTCAGATTTGTAGAAAACTTAGGAATTGTTGATACTATAGACAATCAGTTCACTAAGATCATTCTATCTGAGAACCTCGGTCTCAACGATGTAGCAAACGCTCAGCTCACCACAATCAAACTATCTGAGAACCTCGGTCTCAACGATGTAGCAAACGCTCAGCTCACCACAATCAAACTATCTGAGAACCTCGGCCTACAGGACAACTTCAGACAAGCAACCATCTCACTTACAGAGAACTTGGGCTTCAATGATGCAATTAGCGTTAGACAATCCACAGTATCCCTAACAGAAAAATTGGGATTATCTGATACAACAAATGCAAGAAAAACATCCATCTCATTAACAGAGAACCTAGGAATTCAAGGACCACAACCCTCAATCAAAGTACTAGGTACACTCAAAATAATTACTACTCCACGAATTTCAGGTGCAGTGTATAATATTGGACCAAATCCATTCACCGGAACTGGAATACTAAGTGTCACAGAAAATAACTTGTCTCCAGATCAGAATGCAACAAATGGTGTATTGGTAATAGGTCCTGTACCTCTTGGAGTATACAATATCACAATGACTTCTGTTCCAGGTGTTGCTACAAATGTTGTCATGGCAAACCAGACATTTACTACGGTTGGTCTTACGGTTCCATTCCCAGTAGTTGAATTTGTAATAGTTGATGAGGCCACACAAACTCTCTCCACCTTGCCTCCAACAAATTCCACTTCATCACCATCTCTATCAGATAGCACCCTAGTTACTTGGAAGAATACATTCAGTGCAAAGGTAATTTCTAAGGTATCTGGTAATACAGTTCAAACACCAATAACTTCTACAGACCAGCTACCTAGATTTACAATGGTTGGTACTGGTAATACTGCCGGAATAAATACTGCAACAGGATCACAAAAATCAGTTCAGCTAACAAAATCATTTGATCCACTAAGAACAGGCCCAGCAATAATCTCAGAAATTAATGCTCCTGCATACACAATGAATAGCAAACAGTCTGTAGCATCTGTAATGACTGCCATTGTTGCATCATCAAATACCGCAGGAGGACAATTTGTTATGCCTCCGCCTATCACAAAGATACCTGCAGGTAAAACAATGATTATGCCTGTACAAGACTCCTTACTACCAAGTACCGGCGGTGTCTCTAAACTTCAATTAAAGACATCTACTACTCTTACCAAGACTGGTTCCCCAACATCAGAGTGGTTACTAATTAACAGTGAAAGAACAATTCCTGCAGGATCTGCGGCTCCGACTTCATTACCCGCACCACCTGTATCAGGAAGAACTAGTGGAGTTGAAATGTTCTTTAACATTACCTCTTCATTTGAGGCAAATGGTGTTGGTACTGACTGGAGCAAAGCAAGCACATTTGCAGAAAAACCAAAGCTTACAGTAAAGATACCAAAGACCACAGATTCACTTATAGATGTTGATTCAACATATGGATGCCAGATTCTAGATGCTTATGTGATAGATCACACTAGTGGTTTGCCAACTTGGGTAACTGAATCCGGAGTATCAGCAACCGCAATAGGAGTTGATTCTAACAATATGTGTATCTATGAGATGACTACAAATCACTTCTCATGCTATGGACTTGCTCACAGAAAGGCAAGTGCAACCACTTCAACTCCATCTGGACCAGGAGGTGCACCTTCACCAGGTAGCAAGACTGGTGCTGGCGCTGGTGGTGCTGGTGGAGCTGGCGGTGCTGCAGCAGGCCCAGGATTTGGAGGTGTCATTGGCCCATTAACTGGAGGTAAGTCACCAGCTACATTCAATGATGTTAGAGTAAGTCTAGGAGGAGGTGCACCAATTGATGCTGCAAACCCAGGTGGTAGCTGTGCAGACAACTTCCAGACAATGTTTGTCACATCAATTGTTCAGAGCCCAATAAGTCTCAAACGAGCAGAACTAAGATTTGTACAATATGGTCAATCAACTGATGAATACACTGCCATAAAGATGAAGATTACAAACTCTACTGTACCTCAACAGTATGAGATCTCTGCATCAATTCCATGGGAATTCATGTATGGTTCACCTGCTCTCAAATATTGGATACATGTACTAGATGATAATCTGGCAACAGCTGATTCTGAAGAATACATCATGAGTACCAAGACTGATTACACAGCGCAAGGAAATCTTGAATTTGATGTAGTATCTGTCAAGGCTGAAGGCACAAATGTAAAGCCAATTGCATACTTTACAAACCTAATCACTCAACCAATTGCTGGTGCAATATCTCTACTGGTAGATGGCAAGGTTGTCTACACATCAAAGCCATATGTCTTTGAATCAGGTCAGTCTTCAGTTCCATTATCTTGGGATATACCCAAAGTAAATCACATTGAAGATTACCAATTCCAAGTAATTGGTGAATTCTGTGGCCAGTTGTTTGAAACTGAAGATCTTACATTCAACTCATTCCCAAGGACTGTTATTACTACTGCTTCAGAGGAACTTGATGTAGAAGTTTTAATGGATAAACAAGGAGAACCAATTGCAAGAGCTGCAAGTATCTATGCTTCTAATACTGAAGATGATTCACAGTTTAAGGTAGTATCCCCAGATGGAGTCTGTGTAATTGGTTCTGCCAATGAATGCCTAGTCAAAGAATCAACATTTGGAAAGCCAGGAAATCTACAAAGTGTCACACTTGGTGAGCAAGTAATCCGAGTAAGATACTCTGGACCAGATAATGTACTTGAGAGATTCACCATAACCTCAGTTGACCCAATTTCAGGAAACTGGAGAGTCTACCTTGAGTCAAATACAGGATTAATTCCAGAGGCTCATGCTACAGATAATGTAAAACTCAAGATCCAATATAGAGCACAACAAAGTATAGTTAGCACAGCATTTGACCAATCTCCAATTCAAAGATCAGAAAATATTGTAGAATTTGGAGGTACATTAGCTCCAAAAGAGACTTCTCCAGGCATCAAAATACTAAACACTACTACCCAGCTACTAAACAATCCATTAGAGGTAGTTAACCAAGTGTATGTCGACATTCGTTCAAAGACAGTAAGCGCATCACAAACTCCAGTGTACTCTCTCTCAAACGAATCATTAGATGTCTATGGTCTAGTCTTGAATCCAGTACAATTTGATAGGGCAGAACTTAGATTTGTAACATCAAATCTTAATCTTGATGAATACTCTGCAGTTAGAATGAATGTTGAGCCACTACCTGGTAACCCAGCTTACTCTGTAATCTCAGCGTCTGTTCCATGGGCAATGATATCTGAAGGTCCCGAAGTCTTCTATTGGATTCATCTAATGGGTGATGAAATCCTAGAATCAAAAAGATTCATGATTAGAGTTTCAGAACAACAAGAACAAGAATCACTGTTACCAAACAATCAAGAGACTTCAACAGATCTAGGTGATGAGACAACTTTAGAAGATGACGGTATAACTCCTCCATCAACAAGTGATTCTATTTCAGAAAAGAATCCATCAATCTCAGAATCAGAAACTACTGAGTTTGGAGGAAAAATCTCTGAACCCGGACCTGGCGAAATTCAATTTGATGAACCCATCGAACATACATCAACATCAAATGAATCAATTGATACTCAAACATCATGGATAATTACTATTGTAGTCACTATTGCAATTATTGGAATGATGTATTTCCAATTTAGCAAAATCAAGTCTCCTGTAGTGATAATCAGGTATGATCGTCAGTTGATGGTAGAAAAATTTGTTTCTGGAACTACAGTTTCAATAAGTGTAAGAAACTATAGTAATAATCCAATTAAAGAATGCCAGATTTTATGCAATGGAGTGGCTTGTAAATGGAACGATGATTCCATACAACCTAAAGATATCTTGCCTGGACAAGTAGAACTAGTTAAAATAGAAAATTCTACCTCAAACAGTTTGATTGTAATTTCTAGTGAAAACATTCCATATTCAAAATTCTATTTGGAAAGCATGAATGGAGTTTCAATTGTAGATTTCTCAAAACCTAGAAACATTTACCATTGAATCTATATTCCGATTCGGAAGCCTATCTAGGTTAATAATTCCATTAGGGCAGTAAATATCTCAAATAACTTCCTTCTATCATATTTATTCCCGTTTTATAGGATAATTATTGCATAAAAGTGGACGATATACTATATCTGATGATATATTGACAACTTCATTACCACTTTTGGGAATTTCCTTTTCTAAAAATATAAGTGATCAAACATTTCAATCTGAGGTAGAAAGTTGTTGAAATCATCAATCCTACAAAATAAATCATTAACAGTTTTTCTCTCAATAATTTTAGTTGCTTCTATAACTTCTGTTACCTTTAACCCAAATCCTGTTGATGCTGATCTTATCTATAATGAAACTCCAATTCCCAACCCAAATACATCTGGTTCTGACTTTGGATTTTCAATCACTGATGTAAATGGAAACTTTGCCGTAGGGGCCCCCGGTAACAATGGTGGTGTTGGAGAAGCATTTCTCTTTAGTGGAGCAGATGGCTCACTAATCTGTTCAATATCTCCAACAGGATTATCCCCAGGTGATAGATTTGGAGAAAAAGTCGGAAGAGTTGGAACAAGTGGATTATTTGTAGTAGGAATTCCAGGTGTTAATGGAGGACTGGGACAAATTAGAATTTATGATAGTACTTGTAATCCGGCAGGAATTGGAACAATTTCTAATCCTGATACATCGGGAAAAATTGGAGCAACAAAGATTACGTCATTTAGTAATAGTGAAATTCTAGTTGGTAATCCAACTGCAATAGCACAAGGACTCAGTCAAGCAGGAAAATTGTATCGCTTTAATGTTATCACTGGAGCTACCACAACTTATGATGCAGGAACTTCAGCACAAGTAGGCGGTCAATTTGGATTTCACTCTTCTGTACTTGGTCCTATCAGAACTTTAGTTGGATCTCCCGGGGTTGATAAGGCATTCATCATAAGTCATAATACGGGAGGAAATATCTTGGCTACAATAAATGATCCAGAGGGCGCGACCTCAACTGACAAATTTGGCTGGTCAACGACAAAAATTTTTGGTTCCATTGCAATCTCTGCACCCTTTGGCGGATTAAATGATGGTGGAGCGTTCTATCTATTTAGTGATCAACCACCTTATGCTTTCCAAGCAACAATCAATAGTGAATCTCCTGATAACGGTGATCAATTTGGATTTTGGGTAGCCTCTGATGTTTCTGGTTCAGAAAACTCTGTCCTAGTAGGTGCTCCATTTGATGACACTACAGGAGTAGATTCAGGAACATCATATCTTTACAAAGGAGTACCTTCAATTGCTATAGAAAATCCACCCATTGATAATTTTGGAATATCACCTGTAGGGGATAACTTTGGTTATGCTGTTGACTTTGTAGAAAATTCAGGCATACAATATCTTTTGATTGGTGCCCCAAAAGTTGATGCCGGTGTAGTGTACTATATTCTACCTCAAGAAGCATTTTCTGCATCAACTAGCATTACTGGAAATGGTCAATCCCTTGAGTTAACCATTGATCCAAATGATCCTAATGACATTGATATGCGATACTTTGTAGAAAACACTGGAGCAACAGACTTTTCTATAGACACAATTTCCGCTGCTGAGTGTAGTCCGCTTGGATTTGTAGGTGGAGATATTTCACCAACAGACGGATTAGTAAATCCAGGAGAAATCTGGGAATATCAATGTGATCTCCCAGTTCCAACATCTAACACACAAGAATCCTTAATCTTAGAAATTACTGACACTGGATTCCCTCCAACCACCTTAACATGTTTTGATCAAGATTTATCATGTGCTACATTTGATATCACTTTAGGAAGTCCTTCACTACAAATAATCTCCAGCACTCAGAATCCAGATCCCACCCTTCCAAGTACCATTACCGATGTAACCTTTACAGTAAAAAATACTGGAAACGTTGATCTTACCGATGTCACTGTAACTAACAATGATCCAAAAATTCTTTCTCCAAACTGTGATGTTACTACTGTGGTAGCCCCAGGTGATGGTGACATTGCACCTGGCGAGACTGAAACATTTGCATGTCAAACTAGTTCACTTTTACCGGTATCATTTACGACAACTGCTTCTGGTACAACACCATACAGTGGTTTGATTTCAGCAAATTCTCCATTTATGTTGAACGTTGGAATATATTCAATGGATATATCTAGTAATTTCTCACCTGCTAATCCTATATCTCCAAATGACCCCGTTACAGTTACTTTTACACTGACCAATGATGGTACTTTACCAATAACTAACATAGCAGTAACAACAGATGATTCTGGAAGTTGTGCCAATCCAACTGTTGTATCTCCAGGTGATGGAAATCTATTGTTTGGAGAGACAGAAACATACCAGTGTACTACTAGCTATGCTACAGCTCAGACTGTAACGTTAACTGCAACTGTATCATCTACAGAATTACCAGATCAAACCCACCAAGTAGATGACATTATAATTGGAGAATCATCACTATTGCTTGCCGGCTCATTTTTACCACCAAATCCAATTCCATCAAATGACCCAATCACTGTTACATTTACAGTAACTAATGATGGTGATTTTGACCTAACTAACACGGTACTTAGTACAAATGACCCGAAGGCTGGTTCTCCTAATTGTGCCAATCCAACTGTTGTATCTCCAGGTGATGGAAATCTATCAGTAGGAGAATCCGAAACTTATCAGTGTACAACAAACTCACCTTCTTCAATATCTCTTGTAGGTAGTGTCACTGCAACAGATTCATTTTCAAATCCCGTAGGACCTGAAACTGTACAACTCGACCTTGTTATTGGTGGTGCCTCAATGTCTATTTTGGGCATTGCAGATGAAAACCCTTCACCTCCATCAGGAACCAGTGTCACATTTACTGTAACAAACACTGGATCCCTTGACTTGGTTAATGTAATAGTTACGACTGACTATCCGGGAGATTGTTCCATCCCAACTATAGTTGCTCCAGGTACGGGAAGCATTCTCACTGGCCAATCCCAGGATTATACCTGCAACACTGGTCCAATTTCTGGCGATATCTCAATAATATCAACAGTCAATGCAGAAGATGAATTTTCAAATCCCTTGGCACCTGTTAGCTCACAACTAGATATTGAAATTAGTGCCCCATCAATCTCAATTCTAGGAAATAATGTTCCTCCATCTCCAGTTTTGCAAGAAACTACTGCAACCTTTGACTGGACTGTATCAAATGATGGAAATGTACCAATAGCAGATCTTACATTTGCCTCCTCTCCAGTTTGTGAAAATGGAGTTCAGGGACCACTTGATGAAGAAGATCCTAACAATAATGGATTATTGGATTTAACAGAAGTTTGGACATTCTTTGATTGTCAAATAACATTTAATGATTCACCAGGAAGTACTTCTCCGGTAACTGCCACATTCACTGGAACTGATGAGTCCGGAGAGGTCTCATTAAACATTCCACATACAACTCAAATGCTTATTGCAAATCCACTGGTAGGACTCACAATTTCTTCAGATCCGACTAGTCCCATAGTAGGTGAAGACACTACACTAACCTTTACTGTTGAAAACACCGGAAATGTTGATTTGGATCAACCACTTTTGACCATGTTGACTCCTTTCCCTTCAACAAACCCTATCATAACGAGCTGTAATCAAGCAAACCCTGTATTGTTAATGCCAGGTCAAACCTTTGATTTTACATGTGATGTACAGTTTACCACATCTGGAACAAATACAGTCAATGCCCAAATTGAAATTAGTATTTCACCAACCCACCTACCAGGAAATCCAATCTTCAATACTGATTCGTTAGCACTTGAAGTCTCAGAACCAGTATCAGATGTAACACTAGTTAGTATTATTCGAGACTTTAAGCAATCCCACCCTGACATGGAGCAAGGCTGTAGCGGACCTATTTGTACCGGTGTAAAGACAGGACTAGTACAAAATACTCTAGGTCTTGATGGAAATCCAGTATTCAATGAAGATATTGATTCAACACATGGACCTGTAAACTTTAACCAGTGGTACAATCCAGTTACCGGAATTAACCAATGTGCAGACTATAACATGGTACTAACATTTGATGAAACCTCCGGAAAATACACATTTACTAATGGAGGTATTTCGGAAGGATTCTTCCCAATTGATTATCAACTATTTGGAAATGAAGGCAAACCTCACAACTATCACTTTACCATGGAATCAAAGGCAACATTTACCTATCAATCAGGATTGTACTTTAAGGTAAACGGCGCAGATGATGACACATTTATCTTTATCAACGGAAAATTAGCAATTGACCTAGGTGGAACACACCCACAAAACCAAGCAACAGCAACCATCAATCTTGATGATCCAATGCTGAAAACAAAACTTGGTCTAGTTGATGGACAGCAGGCAACATTTAGCTTATTCTTTGCAGAAAGACAGCAAACTGGTTCACACTTGGCAATTGAGACAAATATACCATTTACTGGTGTAAACCAAGGACAATGTGATGCACCAGCAAATTCAGCCGAATTATCCATCACAAAGACTGGTGAGTTAGTAAGTGCAGGTCCATCCACTCAGATATTGACCAGAACAATCATTCAAGGCTCAGATGATGCAGAGCAAGACAAAAATGACATGGATCTCGACTCTAGTGATTTAGATCTTAACGAAAAAGATTATGTCGGATTAAGATTCCAAAATATTGACATTCCAAACGGTGCTACTATTACTAACGCATATGTTACATTTACCGTAGAAGATCCTGAAGGTGATACTGGTAAAGCAGAAGTAAGAATTTATGCAGAAGATACCGATAACGCTTCCACCTTTACAAACTCTAAAAAAGATATCTCTAGCAGAAAGACAACATCAGCAAAAGTAGATTGGGATATTCCAAATTGGAATAGTGCCGGTCAAAATGGAGCTGCCCAAACAACACCAAATATTTCAGCATTGATTCAAGAAGTTATAGATAGAAACGGATGGCAAGATGGAAATTCCATAGCTTTAATCTTTGATTCACACAAAGGAAATAACGATCGAGATGCAAAAGCATATGACAGCTATCCTTCTATGTCTGCAAAACTTGTAGTGGAATTTGAATCCGATTCTGTAATAGATTCTAATCTGGAATATACTGTAACCATAACAAATAACGGTCCAGAGAGTGCAAACAACGTCATAGTTATTGATGATCTTCCAGAGGAAGTGACTGCAATCAGCGTTTTGCCATCAGAATGTGAAATTGTTGATGATCACACCGTTTCATGTGACTTTTCAACACTCTCTGTTGGACAAGACAAAACTATAACCATAGTCACTGAAGTAGAATCAGGATTTACTGGAACCATTACAAACAACGCATCAGTAGAATCATCAAAATCCGACCCATACTTGGGCAACAACCAAGTTTCCCTTGAAACCACTATTGGTGGTACTGCAGAGCTATTCTGTGGACAACCCGAATCCTTCTATGATAAAGTGATTTACGGAACCGAAAGAGCAGACAAACTAAAGGGTACTAATGGCAATGATCTAATCTTTGGATATGGTGGACCTGACAAGATTCACGGATACAAGGGCAATGACTGTATCTATGGTGGTTCTGGAAATGACAAGATTTACGGACACAACGGAATGGATACAATCTTTGGTGAAGAAGGAAACGACCGAATTTACGGAAACAATGATGATGATGTATTATCTGGTGGAGAAGGCCGTGACTATCTAAGAGGTGGCTACGGAGTAGACCAAATTTCTGGAGGTTCTGATAGGGACAACATTAGAGGCGGACAGGGCGATGACTCGCTAAGTGGCGACTCTGGTGATGATAACATCCATGGAGGTTCTGGAGATGACTTTATCGATGGTGGAGCAGACACTGACCTATGTAAGGGCGGTTCTGGAAGCAACACCATAATTAACTGTGAGCAGGACGATAAGAAGAAAGACAAAGATGAAGATGACGATGATGACTAGTCTAATCTTCTAAAGTTTTTACGGAAAGGATACTCTATCTGATAACTTTGAGCCAAGCTCTGAAATCTTGATTCTCTCCTGACTCATAGAATCCCTCTCTCTAATGGTAACCGAATCATCCTCCAAAGTCTGATGATCCACTGTTAATGCAAAGGGTGCACCAATCTCATCTAGTCTTCTGTATCTTCTACCGATTGCACCAGAGTGATCCAAAAATGCATCATACTTTGTCTTTAGTTTCAAAAATATCTCATCTGTCTTTTCTTTTAGACCGTCTTTTTTGACCAAAGACAAAACCCCTACATGAACAGGTGCCAAGTATGGTTTGATTGATAGTACTATTCTCTCATTTTCCTTATCATCCTTTAGTGAATGCTCCAAAATGGTATACAGGCTGCGGTCAATTCCCATTGATATCTCAAAGACATGTGGCAAGACCTTGACATCATCATCCATTACCTCAAATTTCTCTTTGCTCTTTTTTGCATGACTTCCCAAATCATAGTCTGAACGATAGTTACATGCTACTAGCTCAAGCCAACCAATAGTGGTCTCTACCTCAAAGTCAAATGCAACTTCTGCATAGAATGCCTTTTCCTTATCACCAAGTTTTCTAAATCTTGATTTTGACACATCAATGCCTGTCTTTTCATAAAATGACATTAACAATCCAAGATAATATGCAACAAACTTGTTTGGAATCATTCCTGAATCCACTGCCTCTTTGCATGTCATTGATTTTATCTCAGAATCAATCTGAACATGAATAACCACATCTTGTATCTCTGAGAATTTCTCCAAGTCATCTAGTTTTGCAGGATTGCAAAATACCTCAATCTCTGCCTGGTAAAATTCTCGTAATCTCAATAAACTCTGCCTAGGAGAAATCTCGTTTCTAAAACTCTTTCCAACTTGGGCAATTCCCAGTGGAAGCTTTCCTCGCATTGTTTTAAACAATCTTGGAAAATCAACAAAGATTGATTGGCATGTCTCTGGTCGAAGATATGCATCAACACCATCAGGCCCAATACCTACTCGAAACATCATGTTGAATCGTCGAGTCTTATCAAAACTTCCTTTGCACTTTGTACATTTTATGCCATTTTCAGAAATTGCTTTGTCAAAATCCTCCAAATCAGCACTCTCTGGAATCTCAACTTTGGAAACTTCAGCAATTAATCGATCTGCCCTAAATGTAGAACCACACTTTGTACATTTTATGATAGGATCAGCAAAACTTGCA
This sequence comes from Thermoproteota archaeon, assembly GCA_003352285.1. Taxonomy (NCBI): domain Archaea; kingdom Thermoproteati; phylum Thermoproteota; species Thermoproteota archaeon. Next base: position 607,780 of record QQVN01000005.1, on the reverse strand, counting down.
AGATGCCCTGATGCCTCAAAGACTGATTTTGACATTATCTGCGAGCCATCAATCTCTAGCATCTGATCACGACGAATCAGCTCTCTTCTCCATAATTCCAAGAATTTATTCTTCAAGCTGACACCAGATGGTCCATACTCCCAAAATCCTGCATGTGCATCACCATACACCTCGCAACTAGGAAAGTAAAATCCTCGTTCCAATGCTAGCTTCATGACTTCATCGTAGTTCATGTTTAGTCGAAAGTTTAATGAAATAAAATCCTATGCAAGTTTTTTTGCCTTTTTGATATTCTCAAAATCATCTCGTACATCATCAATTGGCGTCTCCAAAATTATTGGTATCTCTTTCTTGTTTGCCATTTTAATCACAGCGCTCATTCCTTTCTCCCCAATCTGTCCCAAACCAATATGATAATGCCTGTCCAGTCTTGAGCCAATTTCCCCCTTTGCATCATTTAGATGAAGAATCTTCAAGTGCTCAAATCCAATAGCTTTCTCAAATTTTGAAAATGTATCATTTACCGCCTTTTCTGTACGTAGATCATATCCTGCAACAAATGCATGACATGTGTCAATACAGATGCCAAACCTCTTTGCTGGCTTTAGTTCAAAAAATATTTCTGCAAGCTGCTCAAACTCAGAACCAACTGAATTTTTTTGCCCAGCCGTATTCTCTAATAGAATCATAACATCATTGTCCACTTCTGCAACTTCCTTTAATGAGGCAACTAGTCGTTTTATTCCCTCTTCCTCACCAGTTCCCAAATGGCTACCAAGATGTGTTACTAGATAGGGGATTCCCAGTTTTCCACATCGCTTTACCTCGTTAATCATCGCATCAACTGATTTTTTGAGTGAATCCTTCTTTGGGGAAGACAGATTTGGCAAATACGGCATGTGCGCACATGTTGCCAATCTTTCAATATCGCTTGCTTTTAGCTTCTTCTTAAAATCAGAGATCTCCTTTTCAGGCAACTCCTTTGCATTCCACCCTCTTGGGTTTCGCGTAAAAATTTGAAATGCACTACAACTTCTCTCTACTGCATTATCAACTGCATTGTTTACACCACCAGAGATCGAAACATGACAGCCAATCTGCATGAAATTTTTTTGCAGTACGCATAATTTAAACCCGCTTTTAAAATTATCAAGTTATCCATAAACCAGATTTTTATGTAAAGATGGTAAAGAAAAACCAATGATAAATCTAGGTCAGGATGAGATGGCAAAGTATCCATTCTTAGCTGATGCAGGCCAGTACCTAAAAGACAAAGGATTCACATTGGAGCAGTTTAGCAAAGATCCTGATCTTAAACTAATTGTAGACAAGGCATTTCATAGAATTGAAGTGGCTGCAAATGGCCAAATTTACAAATCTGATCTTCAAGGGGAGCAGGTTTCAAGTGATTCAGTATTACCAATGGAGGTATTTTCATTTTTAATTGCAGTTGTTTTGCTAAAACAGAGTGGAATGTACACACTCATCAAAAGATTTGCACTTGCCGAGGCAAGGCGTGCCGAAAAATTTCTTGAAAAGGATCTTGCAAGCATCTCAAACAAATCAAAGGAAGAACTCTCAATTAAAATTCTAAGCGATCTCTTTTCTGTAAATGTAAAAAAGATAAACGACAACTATGTGATTCCAGTATCTGATTACCTTACACATTCTGTGCATTTTCATGAAAGAGAATGGAAGCTTGTCAATCGTAAAGTAGATGACGGATACGTCTATCTTAGTCCCCATGAGACAGTCAGGCTGGTACGAAAGGAGCTAGGAAATTACATCAACTCAAAAATTCTATCAGTAAACACTCCGCCAATTGGGGGTGCTTTTGACCAACCCGTACAAAAACTAGTCACAATGGCAAAAAAGTTCTCAACTACAACTGTAATCACTACAGAGTATCCGCCATGTATCAAGCATGCAATAGAGGTACTAGAGAAAGGAGAAAACCTTCCACATTCAGGTAGATTCATGCTTGCAACATTTCTTTTGTCACGTGGGCAGACCGTAGAGCAGATTGCTCCGCTCTTTAAAAACGCACCAGACTATAATGAAAAGATTACACTCTATCAGCTAAATCATCTTGCTGGAGAATCAGGCAGTGCAACAAAGTATTCTTGTCCATCTTGTGAAAAATTAAAGGGACAAAATCTCTGTTATGCTATTCCTCAATGTGATAACATAATTAATCCACTACAGTTTGGAAAAAAGACAGTTAATGCTTGATAATGATAAAAAACTTGTAGAAGAAGTCTTCAAAAAATATTATTTTGAAAATTTCAAAATGATTCGAGTTCCAGAAAAGACAGAGGAACGAGAGTTTGGTTACCAAAAGTTTGACTCTGGGATGATCCGACATCTCACAATAAAAAATGACAAGGAATTACATCTACTGTTAATGCAAAATACACCTTCAGATGTATATTGTTCCAATGCATACTATTCCTTTCCAAATTTACCAATGAATGAAAAGGATTGGAAAGAGGCTGATCTAATATTTGATATTGATGCAAAGGATCTCAAACTAGAATGCCGAAGCCAACACACGTGCACAAAGTGTAATCAATGTCAAAAAATATCTACACACAATTTAGAATGTCCATCATGTAATTCCACTAAAATCTCTCAGGTGCCTTTAACATGCAATAACTGCGTTTCAATGGCAAAGACCGAAGTTAAACGACTGGTATCAATTCTTACAAATGATCTTGGTATTCCAAAAGAAAACATTCACATCTATTTTTCTGGAAATGACGGTTTCCATGTTTATGTGTATGATTCCCAATATCAAAAATTAGGATCAAAGGAAAGAGCAGAGCTCTCTGATTACATTATGTTTAGGGGAGCAATTCCAGAAACATTTGGCATGAAAAAATTCAAGCCAGAGCGCTCATCTTTTCCAGAACTAGACGAGTCAGGATGGCGGGGGCGAGTCTCAAAGGAGATCTTTGGCTCAAAGTCAAAAAAATCAAAAATCATCTCAGAGATTATCAAGGATCCAAACGGCTATTCATCATTTCAAAACCAAATTCAAACATTATCAAACAAAATAGGAGTAAGAATTGATCCAAATGTAACAATGGATATTCACAGAATATTTCGTCTGCCTGGCTCACTGAATAGTAAGAGTGGACTCTCAAAGGCATTCTGCAAGAATCTTGATGAATTTAACCCGTATTTTGATGCGTGCTTTTTGGATGAGTCAAGCGTAGAGGTTTTGGCAAAATGCCCAATCCAGTTTAGGCTAAAAAATAAGAAATTTGGACCATATGATAACCAAAAGGTTACAGTTCCCAAATTTGTTGCAGTATACATGATCTGTAAAGGACTTGCTACAGCAGCCTAGTTCTTGTATAATTCTAGAAAATTAAAAGAAAATTTTGATTAATTTCAAATTTTTTTGTAAAACCAACATCTAGCCTCAAAAAACTGGTAAGACATTAATGTACGACACCTCAACTTAGGTTGATTTTGTATAGCGCATCTACTGATAACACTCCGCCACCAGACGCCGGAAAGTACATCCGATGGGGTATAGTCGGCATCATAGGTCTAGTAATCTTGGTTATCGTTGGAAACCAAGGTGTAGTTCTCTCAATGAACATGAGTGAGTTTGAGACTGACTTTACAAAACCAGTTTACTATTCAATTGTAGGCGCACTAGTATTATCAGCCATTGCCTTAATTCGTGTTAACATTCTAAAGAGATCTTCCATCTTTTGGTATGCCATTAACACAGCTATTTCATTTCTTAATCGTTCCCCACAAGACCCAGTAGCTAAAAACATCTCAAGTTATAGAGACTACAAGCTTAGCCCAGTACAGTTTGTAGTCTGGCAGATTACGAAAATCTTCTTGTTTGGTGCATTCTTTGCAAATGTCCTATTTGGTCTAGCAGTAATGTCATTTATCGATGGCAATACAATGGGTGTTGAAACTCTCCCCACATTATTCTCATTACCATTTGTCACCCCACCAACTGATGGAAGCTATGCAGTTGAAAATGTAATCCCAATGATGCCTGCATTACTAATTTTGATTCCGCCAATCTTGGCAGCAATTGGTTTACGACTTGTTCTGTATGTAGGATTACATTCAATCATTAACGTAATTACATCTTACATTCAAGATACAACAGAAGGAAAACCAAGATACCTAAACTATGTCTCAACTATTGAGGCAATAATTGGAATCGGTGTATTGTGGGCAGCCTTTAATCTCTTCTTTACTGAACAGATTGATTACAACACTCGTTACTCCATTGCAGGAACTCTGGTCATTGGCTTTGCACTAATTGCATTCTCAGTGACCGATAGAATTCGAGCCCGCGTTCTAACTCACATGCTAAAAAGAGATGTGTATATTCGTGTATTAACAATAATTGCAATTGCAATTATAGTTGGAGCTCTAGTTTCAGTCAACAATAGTATTGCTGATGCAAGAAAGATAGAGTATCTTGGACCATACACTGCTCAGCAAATCAGCGTCAACAGATACCTTGGTGAGCTAGATAAAATTCAAGAAAACAAACACGAAGTCCATTTAGAATCTGTCTCGCCAAATAATATCAAAAATTATGTTAAAGAAAATAGTGATGTCCTTAATGTAATTCGTATTTGGGACTGGGATGCAGCTTTTGCAAAATTAAAGCCTGAAATTGGTTTAATTCCATATGTAGATTTTGAAGATAATGATATTCTGCGATTTAACAATACATTATACTGGACTGCTTCAATGAAGCCAAGATTGCCAGATTCTGTGAGTTTAGAAAATAGATGGTATAATGAACATCTCGTATACACACATGTTCCTAATGGATTTCTGACCTTAGATGCTTCAAATGGACAAATCATAGACAGTGCAAAATTCTTCAAGCAGAGGGCAATCTACTATGGTGAGGGTGGATTACTGGAAGAAACTTGGTCTGCATATCCAACCAGTCGTACTGAAAGTGCAGAACTAGGTGGAGCATTTTATTCTGGAACTGGTGGATTAGAAGTATCGCCACCTCTTAGCTGGATATTTGAGCCAAACTTTTTGCTATCCTTCCCAGCCGAATCAGTCCACATTAATCGTTACAAAGACATCAATCAAAGAATGGAGTTGTTATACCCATACTTTGTCTATGACTTTTTTGGTAGAGAGCTAGATGCATATCCAGTTACTGATGGACAGAATTCATACTGGTTAGTACCATTAATCTTTGGAGTAAAAGCAAACGATGTACCATGGTCATCAGGTAATCATTACATCAGATTGGTTGGGTACGGACTAATTGATTCCTACAATGGTGAAATCAGATTGCTAAAGGTAGGTGATGACTTTTTCACACAAATGTTTGAGAGTCAATATGGAAATAAATTCGAAAAGATTCCTGCTTGGCTTGAAAAACAGATCAGATATCCTGTAGAGCTATTCAATTGGAAGACTGGTATGTACAACTTTTACCATGTAACTAATGCAGAAACATTCATTCAGGCAAATCAATTCTACGAAATCCCAAGAGGTCTTGATACATACTATATCCAAGCAAAACCTCCTGGTTTTGAAAAACCAGAATTTATCGGCTTGTTGTCATTAGAGCTTAAGGGCTCTCAAGGTAGAAACCTTGCTGGATTCATGATTGTAGAAAATGATCTTCCAAACTTGGGTAAGATGCAATTCTATGAAGTTCCTCTAAACTCTACAACAAAACTCATTGGACCTACAGCAGTAAGGGAAGCACTAGATAGAGATCCAGACTTTGCACAGCTTAAAACATTGTTGAGAACTCCAAGAATTGGTGATAATATCCTGTATCATGTTGGTGTTCATGATACTTACTTTATTCCAGTGTATACTGCAGGTGCTGGTGGAGTAGTGGCTCAATTAGGAACTATTGCAGCAGTTGGTGCAGCATTTGATGGTGAATACTATGTAGGATTAGGCAATACACAACAAGCAGCGTTTGAGGCCTATCTTCAAAAATTATCTGGAATAAAATCCACACCTTCTTCTCCTAGTGCTCAAGCAATAGAGCTTGGAAAGGATGATCGAATAGAACTGTTAAGAACGTTATTTGAAGAAGAAGGGTTATCGATTGTTGAACCAACAGCGATAATGATTCCATTGTCTTTCAAGGAAGGTGAGATCTTCTTTTACAGTGATGCAGAACGCGAGGATACTGAAAAGTTAGTCTCTCAATTCATTGATGACTTTATCAAACCAAGAAGTGATAGGGTTTTCATGTGGAAGGACAACAAAGTATTCAACTTTGGAACGATTATCGTAAAAGATAACATTCCAGAGATGCACTACATCACAATTGAGGTAGGTAGCTAGTTGCTACTGGTTGTGGATAACGGCTCTGTTTACACAAAAAATCTTTTAGAATTTCTTTCAAATCTTAACAGGCCTTATCATGTTTCTACACATGATAAAATATCTCAAGATGAATTACAAAAATATGAAACATTCATTCTTTCTGGAAGACGAAACAATAATTCACAAATGAATGCAAAAAACACAGCAATCATAAAGCATGCAATTTCAAATAAAAATTCCCTTCTTGGTATATGTTATGGGGCAGAAATTTTAGCATTAACAGCAGGTGGCACAATAAAAAAAATGACATCTATTCACAAAGGCGATGAAAATGTTTCCATCCTACAGAAAAATCCACTTTGCATTGGAGAAATTTCAGTATTTGAAAGCCATAATTACGAAATATCAAAACTAGGTAACCACATTATTCCCATTGGAAGATCAAAGCGTTGTAACAATGAAATAATTTGGTACAGAGATTCCAAAATTTTTGGAACCCAATTCCATCCTGAAATGAGTCCAGATGGTCATAAAATTATTGAAAATTTCTGTAATCTCTGAACATTTTTAATGACTGAAATAGTCTTCTAACCGATGGAATCAACTCATGATTTGATACTACCAATTGTGGATGAAGAAAACATCTGCCTGCCACTAGCAGTAAATGTTGTATCAAAATATTGGAATGTGGATCTGCCCTTATCAGAAGCCATAGAGATTGCCAAAAAATATCCAAACGTTAACGGCAGCATCCTAATTGAAGGAATAGAACTTGCTGAAAGACACGGTTTATCTACATTAATCCTGCGTTCTAATGTTTCTGAATTAAAAAAAATGATTGACATGGGAATTCCACCGATTGTAATTCTTCCTGGAATCCATGAAACTATACAACATGCATCAGTTATTTCTGGATACGACGACGATGAAAAAACTATCATTCATTATATTCCTCAAACTGACAAAGAAGGCTCTTTTCAAATGGGTGTTATTCCAGAAAAAAAATTCAATGAATTGTGGTCTGAAGATGGAAACTTAATGATAATTATTGCAACATCAGACATTATCTCTGAATTAAAATCAATCAATGAAAATAACAACAAATCAAACAAATTATGCTTTAATTCAGAGAGATTAAACCTCTCAAATAAAAAACCCGAGGCAATTGATTCATTAAAAAAAGCAATTGAGTTAGATCCAAAAAACTCAACTGCTTATTCATTATTGGGCTCAATTCTAAATGAATCAAATTCAAGCGAATGTGAAAGTTACTACAAAAAATCAATTGAGATTAACAATAGAAATTTCTTGGCATATCGTGGTTTGGGAAATTATTATCTAAAAAGTAAGCAATATCAATTAGCAGAAAAATTTTACACAAAAGCAATTGAAATTAATCCTCATCGTAATGGCCCTATTTACAAAAATCGTGGTATAGTTAGATTAGAGCAAGACAAAAAAAGTGATGCAAAAAAGGATTTAGAAAACTACCTTTCACATACTCCAAATGCTAAAGATAAAAAATCAATTCAACAAGCAATTGCAGAATTGTAAAATGCGGAGTGCGGGATTTGAACACGCGACCTCCAGCTTGGGAAGCTGGCGTCATACCGAGCTAGACTAACTCCGCGCAGCATTTTTTTGAAAATTATGATTATATAGTTTGATGTGACACTAATTCTATGGATGCCAGATGCCCAGAATGTGAAAAGGCTGCAATATTAGATGATGAAATGATCAAAGTAAAATGCCCACACTGCAACTTTGAGGCAACCTATGATGACTATCTAGAAATTATGAAAGATCAAGCAGTTAATATGGCATCTGACTATATTCCAAAAAGACCTGGTTTCTAATTTACCAATAATTTCCTTTATCTGAGCAATCTAGGTGTGCCCCACAATTAGGACAAATCATATGACATGCTTGCATGTTAACCATCTTATTCTCACATCTTGGACAGGAAATGTCATCCATAAGAAAGAATGGGGTTTTTACTTTAAAAATTATTTCCAAAGGTTAATTAGTCCAACAAAATTTTTTTTGAATACTTGGTAAATTTCAAGCTTACAGTATCTGACAAAAAAGGGAAATCCATCTCAAAGGAGCTCAAAGATAGCGATGCTCATCCTCTTGTGGGATTACCAATTGGAAAAGATACTGATGCCGCCATAGTTGGACTATCTGGAAAGATGAAGATTACTGGAGGAAGTGACAAGTCTGGCGTTCCAATGCGTCAGGATGTTCATGGCAGCGCAAGAAAATATGTAATGTTATCAAAAGGAGTTGGATTACAACAAGCTGAAAAGGGACAAAGAATCAGAAAACTTGTACGTGGAAATACATTATCTGAAGAAATTTACCAGATTAATTGTAAATTTGATGGAGAGATCCCTGTTGAACAGGCAGCACCAGAAGAAACTCCTGCTGATGCTAAAGAAGAAAAAAAGGAATAGATTAACATATACCGCTTTTAGATTCTGATCGTTGCATTGGAAAGAAACTCTTCCTGAATGGTATATCAAAAAATATGGATATCAACCCTGTGTCAATATTGGAACTGCCGGTCATGTTGATCATGGTAAAACAACATTAATTCAAGCTCTAACTGGTTCATGGACTAGCGTTCATAGTCAAGAGTTAAAGAGAGGAATTACAATTCGTGTTGGATATTCTGATGCCGCTTTTTACAAATGTAAAAACTGTGAGGAACCATTGGGATATTCTACCACACCAAAATGCCCGAACTGTGGTAAAGAAAGCGAGCTTACACGTGTTGTAAGTTTTGTAGATAGTCCTGGACACGAAAGTCTTATGGCAAATATGTTATCTGGCTCTGCATTAATGGATGGAGCATTACTTGTGGTCTCTGCAAATGAAAAAGTGCCAAGACCTCAAACCAAAGAACATCTTTTAGCACTTGAAACATTAGGAATTAAACAAATTGTTGTTGTACAAAATAAAGTAGATCTTGTCTCCTACAAAGATGCACTCTCAAATTATTCTGATATAACAAATTTTGTCAAAGGAACAAAAGCAGCAAAATCCCCTATCATTCCAATATCTGCCCAATCCGGACTTAACATTGATGCATTGATTGGAGCCATTGAATCAACTATAGAAACACCAAAACGTGATGAATCAAAAAATGCAGTCATGCATGTTCTTAGATCTTTTGATGTAAACAAACCCGGTTCTAAAATTAAAGATCTTAAAGGTGGTGTAATTGGCGGCAGTCTCACTGAGGGAACATTTCAGGTTGGTGATGAAATTGAAATTAAACCTGGAATATTAAATGAAAAAAAGAAATTGTATGAACCAATTCAAACTGAAATTGTTTCATTAGGGACATCTGCAGGAATAGTTGAATCCGTAAAACCTGGCGGTCTAGTAGCTATTGGAACAAAACTAGATCCGTCATTAACTAGAAGTGATTCTTTTATTGGTTCAGTAATAGGAAAACCTGGAACGTTACCTGAAAATTCAACTACTGCAAGTTTTCAAGTGAGTCTCTTTGATTCTGCAGTAGGAACAACTGATGATACAAAGGTTTTGCCAATACAGAATGGTGAGGCACTTCGTCTCAATGTTGGCACTGCACCAGTATTATCTAAGGTAACCAAAGTAAACTCTGAACAAATTCAAGTGGAATTTAGAAGACCTGTTTGTCTCTTTGAAGGTGGAAACATCGCAATCAGTAGAAGAATTGCAGATAGATGGAGATTAATTGGTGCAGGCGTCATTGGTTGACGTTATCTGTGATACTAGTTTTTTAATTCATTTAGCTACAAAAAGAATTAAGAATTTATCTCAACTTGATACTGAAATTGGACAGATACAATTTGTAGTCCCAACTGTAGTGATAAATGAATTAAATCAATTACTGTCTAATGAAACAAAAAAAAATAACGCATCAATAACCCTTCGATATATTAAAAAATTCAGGATAATTCCTTTAGATGGAAAATTTGCAGATAAAGAAATGATTCTTTATGTAAAAAATAATGGGGGAATTATAGCCACAATGGATAAGGACCTAAAGAACAAAATCAAAGAAAATAAAGGTTCAGTAATTTCATTTTCAAACGACAGAATAGTGTTAGAAAATTAGAAAAATTTAACTTGTCCAAGTTGATTTAATCTGTATTGGGAAATCTTAAACTTGAAAGTAATTCGTTTTCTAATGGACAAAAAATTCCAAAAAAATTTGGATACAAACATGGAAATGTTAGTCCACATCTAAAAATCAGTGGAGTATCATCTGATGCAAAATCTTTAGCTCTAATCATGGATGATCCGGATGCTATGGGGGCAGTTGGAAAAATTTGGGTTCATTGGGTTTTATGGAACATAGATCCTTCTACAAAAGAAATTCCAGAATCTACCACTCCTTCCAATTCGGTTGATGGGAAAAATGATTTTGGCGAATATGGATATGGTGGACCTGCTCCCCCTGATAAAGAACATACCTACATATTCACATTGTATTCTTTAAACAAAAAATTATCAATTCCAAAAGGTGCCACTAAATCTGAGCTTGAGAGTTCCATGAAAAACTGTATTTTGGATGAAGCTGTACTCAAAGGAACTTTTTCACCATAATTGTTCGTGCCCAAATACGGAAAAGAGTAATAAGCCAATCTTTTTCAGTCATCATAATTGCTATCAAACGCTAAACTATTCTCAGTTGGAAAATTTGATTTTCGTTTACAACATCTATTAATCATAGGGATACTCTCTCTTTCATTTACAATTTCAATTCTTATTCGTTCTCAAGCAGCTGATTATGGCTTTGAACTAAATGAGTTTGATCCATTCTTCAATTTTCGTGCTACAGAATTTATCTTAGAAAATGGATACGCTGCCTACTTTGATTGGCATGATGATATGAGTTGGCATCCACATGGAAGAAATGTATCAGAAACATCTCAAGTAATGTTACATCTTACAGCAGCATCTCTTTATCCAATTTTTAATGCTGGACATTCACTTTATGATTTTACAATAGTCTTTCCAGTAGTCTTTGGCGCATTTACAGCAATTGTAGTTTTTGGACTTGTTCGTGTTATTGGCGGAACAACAGCAGGCCTCTTTGCATCGTTAATATTTTCTATATCCGTACCAATAATTATTAGAGGAACTATTGGATGGTTCAAATCAGAACCTTTAGGACTTTTTTATGGATTATTAGGGATATACTTTTTTTTGAGTGCAATAAAATCTAAAAACCAAAAAATAACAGCCATAAAAATTATTGCTGCAGGAATTTTCTTAGTATTTGGACTATCCTCTTGGGGAGGAATTCAATTCTTTATTCTTCCTTTGGGACTTTATTTTTTGACTTTACCTTTTTTGAGAAAAGATTATAATTTTCTTCTTTGGTCTATTCCATTTTTTGTAATAACCTCGCTGATTATTGCAGCTTCTCTACCTCGACCTGGTCCTAGTTTTGTAACTGGTTTAGGTGGTTTAGTGTTTATTGGACCGACAATCTTTATGATAATATCAATTTTCATAATGAAAATTTCTAAAAATCATGGAAAAAGAAATGCTGTAATATTTCTAGTTGGTTGTATCCTTTTAGCTAGCTTCTTCATTATCTATAATTCCACACTTCATTATTCTGAAAGAATTGTGACAATTCCAACTTATAGATATCTTAATGCAGTCAATCCTTTTCTAACAACTACAGACCCACTAATTGATTCAGTAGCAGAGCATGCAACTACTACATTGGATCAATCTTTTTACTTCCAATCTATACTTATGATTTTTGCTGGATTAGGGATCTGGTTAATTTTAAGAAAAAATCAGAAATATTCCTCAATTCTTCTTCAAAAAGATATGATTGTATTTTCTTTGATAATAGGTATGATGGGTGCCTATATCAGTTCAGCATTCATTAGGCTGGAAATTTTTGCATCTGTAGGAATTTTAATTCTTGCCTCAATAGCATTAGCTATATTATCTTCGGAAATTTTTTCATTTAAAAAAGACGGGAAAAAGTTTGCCTCCACTTCTAAAAGTATAACAAAAATAAGTTTTACAATAATCATTATTGGATTTTTAATTTCACCTGTAATCCTCCCAGTAAATGCAACATGGATTAATGCAGTAAAAGCTCCACCTACATTACTTAATGGCGGAACCCAATTTAACATCGCTACTACTGATTGGCCACATGCAATGGATTGGATAAAAAATAATACTCCTCAAGATGCAGTTGTAGCATCTTGGTGGGATTATGGTTATTGGATCACAACACTTGGGGAAAGAATATCGCTTGCAGATAATGCTACGTTAATTGATTGGCAAATTAAAAAAATTGCCCAAATGTTTCTAAGTTCACCAGATGAAGCTTGGAATCTATTACAAGAATTAGATGCAGATTATGTTCTAGTCTATGTTGCAGCCCAAAAGATTCAATCTGAACCTACCGAGATATATCTTCTCACTGGGGGCGCAGATGAGAGCAAAAAACAATGGTTCATCCGAATTGCTGGCGAACCATTATCAAAATACCTATTTGCTGATGGTATGAGTGGAACTGATCTTTTCTGGAATGATACCATCTTAGGAAAAATGTTCCCATTTACACCAGTTGCATATGTTAACTTTGCAAATAACTTGCAGATTGAATCTTATTCGCCTGGATATACTCCAATTTACATTAAAGATGTGAAATATCCTTCTGATAGTGATGGACCTTTAAGACTTGTGTATCAATCACCTTCTCTAAATCGTGAATCACCAGGTCCTATTAGCGGTGTTTTAATTTATGAAATTAATAAAAACTATAATCCGACTTTAATTGACGATATTCCAACTATACAATCCAAAACAGAATTAGCAGTTTTACAAACAACATTAGGTGAGATTACTATTGAATTCAAAGATGACATTGCGCCAAAAACAGTGGATAATTTTGTTCAATTAGCAAAATCTGGATTTTATGATGGAACAATTTTCCATAGAATCATACCTAGCTTTGTAATTCAAGGGGGCGATCCAAATACTATTTCAGGTTCTCCTGATACGTGGGGAACTGGCGGACCCGGTTATTCAATTTCTCCAGAATTTAGTGACTTACAGCACAAAAAATACATTGTTTCTATGGCTAGAGGAGCTGATGTTAACAGTGCAGGCTCTCAATTCTTTATAATGTTAGGAGATTCTCCGTGGTTAGACGGGCAGTATACTATATTTGGTGAAGTAATTTCTGGACAAGAAGTAGTTGATCAAATTGGTTCTTTAGAAACAAATGAATTTGATCATCCAATAAATATTGACTCGGCAAAAATTGAAAAAATTACTATAATTGAGAAATAACTATTCGTATCTTTCAGCTAGTCGATATCTCATGTATTTATCATCTGGTGAAAATTTTGCAGGATGAACCGAGTAAGTATCTGTTTCACACTTTGAACATTTCATCTTTAGTGTATAGATATTACACTTTTGACATTTACGAAGTTGAAAATGCATTTTATGTCTCTCTTGTCTTTTTTGATTCTTCTCTACTGAATTTGAATGAACCTTTCTTCTTTTCTATGGATTTTTGTATCTCTTCAATTATCGGCTTTAATGATCTCTCAGCTGATTTGAAATCTTGAGCAGATACTGATATTCTATATTTTGGTGCACCTAAATATGTAATCTGTACGTTAGATTCTTTTTCTTTTTTTATCACATCAAGTAGTATTTTTTTGATAACCTCTACACCATCCGGTTGGTTATTTGTTAATTCCAATATGCCTCTAATCTCTACTGATGGGAGTCTAATTTTTTCACAAACATCTTTGATTGCTGTGGCAATTTTTTTTGAAATCTTTAGTTCATTTAAAACTGATTCGCCTTTTCTAGCAATATCTAAAAATGCATCGTAAATAGAATCATATTTTGCATAAATCGCTTCTTCTATTTTTTCTACATCATTATCTGAAAGTTTTGCACTTTCTTTAACACTGTTGATTAGAGTTTTTCCTTTTTCAAATCTTTTTGCTTCTAATAGCTTTCGCTTTTTTTGATCAGTAGAAACCTGCTTTAGTGATAAATCAATATCTCCGCGTTCAGAATTTACTCTCTTGACTAGTAAAACTTTCTTTTCTCCTTGTTTAACAAATTTTCCAACAGATCTAATCCATCCAGGAGCAATTTCTGAGACATGTAAAAAACCCTGAATTCCATTATACTCATCAAGGGTAACATATGCCCCATGATCCATTACTTTGGTTATTGTTGCTAGGATAATTTCTCCTTGTTCTGGTAATTCTTGAGTTTCAGTAGACATTGGCAGTAAAATTTTTTGTTGGTAATTTAATGTTGCTAGTTAGAAATCGATACCCTTCTTTGCTTTTATTCCTAATTGAAAAGGATGTTTTACCTCTTTCATCTCAGTAACCAAATCAGCTACTTCAATTATCTCAGGTTTTACATAGTTTCCAGTCAAAACTAGATTGACATTATTTGGTTTTGATTTAATTAAATCTAAAATATCACCAGTTTTTACTAAATCTAAATTTACTGCATAATTAATTTCGTCAAGAATCACTAAATCATACTTTTTTGATAGAATTTTTTCTTTCGATATTCTGACTGCTTCATTTGCAATTTTTTGATGATCTTCCTTTGGACTTTTATCATCAATTATACCAACAAAACCCTTCCCTATTGCAGTCATTTCAAATTCTGGTTCGAGTCGTTTTGATGAACTCATCTCCCCATAATGCCATGAACCCTTGATGAACTGAACCATGCAAACTTTATGATTATAACCTATTGCACGTAGTGCCATACCTAATGCTGCAGTAGTTTTTCCTTTTCCTTTACCTGTATAGACTATAACTAAGCCTTTATCGCTCATATTTTCTAAATCATCACCGCTAACTAATAAGATTGGCAAAATCAAGATTATTATTAATTTAAATTCAAATGATTCCATTAAACAAAATGAAAATACCTAGACTGATAGTATCTGGTGCAACAAGTGGAGTTGGAAAAACATCTATCACTTGTGGAATAATTTTTGGATTAAAAAAACAAGGATATTCAATTCAGCCATTTAAGGTAGGACCTGATTATATCGATCCAAGTTATTTATCATCAGTTGCAAAAAACAACACTCGAAATCTCGATGTATGGATAATGGGTAAGGAGGAACTTGTAAAAAGCTTTGTAAATCATTCAAAATCTGACATTTCAATCATAGAAGGTGTAATGGGATATTATGATGGATTCTCAGGAGCTTCTAATTATTCTAGTACTCATCATGTAGCAACCATACTTGATACACCAGTCATCTTAGTTTTAGATGCTAGTAAAACTGCACGATCGCTAGGAGCAATTGCATTAGGATACAAAAAATTTCATAAAAACTCTCATATCGTTGGAATAATTCTCAATAAAATTGCTAGTAAAAAGCATGAAAATCTATGCAGACAATCACTTGAATCATTAAAGATCCCAATTATTGGAATTATCCCAAAAGATGAAAAATTGTCTTTACCATCAAGACATTTAGGCTTAATTCCTACAAAGGAAGATAAAACTATACGAACTAAGATAATTAAAATTGCTAAGGAGATTTCTTCTTATATTGACATTCAAAAATTAATTACTGTCTCTGAAAATACTTCTCATATTACAATCCCAAAAATTTTCAAACACAAAAAAACAAAAACTAGTATCGCAGTAGCCCTTGATGATTCCTTTAATTTCTACTATCAAGATAATCTTGATGCATTACGTCGTGAAGGTGTTCGACTAAAATTTTTTAGTCCAACTTCCGATACAAAATTACCTAAGTGTGATGGAATATACATCGGTGGTGGGTTCCCTGAAGTTTTAGGGGATAAATTATCAAAAAATTACCAAATTAAAAAATTAATTAAAAAAGCTGCAGTTGATGAAATTCCAATTTATGCAGAATGTGGAGGATTAATGTATCTTACAAATTCAATTTCCTATGACAATAAAAAATTCAAAATGATAGGGGTTTTTGATGCAGAAACCATCATGACAAAAAAAATGAAATTAAATTATACAAAGGGTAAAATTACTTCAAATTGCTTGATTGGCCCAAAAAACTCTATTTTTCAAGGACACGAATTTCATTATTCTGAGATTGATTCGTTATCTTCTGATAGCAAATTTGCTTATTCCCTATCAATCGGTGATGGAATAAAAAACAAAAAAGATGGCTTGATAAATTATAACACATTAGCATCTTATGGCCATTTGTATTTTGATAGTTCATCATTTGCACAAAATTTTGCAAATATCAGTTTAGCTTATTCAAGGCGATGAACTTTCTCTAATCAATTTGTATAATGCATTAATTATTGCTGATGCAGACGGACTTCCACCTTTTCTACCTATATTAGAAATAAAGGGAACGTCAAGTTTTTGTAATTCTTCTTTTGATTCTGCTGCAGAAATAAAGCCCACTGGCATGCCAATAATTAATGCTGGACTGATGATCTTTTCTTTTAGCATTTTTATGACTTCTAGTAACGCAGTTGGAGCATTTCCTACAACTATTACTCCACCTTGCATACTATCCTTCGATAACCTCATGGATAGTTGTGATCTAGTCAAATTTTCCTCCTTGGCTTTTCTAACTACCTCTTGATCTGAAATTTTACATACAATCTTGTTTCCAAAATCTTTTAGATTTTGTTTATTGAATAATCCTGAAACCCCATTTACATCGACAACAATGTCACAGCCATTCTCAAGTGCATTCATACCGCTTTTAATTGAATTTTTATGAAAGACAATTGCATTTTTTTTAGCAAAATCAAAATCTGCAGTTGAATGAATTACTCTTCTTACTATGGGCCATTCCATTTTATCATATTCATGTTTTCCTATCTCTGACTCGATCATTTCCATACTCGCATCTTCTATGGATTGACCTTTTCTAGTCTGCATCTTCTACCTCTTTCGCTCTTTCTATTATCAAGTCAATCATTTTTTGATCTGTTCCTATATGTTTTGTTACAAACACTTTTTCGAGTTTTGAATTTTTTAGTGCAGGATTTAGATCCTCGTAAATATCTCTTTTAACATGAGCGCCTTCATGCAGAAAGTAAAAAACTATAATCAAAATTATTGGATTATTTTCTTCAGCATTCTTTATTCCGTGAGGGATATCTGGCTGCTCTATCTCTAAGAAACAATGATTTACATTTCTATATGTTGATTTAAGACCATCTACAACATATTTTATAGAAATCTGTGCATTGGGATCTTTACTTCCGTGACCAATAATCAAAACATCAACATCATTTTTCGGTAGTGATACTGAATTTTCTTTCATTGTAGTAGATATTCTATTATCAACCAAATCAATCATGGTCTTGTGCATTGTCATTGGTTTAGTTACAAGAAATTTTACCTCTGTGTTTGCCTGAAACTTCATGGCATCAGTTACAGCTGCTTTGACTTTTTTCCCCGGATACAAAAAATATGGAACTAGAGTTAATGTATTCATTTCATTTTGTAATGATTTCTCTATTCCTTCTTTAATGAATGGTGGTAAAACCTCTAAGAAGCAATAATCTACATAGTTGTAATTTCCCTTTTCTTTAACTTTTTTACAAATAATCTCTAATTCTTCTTTCGCTTCTTTCTCTCTACTTCCCCTATCAATTAACAATAAACCGCGTTTCATTTTTCAATTCTCGCAATTGCAATTGTAAGATTAGGTGGGAATTTTTGCTTTTCTACAACTAACTTTCCTCCTGAAACTTTGATTGCTGAAGCTTCTGATACACTTGGCGTTCCTTCAAATGTATTAACTACATAAGATGGATTTGGTATAGTAATATCGGCAAGTTCCTCTTTTGGAACATATACTAATGAAACATTCATTTCATTTGCAATTTCTATCAAACCTTGAACATCTTCTTTCTTTTTTATTGAAGTAAATTTTGTAATGCTCTTTTTACTCAAATTAAATTTTTCAAGACAGAACTCTAAACCTTCTCTTATGGTTTCTTTTGAAGTATCCCAATGAAGACCCACTCCTACTACCAAAGTTTTTGGTCTATACACAACCGATTTTTCGAGTAACTCTTTTTTGATTTTTTTATCGGATATAATCAAAAATGCTTTTGCATTAGATTTCTCTAATTCCTCTAAGGATGAACAAACCACTATGTTTTTTGGTAATTCTTTTTTCCACCAATCTCTTTCTCCTGCATCTTGATACAGGCCAATTTTTTCCTCATTTACCATAAATGCACTGATCTTTGTTACATTAGAATCATTATCAATAATCCAACCAAACTCTTTTCCTACTAGATCTACTGCGATTGTTTTGTTAACATCTGCTGCAGTTGTTATAACTGGTGTTGCACCGATCTTTCTTGCTATGTCTTCTGTAAGCTTGTTTGCGCCACCTATGTGACCAGAAAGTGCACTGATTACAAAATTTGATTGATCATCAATTACAATTACCGCAGGATCAGTTTTTTTATCTTTGAGATGTGGAGAAATTAACCTAATTACTGCGCCTAAAGAAAATAAGCAAATAATAGCTTCATTGTTTTTGAATAATTTCTCTATCTTCTCTGTTGTCGATTCTAGGAACCAATTGATTTTTGGATTATTGTCTGAGAATTTAGAAGGTGCATATGCCTCCCAATTAGGGAATGTTTCTTTTAATTTCAATGAAGTTTTAATTCCATTTTTTGTAATAGCAATAATTGAAATTTTTTCCACAATCAGGATCGTTTTGTATTGAATAAAATACCTTACTACTCAGAATATCTTTCTAGAACTATCCCATCAAAATCAAACAAAATTATCTCGATTGGCACTTTGTTCTCAGAATGTTTTCTCATTTGTAAATAAACCTCTTTGCACAGCAACTTAAAAAAATCTGAATTTTTGGATTCTTTCACTATCTCAAGTACATGTCTTGCAGTGTTTGCTTCTTTTACTCTCTCTACAATTGTATTATCAGAACCTGTTTTTTTTACCAAATCAGCTAAAAACTGCATATCTACTTTAGAGCCTTTAACATGTGTTTGTTTTACACCCATTGCCATTTTTGCTAATTTTCCAATAAATCCTACAACAAACGCTTTTTCAATATTTTTTTTTGCACACTGTTGAATAGTATATCCAGAAAAATCACCCATTTGAACAAAACAATGTTCTGGTAAATCTACAATATTTTTTGCAAAGGTTTCACTACGTCCTCCTGTAGTGAGCACCACAATCTTATCTCCCATTGCAAGAGAGACATCAAGATTTTGTCTTATTGATGCAGCATATGATGCTGTAGAAAATGGAATCACTATGCCACTAGTTCCCAGAATAGATATTCCCCCCACTATGCCAAGACGTGGGTTATCTGTTTTTACAGCAAGTTCTTTTCCTTTAGGGACAGAAATAGTTACATTCACTCCTTTTCTTGATAACAAATCTTTTCCTACACGCAGTAAATTATCAATAATCATTTTTTTTGGGACTGGATTAATTGCCGGTTTGTTAATCTCTAATCCTAAACCAGGCTTAGTTACAATCCCTACTCCTATTCCACCATTAATTTGAATTTGACCAATTTGATCTGTAATGCTTACATCAACAACGATTTCTGCTCCATGCGTGACATCTGGGTCATCTCCTCCATCTTTAATTACTGAACATTTTGCTGAATTTTTCTCAAATACACAAGAATGAATTTTAATTCTTATTGAATTACCTTTAGGTAATTCTACTTCAACAAAATCTATCTTCTTTTGATAGATAATTGATAAAACTGAGGCCATGGATGCTGCAGTGGAACATGTTCCAGTTGTGAAGCCTGTTCGTAATTTTTTATTTTCTTCGGTCACATTTTTGTTATGAATATTCAGTATTAATTCTTCCCGGTAGCAATTTTGTAATTAGAACATTTTTGGAAGAATTCCAAAAATTTAACAAACAGGCATTAATGATACGTTATAATGAAAATTGCAATTACTGGAGCTACCGGATTTGTTGGCAAAAATTTAAGAAAATTTCTCTCCAAGCAAAATATTCCGGTAGTTGCCATAGGAAGAAAAAACTTCCTAACTTACAAAAATGAAATTAAAGTAGTCACAAAAAACTATTCAGAGGATCTTTCTTCAAAATTGATCAATTGTTCATGTATGGTTCATCTAGTAGGTGTTGGAAAGCAAACCTTTGATAATAATTATCATGATATCAATTTTCTTCTTACAAAAAAAATTCTACAAATATCTAAAAAAGCAAAAATTAAAAAAATTATTTTTAATAGCGGATTAGGAGCGTCAAAAAACTCAACCACAGATTATTTTATCTCAAAATATCTTGCAGAGCAAGAAATTATCAAGTCCGGTTTAGACTATACCATTTTTCGACCTTCATACATTATTGGAACCAGCGATCATTTATCAAAAAATCTAAAAAAACAAATCCGTAGTGGAGTGATAAAAATTCCAGGATCTGGAAATTTTCCTTTACAGCCTATTTCTATTAATGATGTAGTCAAAATATTATTTTATGCAGCAACTTCAAAAAAATATTCTAATAAACTTCTGGATTTAGTTGGATCTGAAATTATTTCTTATGAAAAATTTGTGAAATTATTTGTATCTTCTACCAAAACTATTATTAAAAAAACTGATATTGAAATTGCTTATCGTGATGCGATAAGAAACCCTACTAGTCAATATGGTGTGGATGATCTACACATTCTGGTGGGAAACTTCATTGGTAGTTCAAAAAAATTAAAACAGATATCTAATTTAGAATTTGAAAGTTTTAGAAATATTTTAAAGTCCAGCAGTCTTTCTTAGTACATCTGCCTTATCCGTTTTCTCCCATCCAAATTCAGGTTCATTCCTGCCAAAATGACCATAAGCAGCTGATTTTTTGTAAATGGGTCTTTTTAGATTTAGCTGAGTGATAATGGCAGATGGTCTCATATCAAAATGCTTTCTTGAAATACTTTCAATATCTTCTTCAGGAATCTTATTTGTTCCAAATGTATTTACCATTAACGAAACAGGATCAGCTACTCCTATTGCATAGGCAACTTGAACTTCGCATCTATCAGCAAGACCTGCGGCAACAATATTTTTTGCAATATATCTACACATGTAACATGCGGATCTATCTACTTTAGATGGATCTTTTCCTGAAAAAGCACCACCACCATGTCTTCCATATCCACCATATGTATCGACAATAATTTTTCTACCCGTAAGACCGGCATCACCATGAGGACCTCCTATTTCGAATTTCCCAGTAGGATTTACATGAATTTTTATCTGATCATTCCACCATTCGTTACAAACTGGTTTTATTACTTTGTTAATTATTGATTTGGTTATTTCATCGTTTGAAATGTTTGGAGCATGTTGAGTAGAAACTACAATTGTTTCAATCCTTTTTGGTTTATCATCTTCATATCGTACAGAAACTTGAGATTTGCCGTCAGGTCTTACCCATGGAAGTTCTTTTGACTTTCTTACTTCTGATAACTTTTTTGTTAATTTATGAGCTAAAAGTATAGGTAAAGGCATTAGCTCTTCTGTTTCATTTGATGCATAACCAAACATCAACCCTTGATCTCCTGCCCCTTGATCCTTGTCTGCGGTAGCTGTAACTCCTTGACTAATGTCAGGACTTTGTGAATGTAATCGAAGCATTACTTCACAGGAATCTGCATCAAAAAGTAAGTCTGGATCATCATATCCAATTTCTTTTATTGTATTTCTTACAAGTCTCTCTTGTTCGGTTTTTCCAAAATTCGCTTTTGATGTTACCTCTCCTGCCACTGCTACAAATCCTGTAGTTGTCATGGTTTCAACTGCTACTCGTGAGTCCGGGTCCTGCCTTAGGTATTCATCGAGAATGGCATCTGAAATTTGGTCACAAATTTTGTCCGGATGTCCTTCAGTCACAGATTCAGAAGTAAACAGAAAATTTTTAGTCATAATAAACTCCTAACTAGAGTTCATTTTCTAATTTGATAAATAAAACATTGTTACCTCTAACGATAACTCTGCCGTAATTAGCAATCACTTTGTCTTCGTGGAGCTCTTCTGCATCAGTCATAATCAAATTCATGTATGAATCAACATTATCCATTTTCCCCTTATACTCTACTTCATTTTTCAGTCTTACCGTGACTTTCTTTTTAGTACTTTTTTGAAGTGTTGTTAGTGGTCTTTTTGCACTTGTTTGAGACAGATTATTCACTTGTTTTGCATACGATGTTATCCAGAATAAAAGCCTTGCCTCTTAAGATTTTGAAATGAGATTCCTTTATTTTTCATAAAATCATCAAATATTCAGACAATGATTAGTACAGGATTGCAAAAATTAGATGAGATTTTGGGTGGAGGTATCAAAAATGGTAACATCATTGATATTTATGGTGAAAGTAGTACTGGTAAGACTCAACTAGCACTTCAGATAATAATTAATTTTCTCAGTAGTAATGAAAAAATTTTATTTTTAGATACAACTGGTGAATTTAGACCAGAGAGATTATTAGAAATTATGAATTTACAAAAAATAAATGTTAAATTACTAGATAATATCATGGTATCTAGAATTACAAACACCAGCGAGCAAGTAAATTATTTTAAAAATATACCAACATCCAATTATGGTTTAATCATAATTGATAACGTCAGTGAGTTATTCTCATTTGAATACTCAAAGGATGAACAATCTCTTCAAAAAACGATCTCTTTTATGAATTTCATGCATGAACTATCTATTATAGCACTAGAAAAAAAAATTCCTATAATAGTAACAAATACAGTGCGGCATAACATAGACAAAAATATTGAAAATCTTTCAAGAGCAATAAGCTTCTTTACTCATGTAAAAATTCGCCTCTCAAAATCAAACTCAAAACACATTGGATATGTAGAAAGCATATCAAATTCTGGTAGTTTTTCATTTTTAATTTCAGCAAAAGGATTAGAAGAAACGTATCAATCTATTTAACCCTGTAAATTATCATAAAATTATGGCAGGAATTTTTGATTCTATTCCTATAGTTACAGTGATATTGTTTGCCCTTGGCCTAGTTGGCGTGATGGTATATGAAAGAGCTAGAACAAGACAAACAGAAGAATCAACTACTTGATAACGAAATCCTTTCTACATTCAAAGAATTAGGGTTTACTGAGCTCACAGAAATCCAAAAAAAAGCAACACCAATAATTTTTCAAAAAAAAGATTCATTAGTTATTGCACCCACAGGTTCTGGCAAAACTGAGTGTTCTGTAATACCAATTTTTCAACATGTAAAAAATACTAAAACGTTAGGAAAAATTAAGGTTCTATATGTTACACCATTACGAGCATTAAACCGTGATGTATTTAGAAGAATTACTAGATATGCAGAGTTTAATCAATTAAGTCTAGAAATACGTCATGGAGATACAACACAAACTGCTCGAAGAAAAATAACTAATAATCCACCTGATGTTTTAATTACAACTCCGGAAACCTTAGTAATTCTATTAACTCAGAAAAAAATGTTAGACGCTTTATCAGCATTAGAATGGATAGTTATTGATGAGGTACATGAATTACTTTCTAGTGAAAGAGGAACTCAACTTTCTCTTAGCTTAGAACGTTTGCAATTTAATTCATCTAAAGAGATTACTAGAATAGGACTTTCTGCTACTGTAGGTAATATAGAAGATGCAGCCAAATTTGTCGTTGGAACAAAAAGAAAATATAAAATAATTCAAGACACATCTGTTCGAAAATATGATGTAGAAGTAAATTATATTGAAGGCACTATATCTGATGTTGCAACTTTTATCATCTACTATGTTACTAAATTAGATCTAAAATCTCCCGTTCTCTTATTTACAAACACTAGAGGTGAGGCAGAGTTTCTTGCTTCTATTCTAAAAGAAAAATCTTCTATAAACATTGAGCTTCATCACGGCTCCTTATCAAAAAATGTGCGTGAAGAAACTGAATTATCACTAAGAGATGGAAAATCCGGAATTGTTGTATGTACATCATCATTGGAATTAGGACTAGATATTGGTTCAATAGAACTGGTAATTCATTATGGATCTCCAAGACAAGTTTCCAAATTAGTCCAAAGAATAGGACGTAGTAAACATAACAGGAGTTCTTCAGCAAAAGGTATGATAATTACAAATAATCCTGATGATGAGTTTGAGGCAACTGCAATTCTTGATAGAATAAAAGATCAATCCATAGAGGAGCAAAAAATTCATGATGGTTCATTGGATGTTTTAGCTCATCATCTTGTAGGATTAAGTATGCAAATTGGAGAGGTTAGTATTGAAGATGCATTTAGTTTACTAACAAATGCATACCCATACAGAAATCTGACTCTCGAGGATTTAGTTAATGTCATTGAACTTTTAGATTCTAATTTTTTGTTATTTTTCAATAGAGAAAAAATGACTTTTATTAAAAAAGGAAAATCGTTCAGATATTACTTTGAAAATTTGTCCACAATTCCAGATATACTAAAATTCAAAGTTTTTGATTCAATAGGTAAAAAAATTATTGGAACTCTAGATCAAAGATTTGTAGGGGATTTTGGCGAATCAGGAAATGTATTTGTTTTACGTGGTTCTCAGTGGAGAATTCTTAACGTTGACGAAAAAGGATTATCTGTAAATGTTGAGCCTTTTCGTTCAGGTGGTGTGACTGTACCATATTGGGAAGGTGAAAATATTCCAATTGATTATAGTACGGCAAAAAAGGTTGGGAATTTTAGAACTAAAGTAAAACACGGTACCCTGTCTTTACTAAATAAAGAAATCTCAAAACTAAATTATGATTTAGTTCCTAATGAAGACAACATTGTTGTTGAATCTGTTAAAACTCAAGGTGCAATTGTAATACATGCATGTTTTGGAACAAAAATTAATTCCACATTAGCTACATTGCTTTCTTCAATGCTATCATCAATGTTAGGCTATATTGTAGAATCAAGATCCGATGCATATAGAATTGCTTTAACATCTCGTTCAAGAATAAATGAGGAAATGTTTAGAAATGTCATCACTGATAACTATGATCTTCATTCAATTGTCACTGCTTCATTATCTGGTACTCACAATGTAAATTGGAGAACATGGTGTGTAGCTAAGAAATTTGGTGTTGTAGGTAGAGAGGCCATTTATGATAGAAAATCTGCCAGATTCTTATATGAAAGATATTCTCAAACTCCATTAGTAAAAGAGGCATTACGAGAATTATATCATGACAAGTACGATTTACCAGGTACAGAAAAAACACTTCAAAAAATAGTAGATAAAGAAATTCAGATTCATTGGTATGAATTAGATAAATTTTCTAAACTATCTGAGCCAATTTTAGATCATACTTCAAAATATTATTCATCCCCTGCAAATATCGATAAAGGTGTACTTGACCTAGTGAAAAAGCGTCTTTTTAAGACAAAACATAGGCTTGTATGCGCACGATGTGGGAAATGGGAAAGAATTGTTGAAACCAATGAAGTTGAAACTATTCGAGCTTGTCCATATTGTAAAGGTAAACAAATTTCTGCCACATTTTACTCTGATCACGATCTACCAAAAATTATTCGAAAAAAAGTCACTGGAAAAAAACTCACCAAAGATGAATTACACAAATACACTCGCGCATGGAAAACTTCTTCGTTATTGGCAAATTTTGGAAAAACAGCTTTGATAGTACTCTCTGGATATGGAATAGGTGTTGATACTGCAGCCAGAATTTTACGTAATATGGTTGATGATGAAATTCTCTATAAACAAATCTATGAAGCAGAAAGACAATATGTAATGAATAGAGGATTTTGGGATTCTTAATTTTTTTTATTAATTGTTGAAAATGCTGAAAGTGTAAGTTCGACTCTTCCTTCTAATCCAGCTTTTGCATTAACTCCGGTAATTGAAATTATTTCACCGATACTACATTTGTCAATTAGTCTTGCTTGATTTCTCCATCCTTTAACCCAAATTTGTCCACTATCATCTTCAACAAACATTTCTCCTAGTAGAACCATTTCTCCTGTTTTTGTCTGAATCTCACGTCTTTCCGGAATTTTTAAAACAATTGCCTCTATGCAGTATGATTCTCCAACTTTCACATCTGAAATTTTTGTCCTCGTCTTTTCTCTGGTGGGAATAGAAGGATCATCATCCACTCTTCTAACAAATGAATCGCTATCAACTGTTATTGCATTGCCAAATAACTTTGAAGGCATACACTCAATCATATCTCCTTCAGAGAATTGGTTTAGATTTTCTGAAAAATCAGTGATGTTGAATAGATTTTTTTCTTTGTCCACACCTATTACCATTTTATTTCCTGATTCGTTGGTTGTTATTGAAATAATTCTAGTAACAATGGGCTTTATTTCAGAAGTTCCTTCAATATCCATGATTGTGGATTCATTTCCATGAATTTCTAATCCCTGAGTTCCAGTTTTTACCTTTGTACCCAATAATCGTACTTTAGTATTGGGAGCAACAACTTTTGGAATGTCCTCATCATTCTTACCCCAAAGAACGATTCTTGTCGAATTACCATCTTTTCCTTTCAATCTCAATCTAAGCGCACTGCCAGGTTGTCCTCTAGAATTTGTAAACTGCATTGAAGTAATAGGACCATCCAACAAACCAGAAACTACTAGATCCTTTTGTCCCTCTTGAATTTCACTAACATCTTTTGTTATTGATTCAATAGATGGAATGGAACTATCTTCGTCTGTAGATTCGATACTAGAACCTGAGCCTACATTAATTGTGGGTAATCCATTAAAATCTGACTTTACATACGCTTTGATTATCTTGATCAGATCTCCTGGCTTTAATTGATTAATTGCAGGAAGCTTTGCCTTTTCATCCCATAACTTGACACTTGCAGTTGAATCTCCATCATAAACCGTCATAGTTCGTAGAAAGAATGGAGAACCATCTTTTCTTGAATATTGTTTTGCTGGTGACATGTTTAAAACTCTTGTTTGTAACGAAATTTCTTTCGCTCCCACGTAAAGATCTTTTAAATTCATTTCCGTTTTTGGTGGTTCTGATAATGTAATCCCATAATCCGAGGCAATTAAAAACAAGGCACCTTGGTCTGTCAAATAACCTGCGCCAATCTTTTCTTTTTTCTGTTTAATCATTTCTTCAACATCTGTTTTGGAAAGATCTGGTTTTTGCTCCAATAACTTTTCAATTAAACTTTCAAATTCTGACAATCATCAGGTGATATTTTCTCGTACTATAAAAATTTCATTAACTACATTAGTAAGAAGATCGCAGTTTGAGCATGTTCAGTATTGAAGCAAAATCACTTTCTAAATCGTATAATTCTGTAAATGCTGTTGATGGTATTGACATTAATGTTGATTCAGGACAAATTTTTGGTTTTTTGGGTCCAAACGGTGCCGGAAAATCTACTACAATAAAGTTACTTACCACTTTAATTCCTCCAACTGAAGGAAGCTTACAAATCCTTGGCATAGACGCCATAAACAATCCATTGGAAGTCCGACAAAAAATTGGTGTTGTTTTACAGGAACCAAGCTATGAGCCTAATTTGACCGTAGAAAAATCCATTGAAAAATACGGAATGATGTGGAATGTTCCTAAAGAAATTAGAAAAATTCGAACAAATGAACTAATCTCTTACTTTGAACTAGAAGAAATCAGGCATAAAAAAAATGAAGATCTATCCATAGGACAAAGACGTAGAGTTCAACTGGCAAGAGAATTCATACATGACATGGAGTTGTTGTTTTTGGATGAACCTACAGTTGGGTTAGATCCATATGCACGAAGAAATCTATTAAATTTCCTGAAAAAAAAGGCATCTGAAGGTCTAACTATATTTTATACCACCCATGTTTTAACGGAAGCTGAATATCTTTGTGATAATATTGCAATAATAAACAAAGGAAAAATTATGACAATTGATTCTCCTGATGATTTAAAGAAAAAATTTGGTAATCAAAAAACTATTAAAATACAAATTTCATCAATTAAAAAAGAATTACCTTCACTATTTTCAAATATACAAGAATGTAAAATTGAATTTAATTCTGGTTCAACAATCACAATCCATTCTGACAAACCTGAACTACTCCTTATGAAAACTCTTCAAATTCTTAATGAAAATAATATAGACATTGAGAATCTATCTGCAATACCTACTAGCTTGGAAGATATATTCTTGAAAATGGTAAACAACAATGACTCATCCAATAATTAGATTAGTTAATAGAAATCTGACGATTTCTATAAATCCTGGATTCTTAATCTGGCAAGTAGTTTTTCCATTGATCTATATTTTCATCGCAGGATTTGCATACACATCATTAATTGATACAGTTCCTTTTGAAAACAAAAATCTTGACTATCCATCATTTCTTGCAACTGGTATGATTGGTTTTAACATAATGAATAGCACACTAGTTTCTGGAATAATTATCTGGAATGATCGACGTCACGGTATGTTTGAACAAATCATGTCAGGACCTTTCACTAGAGTTCACTATATTTTGAGTAACGTACTTACAATTGGAATTGTTGGTATGATAAGTGCAACATTAATAGCTCTTGTTGGATTTCCGATTTTTTTCCAATCCATTGATTTTAATTTTATTACAATTCCAATTCTAATCTTTGCTGCAATCACTGGTTCTGTTTTGTTTGGTTCTATAGCATCAATTATTTCTACTAGACTTCGCTCGAGTGAGGGATTTAATGTAATAATTAATACTGTGTTTTTATTTTTTGCATTTGTAAGCACTGCATTTTATCCTGCTTCAGGTGCACCACCAATTCTAGCTGCTGCATTTTACATTAATCCATTAACATATCTTGTTGATATAATCAGGGCCGGAATATTTGGTTCAATCACAGGTTTTGTACTTGTTGAAATGGGTATATTGGTAACTCTGGCAAGTATATTATTTGTCATTGCAACGCGACAGCTAACAAAATTAGATTTTTGAAGAAAAATAGCCCGAGGCAGATTCGAACTGCCGTCAAGGGCTCCAAAGGCCCCTATGCTTGACCTCTACACTATCGGGCTAACGAAGAACTGAATTTTTAATCCCTTAATGATATTTTCTATTTTGAATGATTTTTACCAACTTTCTTAGACTGTTTTTTTCTTAATTCAATTATTTGTTCAAGTTTTTCAAATGGATCTTCCATCTTCACTAGTTCATTTCTTGCCCGTTTCTTACTAATTTGATTTAAAAGTAGTTTTTCTGATTTTCTAGCAATAATATTTGGATTCCTTTCCCTGATCACTAGCTTCCTTCTAACCAAGTAATCTTCAATAAAATTTGGTACTGCATTAAATGAAATTGTAGGAACACCTAATAATGCAGCTTCCGCAGTCATTGTTCCTCCTGAACCAATAAACACACTCGTATTTTCTAATAATTGCTTACCATCATATGACATTGTTAAAATCTTAATGTCATTTCCAAAATTTTTTCTTAAATTTTTTACCTGCGATTGGTATCTACATGAAATTACTAGGTTGACATCTCCAAATTTCTTTAGAAGGGCTTTCACAAGAGGAATTATCATGTTATTTTTTTTTGAATATGCTGCATATTCTTCTTCAATTCTAACTAGAATTGTTTTTTTTGATGTATTATACGGCAGTTTTATTTTATTATCTACTACTCGCTTCGAAATTGATGCTGCATCGATTGCTCGATATTGAATTATGTCTTTTTCTTTTATACCAAATTTTGTAAATTCATTTTTTGGAATAATCCATGGAATGAGTAATTTCTGAATTAGAGGTAATGATAACTTCATCACTGCATCCGCATGAGGCGAATCAGAAAAAACAATATGATAAATCCCTAAACCAAAAGATATTCTACTTGCTTCAGGAGAACAAAAACTAACAACACAATTTGGAGAATAGTCTTCAATAATTTTTGATAATTCTGCCATTCTTTCAATGCTTGCTCTTAGCTTTTCAGATTTTTCGCCACCACCATGTCTTCCTACAACTTTTAGGGGAAAATGTCTGATTTGTGCAAGAGAAGTAACTTCATTATAATTGCGTGTTGTACATAGAATGTCATGATTTTTGCGTAATTTCTTTATCATTGGCTCAAAAAACAGTAATTGTTTAGGTGTTAGAATATCAAACCAGATTTTCAAGCATTTTGGGTAGATTTCGATACTTCAATAAGTTTTTCTTGGTCTAATTACCCACCACATAGGTATGGGGGGAGCCAAAGTAGTTGTATATGGTTTGAGTACTGAAGGATATTCTCTAGCCTGCCAAATGGCAATTAAAGGAGCAGATGTTCATATTATTGATGAATCTACCCCATCTGCAATATCGCTAAAATCAGAAATTGCAAAAACATATCCTAATGTTTCAGCACTTAAAGAGGATGAACCATTGCTGGCAATGGAACCAATAGATGTGGCAATTTCTAAAGCTCAGTATCTATTCTTTACTCCAAGAATCCGAAAAACAGGACAAGATACGAAAACTGAAATTCATTCTAAATTCAAAGATGCCGCTTCTTCATTAAAAAAAAACAGTTCAATCATTTACACTTTGCCAACAGGTTTTGGTGGAAACAATGAAAACATATCTCTATTGGAACATGTAACAGGATTTGAAGTTGGTAAATCTATCTTCTACTATTATTTCCCAGTAGTAGATGCCAATAAACTACCATCAGTTATAGGATCATTTAATGGAAATGAAGATTCTAAACTATCTGAACTTTTGATAACAGGTAAAAAACCTAAAAGATTTGTTGCATTATCCTCAGCAGAACATTTTCATGCAATTGATATTTTATCCCAATTTTCAAGTCTATGTAGCATACTAGAAGTCTGTAAATTTGCACAAGATGAAATTACAAAAACAGATCTATCATCAGATCAATTTCAAAACATCTTTTTGGATGATATGATTAATGGGCTGTATGATTTACGCTCATTAGGTACTTCCTTTGAAGGTGCAAATACTTTGATGTATCTCATTAATGGTGGAATTAAAGGGATTGACGGATACATTAAACGATTAATTGATGAGATTCGTGCAACCCTGAAGAAAAATGATTTGAAAGCTAGCAGGACCAAAATTGCAATTTCATGGACTTTGGATCAACATGAAATGCGTGGAGATAAAATAGAAATGCTACAAAATTTGACTGCAAGACTGCGTGATTATATAGGCGACGTTGAAGCATATGAAGATCCTAACTTTGATCTATTTCATAGCGATAAAACAACAATTGTTGTGGCATGTTCAGTCGAAGATTTTGAAAATATTGAGAAAAAGAAAAAGGACAGTGATTTAATTATTATTAAAGCTAATCCAATATGTGAAATAATTCAATAAGAATATTATCTAATGAGGCGAGATTTAATTTAGAATGTCTGAAGATGATAAAAATGAAGTAAAACTAGATTTTTCAGAAGACGATGATATTGTTTCCACAGAAAAGGAAAACTCTGAAAAAGAATCTAACGCTTCGGAAATTCTAGAGCAATTAACAGACTCCTTAAACAAAGAAAAACAAAAATCTCTTGATCTAGAAGATAAATTAAAACGAGTATTTGCTGATTTTCAAAATTTAGAAAAAAAATCCCAAACCGAGATAAAAAATTCAATCAATAATCTTATGGATAAATTTATTCTAGATTTTTTGCAAATATATGATGATTTTATACGAGCTAAGAATGCATATTCAGAAAATAAAATTGAAACCACCGGTTTAGATTCAATTCTCAAAAATATGGATGCTCTCTTAAGTAAAAATGGTATAGTGCCAATAGATGCCTTAGGAGAAATATTTGATCCCAATCTTCATGAAGCTATTGCGATCAGAGAGGATCCTTCACTAGATGATGATACAATTACAAAAGAAATCAGGAAAGGATATATTTCTCATAATAGAGTTATTAGGCCAACATTAGTAGAAATATCAAAAAAACAAAAATGACAAGGTGAAAAAATGGCAAAAATTATTGGTATCGATTTGGGAACAAGTAATTCGGCTGCTGCTGTAATTATGGGTGGTAAACCAACCATTGTACCAGCTGCAGAAGGTACAACTGTTGGTGGCAAAGCTTTCCCTTCGGTAGTTGCATTTTCTAAAGATGGAGATCTTCTTGTTGGGGAACCTGCACGTAGACAAGCAGTGACAAATCCTGCTAACACAATTGTTGCAGCAAAAAGAAAAATGGGTACAGATCATATTTTTAAAATTCGTGATAAAGAGTACAAACCACAGCAAATTTCGGCCTTTATATTACAAAAAATTAAAAAAGATGCAGAAGCATTCACGGGAGATAAAGTAGAAAAAGCAGTAATCACGGTTCCTGCATATTTTGATGATAATCAACGTCAGGCTACAAAAGATGCTGGTACTATAGCAGGTTTAGATGTTGTTCGAATTATTAATGAACCAACGGCAGCGTCACTTGCATTTGGTCTTGATAAAGCCAAAGAAGATATGAAAATTCTAGTTTTTGATTTTGGTGGAGGAACTCTTGATGTAACTATAATGGAAATGGGTGGAGGTGTATTTGAAGTCATGAGTACTTCTGGAGATACTCAATTAGGAGGTACTGATATGGATAAAATACTAATTGATTACGTAGTTGATCAATTCAAGAAAAAAGAAGGAATTGATTTATCATCTGATAATACAGCAATGACAAGAATACGAGAAGCAGCAGAAAAAGCAAAGATTGAACTTTCTACTGTAATGGAAACTGACATTAATTTACCATTTATTGCTCATGACCCATCATCTGGCTCAAAAAATCTTGAATTAAGATTAACTAGAGCTAAACTAGAGGAATTGATTAATCCAATCGTTGAAAAATGTAAACCCTCAATAGAAAAAGCACTTGAGGATGCAAAATTAACAAAATCTGATATCTCAAAAATAGTGATGGTTGGAGGACCAACAAGAATTCCATTAGTGAAAAAATTTGTTGGTACAGTGTTAGGTAAAGAGCCAGAATCTGGAGTTGATCCTATGGAAGCAGTAGCGATGGGCGCTGCAATTCAGGCAGGGATTATCGGAGGGGATGTAACAAGTGATATAGTTTTACTAGATGTTACTCCATTAACTTTGGGAATTGAAACATTAGGAGGCGTTAGAGAGCCACTAATTGAAAGGAATACAACTATTCCAACTTCAAAAAGCAAGGTGTTTACTACCGCAGCTGATAATCAAACAGCAGTTACAATTCATGTAGTTCAAGGCGAAAGACCTATGGCAGCTGATAATGTATCTCTTGGAAGCTTTAATCTAACTGATTTACCGCCTGCACCACGTGGAGTTCCTCAGATAGAAGTCAAATTTGATATTGATGCTAACGGAATTATCAACGTAACTGCGAAAGATTTAGGTACACAGAAAGAAGCAAAGATCACAATTGAATCTTCATCAAAATTATCTGAAGATGAAATTGAAAAATTACGTCAAGATGCGGAAAAATTTGCTGACGAAGATAAAAAGAAAAAAGAAAAAATTGATCTACGAAATGAAGCTGAAAGTTATATCTATACTACTGAAAAACTTGTGAATCATGATCTTAAAGATAAAATCTCACAAGAACAAGGTATCAAAGTTACTGATGCAATAAAAGAGGTACGAGAAGTTCTTGACAAGGATGCAACAGAATTAAAATCCAAATTAGATGCCCTTAAAGCGATTGTAAATGAAATAACTACCGAATTGTACAAAAACGTCTCTCCCCCTCCAGGTGAACAATCACAAAATAATGAACAACAAACGAATCAAGACACATCTCAAACTAAAGAAAACTCTGATTCAAAAACATCAAATTAGTTAATTTATACTTCATAGATACAAGGTGTTGACAATGAGCAGTAAACGTGATTATTATGAAGTTTTAGGAGTTTCAAAATCAGCTTCCGCTAGTGAAATAAAATCACAATATCGAAAATTAGCATTAAAATTCCATCCTGATAGAAACAAATCTGCAGAGGCATCAGAACATTTCAAAGAAATTTCAGAGGCTTATGCAGTATTGTCAGATTCTGAAAAAAGAAAAACATATGATCAATATGGGCATGCCGGTGTTGATGGAAAATACAGTACTGACGATATCTTTAGGGGTGCAAGTGGAAACTTTAATGATGTTTTCAATGATCTTTTCGGAGGATCAGGCGGCGGATTTGATTCTATCTTTGATACATTATTTGGAAACAGACGTGGATTTAATCAATATCGGCAGCAGAAAGGTGCTGACTTACTATATGAAACCTCAATTACTCTAGAAGATGTATTACATGGCAAAAAAATCGACATTGACTTGAAAAAAGATATTGAGTGTGATGCTTGTGGTGCATCAGGTTGTGCTCCAGGTTCAAATAAAAAATCATGTGGTTCATGTAATGGTCAAGGGCAATTACGGAAAACCAGAAAAATGGGATTTGCATCGTTTGTTACAGTTGAACCATGTAATTCTTGTAAGGGACAAGGAACAGCTATAGAAAAACCATGTAATGCATGCAATGGTAAGGGAACAAAAAAAGGCTCAAAGCATCTTAGTTTTGATTTACCACCAGGAATTGATAATGGCGATTACACAATTCAAAGTGAAGGAGAATATATTCCAGATGGGATTAATGGGGATCTTATAGTTCGGGTGAGAGTTCAATCACATCCAAAATTCAAGCGTGATGGAAGAGATATTTTCTATGATCAAGAAATTTCCATGATTGATGCAGCACTAGGTCGAGAGATGGTTGTACCAACGTTAGATGGTGAAGAAAAAATAAAGATTGAAAATGGAAGCCAACCAAATACTATACTAAAATTAAAAGGTAAAGGTGTTCCTTTTCATAATTCATCAAGAGGAGATCAATATGTACGATTAGTGGTAAACATTCCTAAAAAACTGAACAACCATCAAAAAAATCTACTAAAAGAATTTGAGGAATCCTTTAACTAATTTCATTATTCTTTGATTCTTCTTAACTCTATTTCATGACCTTCTCTTACATGTATGGTATGACTGGTTTTGATTACTTCTCCAATTTTATCGTCTGAATAATACTTCATGTTATATCTTCCAAGAACTTTTTTACAATTGTTACAGTAAATTTCTCTAAATTCCATATAAGCAAATTACAAAATGTTGATTTGTATTTGTATCTGTATCTAATTTGAACAATAAAGAAACTTATTCTAGATTCCTAAATTCTACGATGCGGGAGTCGCCCAGCCTGGTCAAAGGCGTAAGGTTCAGATCCTTATCTCCTAGGAGTTCGTGGGTTCAAATCCCACTTCCCGCACTATATCACTAAAATTCGTATAATAATGAACAACTTTAAACCATAGTAAATTCATCATGATTTATGGGCAAAGTAATTCGAGTTGGCGGCAGAGGAACTTCTAGACGAGTTTCTGACAAATCCGAAGACAATTGGTCTGGCGAAGACTTCAAAGAGTATCAACGCAAACGAAAAGAAGCTTTGGGAGATGCTTATGTTACTGTAG
Organism: Thermoproteota archaeon; assembly: GCA_003352285.1. Lineage (NCBI taxonomy): Archaea > Thermoproteati > Thermoproteota > Thermoproteota archaeon. The sequence continues at coordinate 571,959 of QQVN01000005.1, read as the reverse complement.
GACGAGGAACTACAAAGATTAAACTAAGCGATCTTAAAGAATCAAAATCAACATCAACAAAGGGACGATATGTCTCCATGGGCCGTGGAACCGGTAGACGAAAATTAGATTAGAAATATCTATTCTAATTTCTATAATGTTTTCGATTTTTAAATTAACTTTTTAATTTTTTCCTGCAAGATTTGATTAATTTTCTCTCCTGGAGCTTTTCCTCTTAACGATTTCATAGCTACTCCCATTAACGGTGCAACTGATCTTTGACCTTGCTTTTTCACCAAACTTAAATTTTCTTGAACTATTTTTTCTAATGTTTTTTCCAATTCTTCATCTGATAAATTGGTTATAGAAGATTTTTCAATTGCCTCTTCTACTGATTTTACTTTTCCTGACATTATTTCTGAAAATATTATTTCTAGTGACTCCTTGGAAATTTTTTGAGCATCTAACAACTCAAACGATTTCATTATTTGATATTCATCTAACTCAATAACAGAAAATTCTTGTCTTTGAAGATTTGTTATGGTGGAACATAATGTAGACGCAACAAAGTTTGGTAAAATATTAAATCTAGACGAGATCTTTTCAAATAATGGTAGATAATCTGAATCAAAAATTTGCTCTGCTAATTGTTGATTCAAATTATATTTTTCTTGTAGCTCTTTTAATGATTCGTCCCATGATTTTGGGATATTCTTCTTTGCAAATTCAATTTCGTCTTTATTTATTATGATTGGCGGTATATCTGTCTCAGGATACATTCTTGATGCTCCCGGTTTTGGTCTAAGATACACCGTTTCTCCTGTTTGAGTAGCTAGTCTTGTTTCAGAAGGAACTCCATATTTCGCACTTTCGATACGTTGAATAATTGATTCTATGGCAAATCTAATTTTTACATTATCTGCTGCAATAATTAAGAAAGCATCTTTTTCATTAGCATCAATTATTTTTCTAATTTCTTTAACTTCATTCAACTCTATTCCATAATTGGGAAGCTCATCTGAATGAAATACTCCTCCAATTCCAAAGAATCTAACTAATTGGCCTAATTCTTTTCCAAGTCTAATGCCATCATAAGGTGAAAAACTAAACATCCCTGAAAAATTTTTTATTTTTACTACTTTGATTATTGCATTCGTTTTTAATGCATTTTTTATTATCTTTGAGTTTGATTTTTTCATAAATTCTGTTATATCATAGATATCATCATTAGATATTTTTTCTAAATTTTTTTCATGTAGTTTTTTTGCAATAATTTGTAATCCATGTTGTCTTTTTGCTTCATATTCAACTACCTTTTCTAATTGATCTAATTGTTGTACTCCTTTTACTTCGACAATTCCGCCGCCTGTTATAGAGACATTTACATCCTGTCTGATTGAACCTAATCCCCTAGTGACTTTTTTTGTAGTTCGTAGTAATCTTCCTAAAGTTAATGCAATTTTTTTCATCTCTTTGGAATCTGCACTAACTGGCTCTAATGCAATTTCAATTAGTGGAACTCCAAGTCTGTCCAAACTATATTCTCTAGTATTATCTTTATCACCTAGAAGCTTAGCTGCATCTTCTTCAAGACAGATTGATTGAACACCAATTTGCTCCCCATCTACATCCAAATACCCTCCCTGAGAAACCAACATTGTTCGTTGGAAACCGGAAGTGTTGGAACCATCTAACACCATTTTTCTCATGGGATAAACCTCACTGAAGATATTGGATTTTAAGGCTGAGGCTATGATTAGCACAATTTTTTTTGCATCATTATCTAAATCATGAGGCGGCTCTTCATCTCTTTCTACCAGGCAACTACTTTTTTCATTTGCACAATAAACAATCGTTTTTGATTTAATATTTTCAAATAGTGCTGCAGGATCATATTCGCCCATTTCACTTTTTGATACTCGTAGTTTTCGGGAAAATTTTGAATCATATTCATCTAGTTCTAAGGGAGGGCAATCACAAAATAGCTTTTTGTTGGTGGCCAATTGCTGATGTATTTCCAATCCAACTTTAAGCCCAATACTTTTCGGATCTATTTCTGCCATTTTCTTGATGACTCTTAAACCTCTTTAATACTTAATTAGAATATTCAGAGGAAATTTCTTGCAGCATAATTTCTTTAATTTTTGATATATCTTCAGTATTTCCTAATGCCCACATAGCTTTTACAAGTGCTACTTCGGGAATTAAATTTCCTAATGGAATAATTCCCATATCCATTAAATCTCGGCCACTTTCGTACACTGTCATTCTAACTTTACCATCAATGCATTGTGATGTCATCCCCAAAAATAACCCTGATTGATTTGCACTTTTGACAACTTCATACATGTTCTTTCCAATATGTCCGAGACCAGTTCCTTCAAAAATTATCGCCTTATGACCTAAATCAATCAAATTTTCTACAATTCTAGGATCAAATCCTGGATAATATTTCAATAAAGCAACTCGTGAATCTACGTTTATTCTAGGAAGATATTTTTCTGTCTGAAAGAATTTCTTTGTAATGTTTTTTTGAATTGAATTCTCAACGATAAGAAATCCTGGATTCCCACCAATTGTTTGAAATGCACCGCGTTTACTTGTGTGATTTTTCCTTACTCTTGTTCCTAGATGACAAGCAATTGTTTTGTCGTTTTCATCATTGTGCATTATGACATAAACTCCTTTTTCATTAGCTTCGGTCAAAAATTTTACTGCAGCAATTAAATTTAGTGCTGCATCCGATGACGGTCTGTCTGATGAACGTTGAGAGCCTACTAAAGCTATTGGAATAGGATATCCTGATAACGCAAAACTAAGAAACGCAGATGTGTAATGCATGGTATCTGTTCCATGTGCCACAATAATCCCTTTGTAATCTGAATTGGAATAATCATCTAGTTTTTGGGCAATTCTCTTCCAATCTTTTGGCTGTAAATTTTCTGAATACTCTGATAAGATTAATTCTGTATCAATATTTGCCATTTCTGCTAACTCTGGGATTGATGAATTGAGTTCTTCTGGACTTAGGGCAGGTGTTACGGCTCCTGTTCTATAATCTATTTTGCTAGCAATAGTACCACCGGTTGAAATTAAAAGAATTTTTTCTAAATTTGCCTTTTTCTCTATAGGTCTTTTATGCTCAGTTTTAATTTCTAGAGATTCTAATTTCTCGATTTTTTCAATCTTATCAATTTCAAGACCAATGTTGTAACCACTTTTTAATTTCAGTGTGATGTGATTTGAATCTGATTTTTCATATCTGGGCATTATGATACCATCATAAACAATATCTGAAAAAATTTTCACCTTGCTGCCTATCTTGATATTATTTTTCTGTAAAAATTCTAGAGATCTACCTTGGTAGCCTCTGTATTCGGACATTTGTCTGAGTTAAAGTAACTATTTTATTAAAACTACCTATAATATGAGGCAACAACTTTTTGACCAATCTTTAGGTCTTTTTGTTCTCTTACTTTCTTAACTGCTTCTTCGAAATGTCTCATGGTAACTCTGGCTTCGTCTGAACTCTTTTCTACCTGAATTGCATCTGGATGACTATCCAAGTATTCATGAATTACTAATGATACTGCGGTATTTGCAATTGATGCTACATCTGCTCCACTCATTCCATCAGTTAATTCAGAAATCTTATCTAGATCAACATGTTCCGGATCGCTAACTTCGGTAACAGCTGGAATCTTTGCAGTGTTTATTTCAAGAATTCTCTTTCTACTCTCTTTATCTGGAAGTGGAATTTGTATAATTTTGTCAAATCTTCCTGGTCGTAATAATGCTGGATCAATCATGTCTGCACGATTTGTTGCTGCTAACACGACAACTCCATGCATATTTTCCATACCGTCTAATTCTGTTAGTAATTGGCTTACTACTCTTTCAGTAACGGCAGTCTCGCCTCCTGCACCTCTTATAGGAGCAATGGAGTCTATTTCATCAAAGAATATTACACATGGAGAAGCTTGACGTGCTCTTCTAAAAATTTCTCTTATACCTCTTTCTGATTCACCAACCCATTTTGATAATAGTTCGGGACCCCTTACTGATACAAAGTTAGCTTCACTTTGAGTTGCAACTGCTTTTGCAAGTAAAGTCTTTCCAGTTCCACTTGGACCGTGCAATAAAATTCCTCTAGGCATTCTATGACCTAGTTTATCATATAATGATGGATATTTCATTGGCCATTCAACAGCTTCTTGTAATTCTCTTTTTACTTCTTCTAATCCTCCCACTTCTTCCCATTTTACATCTGGATTTTCAATAAACACCTCCCTCATGCCTGAAGGAGTAACTTCAATCAAGGCTTTTTGGAAATCCTCTGAATTGACAATTAATTTATCCAAAGTTTCAGGGGGAATTTTTTCATCCTCGAGGTTTAGTTCTGGCAATAATCTTCTGAGGCATTTCATCGCTGCTTCTTTACAGAGATATTCCAAATCTGCTCCTACATACCCATGACTAACAGCTGCAACCTTGTCGGCATCAACATCATCTGATAATGGCATGTTTCTTGTATGAATTGCAAGAATATCTTTTCGTCCTTTCTTATCCGGTACTTTAATTTCTATTTCTCTATCAAATCTACCTGGTCTTCTTAATGCTGGATCAATTGCATTGGGTCTATTGGTAGCAGAGATGACAATAACTTTTCCCCTAGCTTCTAAACCGTCCATTAATGATAACATCTGTGAAACAACTCGTCGTTCAACCTCTCCTGTAACTTCTTCTCGTTTTGGAGCTATGGAATCGATCTCATCTACAAAAATTATTGATGGAGCTTTTTCTCTTGCCTCTTTGAAAATTTCTCTTAGTCTAGCTTCACTTTCTCCATAGAACTTGCTCATGATTTCTGGACCTGAGATACTTATGAAATGAGCATTACTTTCATTTGCAACTGCTTTTGCAAGTAAAGTCTTTCCAGTTCCTGGTGGACCATAAAGTAACACACCTTTTGGAGCTTCAATACCAAGTTTTTCAAAAATTTCTGGATGACGTAATGGTAACTCGATCATTTCCCTAACTTTCTTTATTTCATCTGTTAATCCACCAATGTCTTCGTATGTTACTTGCGGTACACCACGAAGAGTCTCTCCCTTTTCTGCAATATGGAAAACTGTTTTTTGTGTAACTAAAACTGCATCTGCTGCAGGGGTAACACCAATAACTTGAAAGGTTAATCTTCCACCAAAATATGGAACCATAACATTATCTCCTTTGATTAATGGAACACTTTCTAATGCATCTGCAAGATATCTCTCATCAATTGGAGGTATTGCTTCAAGTGGGGCTACTACAACTTTTTCTGCAGCGACCGCTTTGATTTTTCTCACAGTAATAGTATCTCCAATGGCAATACCAGAATTATTTCGACCTAATCCATCAATTCTGATAATTCCTTTCCCTTCATCAGAGGGATATAATGGAAGACATTTTGCTACTGTTCTTCTTTTTCCTTTGATCTCAATAACATCTCCAGTAGAAGCATTTAGTGTATCCATTGAGTCATAATCTATTCTGGCTACTCCTCTTCCAACATCTCTAGTATATGCCTCTAAAACTTTTAACGAAAGAGAATTCTGACTCATAGGAAAACTCTCTCTGCCTATTTTTTATATCTTTGGCGTTTTATTCTTGACAATTACCACCAACAATCACAAACTTAAAATCCGTAGTGAAAAGTAGTCGATCTACTTGGGAAAACGACCATTAGTTAGAAGACGTGGCCGCGGAGGCATGCAGTTTAGGGCTACAGTAACTGGTAAAGTAGCTCGCTCCAAATATCCAAGTTTTACATTATCTGAGCAACATGAGGGAAAAGTCATTGATCTCGTACATGAGCGAGGAAGAGATGCACCTTTAGCAAAAATTCGATTTGAAGACGGATCTGTCTCTTTTGTACCTGCGGTTCTTGGTACTAAAGTAGGCGATACTCTAGAATTTGGTTTAAAATCAAAAATTCAAGACGGTAATGTAATTAGTATTCAAAACATTCCTGATGGAACCATTGTATGTAATTTAGAAAAACAATTTGGTGATGGTGGAAGTATTGTAAAATCAGCTGGAACTAACGCAACAATTTTCTCACATAATGAGGAAGGAGTTACTGTAAAACTCCCATCTGGAAAATTTGCAACATTTAATCCTAAAAATAGAGCCATGATTGGTACTCTCTCAGGCGGAGGTACTAGCGAACGACCATTTATGAGTGCTGGTAGAAAATGGAGAAATTTCAGATCAAGAGGAAGAAAATATCCTATTGTCAGGGGTGTTGCTCAAGCAGCATATGTTCATCCTCACGGTGGTGGAAGACATCAACATGTTGGACAAAGCTCTACTGTATCTCGTGATGCCCCGCCCGGAGCCAAAGTTGGTAGCATTGCTGCTAGAAAAACTGGACGAGCAAGAATTAAGGAACGAAAGTAACTTAAAATTCCTAAAATTGATTAATAGCTGTTTTTCCACAATTTTGCATGTCTAAACAACGTGTTCGAATCTTTGTAACTGGTAAAGTACAAGGAGTATTTTTTAGACAAGCACTCAAAGTAATGTCTAAAAAAAATAATGTATTTGGATGGGTTCGAAATCTAAAGGATGGACGTGTTGAGGCAGTTTTAGAAGGAGAAGATGTTGACGTTAGTCATGTAGTTGAATGGTGTCATGCTGGACCTGCAAACGCAAGAGTTGAAGACATAGATATAAAAAATGAAAAATTTTCTGGAGAATTCAAAAAATTTGAAGTTTTGTATTAATGAATTGATTCATACGCATTTTGAATAGTTTTTTTGATATTTGTGATATCACTCTTTAACGAAATCTCATTAATTATAACAGGTTCTTTTCGATTCTTTTGAATTTTAATGATGATATGATCTTTTTGTGGTTCCATATCTGCAAACCATCTAAAGGTAAATGATTTACAAAAAACAACTCTATGCATTCTTACATCTTCAATCGTTTTTTCACCTAATGATAAGCAGAACTCCCTTAGGGTATCAAATAACGGTATGACATTCTTCGGAATCTGTTTTTTAAAATCAGCATATGTTCTCTTATTTCCTGAGGAAATTAATCCGTCCATAAACAAAATTAATTTCGAGTATTATAAGGTAGTAGATCTGTTGGTTCCAGTCTAGACGGATAGCCCCATTTCAAGGCATACAAGATCCGCCACGTTGACGAGGAAGCGTGGATGCTCCAACTTAGGATTGCTCCCTCCCGGACCTCATCCCTTTCGCTGGTTCGCTCTTGGAAGTTATCCCTTCGGATATTTCCAGAGCTGCAACCACCCGCCTCGGCGTGATTTCATTTCCGCACACCAAGCGGGAATTACCTATCTAGAGATTTACCCAACAGTTACTGATCTCTGCGTATAGCCGGTTTCAGAAAAGGGCACGGCTGGCACCCTGATCCTCCCTACTACCAATGTTTTATAGAATTGAATGTTATATTTGCATTAGGTTTGATTATCTTTCAATCGTAATACCATTTGACATACAGAACAAATTTTTCCAGTACATTCTTTCCCACATTTTGAGCATATTGTTTTCTCTTTGTAGTTCGCATCTTTCACTACTTGAGAAATCTTTAGAATTGAATTAAACAAATTATTTTTTATTCCACTACGTTGTCCTTCTAAGGAATTTAGAAATTCGCGTATTTCGGTTCTAATTCCTTCATTCATGTGTGGGCATGGTTCTGATTGGAAAGGCAATTCATTTGTAAATGCATAAAATACAATCTCAGATTCGTATATCTCACAAAATGGTTTGATTTTTCGTAATGTATTATTTGATGTATCTGGATTCATCCAGCCGATTTTGTTGGTATCGCCTGATATCATGTTAATTAAAAATGTCTGTAATATGTCATCCAAATTATGGCCTGTTGCAATTACATCTGCATTGTTTTGTTTTGCAGCATAGTCAAGTGCTCTCCTACGTAGTATTCCACAAATCGAACATGAGGATGTCTTTTCATTTTCTCTTTGTGATAAAGCATCATCTAATGTTAAATCAAAAAGATTTTCATAAGAATAAACAGTATGATCAACTTCAAGTTTTGAACAAAATTTTTCAACAATTTCTAAAGCTTCATTTCTATATCCTGGAATTCCTTCATCGATAGTAACAGCTTTAATTCTAAAGTTATGCGTCTTTGACATTTGATTCAATATGTGTAATAATGCAAGGGAATCTTTTCCTCCTGATACACCTACACATACTAATTCGTTATTTTTTATCATTTTATACTTAGAAATGGTTTTTGCAGTTTTACGTAAAATAGCATTTGAAAAACAATCTGAACAAAAATTCTCTCCAGAATATTTTCTTGAATAAACTGCCTTATTATCACACCTATCGCATTTCATAATTTTCAAGAATTTTTTTGTACTTTATGTTTTTTTATATTGTAAACCAACCTGATTTAAAATATGACAAGCCAATGTTTAGCCCAAATAGAATAAATGTAAATCCATAGATTGACCACATCATGATGTTCACTGATTTATCAGAAATTTTTTTATCAATAATACTGTGAATGAATTTACCTCCATCTAAAATTGGTAGAGGCAACATATTGATAATACCAATAAAAAATGAGATCATCCAAAGCCATAGTAGAAACATGGAAAGTTGTGGATTATTCCATTCAATAAAATTGTAGACTGGTTTATACGCAAAAGAATTATCTCTCATTATTCCGATTAATCCTCTTTCAGGATCTTCAGGTGATGGCATTATTTCTACTGGAATCTGTAGTTCATTTCCATCTCTTAGAACGCTTACAGTAACTGTTTCACCTGACTTTAATTCAATATTCTGAAAATCTATCGGCGTCAAAATTCTCTGGTCATTTATGGCAGTTATGATATCATTGGGTTGTATCCCTGCCTTCTCTGCTCCAAGTCCATCGATTAAAGATAGTACCATAACACCTTCAGGAGCATCATAAAATGCACCAAGGATTGGTTCTGGAAGTACAATTGCAAAGAGCGGATTCGTTAGTAAAATTGCTCCTAAAACAAGTGCAAAAATAACATTAGAAGTAGCACCTGCTCCAATTACTCGTAGTTTTGAAATCTTTTTTGCCTTATCGAATTCTTCCTCATCTGGTTCTACGAATCCAGCAAACATTGCAATGAATATTGCAAAGCCACCAGTTTTGATCTTAATCTTCTCAAGCGTAGCTACAATTCCATGAGCTCCTTCATGAATTACAAGAACTATTGGAATTGATAACAAAAAGTAAGTAATAGAAGCTGAAGAAGTTAATGTAATTCCTGGAATTAAAACCGTAACTTCAGCAAATTCTGTTGGAGCAACAAAAAATTTTGAAATATTTGATAACAAAAACCAGAATGCAAAGCCCATCATAATAAAACCTGAAATGACACTAACATCTGCAAACACACGAATGCCTCTCCTAGTTCGCGAGAGCATTTTTGTAAGCACGGATTGGACACCTTTGTTCTTATACACCAGACTGTAAGCCTTTATCTCAAACCCATGCTTTTCGAGTTTGAGCCCTTTTGCTACAAGTACGATTACTACCCAAGCCAAAAGAACGTAAATAATTGAATTTTCCGTTATAAAATCAAATTCCAAATTAATTGGTACTTTTTTTAATTACGTACATTTATCGGTTACTGTGAATCCAGTCATAATAATTTCAACATATCCCAATAAAAGAATAATCACCAAAATCGCAAATCAATTAGTTAAAGAAAAAATTGTAGCCTGTGTAAACATTTCTAAAATCTCATCGATTTATTCTTGGAATAATAAAATAGAAAATACTTCTGAATACCTTGCATTATTCAAAACCACACAAAAAAATAAGAAAAAACTCAAAGAAAAAATCCAAAAAACACATCCATATGATGTTCCTGAAATAGCTGAGATTAATTTGAATTCAATTAACAAATCATATCTAAAATGGGTAGTCGGTTCTACCCTTTAGAAACTGAATAACGTAATGTTGCAATTATTCCGCCAAGTCCATCAACACGTAATCCTACATCTGTTGATGAATCCACGCTGAAAACTTTGGCACCTTTACTCTCAATATCATTTAAAAATTGAATGATTTTGTCTTCATTTTCTGTCTGAATGATTTTATCAGAAAAAATTAATGACTCAATTGCACCAATATCTCCTGCCTCTTTTGTTTCACTAAAACCCATCGTAAATTTTTGACTTTTTTTATTTGCCATGTACATTATCTCATCAATTATTGTAGAAACAATTGCTAGCTTACTATTTGAGAGAATTTCTTTCATTACCGGTGACTTAGTAAAGGTGTAGATACCATCTTCACCTCCCGAATCAATCCCATCAACAATTTTAATCTGAAATTTCTTCTTTGAGAATTTCTTTTCTAAATAATTTGCAAATTTCTTCCTAGTTTCACCAGGCCCAAAAACAATTATTGTATCATTGTCTTTAATTAGTGATAATAATGCACTATGTACTTCTTCAAAAAATTTTTCTATATTGAAATTTGTTTTGTATCTTTTCCCACTTGCACCTGAGTAAATATTTGGCATTATCTGTAAATGAGTTCCTTTTAGTTTTCCTATTCCACAATCTGCAGTATCAATTGCAATTAGTAAGAATCCAACATTCTGATCTTTTGATTCTAAAAGTTTTTTTTCCATCTGATTCCATTTTTTCTTGAAAATAGTAATTCCTTCATCAGGTTTTATTGAAATAGAATGATGTGAACCATGAGGAACTGATTCATTATTTGATTCAATAATTACTCCATGAACTCGTAACCTATCAAGGACATTATCTAAAGAAACTTTTTCAACATTTAATGCAATTCTAATTCTAACTTTTTCTCCTCTATCTGGCCTAGAGTATTCTTTTTCTTGTTTTATTACTCTCGTTGTATCTGCAATAACTCTATCATCTTTTTGAATTATACGACGCAAAATCAACAAATCATCTGATTCTTCGGGAATAACCGAAATTGAATTTTCATCAATAATTTTTTTAATCATTATTTGAATTATGAATGTGTAGTTAAAAAATTAAGATAATCTTAACTTGTTATCTCATTTACCTTATCGTCTTTAGTCTTTTTACGAACGTAATTTTCAACCCAATCAAGAGTTATCACTCCTGCTTCAGCCAAGTTAACAAGAGAATTTGATGATGCTTCACCAGTAACTTTGCCTGTGTTTCTTCTAATTTGACGCCACTTTAATGCAGTATTTCCACTTTTTGAATTGTAAATAATTCCTAACACATCTCTTGCATTTACAAATGTTATATCACGAATTTTTTTGATTGTAACTTTATCAGCTGCTTCTACATATATTGAACCTAGGCTTTCATCACGTTCTGCAAATACTTCAAAATCATCAAGATAACTTTTTGGAGCATATGAGCTACATGTACTTGTGATGATAAATCGTCTAAAACTTTCTAATGATGCAGGTGTATCGATGGCTACCATTATGTCACCTAGTCATATGCCATTTATCAAGCTTCTTGAAAGACTCAATTAGGATTTTGTTTAAACTGATGTGCAGGCGTTGATGAACGTATCCCATTGATTGATGATATGGATCTTGAGTTCTGAGCCTGCCTCTAGAATTTTATTCTAGAAGCAATTTTTAATTTCTATTGAAATCACTTACTGAATATTTGACATTTAATACAAAAAGAAGGATCTCTTTTCTTAACATCACACAAGACATAGAAAAATTAGTTTACAAAAGTAAAATTCGTGAGGGTTTGTGTCTTGTGAATGCCATGCATATTACTGCTAGTGTCTTTATCAATGATAATGAATCTGGATTACATAGTGATTATGAAAAATGGTTAGAAGGATTGGCTCCTCACGAACCAATTTCACAATACAAACATAATGATACTGGTGAAGATAATGCTGATGCTCATCTAAAGAGACAAGTTATGGGCAGGGAAGTTGTAGTTGCAATCACAGATGGCAAGCTAGACTTTGGTCCATGGGAGCAGATCTTTTATGGTGAATTTGATGGAAAAAGGCAAAAACGTGTTTTAGTAAAAATAATAGGCGAATGATTATCCAAAATCTGCGTCTCTTTTTTGACTCTGCTGCTCATTAGCTCTTGCTGCAGCTCGAAATTCTTCTTCATGATTTTGTGGTCCATGACCGCATTTTACACAAGCTAATTTGAAACCATCTTCGTTTTTTTGATATGTTTCACAGCCACAAAAGCATGCCATGTTTAATCTTAAAATTTGTTAATTATATCTCTTAGGTTTTGAATTACAAGTTATTCTTATTCTTCATTGTTTTGTTTACAACATTCACCCATTGGAATTTCATGGTCATGAGGACACTTTCTAGGGTGTTTTAGCATGGTACATAATGCATTTGTAAATTGTTTATTCATATGATGCTCTACTCCGCAAACCATCTCTTCATCAATTTCTATTTTTAGTGCACTGTCCATCAAAACTTCAAGGAGTCTACTATTTCTCATCATTACGGATCCTATCCTTTCTCCCTCTTGGGTTAATGTTACTCCTGCTTTGTTATAATTGACTAATTTTTGTTCATTGAGCTTTTTGAGCATTTGAACCACACTTGGTTGTCTTACATTGAGCATCTTTGCAATTGAGCTAATCTTGACGTCCTCTCCACGTTCTTTGATATGCCAGATTGCTTTGAGATACATCTCAACATGCTCTGCTTCAGCAGTTCCAACAAAAAGAACTTCCTGATCCAATGAATCCATACTATGACTTCTTTGAATCTTTTAATAAATATTCAAAGTATTCCCTTGCAAATCCTGCTAATCCAGCATGATCTGCCCATATTGCGACTGTTTCAGCATTTGTACTTCCAATTTCAGGTCCTAACAAAATTACTACATAGCGTTTATCAGAGATAATACCTCCTCCAAAAAGACCTTTTTTCACTTTTACTGTGGCTACTCTAGTGATTGCTTTTAGTGACTCTTTATCCATCTTATCTGATGTTAGAATTGTTATTTTTACACCCCTATCATGCAATGATCGTAATTTTGGTAATGCCTGCTTTACTAAGGCCTGACCTGCCTCAGGGAGAGCAATCATGACTTCACTTCTGCAAGATTCTACCATTTCCAAGATTTTTGCTGCAATGTTTACGGTACCTGATAAGACCCAAATGTCAGGCCTTTCACTAGTACCACTTTTTTCATAGAGTGGAACAAGTTCATTTAAAATAATACTCTGGTTTGCTGCAAAGTCTATCTCCATTTTTTGCTTTGTGGTCTCTAAGCCGGTCTTTGGAGATTTTGGGAAATATTTTGTTGGACGAGAGTCATCAGAGCCAATCCATCCTTTATCCTCAAGTGTTCCTAACACTTCGTAGATCTTTGAATATGGCACTCCTGATTTTTGACTAAGATCAGACGCAGTTAATTCTCCGTCTTTGAGAAGGGAGGAAAAAGTCCTAATTTCATAACTAGTCAAACCTATTTTTTCTAGTGATTTTCGTGTCTTATCAGAAATGCTCATGCGATCTAATCGATCGTTCTTTGTATTTAAACTCCACAGGAATAATTACACACATTCCAACGGGGCCTAGTGGGAAATGGATTATATACCATTTTGAAAAAATGCCACTAATAGGTATGGCTCTAATTCAGATTGCAAATCAATCTACTAAACAAGTAGGTAAGAAATCTACTATTAGATTTACTCAAAGCATCTGTCCAGATTGTAACATGATATTAGATGCCGAAGTCTTTGAGAGAAATGGCAGAGTCTACATGACAAAGACTTGCCCTACGCACGGTGAATGTGAGGAGCTTTACTTTGGTTCTTATGAGATGTACAAGAAATTTAGTACTTATTGGATGGATGGCAAAGGTGCCCATGCTCCAAATGTTATGATTGACAAGTGTTCATGTCCAAATAACTGTGGATTGTGTTCAAACCATCTTTCACACAGTGGATTAGCAAACATGATAGTTACTAATAGATGTGATCTCACATGCTGGTACTGCTTCTTCTATGTAAAGAAAGGGCTAGAAGGCGCTTACATGTATGAGCCATCACAAGATCAAGTAAGAGCAATGATGAAGACTCTACGCTCTGAAAGACCAATTCCAGGCAACTCTATGCAAATTACTGGTGGTGAACCAATGTTGCGAGAGGATATCGCTGATGTTATCAAAATTATGAAAGAAGAAGGAGTTGAACATGTCCAAATGAATACCAATGGTATCCGACATGCAATGGATCCTGAAGCTGCTCGTGAAGTAAGACTAGCAGGATGTAACAATCTTTACTTAAGCTTTGACGGTGTAACTGCAAGAACAAACCCAAAGAATCATTGGGAAATTCCTTATGCTCTTGATAGCTGCAGAAAAACAGGTACAACAGTAGTATTTGTTCCAACTGTCATCAAATCAATTAATGACCATGAATTAGGCGGTATTATCCGATATGCACAAAAGAACATGGATGTAGTTCACGCAGTAAATTTCCAACCAGTTTCCTTGACAGGAAGAATGGGTAAGCAAGAGCGTGAAAAATATAGAATTACCATTCCAGATTGTATTCAAAGAATTGAAGAGCAAACAAACGGTGATGTAACAGTTGATGACTGGTTCCCAGTTCCAAGTTGCATGCCATTAACAAACGTAATTGAAGCATTTTCTAGTAAACCAAAGTATGAATTATCAATCCACTTTGCATGTGGTGCAGGAACATACATCTTTGAGGATGCTGAAACCAAGAAATTCGTCCCACTAACAAGATTCTGTGATATTCAAGGTATGCTAGAATTATTTGAGGATAAAGCAGAAGAGATTCGTTCTGGTAAAAACAAGTACTTTACAATGCTTGAAGTTGTCAGAAAACTCAAAGGTTTTGTTGATACAAAGAAACAACCCGCAGGCTTGGATCTTGCAAAGATGTTTGGTAACATACTCATGAAGAGATCATTTGATTCTGTTGGCTCTTGGCATGTCAAGGGATTATTCCTTGGTATGATGCACTTCCAAGACAAATACAATGAAGACCTAGAGAGACTACAAAGATGTGACATTCATTATGTAACCCCAGATCTTAGAATCATTCCATTCTGTGCATTCAATGTAATTCCAGAATGGTACAGAGACAGAATCCAAAAGAAATATTCTATTACTGTAGAAGAATGGGAACAAAGAGAAGGCGTTAAGCTAGAAGACGGTCTTTACAGAGGTCTAATGAGACGTGGAGCAGGCGATGAACTTGCTGCAGGTTGTGCAAAAAGCCAGATGTTTCATGAAGCATCACAGGCAGTAATGTAGAAAAATTAATTTTTTAATCTAATACCTTTTAAATCTAGAAACTATTTTTTTGTAAATGAAAATCCTGTATATTGCTCCTACCTACAAGGGTGGAATTGGAGGACATGCAAAAAGAGTTGCTGAGAAATTACGTGAAAATGATATTGAAGTAGATCTAATGGATGTACCACATATACCAATAAAAAAACTGAAGAATCCATCATTTACATTATTTGGTACACTAAAAGCAAAATTTGCCAAAGAAAAATACGATATAGTTCATGCGTGGAATATTCCTTCTGCATTTGTTATGAAACAAGTTAATGCCAGGAAAAAAGTTCTTTCGGTACATGGAGTTTACTCTGAACAAGTTTCCATGATACACTCATCACCCACTGGCACATTGGCAAAAATAGGAGAAAAAAAAGCACTTGCATTGGCAGATGTATTAACTACCGACTCCAAAACTGTACAACATTCATATCGAGAAAAATTAAAAATTAACTTTGAATATCTTCCAGCCCCATTAGATACAAAAAAATTCGATGATATACCAAAGGCATCACAGAAATTAAATCAAATTATCTATATTGGCAGAGACAGCTATGAAAAAGGAATTGATATCTTAAAAGAGATCGAACCAAAAATTAATGCTGATGTTGTATATTGTACAAACGTCTCTTGGAACGAGGCTATGACACAACTCTGCAAATCCAGAATGTTGGTCATTCCTTCTAGAATAGAAAGTATTCCTCAGGTAATCAAAGAAGCCTTTTTTTTAAAAATTCCTGTAGTAAGTACTGAAGTAGGAGGTGTTCCAGAAATTATTGAGAATTCCAAAACTGGAATCTTAGTACCGCCCAATTCACCAACAAAATTACTTGAAGCAATAAACGATCTCTTAAAAAATCAGGATAAGGCAAACTTCTTTTCAGATCATGCATATGAGTATATCATCAAGAATTTTACTTGGGATGTACTGTTGGACAAATATCTTAATTTTTACAAAAATCTTTTGAAAAACTAACCTTGCTTTTTGAGATTTTTTAATCCTTCTCTTAAGCTCATGTTATATTTCCAACCTAGGGTTTTTTGAGTCAATTTAATATCTGCTTGACTAATTTTTACATCTCCTTCTAGGGCTTTGGCAAATTTTATCCCTGAAGATGAATTCCAAATATCAATCATCATTTTTGCCAATTCAGTAATTGAAGTTTTTACACCAGTACCAATGTTAAAGAATCCTTTGCTAATACTACTCTCCATAGCTAATAGATTTGCTTTTGCAACATCTTCTACATGAACAAAATCTCTGACTTGAGTTCCATCTCCATTAATTACAAGATCTAATTTTTCATTTAGATTGTTCATGAATTTAGTGATGACGCCTGCATATGAACCAGTTTGTCCCTTACCAAAAACATTAAAGTATCTTAATCCAATGATTTTTCCTCCATCAATATTGAATTGTTGAGCAAGTTTTTCATCATCCAATTTTGTTTGTCCATATGGATTAATTGGCATACGTGGAGCATCTTCATTTATTGGAATTTTTAATGCATTACCATATATGCTTGAACTAGAAGCAAAGATCACTTTTAAATCATATTTTTTTGAAATTTCAAAAATATTTCTTGTACCAACAACATTTACCTCATGATAATCTTTCTGTTTTATGAAAGATTCCTGTACAACTGTTAAAGCAGCTTCATGAAAAATCCCGTCACAGCTACTCAAGACCGATTCAATTTTTTCATAATCTCTTATGTCATATTCGTAAAAATTTATGTTATCAAGAATTGAACTGATATTTTCCTTTCTTCCTGTATGCATGTTATCAATAACAGATACTTCATGACCACTTTTGAGCAAATTTTTAACGATATGACTTCCGATAAAACCCGCTCCTCCTGTAACAACAAATCTCATGCGGATGCTAGTTCTGTCATATCTTTAAGTTTTAATAAAAAATTCTTAATAATCCAAAATTAAATAAAGTACCAAATTTGCTTCAAATCAATTAAACTCTTAGGAAATGGAAATGTCTGAAAATAATAACAAAATCCTGAATTTGGAGATAAACGAAATAATAAAAAAAATCAATGAAGATAAAATCACAGTATGTGTTATCGGTATTGGTAGGATTGGATTACCCACTGCGCTATCATTTGCAAAATCTGGTTTAATGACTGTTGGAGTGGATATTAACTCTGAGTTAATCGATAAAATAAATTCAGGCATCTACCCATTAAAAGATGAACCTGAATATGACGTAATTTTTGAAAATGTAACAAAAAATAAAAAATTTCAAGCTACAAATGATATTGAGAGAGCTGTTCCTGCCTCTGATGTAATTCTTCTCTCATTACCCACTCCCATGGATGAAACTAATGTTCCTGATTATTCTGCATTGAGAATTGTTGGAAAACAACTTAACAAATTATTGGCTGATGGCACTCTAGTAATAGTAGAAAGCACCATTGAACCTGGTTTTATTGAAAATGAATTAATCAAAATAATTGAAGGAGATGATAATCGATTGAAGGTAGGAGTAAATTTTTCTATCGGCGTATGTCCTGAAACAGCCAATCCAGGAGAGATTGCAATAGATTTTTCGAAATTACCTAGATTGGTTGGTGCAATTAATGAGAAAACTCAGCGCATAATTATAGAATTATACAAACATGTTTTTCCCGTAGATTTGATTCCAATGCCCAATTGCAAAACAGCTAATGCTGTAAAACTTACCACAAATGTTTTTAGGGATATTAATATTGCATTCATAAATGAATTAGCATTACTCTTTGAAAAACTCGGAATAGATACAATGACAGTGTTAGAGGCTGCTAAAACAAAATATAATTTTCAAGTGCATTATCCTGGAGCTGGTGTAGGGGGTCCATGCCTCCCAGTAAATTCATACCAATTACTGAATTCTTCGACAGCTGCAGGCCTAAATGAACTTAGTATTGTTAAAGCTGGAAGAAAAATTAATGAAAAAATGCCATTTCACGTGGTAGATTTGATAACACAAGCATTCTCAGATGCAAACATTGGATTAAAGGAAAGCTCTATTCTAATTCTAGGAGTTTCGTATAAACCCAATGTAAAAGATCTTCAACTATCTCCTGCAAAAATTGTTATTGATGAATTAAAGAAAAAAGGAGCAAAAATCAAGATTTACGATCCATATTTTTCAAATTCTACTGTATATGATATTATGGTGGAAAATAATTTTGCAGAAATTCTTTCCGATATTGATTGTTTAGTCTTACTTACAGCTCATAATGAATTTCTAAACATTGATCCTGGCTTTTTGAAATCAAGAATGAAAAATCCTTTACTGATTGATTCTAGAGGTGTTTTTGAACCAAAAGAAGTCGAAAAAGTTGGTTTAATCTTCAAAGGAGTAGGTAGAGGATAAGGAATTCATTGGAAATATCGCCTCAATCAATCATAGAAATTCTTTCACTTCGTTATGATTCAAACCATTCTCCAAAATTACCAAAACTCTCCTGGAAGGATTTTCTCCCTAGTGAAAATTATTCTGATGAACAAATTGAAAAAATCATCAAAGAGTATTTGCATAGCACATTATCAAATAATAAAGAAAAAAAAATCTCAATTGCTCTTAGTGGTGGTATTGACTCCACCCTGACACTATTGTATCTAAAAAAATTTTTACCGGATTGGGAAATTACTGCATTTTCAATAAAGTTTGCGGATAGTACAGATGAAACTATTCAAGCAAGTAAAATTACTGAACACTTTGGCGTTGATCATAAAGTCATTTTTCTCAAAAATTATCTTGAAGAATTACCAAAAGCTATATCCATCATTAAACAACCCTTTTGGGATTTACATTGGTATTATGTTGTAAAAGAAGCACAAACTTTTTCCAAAATTTTGGCTTCTGGTGATGGAGGAGATGAGTTATTTGGGGGTTATACTTTTAGATATAAAAAATACCTCTCTTTGATTAATTCAAGTTCCACTCCAATTGAAAAAAGTACTGCATATTTACAATGTCATGAAAGAGATCATGTACCAGACCAAGAATCCCTATTTGGTCAAAATATTCCATTTTCATGGGGTAAGATTCACACTAAACTGTCACACTGGTTTGATAACTCACTTCCAGAACTGACGCAGGTATTTTTAGCAGACTATAACGGAAAATTACTTTATAATTTTAGTCCGATAAATAGTAAAATTAACAATCATTTCGGAATAACATCGGTTACTCCTATCTTATCTCCTAAGTTAACCCATTATGCCTGTAAAATACATCAAAACAAAAAATATGATTTCCAAAACAATATTGGAAAAATCCCACTGAGAAATTTACTAAAAAAACATGGAGTTGAACATCTAATCTCTAATGAAAAACTGGGATTCTCAGTCAATACCTCCAATCTTTGGAAATCTATTGGACATGAATTATGCAAATCCTATCTCATTAATTCAAACATTGTTAAATCAAAATTGATTAACAAAGAATGGATTCAAAAACATATTGATCGGGACAATTTAGATACGCGATACGTGAATAAATTTTTAGGATTACTAGCTTTAGAAATTTGGTATCAGTTATTTATCAGCAAAGAAATTGATGATTCAATAACACTATGATTCTATAGTGCTTTTTTAAATTACTTTTTTGACATTATCAATAAAGTCACGCGTAATTTTATCCCAAGAAAATTTTTCTTCTACAAACTTTTTTCCACTTTGTCCCATTTTCATGGAAGTTTTTTGGTCGTTTAAGAAGATAGAAATTTTATCAATTATGTCTTTGCTACTTCCTTTGTTAATTAAAAATCCAGTATGACTATCATTCATCAACTCTGGTATGCCTCCAACATTGGTTGCAATGACTGGTTTTGTCATTAGCTGAGCTTCTAATAATGTCAAAGGAGACATGTCTATTCCGCTGATTAATGCGTAAATATCAATCTCTGTTAAAAATTGTCTTACTTTATCTGGATAATCCAATGATCCAAGCCATTTGAAGTTATCATATTTTCCTAACACTGATAACACTTCATCTTTGTATGGTCCATCTCCTGCCCAGTAAAATGTTACATGAGGTAATTCCTCTAAAACATTTTTCAGAGTTAGCATCTCTTTTGTTTTACCCCAGATCACTGCTCCTTGAAGTAATCCTACACATGGGTGCTTTAGTTCAAGTCCTTTTTCTTGATACCATCTTGCTGAATTAATCCCTTGATAAAATACTGCTGTATCTTTTTGTGGATAGTATTCTTTTACTCTATTCTCAAGATGCTTGCAAATTGGTAAAATTAGCGATGAATTTGTAAAACACTCATGTGCAATCTTCTTCCATTGATGTAATGCTAGATTCTTTGGGAACGACTTGTATAATGTTTGACTTGCCCAATCCATCTCCTTCCAAAAATCCCCGCGAAGATGTACCAACAATGGTATGTTCTCTTTAACAACTGCGATACCAAAATGTCGCTGCCTATCAATAAATACTGCATCTGGTTTAAAATCTGCTACAAGATTTTTGAATTTTTTTCTTGTTTGAAACCAGTGAGAAAACTTTCTACTTGGATAACCATCATAAATTTCAGAATCTGTGACTAGTCTATACTCTATATTGTGTTTTACTAACTCATCTCCAAATTCTTTAAGATGAAAGAACTTTGAACTTGCTCCGCCAATAAGTATCTTCAATTTTGAATAACCTGAATGATTTACTCCCTGTTTTAAGTACTATTGTGATTTTGATTATTTTTTATTGAGTTAATGTGTAAAATTAATTCCTACTAGTTTTTATGGGCCTGATTTTTTTCATTTAGATTATGAAAATGTCACTCATCCAATATCTTGTTTGTCCAACTTGCCGTAGACCAACTACGATAAAAATTCATAAAAAAATTAAGGATGAAATTATCTCAGGAAAAATTCTTTGTACTCACTGTAATGAGGATTTTATCATAAAAGGTGGAATTCCCAGATTTGTTACTGATCAAACTAAGGATTTTGTAAGAACTGAAGAAGCTTTTTCTGCAAAATGGAGGACTCACCATAAAAATCATCAAGCAAAAGACTGGATATTATTCCAACAAAAATGGTTTCTGGAAAGATTTGGTTGGAAAACTCTTGGAAATTTTACAAAATTTTTAAAAACAAAAAATAAAATTTTAGATGCCGGTACCGGAATTGGAAACAGCGCAAAACTATTATCTGCAAATCCTAATGCCCAAGTTTTTGCACTTGATGCAAGTGAAAGCATAGATTTTGCGTATAAAAAATATGGAAATATTAAAAATATTCATTTCCTACAGGCTGATCTTAGGCAATTACCTTTTGCAAAAAAGTTTTTTGACTATGTTTATTCAGATCAAGTCTTACATCACACAAAAAACACTGCCACATCATTCAAGTATCTTACCAAATTTCTTCAAAAAGATGGTCATATCTCCATTTATGTTTACAATAAAAAAGCACCTGTAAGGGAATACGTAGATGATTTCATAAGAAAAAAAACTGTTAAAATGTCTATTTCTGAGTGCGTGGAATTTTCAAAAGACATGGCTGTTCTGGGAAAAAGTCTATCAAAACTAAAAAAGAAAATTACTATACCACGTAACATTCCACTCCTTGGAGTCAAGGCTGGAACCTATGATGTACAGAGATTTGTTTACTGGCATTTTTTAAAATGCTTTTGGGATGAAAATGACGATTTTGAAAGAAGTGTTGGTGTGAACTTTGATTGGTATTATCCCAAATTTGCTTTTCGCCACACCCCAAACGAAGTTAAAAAATGGTTTAAAGATACAAAAATTAGAATTAATCACTTTAAAGAAATTGAGAGCGGAATAAGCGTTACAGGAAAAAAATAATTAATTTTTTAAATTTTTTAACGTTTCTGAAAATTCTTTTGCAATCTTTTCCCAACTAAAATTTTTTTTCACATAATGATAAGCCGAACAAGCCATTTCTGAAGATTTATCTTTTTCTTGTAAAAGTATTGTTATTTTCTTTCGAATTTCTTCAGGATTGTTACTAACTAGAAATCCTGATTTGTCATTTTGAATAATTTCAGAAATTCCACCTATGTTTGTAGCAATGATTGGTTTTTTCATTAGCGATGCTTCTTGAATTGAATGCGGAAACATATCTAATCCCGTTACTAGTAAATAAATATCAATTTCATCTAGAAAATCTCTTACCTTATCTGGATATTCCAATGATCCAAGCCATTTGAAGTTATCATATTTTCCTAACACTGATAACACTTCATCTTTGTATGGTCCATCTCCTGCCCAGTAAAATGTTACATGAGGTAATTCCTCTAAAACATTTTTCAGAGTTAGCATCTCTTTTGTTTTACCCCAAATATTTGCATTTTGTAACAACCCTACACAAGGATGTTTTAAAAAAGAGCTATTTGTTGGAAACCAATCTTTTGATTCAATCCCTTGATAAAGAATTTTGGTTTTTTTTCTAGGATATTTAATTTTTACAATATCATTCAAATGCTTACAAATAGGTAGAATCATAGTAGATCTTTCAAAACATTTTTTGGCAATTTGATCCTTTATTATGATTTCTAGTTTTTTATTTGGGGTTTTATTCAATGTTTGTTTTGATATCTTACTTTCACTCCAATAATCTCCTCTTAAAAAAATCAAAAGTGGTATATCGGAATCTATGACAAGTGATGAAAAATGACTTACACGTTCTGTGAAAACAAAATCTGGTTTATACTCATTGATTATTTCAGTAAACTTTTTCGGTGTCTTAAACCATCTTAAAAACTTCTTTCCAGAAATTGAATCATCATAAATTTCAAGATCATCAACAATCTTGTAATCAATCTCATTTCTGAGTAATTCATTGCCAAATTGTCTAAGATCAAAAAACCTAGATTTATCGGCCGCAATTAATACCCTCATAAAAATAAAACGTTTTTTACTATCTTAAAGTCTTTTAATTTTTAATTAACAATAATATAATTTCACAATTAAACTATATTTAGCTAGTTTGTGATTTGAAATATGGAAGTGGATACAAACATTGGCTAGAAATTTAGGTTTTAGATTTTGGTTTTATTTTAGGCAAGGTTGGAGTGTTTACTTTGCCTTTATTTTTGCAGCAATCAATACACTTACAGTCACATATTATTTGGCAATCGAGAATTATCCTATTTTGCAACAATTTTTCCCTACTTTTGAATCCTATATTTTAGCAGTAGCGGGAATAGGTGTTCCTTTATTGGTAGCAATAGGATATGCTCATTATAAAAGAACATCTGCCTTTAAGGCCGAAGCTACCGTTTCTTGGGAAAGCAATCCCTATGCTAGACGTATGCTTTCAAATGCTGAAATGACCTTGGGATTGAATATCACCTTACTGGAATTAATTTTGAAGTTGTCAAATAATGAAAAGTTATCAGAAGCAGAAATAAAAAATATACTCGAAAAGAAAAAAGAAATAGATGAGTTCCTGAAATCTCGTTCACTTGATAATAAATTGGATTTAGACTATATGAAAAAGTTAGTTAAATAATGCTTTCAGGATAACATTGTAAAAACTCTCCAAAATACTTCACCTTCTTTGTCAAAGGTAAATATGCACAACAATTTATTATCAAATAAAGACATAAATTTTAATTGAATACTAAAATAGCAATTTCTTTATTGATCGTTTTCATAATTGTTTTTTCATTAATGTTTTTTTTACAATATATTGTTAATGATCCAACTTCTGTAAATGAACAAAACCATCCGTTTTATTCTAAAAAATTTCCAGAAAACCATAATCTAGTTTTTATAATTGGTACTAGTCATGTAGGTCAATTAAATTCTACTTTTATCAATGAAGAAATCTCTAGCAGGTTTTCTAATTATGAAGTGTATAATCTAGCTCATTTCAAAGATAATCCTCAACGTAGAGAACCATACTTAGATAAAATATTGGAATTTAATCCGACAATAGTTTTTTACGGTATATCTCATAGAGAATTTAAACAAAATTCTGAATCTAATCAAAACATAATCCTTAATTTTCAGAATGGATTTTCTGAAATTTTGTCGCCAGAAAAATTTGGTTTTGAATCTATCAATCCAAAATTTAATACTCTCCAGATAATTAGAAGTTTTCTAGATATTCCTTCCATGAGTATAGATGATAAAATGTATGATGCTTATGCTCCTTTTTTCTGGTATGAGAGGCCTCAAACTCTAATTTCTAACGAAGAATCTCTGTTAAGAGATGATGCTCTAATTACAATTGATGAATACAAAATTGGGGATCCTACTCATAACAATCAAGTAAATGTATTCAAAAATATCATTCAAAAACTTCAAGATAACAATGTCAAAGTAGTAATTTTTACCACTCCGTTAAATCATCACTACTTGAATTTAATAGATAAAAATGAAATTACCACATTTAATATGATTCTCGATGAAATATCAAATGAGTTTAATGTAGATGTTTATGATTTTACTGAGAAATATGAAGAGCTTTCAATATGGATGAATCCAACACATATTTCATATAATAAAAATGCAATAATCGTAAGCCAAGATATTGCAAATATGATAATACAGGAGATTCAAGAGTAATGTTATTTACTACACTTGAATTTGTGTTATTTTTTGTTGTGGTTTTAACCACAATAAGTATAATTAAAAATCGTCAGTTTCATCATTTTTTTCTTTTAGGAGTAAGTTTATTTTTCTTTTATTATTCGAGTAACTATCTTATTACTATCTTAATTGCTTCTACATTACTTGACTTTTATGTTGGAAAAGCAATATGGAAAACATCTAATGTTTCAAGAAAGAAAATTCTTCTTATAATTAGCCTAGCAGGAAATCTAGGATTATTAGGATTTTTTAAATATGCTGATTTTGCAATCTTGCAATTTAATATAATGGGTAATTACTTTAATCTGTCTAATGAGATTCCTCTGCTGAATTTAGTATGGCCCATAGGCATCTCATTTTACACATTTCAAACCATAAGCTATTCTGTTGATATTTATCGTGGAAATCTAACACCATCAAAATCATTCTGGGAGTTTGCTTTGTTTGTGTCCTTTTTCCCTCAGCTTGTGGCAGGACCTATTGTCAGGGCAAAAGATTTCCTACCACAATTACGAGAAAAGATTGAAAATTTTGAGACTGGTGAAAGATTACGTCAAATTATCATCAACAATTCAAATCTCAAGTTAGGAACAACTCTGATGGCATTTGGATTTCTCAAAAAGATGTTCTTTGCGGATAACATTGCTCCATTTGTAAATGAAATCTTTGCAAATCCAGTTGGTCTTGATTCATTTGCAATAATTATGGGAACAATAGGATTTGGAATTCAAATCTATGGGGATTTTTCAGGATATACTGACATTGCAATAGGCGCTGCTCTGATTCTAGGATTTAAACTTCCAATAAATTTTAACAAGCCATATTTTGCTACGTCTCCATCTGATTTCTGGAGAAGGTGGCACATATCATTATCTACTTGGGTACGGGATTATGTCTACTACCCACTAGTGTTTCATAGGAGAAATTCTACAGGAGTAATTTTTTTCTCCCTGATTTTGTCTTTTTTTATATTAGGAATATGGCATGGGGCAGGATGGAATTTTATTTTATTTGGGATTTTACATGGACTTTATGTTTCAATAGATACCATATTGCGAAAAAAATTCCCACTTCTTAGAAACAACAAATTCTTCAAATCGAAAATTGGAAAAATCGGTGCTATTTTAGGTACTCAAATTTTAGTATTTTTTGCATGGATACCATTCCGAGTATCCGATACTAATGACATGTTATATTCCATGGAAAAATTTATTCTTGTAGATATTCAAATTAATGAAATTATTCCATTTGTATTGAATCATAAACTTCCAATTGCTTTAATATCATTATTTATAGTTCTACATTATATTTCATATAAAAAACCGAATATGATAGAGTATTTTTCAAAGTTAAAACACCTGCATTGGACAATAATGATTTTTGTAATTTTACTAACCATAGTTTTCTTCTTTGATGGTAATTCTGAAGATTTCATTTATTTCAGAATTTGAATTAATTTAGAATTATTTTCTAATTTGAAATGAGTCTACTATGTTGCCGTTATTTGAAATAAACTCTCCAATCAAAGTTTTTTCATTTTTGTATAACCCAATGCTTAAAAATCCATAGTCATTATCATTCTGAATTATTGACCATTCCTTCTTTTCTATGAATGGAGAGTGACTATGACCGCCAGTCCCTACTGTGATAAATATTTCTCCTTTCGGATCATCAAAAGTACACTTTGAGAAATCAGTTATTTTTTCATCAAACAGTAGTGGAAAAGTTCTTTCATATCCATGTACATCTCCATGAATTACAAGGTCTACATCAAACTTATCAAAAACAGGTTGTAGTTCATCTCTCAAATGAGAAATTTCTGTATTACTAGAATATATTGGTGCATGGAGTAATACTATTTTCCATTCAAGAATTTCATTATTTATTGTCTGGTTAAGAGTACTAACTAGAAAATTATATTGTGAGGAGTTTTGATTATATGGTTCCTCCATTGTAAGTACAATAAATTGAACAGAGTCTAGTTCAAAAGAATAAAAAACATTTTCTAAATTATAATACTCTAGATAAACTTGCTTATCTGAAATCTCTTCATCAGCAAATGCAATTTTAATTTTTTCTTTTTTAATAAGTCCTGTTTGATTAAACCAATGATCAGGTGTTTCATAACTCAAATCTCCAACAAATAAAAATAATTCTGGATTTATCGATTTCATATTTTCCAGTGTGTTAAATCCATTTTCTGTTGTCCCGATGTCTGCCACAATAGCAATTTTCTTAGGAATTTCTTTAATTTTTGATTTATCTAACGGTTCACAAATATTCTCCTGAATACCAATTCGATATAGTCCTCTTTCTATCAATCTTGGTTCCATTGAATATAGTACTATCATAAATGAAAAAACCAATAATAGAAAAATAATCATTATTTTCCAGAGCATTGAATAAATTAATGACATAGTCACCAGAATTATACTTTGGGATTTTCTTTTTAAATTTATATCATATTTTTATTTTTCAATGATTCTATAAATTTTACAAAGTACTCTATTGAAAAAATCTGAGTTAAAACAATAATCTGTTTTAGTTTGTGGAGACACTATTACATTTTCTAAATTTGTTCCTCTGAAGTATGCTCCTATCAGATTAGTATCTGATAGATCCGAATTTGACAATATTGCACCCGAAAGATCAGCTCCCGATAAATCAGCATTACTGAGATTAGCATTAGAAAAATCTAAATTTACTAAATATGCATTTGAAAAATTTACCTTCTGTAAATTTGCATTTTTAAAATTAACCTCGCTAAATGTAACTCCAAAAAAATTTCCATTTTTTAAATCAACATCCTTGAAATCTATGTTTACTAAATCTGATCCAGAAAAATCAGTGTCAACAATAATTGCACCTGTTAAATTCACATTATGTAAATCAGAATAAAAAATAACTGAATTACTCAAATCAGCATATGAAAGATCAGATTTAGTTAAATTAGCATAAGATAAGTTTGCATTTGAAAGATTACTATGACTAAAATTTGTTTCAATTAAATTTGTTCTAAAGATATCCTCTTTTTTAAATTCAACACCTTTTAAATTTGGCCCAGTAATCCCTGAAATTAATTTTAATCCATATGGATTTAATCCTGAAAAATCTGAGTTGCTAAAATTTGAATTAGATAAATTTGACCCTGCAAGATTAATGCTTACAAATTTTCCGTTGTTTAGATCCATATTTGATAAATTCTTATTATCCAATAAACAAAATGATAGATCTACATTTGGCTGAAGAATTAAAACCTCAGGAATTCTATCACCATCATTATCATACAGTGAGCTACATTTCTCTGGAATTGAATCTAAAGTTGGATTATATGTAATTTCATATGAATTGTCTTTAGAATCTATAAGAATAGATACTACGATCAATGCTGTGACTATGAGAATCACAAAGAAGATTTTTTTTAACAAGAATCGCTTAGTAGAAAATTCAATTAAATAAAAACATTATTTGTTATTCGAGAATTAATTCTAGTATTTTATTAGACGATGATAAAATCATTTGATATAAACTATAATTAGGTCTATGCTAATTCAAGTTATCAATAATGAAAAATTTAATAAAAAAATCTGTAAGAAAAGTTGCACAGAGTGCTGGTTATGATATAATTCAAGGAAAAGCTAGCGAGTTTCCTCCAGACTTTAATGAAGAGCATGTTTCAATAATCAAATTAGTACGTCCTTATACTATGACAAGTAACGAACGGATTTTTACTTTAATCGAATCTGTCAAATACATTGTTAACAATAAAATTCCAGGTGACATTGTAGAATGTGGAGTTTGGAAAGGAGGATCAATGATGACCGTAGCAAAAACACTTTTGAATCTGAACAAAATTGAAAAAGATCTTTACCTATTTGATACTTTTGAGGGAATGCCAGAACCTTCTAGTGATGATATCTCATTTTCTGAAGTTCCAGCATCTAAAGAATTTGAAAAAACCAAAATTAGCCAAGATAGTTCAGAATGGTGTCGTGCAACCCTTGATGATGTAAAAAGAGCAATTTTTAGTACTAAATATCCTCAAGAAAAATTTCATCTTATAAAAGGAAAAGTTGAGGATACAATACCATCTAACGCACCTAACAAAATTTCATTACTTCGTTTGGATACTGATTGGTATCAATCAACAAAGCATGAATTGATTCATTTGTTTCCTCGTCTTACAAAGAATGGGGTGTTAATAATTGATGACTATGGATATTGGCAAGGTGCCAGAAAAGCAGTTGATGAATATTTTTCTGAAAATAATATTTCAATACTGCTAAACCGAATTGATGAAACTGGTAGAGTCGCTATAAGGCAGTAGCTTTTTTCAAAACAAAACAATATGAACTAGAAAAAAATTTCTGAGCAATAAATTTTCGTTGATTTAGTAATTTATTCTTAAACACACCGTATCCTGATGATAATTGAGGACACTTTTTTACAGCAATTATCTCAAAACCATGTTTATCAAAAAATATTTTCCATGAATTTTTTCTAAAATAAATTAATTCGTGAACAAAACTTGGATTTACTCCTATTGGATTTGCAAATAAATCTTTGATGGTTTTTTTCTTTTCATCTACTTGGTGTTTGGTATCCCTATTTTCACTTTGTACTTTGGAAATTCTTTTTTTAATAGATCTGAATAGATATTTTGGAATAAAACAATAATGCCAAAAATTTGTTATTAATGACCACCAAGGTGATGGAACAATATGTATTATTATCCCATCCTTTTTTAAAACCCGTTTAAGTTCATCAAACACTTTTTCTGGATCTGCTATGTGAGCTACCACATGAGAGGAAAAAACTACATCAAACGACTCCTCTGAAAAATCTAGATTCTCAGCGTTGGCTTTTTGCACTGGAAAATCTTGAGGAAACCGTGGATTAAGGTCTATGGAAGTTATATCATGTCCAATCTCATTGATTCGTTTTGCTAAATACCCCTCTCCTCCGCCTAATTCCAATATCTTAATTTTTTGTTTAGGAAAAAAACTCAAAATCGTACTAAGTTCAATATCCCGAATATAATGAAGCCAATTTAGCTCATTTTGATCTTCATAAACATATTTTTTCATTATTTTCACATTTTCTTTGTTTGAATTTTGTCATTATTTATCAATAAAACTTTTGATAATAGTAGAATATTTTACTAGTAAATATGATTTACAATTTTTGTAAATAATAATTCTAAAAGGGTTAAATTTTACCGAATTTTCTTAGCCATGACAAACATGAATCATTTTGAAAATACGATATTAAAAATTGGGATAATAGTAAAAGACATTGAAATCCCACATTGGCAATATTATATCATAGAAGAAATAAACAAGTCTCATTTTGCAACAATATCTAATTTAATAATATCTTCAGGTACAAATGACTTTTCGCCCAAATTTACCTTTATAGATAATATTTTCAAAAATATATTTGAAAAAATTGAATCGAATCGTCAGCTTGGAGAAGATGACTCACAAAAAATAAAAAAATTAGAAATAGATCCATCATTAAAAATCACCAACATTAATTCTGCATCATCCACCTCTAAAATAAAAGATGAAAACCTTGATCTCATTATTAATCTGTCATCAGAAAAATTATCTGATTTGTCAAATGCGTCTAAATATGGATTATGGAGTATCCATCATGGTCCTAATCCATATGAACTTAATCAACCTCTTGGATTTTGGGAGATTTTAAAATGTCAAAACGTTACGAATTCTCTTTTATTGTTTTATTATCCGCCAGGAAGATGCCAAATTATAGATAAGTCATATGTTCGAACAAATATTTTATCACCTAAACGTACTCAAAATTTGATTTATTGGAAAACTTGCTCTCTAATTCTTAATAATCTTAAAATTTTTTATATCCTTGGTCCATCTCGCTTTGAACAGCTCAGTAACCATAATGTTGAATTTAGTAATGAAATTAAAATTAATTTTCCTCATTTCAAAGATTATTATGAAGTGATTAGCATTATGAAGAAACGGCATTCACGTGCCAAAAGTATTTCTAAAAATCTTGAACAATGGATTTTACTGTATAATTTTGGAAATTCTTTATCCACTGAATTTCATAAATTCAAAGAAATTCGTCCACCAGAGGACCGTTTTTGGGCAGATCCATTTGTACTATTTAGAGATAATACTTATTTTGTATTTTTTGAAGAATTTATTTATGGTGATAAAGGTAACATATCCTATCTTACAATAGATGAGAATGAAGTAATATCAGAACCAAAAAGAATCCTAGAAGAATCGTATCATATGTCGTATCCATATATCTTTGAATATGATAATTCAATATTCATGATTCCTGAAACCCATTCAAACAAAACAATAGACCTCTACGAATGTATTGAATTTCCATCAAAATGGAAATTTAAAAAAAATTTAATTAAAGATATTGATGCAGTGGACTCAACGCCTCTATTTTTTGATAACAAATGGTGGATTTTTACTAGTGTAAAAACCAATCCATATCTTGAAAATTGGGATGATCTCTTTTTATTTTATTCAGACGATATTCTATCAGATAACTTCATTTCTCATCCTATTAATCCAGTTGTATCTGATATTCAAAAATCACGTTCTGCAGGAAAAATATTTTTTTCACAAAATAAAATTTTAAGACCATCTCAAAACTCATCAATTAGTTATGGTGGAAGTATATCACTAAATGAAATCAACGTTTTAACACCAGATGATTTTAAAGAAAAAAAAATTAAATCATTTTTGCCTTGGTCAGAAAAAATTGTTGGTATTCATACAATAAATCATACAAACAAACTTTCGATTATAGACGCTAAATATTTAAAATCTTGTTAAATCCAAAACTTATTTTTTCCTGACACCATTCTTTTACACATTCTTAACACTTCTAGAATTATCGTATATTCTGCTTTCATGTTTAACACAAAAAATAAATGAACATTTTTACTAAAATTTTTTTTCCCAATATTTTTTGCACACCAATAAGTAAAAGGAACTTCAAAAAATACTATTTTCAATATTGGAATATTTTGATCTAATAATCGTTTAATTTTTGATGGAGATGGATTATCTCTGACATACCTATAGAGTACTACATCTGGTATGACCTGAATATCTCCATTTTTTACAATGTTTAATATCACTGCTAAATCCCAAGTAGGAAAGTAATTTTTTATAAACGAATTTTTTAGTACTTTTCTGTTAAAAATTCCATAAATTAATGATGCACGACAAAATTTTAGAATAAAATTTACTTTTTTGCCATAATCTCCAATAATTGGATGAACATGTTCAAAATTCTTATCTTTAACATATTTTTCTTTTTCAAAAATCAATTCCTTTGAAATGGAATTATATGTTATGACTTCTCCAATACTTCCTACATATTTTTTGTTTGATTCTAAAAACACTATATTTTTTTCTAAAAATTTTGATGACCATACGTCATCAACTCCGGCCCACATGAAATACTCAGACTTTGCTTCTTCCAAAACATAATTAAAATTCCAAATTCCTCCCATGTTCTTTTTATGACGTTTGTATTTGACACGGCAATCTTTTTTTACATATTCTTTACAAATTAATTCTGTTTTATCATTTGATCCATTATCCGAAATTATTATCTCAAAATTTGTATATGTTTGTGCCAACAAAGAATCTATAGCATTTCGAATAAATTTTTCACCATTATATACCGGTAAACCTATACAAATTTTTGGTATTGGTTTTTCATTACTTTCCAATAATTTAAAATCTTAACGGTATTATAATAAACTCTTGCAACAACTTCTGTTAATAATTAATTTATGATTTATTTTCCTTTTTTTATTCTCTTTAAAACTTTAGTTAAAATAACTCGTTACCCCATCTATTACTCGCTGTACATATTCTTTTTTCATGTTTGAATGTAAAGGCAGAGTCAAAACCTCTTTTACAACTTTTTCGGTAGTCGTCATATCTCCGCACCGTGAATTTACAAAATAGGTATGTTTATGAACTGGTATAAAATGAATTCCAACATCTATTTCTAATCTATCTAAATGTTTTATGAGTCCTTCTCTATTATCATTTAACACACGTAAAGTGTAAATGAAAGGAGATATTTCGGAAAAATCTGACTTTGGAATTTTTAATTCTGAAATTGTATCAAATGCTTGATTATACATCTGACAAACTCTTTGACGACTATGAATAAATTGATTAATTTTTTTAATTTGAGATAATCCTACACTTGCCATTATGTTTGTTAAATGATATCTATAACCTTCACCTACAACATCATAATCCCATGAACGTTTGTTTTGGTAACGTTTTATCGTGTCTTTATCGACACCCAGAATTCTTAAATGTTGAGCTCTTTCCAATTCTTCTTTATTATTAATGATGACGCAGCCGCCATCAATAGATGTTATTACTTTGACTGGATCAAAACTAAAACATGTAATATCTCCATAACTTCCAATTTTTTTTCCGTTAATATGAGAACCCATTGCATGCATGGCATCCTCTACTACTCGCAATCCATATTTTTTTGCCAATTTAAAAACCTCATTTTGGTTACAAGGAATTCCAGCAAAATGAAGTGGAATTATTGCTTTAGTTTTTTCTGTGATTAATTCTTCTGCTTTTTTACAATCTATTCCTAGATTGTCATCACAAATATCACACATAACTACCTCTGCTCCAGTCATTTTGATTGATTGATGATCTGCAACATAGTTGAATGATGGAGTGATTACCTCATCTCCTTTACCAACTCCTGCTATCTTTAATCCAATGTGTAATGCTGATGTTCCAGTGTTAGTTGTTACCACAAAACGATTTTTTAATCCTAGAAATATACTAATTTCATCTTCAAACTTTTTTGTTAAATCCCCCATTCCTAACCATCCGGCATCTAGAGCATCACTAAGGTGTTTTTTAGTATCTTTCCCTACCGCAGGGATAAAAACTGGAATTCTATTCATCAATTAATCCCTAATGCATTTAAGATAACCGTCTGGCGAAACAGTAATCAGTAATTTATTTTCTATTTTTTTATCAATTTCAAACTTTTTGTTATTTCTGAGAAATTCATATACTGCCGTTTTAGGATTATCTTTTTTATTCCATGGTCGGTCTGGAAAGAAATTATTTGGCATATCTTGTATAGCTGTATCAAAAACTATTATGTAGCTTCCTTTCGTGACAAATCTTGAATATAATTGTAATTCTTTTAGAACATGCTTATGAGAATGATCTGAATCTAATAAAACCATGATTTTTTCTTTACCTACAGCGTATTCATCAACCTTTCTTAAAATTTCTTCATCGATTGAGGAACCTTGAATCAATCTAATTCTTTTTTTTAATACATGTGATTGAATTTTTTTTAAATTATGCTTTCTTATATCAACATCTATTCCTACAACTTGCCCTTTACCGATCATTTCTAAAATAGATGCATAATAGACTAAAGAACCTCCATGTGCTATACCAGTCTCAATAATTAAATCTGGTTTAATTTTCCATATGATTTCTTGTACAGCTATCATATCTTGTGGAAATTGGATTATTTTCATTCCCAACCAAGAGAAATTATATGAATATCTATACTCTGAAGTATTCTTAATAAAATCCATTCCCATTTTTTTTAGTTTTATGTTACTTCCCATTTTTTCAATTAAATTATTATTTGTTTTTTTGTTTGTCATCATTTAATCTAATATTGCATAAGATATTGCTGGAGTATATGGGAATCTCTGTATTTTAAGATGTCTTAGCCCAATTGTTTCTAATATTGCCTGTGTTTCACCAGGCCATATAGCTTGGTTCAATTCATCAAATACAATAATTGCTCCCTTTGGCATTAATGGAAGAAATTTTTCTATTGCGGTTTTTGTAGGTTCAAATAAATCAAAATCCAAATAAAGTAATGCTATAACCTCATGAGGATTATCATCGATAAATTTTGGAATTGTTTCATTTGCATTTCCCTTGATAATTTCTATTTTTGGAATATGAGAAATATGTCTATTCAAATCATATATCTCTATACATTTTTTTAAATCATCATAAGCATTGGTTGCCAAACCTCCAGGTCTTATGTATTCTGGACCATCTACCTCATCTTTTGGATGTATTTTTTCAAACCCTGTAAAAGAATCGAACCCAATAATTTTTCTTGTATGATTAATTGGTTCGTAGATTGAGCTTAATTGAGCCCAAGTCATCAATCCCCCGCCTAGAAAGACCCCGCATTCTATAATATTACCATGAATATTCAAAATATTTTTAAAAATAGAATTTTTTGCTAGAAACAAACTAAGTGACTGTCTGGGAACAAATTTTGGAAAATTTCTTAATTTATCCATATTTGTTCCTAAACTTGAACTAAAAAACTCATTCATTCTTTTTGAAAATTCTATATCATTTTTAGATTGATTTTTTAAATCTAGCATAGAAAATTTTTCTTCAGAATCTTTACTCATGTAATTTGTTTTCTCCATCACTTTTATTTTATATTATCTAATTTAGTATTAATCATTAATTGTAATCCATCATCAATTGAAACTTTTGGTTCCCATCTGATTATTTTTTTTGCCAAATTTGTATTTAAAATGATATTACTTACACTATCATCAATTTCTACATGCTCTATCTTACTTTTGGATCTCATTTTTTTTACTATTTTTTCTGCTACTTCTTTTGTACTGATACTCGTTCCACTTCCTATATTGATAGACCCATTGATTCTTTTTTTCACAATCTCTTTAATAGCACTGACTAAGTCATCGACATATAACAAATCTAATTTTGGATAACCATTATGATATTTATGCGTCAAGATATTTTCATTTTTTACAGCCTTCTCAAGAAAATTCCAGATAAATTTTGGTTTGTCTCCATCTATACCGTATATAGGACTCGATCTAATTATTGTATATTTTAATTTAAAATTTTTGTGATACATTTTAATTAATGATTCAGAAAGAAATTTTGTATATCCATAAGTACTTCCAGGATTTGGAATTGTGTTTTCTTTAATTATCATTTTATTTTTTTTATATCCTGAATATATTTCCCAACCACTAAGATATATCAAAGATAATTTATTTTCTACACAAACATCAAGGACATTTTTTAACATTATTAGTGAATTTCCCATGGATTGATTCGTTGAGTATATTCTAGGATTTGCAGTGTGAATAATAAGATCAATCTGATTATCTTTTACAAATAAATCTAAATCCACTATGTCGTTAATAAGATCAATCTGATTACGATTCGGTGTAAAAATCTCAAATTCTTTTTTAAATTCGGACATAATTTTTTTTCCGAGAAAACCTGTTGAACCAGTTATGACAACTCTTAATCTATTATTTTTCTTCTTCAATTTTTTTTTCTCTATAACTCCTATTACCGTTGATAGTACATCGATTTTAATTGATTTTTCGCCTGTTTTTTTTAAAACAGTTCTTATTGCATCATTCATACTTATTTCTTCAGAGAGTGCTAATACTCCTGCAGCAATGGAATTACTGCGTGATATTCCATAATCACAACAAATGGCAACCTTTTTTCCCATTTTTAATGAATTAAGAGCATCGTTTATTTTTGTCCTGATAATATTTCGTGAATTTCCTCTTTTATCGACGAGATCTCTGACATCTATAATGTGCAGGTCCTTCGATTCAGTGACTTCTGAAAAAGATGAAGTACACAAATCTTTTCTAATCCATTTCACCATTTTTTATATCTCCAATTTTTACAAATTCTTCTGTAAAACTGCGTAAGTAATATCCTTTTTTGAATGAATTAATAGTAAAATTTTCGTTGAATAGTAAGTGACGAAGATATACATCTATCTCATTAAAACCTGCTAGTGAACGTAAATATGTTGATGCTGAAAATCTTGGATTAATCTCAAACGGATAAAAAATACCTTCTAACATTCTACCTTGAATGTTTAATGGGCCTTTACTGTTGATCTTTTTAGCTATGTTTTCCGCTTGAATTCTGACATCTTTAAATTCATCAATTATTCCCTGACTGTATCCACTAGAAATTAATCCATGCTTCGATTTAAAGGAAACAGATAATTTTGAATCAAATATCCTCTTCATTGCAATAGAACCTATAATACTACCTTTTGTTGATGACAGAACACCTACTGTAAATTCTCCCTCGTGTAAAGGAATGTATTCTTGAATGAGCATCTTTTGATCATTTTCTGTAAAAAATTTAATATATCGAGAAAGCTCTTGACGATTCGAAACTAAAAAAACAAACTTACTTCCACCGCTTTCTAATGCAGGCTTAATAATACATGGATAAGGAATTATTTCTAAATTTAGTTCAATATCACTTGAAAATGATTTTGGAATGGGAATTGACTTATTCAAATTATTAAATAAATTTAATTTATCGGAGCATAATTTTACTACATCAATTGAATTTGCCGCTATGATTGTTCCATTTTTATGAAATCTTTCTCTTTCGGAAGTAAGAATCTTTAATGGTTCTTCTCCTCCCGGTATTATTACATGAATTTTATATTTTTCAACAATTTCTTTAATCTCTTTAATGTATTGTGTTCTATTTATGACAAATGTGTCTTTGAAACCCTTTTGATAATGACCAAACGCAAACCTCGAAATATCACATCCATATAATACATATCTGTTTGACTGTAAAAGGCATTTTTGTATTTCAGTTCCTAATGAAGCTCCTCCAATTCCAGCAATCAATATGTGGGGTTTAGTTTCTAACAAGATGTAAATAACAATTTTAATGATAGATGATGAGTTTAAAAATTCTACTATTTTAAGAAATTTTTGTACATTTTATCTTTTTCAGAAATGACTGATGGATTTAATGGCCATTTGACATTGATAATTGGGTCGTTCCATCTGATTCCTTTGGCATATTCGGGATTATAGTATTCTGATATGTTATACAACACAACGGTATCATTTTGTAATGTCTGAAAACCATGAGCAAAACCTTTTGGAATGTATATTGCTTTTTGATTTTCTTCATTTAGTTCTATAGAAAAAGACTGTAAATAAGTTGATGAAGATATTCTTAAATCAATAATTACATCAAAAATACTTCCACTTACACATCTCACCATTTTAATTTCTTGATAAGGTTCATTCTGAAAATGCATACCCCTTATGGTGCCTGATGCTTTATTATAGGAAATACTTGATTGAATCCAATTCGTATTTAGCTGTTTATCTTTAAATTTTTTTTCATCCCAAATTCTTGAAAAAAATCCCCGTTCATCTACGATCTTTTCTGTGTCTATTACATATACTCCTATAAATTCTGTTTTTGAAATAATCAAATTATTGTTACCTTTGGTATGGGTACTACAAATTTACCTCCCCACTCTTTAATGTAATTCATCTGCTCAATAATTTCTTCTTGTAAATTCCATGGTAATATGAGTAAATAATCTGGTTTTGTTTTTCGTATTTCATCTGGATTTTTAATTGGAATATGAGTACCTGGAAGATACAGACCTTGCTTGTGTATGTTATTGTCTACAACATATTCGATATATTCTTTACCAATTTCACAATAATTTAATAGCGTATTACCTTTCGCAGCAGCTCCATAACAAATAATTTTTTTTTCTGCTTTCTTTGCTTCAATAAAAAAATCACGTAGATTTTTTTTAACAGATTTTACATTGTTTTTAAAATTAGAATATGTTGAAATATTTTTTAATCCAAACTTTTCTTCCTCTTCTATCACATTTTGTACATTGTGGTTTTTTAAAATCTGATTATTATTTGAATGTTTAACATAAATTCGTAATGATCCTCCATGTGTGGGAATTTTTTCTACATCAAAAATTGTTAATTCATGAAAAGAAAAAATTTTTTCTACAGTGTATAATGAAAAATAAGAATAGTGTTCATGATAAATTGTATCAAATTGATTTTTCTGTATTAAATTTAAAAGATGAGGAAATTCCATAGTGATTATTCCATTTGGTTTAAGCAAAATCTTTAATCCTTTTATAAAATCATTCAAGTTTGGTACATGTGCTAAAACATTATTCCCAATAATAAGATCTGCAGATTTTCCATGTTTCTTTAATTTTTCCGCATTTTTTGTATTGAAGAATTCTGTTGTTGTGGGTATTCCCTTTTCTTTTGCAACTTTAGCAACATTTAGTGCTGGTTCTATACCTAAAACTGGAATATTTTTTTTTTTAAAATATTGAAGTAAATATCCATCATTACTAGCAATTTCTACAATTAGATTATTTCTATTGAAGCCAAACCTGTTATTCATCATATCTACGTACCTTTTTGCATGTTGTAACCACGAATTTGAATAGGAGGAAAAATAAGCATAATTCTTGAAAATTTCTTCTGCTTTTTTAAATTCTGGAATTTGAGTAAGAAAACAATTATGACAAACATATACACAAAGAGGAAATTTTTTTTCATCATTTGAAAGCATAGATTTTTTTAAAAATGAATTTGATAAAGGAGACATTCCTAAATCAATTAATTTTTCTTTTAATGTTTTATTACAAAATCTACAATTTAAATTCAAAAACTATTTCACCATTTTTTGAAATCGTTTTATTTGTTGCTCTGTAATTTCTCTCATATCTTTTTTTTCTTCATAATTTTTATACCATTCTACTACCCATTCTAAACTTTCATTAGTATTTAATTTTGGAATCCATCCAAGTTTTGTTTTCGCTTTTGTACAATTTAATTTTAAAAATTCTTCTTCATGTTTATTCATATTATTTTCTTTTATCCAACATATTTTTTCTGGCCATTTCTCAATTATTTTTTTTACAATCCATTTTACGGTTTTTGATTCATTTACATCCGGACCGAAATTCCAAGCTTCTGAAAATTTAGAACCTGATTTCCAAAGTTTTTCTGCTAACATCATATATCCATATAATGGATCTAGCACATGTTGCCATGGTCTTATGGAATCTGGGTTTCGAATTTTAATTGGTTTCTTATTGATAATACCTTTAATTATGTCAGGAATCAGTCTATCTTTATTCCAATCTCCGCCTCCAATAACATTTCCTGCTCTAACAGATGCTATTCCAATATTGTGTTCACTTTGTTTTTTAATATTAAAAAAAGAATTTCTGTATGATGATGTTATTAACTCTGCGCATCCTTTACTACTACTATAAGGATCATATCCGCCAATAGGATCTTCTTCAGTTAATGCTTTTTTTCCTACAATTTTATAGCATTTATCACTTGTTACAATTATCCCAACTTTGATGCTATCTGACATTCTAATTGCCTCCAGCACATTTGCTGTTCCCATCATATTTGTTGCGTAGGTTTCTAATGGATGAGTATATGACTCTCTTACCAACGATTGAGCCGCCATGTGGAAAATTATCTCTGGCTTGTATTTCTTTACAACTGTCAAAACCTGATTATAATTACAAACATTTCCTTTTAATGAAGTCATCCCATTCTTAATTTTTGCAATCTCGTACATGCTTGGTTTGGTTGGAATTCCATTTGAAAAACCTACAATGTCTGCATTCATTTCTTGTAGCCATAGTGATAACCAACTTCCCTTAAAACCCGTATGACCAGTTAACAAAACTCTTTTATTTTTCCAAAATCTTTTATCTAATCCCATTTTTTCCACGGAGCTATTCCTCTTACCCATAAATCATCTAATTTGATTTTATCTCTTAAAGTATCCAATGGTTGCCAAAAACCAGTATGCTTATACGCTGATAGTTCTGAATCTTTTGCTAAATTTTCAACTGGTTCTTTTTCCCATACGGTTGAATCTCCTTTTATGTAATCAAAAACAGTTGGTTCAAGAACAAAATATCCTCCATTAATCCAATTTCCATCTCCTGCCGGCTTTTCTTTAAACGATAAAATTTTTTCATTTTGTAAATCAACCATTCCAAATCTTCCTGGAGGTTGTACAACAGTTACTGTTGCTTGGGTTTTTTTATTTTTATGAAACTGAACTAATTTAGAAATATCAATATCACTAATACCGTCTCCATATGTGAAACAAAATGTTTCACTCTCCACAAACTCTTTAACTTTTTTTAATCTTCCTCCTGTCATTGTCTCTAATCCAGTGTCAATTAATGTGATTTTCCATGGTTCTCCTTTTTTCCTATGAACATCCATTTTATTTTGTTTAATATCAATCGTAACATCAGATGTGTGAAGAAAATAATTTGCAAAAAATTCCTTAATCATATATCCTTTATACCCACAACAGATTACAAATTCATTTACGTTATGATGAGAGTATATTTTCATTATATGCCAAAGAATAGGCATCCCTCCAATTTCAATTAATGGTTTTGGCTTTAGATGTGTTTCTTCACTAATTCTCGTCCCAAAACCTCCAGCTAAGATGACGGCTTTCATGATTTCTTTAATTGAAAGATCGTGAGTACATTAATCTTTTCGTAAAAAATATTAATTAAATTAACTCTTCCATTAAATCTACTAGCGATTCCGTAGCTCTATCATTATTCAAGTAATTCATGGCATGGGTTCTACCATTATGGGCAATCTCTTCCCATTTTTTATTCTCAGTATCATGTAAATATTCTTCAAATTTTTCCGTATAGTTTTGCTCATTGATGAAAATTGCACTTTTATTATCTTCAAAACCAAGATATTCTGCCTTGTTTTTGTCATTAACTTCCATAAATGTAAGGCATTCTGCAGCTGGAATCTCCCAATATTTTATCGTGGGGAAATATGTTGTTGCAGCAATTGCTGCAAAATACTTGTTGAGTAATTCAGGATATTTATCATTTACATATTCATGTGACAATGTTGGCGTATGAACAACATAAGGTAGCTTATTGCACAATGTTCTAAGCTTATAGTGTATGTTAATATCTAATTCTGGATTTTTAATTTTACTTAGTATCCGTGGAAAAATTTTTGATGTACCAATTGCTCCAGAATTTAAGATCTTACTTTTTATTCTATTCCTAAACGGAATCACTTTCTGGTATAATGATGATTCCAATCCAAAAATTATGGTCTTGTACTTGTAATCATTTGGGTAGAACTGATAAAATGAGTCTGGATGTTGAAAACCAAAATAATAATCAATTTTCCATTTGTCATGAAATTCTTTACTGTGGAGTTTTTTTGCCCAATGTGGGTCTCCCACTCTTGAAATAACCGGAATATCGATCTTTTCTCTCCCTATAACATCATGTGGCGTACCAATGTAGTTATTGTCAAATAATAAAATAACATCATGTTTATCATTAAATTCTGAAACATCAATTTTTGTTTCTACAGGATAATTCTTTACATCAAGTCGTTGATTTCTCCTTAATGCTTTAATAAAAAAATTATAGTAAGTATTATCAAAAAAACGCCCAGTTAGGAATTCGTTTTTTTTATTGTAAATAAAAGCACATCTAATTTTCTTCTCCATTTTAATTTCTTAAAACCCCTGCTTAACTAAATACTTATTATTATATCAATTTGAATCGATTCATTATGCAAAAGAAAAAAGATATTGTTGTTGGCATGGGAGAAATTGGTAACCCCTTGCAAAAATTGCTGTCAAAAAATGAAGTCGTTCTGGGTTATGATATTAATCCTACTCTAATGAACAGCAAAAAATTTAATGATTTTAAAAATTTGCCAACGTCATTCCTTCACATTTGTATCCCTTTTACAAAAAATTTTTTTATTAATTTAAACGAACTTAATAAAAAATTCCAGCCCGAATGTATTGTCATTCATAGTACTATTCAACCAAATACTACAAAAATATTACAAGAGAAAAGTAAGATTCCAATTATTTACAGTGCAGTTCGTGGTGTACATAAACGAATGATAAAAGATATGAAAAAATATACAAAATTTTACTCTATATACAAATGGGCTCCTAATTCAACATGGGCAGCAAAACAATACGAAAAAAAACTCAAAAAGGCTGGTATTACTCCAAAACAAATGACTACGCCTCTGACTCTTGAGCTGGCAAAAATTGTTGTTGATACTTCGTACTATGGCTGGTTAATCACTTATGCTCAATTAAGTAATTTAATTGCAAAAGAAAATAATGTTGATTATGATGAAATGTGGTCC
This sequence comes from Thermoproteota archaeon, assembly GCA_003352285.1. Taxonomy (NCBI): domain Archaea; kingdom Thermoproteati; phylum Thermoproteota; species Thermoproteota archaeon. The sequence goes on along the minus strand of QQVN01000005.1, from coordinate 528,977 downwards.
TTTTCAGATGAAATTCACAAATATTTAGGTAATCGACCTAAAATGTATCCTGGGTTTATTGGTGGACATTGCGTTATTCCAAATCTGGATCTAATTCAGAATCAAACACTCAATTTAATTAAAAAAATAAATTCCTCATATTCAAAAAAAATTAAGAATTCTAAATCAATCTATAAAAAATATTCCAAATAAATTATTTCCACTCAAATTTTCGATTCAACAAATTTTCTAATCTTAAATTATGTGGTTTAAAAAAATCAAATAATTTTTCCCTTGTCTTTTCATTCATTTTTTCATATTTCCCTTTTTTCATTTTGTGGTGATCTGTTAAATTGTATTCTGGAAGTCCCAAAAAATGATATGTCTCATTCAAAACTGTATTAGAGTCATCTGTCAAATCTTCATTTTTTATTACAAAAATCTGTTCATGTTTGAATTTTTCTAACCATATTGATAATTGATCTGCGTATATTCCCTTGGCTAAAATTGACTCTCCTGCAGCTTGTTCCAAATTAAATTCAAAATCTACTTTATTTTCTTGGTATATTTTTAGCTCAGTATCAATCACTTCTTCAAACGATTTTTTCACTGTGCCAACTCTAACTGCATTGTTGTGTTCAGAATATGCCCTATCTATCGGATTTCGTAAAATTACAATTAATTTTATGTTGGGTAACAAATCATGTATCCTCTTCGCAGCATCTCTTCTCCAAAAATAAAATGGTGTATCTTCACCAGTCAAAAAATAACCATGATGTTTAATTGTAGAGTTTTTTTTAAATTTTGTTGGAAACATGGATCGGTACCAGTTTAATCCAAGATGGTAATTAGTGTCAAAATACCCAATCTCATCATATGCTGCCGGTATTATACATGGATGCTCGCATATGTCGTAGTACAATGAAGTAGTACCAGATCTCATTGCACCAATGATTAAAAAATCGGGCAGAACTCTAAGAAAACCAGTTAACGCAAAAAAATGTCTCTTACCAAATTCATAGTATAATCTTTGATAAATTCTATGTAATTTCATTAAATTAATCTCCTCAATTTTGTTGGAATGATTTATCTATTAATTCATAATTAATCTTGAAAATTTTTGCTTTATATCTTAGTAATTCATCATTTGAATCATATACTTTTTCTAGATAAGAATATTTTGTTTCATTATAGAACACATCTTTTAGAAAATCTGGACGATTTGGATTTTCATCTATTATCAAATGAGTCAACCCCTTATCTTGGTTCTCCAAAATAAAATTATTTAATGAGTTATACCCATCCGTTGAAATCATTTTAACAGAGTAAGGAAAAGACTTTCTTAACGTTTCTCCTTCAATTCTATCTTGATCGATAATAATTGACTCCATTTCATTCCATCTATTTATTACATCCACAACAGTAACATACTTGTGTTCTGGTTCATACTGATTAATTCCTCCTGCTATGCTGACAATTGTATTTGCTACTAGTAATGATTCTGATTCATATTCATAATCTATCATGTTCCAAAAATTAAATAAAATAGAACCTGTTAGTACTCCTGCAATAATCATCCAAGTAATCAAATCTTTTTGTTTAACCTTACCAACAATATTTTCTACAAAAAGAACTGATACTACTGAAAACAAAGGATACAAAAAAAAGAAATATCGCGTTTCAGGAATAGGAATCGTATATACATAAAAAGCCGGAATAGAACAAAAAATTACTCCAAAAATTATTGTTAATTTTTTATATTCTACTTTTTTGAAAAGATAGTAAACTCCAATAGGCATTAAAAAAATAAAGACGGGAATCATATCCCAAATTAGAAATTTTGGAAAGTTTTCTAATCCAGTAAGTATAGGGGACTTTTCTTCAACATAATAAGAAGCAGAAATAGATTCTGCGGCTCTGCCAAAAATCCTATCATCTCCATGTATGTCGATTTTATACGCTGCCATTGGAAGTATTACTAGAGAAAAGATACTTAGAGCAATTAGAAATTTTGGAACAATAATTTTTCCTTCATTTCTAAATCTAATTAAAAACATTACAGAAATTGCAAAAAAAACAAAAATTCCTTCCGCTCTTACTATGGATGCAAGAGCTGCAATTCCAAATGAGATAAATATGATTCGCTTATCATTGTTAAGAAATAAAGCAAATATCGATGCTACAAGAAAAATGTATAGTGTGTCTGAGATCCCAAGTAATGAATTCTGGATTAATCTTGGCTCAAAGGCAATTATTGAAGCCCCAACCAATGCAATCCTCCTTCCTACTAACTTATTACATAACACAAAAGTTGGAATTATAGTTAATGTAGAGATTACAATTGTAGACACAAATTGCAACTGCATGTATGATGTAATGCTCGAAAAATGTATTGTAGAAAAAACCATGCCTAAAAATGCTGGCCAACCATTATTTGCAGGTGAATAATCTGTGGGTAAATGTCCACTGATGCTAGTGTCTATTGCATAATAAAAATAGGCTAATGCATCAGAGGTTGGAGGGATTTCGGGATTATAATAAAACAATCTGACTGCTAATGCTATGATTACTATAATTGATAATCCAATAATTGATTTCTTAATTGTAAAATCTGATTCTACACCATTCTTTAACATTGGAATATCACGTCTTTTCTCCAGTAACGCTATTTACTTCGTTTCTTTTTTGTCGATAATTAATCAACATCAAATATACTGCATGACCTGATGCAGATAGAACAAATGCTATAGCCAATCCAGTCACTTCCAATATTTGTCCCAAGACAAATATTCCAGATATTAAAAGTACTATTCCTATACTTTGACCAATTGCAACATGCTTGCTTTTTTCTTTTCCTAGAAATCTTGATGTATACATTGTTGCTATGGTTCTAGGAATTATTGATAAACTAAGAATTGGAATTAAATCAACTAATTCTTGATATTCCGGGAAAACAATCGGTATGATAACAGGAGCAACAAAAACCCCTAACAGTGCCAATCCAAATGACGCAATAACAGCTAGTATCTTAATCTTCTTAGTTGACTCTCCTGTTGAATCTGCAGGCAAAGTATACGTGAAAATAATTGTAGGTACAGTTGTGAAGATTGCCACAACCTGTAAACCTAAATAATAATTTCCAAGTAATGCAAAACCAAAAAACGGACCAATTATTATCTTATCAATTTGTATTCTTCCCGCAACAGAAAGATCTAACAAGTAACTATTAATCAGAAATCCAGCTCTTTCTTTTAAAATTCTAAACTCAAATTTTGAAATTTTGAACGTTTTTAGTATTCTAGGCAAAAATATAATGTATGATATAGCATAGCCTATAATTACACCATCTATGCCAATAGAATAAAATAAAATTATTGATAGTACTACAAACGAGGTTTTTTGTAATAAGAAATACTTTGACCATTTTTTGTACATTTTCATTCCTATTAATTCTGCAAAAACAAGACTGTATACAGCAAAACCAATTACATAAAAACTCATTCCGATGTTATTGAACATGAAATAAATTACAACTGCACCCATAATGGAAGAAAATAATGAAATCAAAAATATGGGTGGTTGAATATTTACTCCTTTTGAAGTATAAACGGTTATTGCATACGATCCCCCAAGGAGACTCATATTTGAGGCAATCCCAACTATCGCAATTAGATAACCTAGTTCTCCATAAGATTCAGAACTCATCAACTGCGCTAGATATATCCAAAATAATGCTGAGATAGTATTGCCAACTATATTTGCAAAACCTATCGAGGAAATATTCTGAAATGCCTTACTATTCAACAATTTTTTTAAATTCATATCTTTACGATGATACTATTTCCTAAAATTGAAATTATCGCAGGTAAATGACGCTCTTGTAAACATATTCAATCAATCATTTTCTAACAATTCATTCATCACGAGTATAACAGATCTCAGATAGTAATTCCTTGACTGCTAATTCGACAGATTCTGTACTTGAAAATTTTGCCTTCCATCCCAACTCTTGAATTTTTGATACATCTAACTGCATTTCTTTAACATCTCCAATCCAACCTCTTCCATCTTTTGTACCTCCATTTGGAACGATCTTAACATCACCAAGATTCATTTTTTGGCATACAATATTTGCAATAGTCATTACGTCTGTTTTGTCTATATTTCCAATGTTGTAAATTCCTACATTTTCATTTGATTTTTGAATCGCTGTTAAAAAACCATCTACACAATCAGAAACATGAACATATGATTTTGATTGGGATCCGTCTCCTAACACGTCAAGTATTTCTTTGTTTATTTTTAATTTATTTATGAAATCCCAAATTACCCCATGTCTGCTTCTTGATCCAATTACATTTGCTAATCTAATAATTGCTGCTTTAATTCCATAATTATTACAGTATGATGATATTAGACCTTCACAGGCCAATTTTGAACCACCATAAGCTGAAATTGGAAGTAAGGGACCATAATTTTCCTTTGTAGGTATTATTGAGGGTTCTCCATATACAACTGATGAGGATGCAAAAATTAATTTTTTAACATTTGATTTTCGAATATTCTCAAGTAAAAAATAAGTATTTTCTATATTTTCTTTGTATGCTAAACTTGGATTCTCAAATCCGGTTCTTACTTCTGGATGTGCAGCCAAATGAAATACTGATAATGCATCACTGATAATTTCATTAATCTTATCTATATTCTTTAAATCTTGATTCAAATAACTAAATTTAGAATTATTTAGGCAGTTCACTAAATTGTCTTTAGAACCTGTTGCAAAATTATCAATTACCGTCACTTCATTATCATGATGAAGAATCTTTTCTGCTAAATGACTTCCAATAAATCCAGCACCTCCAGTGATTACTACCTTACCAAAATCTGATGATTTCATCTGTGAACTGCGAATTTGGTATCATAAAAGTTTGATTATTAATTAAGTGTGAATTATCCACAAAAAACCATTTTATTAATTAATAACTATGTAATCTATTTTTTTGAAACCTTTGAAATATAATTCTGTATTAATGGTAGTAGCAAAATATCCTGCAACTCATGGTCATACAACAGTGATCAATAACCTTTGCATTAATCTTCAAAAACTTGGATATAAAACAGGAATAGGAGCATTTTCTTTTGAAAAGAATCCACCTTCAAATATAGAAAAAATCAAGCTCAATAAATCTAAACTTCTCTTTTATGGTGTAAATTACTTGGATTTTGACATTATTCACTCTCATCAATCTAGAGTAAACTATTATCTTCTTTTAGTTAAACCCACCAAACCAATTGTTCAGCATTATCATGGGGCATCTAATAAAATTCAAGAAAAAAACTTTCAACTAATGATGAAATTATATAGAAATAGAATAAATAAAATAGTTTCAGTATCAAAAGCAGGTATCTCTCAAATGAAAAAAATGGTAAACAACATCAATGCCGATGTAGTTTACAATGGAGTTGATACTAAATTTTTTAATACAAACTTGCCAAGACCATATCACAAAGGTGAACCACAACTTCTTTTTGTAAGTGCCCTTCGTAAATACAAAAATACTGATAAACTCATACTTGCAATGCCAAAAATTTTAGAAATTTATCCAAAAGCACATTTACAGATTGTTGGTGATGGTGAAGAAATTTCACATCTAAATAATTTAATATGTAAAACAAAAATGGAAAATCATATCGAATTAACAGGAAAAGTTTCTAATGATGAATTAAAATTATATTATTCATCATGTGATATTTACATTTCTGCTAGTGCCTTTGAGGTTTGTCCAGTTCCAACTTTAGAAGCAATGGCTTGCGGAAAACCCTTAGTACTATTTGACATTGAGCCACATCAAGAAATAATTGAACAATCCCAAGCTGGATTAATTTTTTCCAATTCGTCTGAAGATATTGCAAAACAAGTTCATGAAATTTACTCCAATAAAGAATCATATGGAAAACATGCGCAAATTTTTGCCAAAAACCATGATTGGGGAAAAATATCCCTTCAAATGTCCGAAATTTATCAGAAATTATGAAAGCCTTCGTAATTAATACAATTTACTTAAATTATCATTTGTTTAGCTTGACATAACCACATTGAACAAAATTCAATTTTATTTCTCTATTATAAAACACTCAATCTTGCACCCAAAAAGTGGTTTGCAGCTATATGAATCCGTAATGCAAACAAAAGACGATGAAAAACATCAAATAAAAGAAATTGAGATAAGACCGTCTACATTTAATGAAATACTATCCAATTTTTTTCCACACCACGAACTTACTCACAATGTTATTGATGAAGAATTAACTCAATTATACTCTCATTTAGAAAATTTTACTAAAAAAATGGATTCAGAAACGTTTCCATCAAAAACCAAACCATATCCACTAAATTATTCACTAGATGATCAGTCAGGTATTTTGATGTATACCTTATGCAGATTGATTAAACCAGAACTGGTTGTTGAAACTGGTGTTGCTTACGGGATTAGTACTTCTTTCATTCTTAAAGCCTTACATGATAACAAAAAAGGTAAATTATTTTCAATTGACTATGTTTTCAGACCTTGGGAGTCTAAAAATATGATTGGAATTGCCATTCCAGATGAATTACGAAATAATTGGGAACTAGTTTATGGACCATCTGCATCTAAGCTTCCAAAATTACTTAAATCACTTGGTAAAATTGATATTTTCTTTCATGATAGTTTGCATACATTCAAGAATATGATTTTTGAATACAATACAGCTTGGCCCCACATTAAGAAAAATGGATTTTTGTTATCGGATGATGTTCTAAGTAATAATGCATTCAATGATTTTTACATGAAGAATAAATTAACTCCAAAGATTTTGCAACAAAAAAATACTGTTAAATCCTATTTAGGAATTCTTCAAAAGTGATAACCATGCTAGATGTGATGGATAATTGAAGATTCTGATAACTGGGGGATTGGGATTTATTGGAAGTCATCTATGTGATAAATTAATAAAAAATAATGATTTAACGATTATTACAAAATCAACTTCAAAAATACAAAACATCTTAGCTCCTTCTAAAATCAATATTGAAAAAATTGATATCACAAATTTTTCCACTGTTGAAAAAATCATAAAAAAAAATTCCCCAGAAGTAATCATTCATTTGGCTGGCCAAACATCTCATTCACAATCTTTTGAAAATCCACTTTATGATGTAGATATTAATTCTAAATCCACTTTGTTTATGCTTGAAACCATGAGGAAGCTAAATTTGAATTGTGAATTTATTTTAGGTAGTACTTTTGTAGTCGTTGGTAAGCCAAAGAAATTACCTATTAATGAAGAATCTCCTTGTCAACCCACTACAATCTACGGTGCTAATAGACTCTTGAGTGAACATTATTGTAAAATATATCACGATGTGTATGGTTTAAAGACAAAAATATTTAGAATTACTAATTCTTTTGGACCTAGAGAACAGATAACTGCTAACAAAAACGCAGTTAATTTTTTGATTCACCAAGCATATCTTAATAATAAAATACAAATTTATTTTAGTGGTAAATTTTTTCGCGATTTAATCTATGTTGATGATGTTGTCTCAGGAATCAAAACTGTATTAAAAAAAGGCAGGTCTGGAAATCTATACTGGATTTCATCAAATACAAAAACCTGGTTTTATCAATTAGGAAATTTACTTCACCAACTAACTGATGTTGATGTAAAATACATCGATCCTCCACCATATACCAAAAAAACCGATGTTGGAAATTTCATTGTTGATAATTCAAAATTAAAATCTCTTGGATGGAAACCAAAAATATCTGTTAAAGATGGTATAGAAAAAACAATTGAATACTTCAAAAACAATACTACATTTTCTGGATAAATCTTTCAAATGAGGTAAAACTAAATGTCTTAAGAATTTCTTCCATTCTTCTTGGAGTTTTTTCTAAATTATGATATGTTACAAAATGGTCCTTCATATTTAATTTAATTTTAGGCATGTATTCTGGTGTAAGCTCCCATGAATGAATATAAAATGTAGCTGGAATTTCTTCATTCTCAGCATTTTTGATAGCATTTTTTGTAATGATTTTAGGTAATATTCGTAAATAGAAGCCACCTGCAGCAGGTATTTTTTTACCTAAGAGTTTGGTAGTTAAAAGAGGAAATTCCATTATTTTTCCATTTGGATCATTTTTTTCAATTGACGAACTTGAAATTTTATATGGTTTGTAATCTGCATCGGGTATTCCGTACATACTTGTTTTAACAGGAACAATACTACTGTCATATTCATAATTAAATTCATTCAAAGCATCAATAACCCATGAGCTTTTTTCATTTAAAGAAAATGTTGGCGCACGAAAACCTTTTGATTTTTTATTTGTTAAATCAGAAAATACTTTCAATTCATCATAAAATTTTTCCTTAAAATTTTCTGAATCAATTCTAGTGTGATGCATAGTATGAAAGGCTATTTCATGTCCGTTTTCTAGAATTTTATCCAAAATCTCAATTTTATACTCCAATAACTCTCCTACCACAAAAAATGTTGCAAAAGTATTGCACCTTCGTAATAATTCCAGAATTTTATCAATTCCATTAATTACTTTAGGAACTTTTTTTCTAGAATTAATCACAGGTTGTATTAATTCTGGATGATACCAATCTTCAAAATCTATTCCTAAAATATTCATATTTTCATTTTACAAATTAACTAAATAACACTATCATTTTTTTATTAATGGTTTATTTTTTTAATTACTCTTGCAGGATTGCCTACTGCAATACAATATTCTGGAATATCTTCTGTTACTACACTACCTGGTGAAATTATTGAATTACATCCTATTTTTACTCCTGCAAGCACAATCACTCCTGGATTTAGAACGACTCCTGATTCAATTGTCACATTTTCAACTTTTCTTGGATAGTGATTCTTTTTTAAAAATAAATTTGCCGTTGGGTTGGAATGTGCAAATATCATACAATTTGAACCCAGAGTTACATTATCACAGATTTTAATTAAACTTGGATAGATTAAATCTAGTTGTACATATGGACAAAAATGACAATTTTCTCCAATTTGAACGCCTCTCATACGTTGCATTTTTTCAACAAAACTGGAAACTGGGGATGAATAAGCTAATGAATGTAAAATCCACGATCTTAGGATTTTTAATTTAAGGCGAAATCTTCCAAAACCTCCTTTTAGACCATAATATTCCATTATTTCTGCCTCATTCATTGATAAAGCATCATTGAATTCTTTTTTTTCCATTAATCAAATCAATCAATTTTCATATCGGTATAACCTTTTTGCATAAAATTTTTGAGTAAATTAATCACATCAAATAATTATTCAAAAATCTTTAATTTAGATAAAACTCCGACGAAATTACATGAATGAAAAAAAATTGTCATATTATATGAATAAATCAAAAAGCATTATTCCAAATTCTTTTGAGAAAAAATTACGAATAGCAATTTTAGGTAGTTTTACACTTAATGGATTGGATGAAACATTACGCGTTAAGTGCTCAGAGGTTAAAATTGGCTGTTCTACCTATGTTGGACCTTATGGCCAATATCAGCAGGAGATTTTAGATCATACAAGTAATTTGTACAAATTTTCTCCAAATATTACATTTTTACTTTTAGATGTCAGAAACTTGTTAGGAAATTATTTTTATTTTCCGTATACTGTTTCTGAGGATGAAAGAAAAGAAATTATAAATCATAAATTTGATGAACTTTGTAATCTAATAGAAAATTTCAAACATAATTCAAACTCTAAATTATTCTTATCAAATTTCACGATTCCAACATTTTCTCCCTATGGGATTTTTGAAATGAAAATGAATTATGGTTTGCAAGAAATGATTTTTGATATAAATTCTAGACTTAAAAATTTTGCAAAAGAAAATGATTTTCTATATTTGTTTGATATGAATAGATTTTTTAATTTTTATGGTGAAAAAAATGTTTTTGATTATCACCAATTTTTTGTAGGCGACATTAAGATTTCATTAGATCACATTCCATATCTCGCACATGAATTAATGGGCTTCATCAAAGCGGTAATGGGTTTGAATAAAAAATGTATTGTTCTAGATTTAGATAATACCTTATGGGGAGGAATTATCGGCGAGGATGGATTTGAAGGAATACAATTAGGTCCTGATCAGAAAGGTAGAATGTTTGTTGAATTTCAAAATATTTTATTATCATTTCATCAACGTGGAATAATCCTAGCAATTAACAGTAAAAATAATTTTGATGATGCTATTAAAGTTATAAAAGAACATCCATACATGGTACTCAAAGAAAATAATTTTTCATCAATGAAAATCAATTGGAATGATAAAGTCAGTAATATGAAAGAAATTTCTAATGAGCTAAATATTGGTTTAGACAGCATTGTGTTCTTTGATGATGATCCCACAAATCGTGAACTAATGAAATCAATGATTCCAGATGTGTTAACTGTAGATTTACCCCCAGATGCAGCTCAATTTTCAAAAATTTTATCCATGATGAATGATTTCAATTTACTTAAAATAACGTCAGATGATCTCAATCGTGGTAAAATGTATTCTGAACAAAGACTTCGGAATGAACTTCGCCAATCCACTACAAATCTTGATGATTTTTTAAAACAACTTGACATTAAAATCAAATTTTTACATCCAGATGAATTTACCATACCAAGAATTTCACAGCTTACTATGAAAACAAATCAATTTAATCTAACAACAAAACGATATCAAGAAGAAGAAATTGGGCAAATGTCAAAATCAGAAAATTATCTTGTAGGATGTGCTCAAATTATTGATAAATTTGGTGATAATGGAATTACGGGTGTTTATATTGTAAATAAAGAAAATAATGACGAATGGGTACTGGATACATTCTTGCTGTCTTGTAGAGTTATGGGACGACGTGTTGAGGATGGAATACTAAGCCATATTCTTATGACAGCTAAAACGCAAGGAGTAAAAAAAATCAAAGGTAAATTTATTCCAACCAAAAAAAATAAACCAGCAGAAGATTTTCTAAAAAATTATGGTTTTACTAAAGAAGAAGATTTTTGGATTTATTCTTTAGATAATGAGATAAAAATTCCAAAACATTTGGAGATGTCTTTACAATAATGTCTAAAAAATTATTCGAAATTTTATCACAGGTATTTTCAGTACCAATTTCAGAGATTAATGACGAATCGAGTCCTGATACAATTGAAAAATGGGATTCATTTAACAGTCTTGTCTTAATTGATGAATTAGAGAGTGCATTTAATCTAAAGTTTACTGTTGCAGAAATGACAGATACGCATTCAGTAGCAGACATAAAACGACATTTAAAAAACCGTGGTGTCTCCTTGGATGAATGAAACTTACAAAAAGTTTACACTAAATGAATTAGCTATAGGCCAAAAAGAACAATTTGATGTTTTAATTACCGAGTCCCTGATTAATCAATTTGCTGAAATATCTGGGGATTTTAATCCACTACATATGAAATCCGAATATGCAAAACAAAATGGTTTTGCTGGTAGAGTATGTCATGGAATGCTATTATCGTCATTTTTTTCCAGATTGGTTGGAATGTATCTACCAGGAATTCATGCTTTATATTTTTCTCAATCTCTTAATTTTAAAAATCCTTGTTACATAAATGATAAAATCACAATAGAAGGGGAAATATTAGATAAAAGTGACGCTAGCAAAATTTTAACTTTAAAAACAATAATAAAAAAAGATTCGGGAGAAATAGTTGTAGAAGGAAATGCCAAAGTAATAGTGAGAAACCATGTTTGATGGAAAAAGATTTTTGATTTCTGGTGGAAACAGCTCTGTTGGAATTGCTATATCTGAATTACTTTTACAAAATGGAGCACATTTGGTTTTACTCTATAATAAAAATCGGAATAATATTGATACACTTTTAACGAAAAATCAGAATTTAAAATCAAAAATAAATACCCTTCAAATTGATTTAATGGATGAATCTGAAATCAAAGATAAAATTCCTACATTAGTAAAAGATTTTCCGATATCTGGATTCATACATTCTGTGAGCCTTCCCCTATCGATGAAAAATATTACCGACTTAACTTGGAATGATTTTCAAAGGCAGTTTGATCTACAATGCCGTTCATTCTTTACCTTGCTTTTAGAAATTTTACCTTCAATGAAGGAGCAAAAATATGGTAAAGTAATCACTATTCTAACAACTGGTGTTATTGGTAAACCTCCTAATAATATGTCTGATTATATTGTTGGAAAATATTCGCTTTTAGGATTAACAAAAACACTAGCTGGTGAATTGATTCGGTTTGGAATAACAATTAACTCGATTTCTCCTCCTATGATGGACACTCCTCTGACTGAAAATTTACCAAATGCATTAAAGAAAATTATTTCTAGTCAAAATCCTTCTGGTAAATTAGCTGATTCTAATGATATTGCACCAGTAGCTCTTTTTTTGAGCTCAAAACTTTCTGATAATATTTCTGGCGAAAACATAATTGTAGGATCTGGTCAAACTATGCATTAATCATGATTGAAAATTTTGGAATCGGAATTGATATAATTAATGTTTCACGTTTCCAAAAACAACCTTATGAAAAAAAATCATCATTTTATCGTAAGCTATTCTCGCCCTCCGAAATAAAATATTGTTTAAAATTTAAAGATCCATACCAAAGATTTGCAGGAAAGTTTGCCTTAAAGGAAGCAGTCAAAAAATCAATCAAGGAACCTATAACTTTTCTAGAAATTGAGACATATCATAAAAATTCTAAACCCTGTATAAGATTGACAGACAAGTATCATAAAAAATACAGATTATTATGCTCCATTAGTCATGATAGCGGGATTGCTTTAGGCATAGTAATTTCTGAAAAAATAAATTAATCATCTACAAGTACTGATTTTTTTGCAATTCTACTTAATTTTGAAATAATGGAATTGAATCCCTTATTTAATAATCCTGGCATAACATTTTCAGGCACAAAAATTTCATCGGGAAAGTTTTTTATTAATTCTTTATCTGATATGATTTTCTTTTTTTCAATTTCAAAATATTTTTCTGCTATAATTTTTTTATTTTTAAAAATAAATATCTCTACTTTCAATTTTGTTATGAAAAATCCTTTAGAGCAATAATATGCCCACACTAACACTTCTACTAAAATTAATGCCAGTCTAATTTTCTTATATGTTTCTTTAGAATATCTTGTAAGAAGACAATATTTTCTATTTCTTTCTAACCAATAAAATTTTCTTGCACTCCATTTTAATGAATAACTTTCAGCATGAAAAACCATTGATTTAGGAACATAAAATGAGGGTATTCCTAACTGTGCTGCTCTCCACCCCAAATCTAAGTCATCATGATACAAGAAAAGGAATTCATCAAATAGATCTAATTCATCAAGAATTTTGGCAGATGTAAATAGACATGTTCCTGAAGCATATCCTATTTTTTCTACTTGCTTTCTTTTATCAAAATCCTTAATCCCTTTATCTCTTGCAAAACCAAATCCAAAAATATGAAGCAAATTTCCTGTGCTTTGAAGAATATCTTTTTCATATAGTGATAGAATTTTTGGCTGATATAATCCACTTCCAAATTTATCATATGCGGTTATAAGCTCATTTAACCAATTTTCATCCACAATTGTATCTGGATTTAATATGACGATGAAATCTCCTTTTGCATTTCTTATGCCTATGTTATTTCCTTCACAATATCCGTAATTTTTTTTATTTTCAATTAGGCAGATCTGGGGAAATTCTTCTTTACATCTTATGTGACTTTTATCAATCGATAGATTGTCAACAACTATCACCTCATAATTTTCATAGTTAGTTTTAAAGACAGATTCAACACAATTTAGTAGTAAGTCCCCTGCATTATAATTTAAAATAATAATACTTATTTTTGGATTCATTTAACTTACTAGTTTTAACATCAGTATTTATTAATAGATCAAAAATAAATTGTTCAATTAAAATAATATTTTTGTTCCTTCTCCTAAAAGAAACTGTTTCTCTCCATCTTTCTCAGTTTTTGTTTTAATGGAAGAATTTTTTGCGATAATGCTATTCCTAATTTGCAATTCACTATCTATATCGCAATTTGACATTACTATAGTGTCCCTAATACTACACTTTGAAATTTTTGTTTTATCACCTATGCTTGTATTTGGACCAATCCTTGCATTAGATATCTCACAATCATCACCTACTATAACAGGACCTTCAATTTGAGTATCTTTTTTAATGACGGTATTTTTGCCAACAAAAATTTTTCCAGATAACTTTACACCTTCCTCTTTAATTCCATAAAAATACGGTTCTAAGTTATTTAATACAGTCTTATTTGCATGAATAATATCTTCTGGAGTTCCAGTATCCTTCCAATAGTCTGTTACAATATTGTACGAAATTTTTTTTCCCTCATCAAGCAACAATTGCAGGGCATCTGTTATCTCAAATTCATTTCTCCATGATGGTTTTAATTTTTTAATTACTTGAAAAATTGATTCAGTTAAAAAATAAATCCCCGTAACAGCAAGATTTGATGGAGGATTCTTTGGTTTTTCAATTATTTTTTTAATCCTCCCATCATTTACATCTGCAATTCCGAATCTTGTAGGATTGTCTACCTCACATAATAAAATAGAAGCATCATTATCTGATTTTGAAAACTCATCAACAAGCCTGTTAATTTTTTTCTGGATTAAATTATCTCCCAAAAAAACTATGAATTTATCTTTGCTAACAAAACTTTCACATAATCCTACTGCATGAGCAATTCCCCTAGGCAAATCTTGCTCAATATAACTAATTTTTACACCAAATTTTTCTCCACTACCGTAATACTCTTTAACTTTTTCAGAACCATTCCCTCCAATTATTATGGCTACATCTATAATACCTGCATCCCTAAGAGATTCTAAACAATATTGAGACATGGGCTTATTAGCAATCGGGAGTAATTGTTTAGGTCCTGTATGGGTTAATGGTCTAAGTCTGGTTCCATGTCCCCCATGTAATATTATGCCTTTCATATTTCTAGGTCATTAACTCCATTCAAGTTTTCCAAGGTGAAGAAGTCAATACATTAAGTCCTAATTCCTTCCACCATTCAACATTTGTTAGATACCAATTAACCGTTAATGCTAAACCTTTTTCTAATGAGGTAAATTCCTTCCATCCTAGATTTTTTCTAATTTTTTCTGAATTCATACTGTATCGAAAATCATGCCCTGGCCTATCTTCAACAAATTCAATCAAATCTTCTGATTTGTTCATTATTGATAAAATATTTTTAATAATTGCTAAATTATCTACTTCATTATTTGCAGATATATTATATGTCTCACCACTATTTCCATTTTTCATGACATCTATAATGGCATTACAATGATCATTTACATAAATCCAGTCTCTAACGTTTCTACCATTTCCATATATTGGAATTTTTTTTTCCTGCTTTGCTAATAGAATAACCTTTGGAATTAGTTTCTCTGGATATTGTTGTGGACCATAGTTATTTGTACATCTAGTAATCAAGCAATCACAATTGTATGTCTTGACATATGACTTAATCAATAATTCAGCAGATGCTTTTGTTGCTGCATACGGACTTGATGGATTAAACACCGAATTCTCATTGGCTGTGCCACTTTGTAAGCTACCGAACACTTCATCAGTTGATATTTGAATAAATCTCTTTTCTGTATTCTTTATAATCTCTAATATGTTAAATACTCCATATGTATTTGAATCAAAAAATGGTTTAGCATTTGCAATACTTCTATCAACAAATGATTCTGCTGCAAAATTAACAATAATGTCACAACCGTTAATCAATTTTTTCATCAGATCGTGATTGCAAATATTTCCTTTGAAATAACTATATTTTTTTGAATGGGCGACTTTTTGTACATTTTTCTGGTTTGAACCATAAAATTCGGAATCTACATTTACTACTTGATGTTCAGAAAACTCTTCTAATATTTTATTGATAAAATTACTTCCAATAAATCCTAATCCTCCTGTCACTAAAATCTTCAATACACCTGTAAATTTTTTCATCTTAATAAAATCTTGTACTTAAGAATTCAATCTTAAGAAATACTCCAAACTTTTTATGATGCAATAAATCTAATCATAACAATGATTGAACCCTTTTCAAAAAAATTAGAAAAATATTCGACAAAAGATGTTTCTGATAGTCATGTTAACGGCTCTTTAACTGTAATATGGAGAGATTGGGATAAAATCATCTCACATGATCCAAAAATGGTTTATGTTAGTTCTGTTAATCCTGGAGAAATAAAAGGCCCACATATTCACACACAAAGAAATAGTTTTTTTACTTGCATACACGGAAGAGTAATTTTCATTATTAAAGACAAAAATAATACATATTTAGAAATTGAATCAAGTGAGGATGAACCTGTAATGGTCTTTGTTCCTAAAAACTTTGCATCTGCACACATAAATTTATCAAAAAATATCTCTCGTGTTTTAACACTTGCTGATGTCGCATGGAGACCAAATGATAATGAGATGATAAATACACAATTTACAGACTATGATTTTAACAAATGGAAATAACTTTATCTAAAATAATTTATAATCAAATTCTCTATTACAATCCGATACGATAAACAATGAACCCAAATATTTTATTTTTAGTTATTGATTCCTTTAGAGCAGATAAATTTATTGGAATAAACAAAACATCAGTAACTCCAAATCTTGATTATTTAATAAAAAGTGGTACTTATTTTAAACAGGCTATTTCCTCATCTGATGCTACTTTGGTTTCTGAAGCTAGTACATTTACTGGTTTGTTCCCAATTAAAAGCGGAGTTCGTTCACATAAATTTAACAAAATTCGTAAAGATGTAAAAACATACTTTCAAATTTTTGGTGATCTGAATTACAAATTTTACGGATATTTTCCACAAGTTGCTATGGCCATTGGATTATTACCTAACTTTGAAAATTCTGATAAATCATACGCTCGTCATCCTACATTGGTTGACGGTGCAGGAAAACGGATAATTGAAAAACTACAATCTGGAAATATGAATAATCCTTGGTTCTTTTACATACATTGTATGGATTTACATTTTCCTATTTCAATTCCATCAGAATTTGATAATAAAAAGTTTGGAACGACAAAATACGATCGACAAATATCTGCAATTGATTTCTGGATTGGGAAGATCATAAAGTGTATAGATTTAAAAAACACATTAGTCGTGATTACCGCTGATCATGGATCTTATAATAAAGAACTTTATTTTGATAATAACGAGATAAACTTTGGATCCAATTCCGGAATACAAAAATATTCAACGTTTCTTGGAAGTCGAACACCTAAAGTCCTAATTCCCTTACGTACAAAAATTTTTGTTATTCTGGAAAAGATTAGAAAAAAAAGGAAAATTAAGAAAATTGAAAAGCTGAATCTATCTCCTCATGAAAAACGTAATTTATTAAATCAGCGAGGGGATACTGATAGATTTGTTTATGATGATTTATTCCGAATCCCACTCCTACTTGTAGGTCCAGGTATTCAAGAAGGAAAAATTATTTCTCAACAAGTACGAAGTATCGATATTTGCCCTACAATTTCTCATATTCTTGGTCTACCAAATCGTGATGATGAAATCGATGGTCGCAGTTTAATTCCATTCATTAGCGGTGAAAAAACAGATGATCTGATAGCATTTATGGAAAGTGAACCGTTACTCGATCTCAAATCAAATAATGTCATCGGTATTCGTACGCCAGATTTCAAATATTTCCGTGATCGATTTAATCCCAATAAATTAGTTCATCTTTATGATTTAAGGGACGACCCAAATGAGAATAATAATCTTGCTCGATTTAATCTAGAAAAGGTTTCTGAATTGGAAAAAATATTGCAAGATATTACAAAAAATTATGTTTTCACACGTGATAATTCAATCAACGTAAAGGAAGCCGAAAAAATAGAATCTGAACTAAGAAAATTAGGATATATCTAAAACAATGTTTTAAATTTAAAATGAACAAACTAAAATTAACTGTATTACTGAGATGACTACGCTAATTATCGTTGAAGATTTTTTAGATATAGAACAGCTAAATTCAAAAAACCATTTTTACAAAGCAGATAAAATTTTTACTTTGAATTTTCAATCTCATAATAAACTTAATGAAATGAACATTCAGCATGAAATTGGAGAATTATTACTATCAAAAGAAGATAAGATAAAAGCCTTCGATACAACTATTTCATTAAAAACATGGTATAGGAATCATCCTCATCTTTCTGAATTAACATTACAAAATTTAAACATAATTGAAATATTTGATTCTAATGAATTACAACAATTATTACTTGACACAATAACAAAATTGTTGACTATAAAAGAAATAATCAAAAAAAATAATCCCACAAGAATTTTGGCATCTGAAACTATTGGAAGATTTATACGCTCTATTCCGTTTTCTAGCAGTATTCATTTAGATTTATTTCAAAAATCAAATTATAATTCACTATTTTTTGACAAGTATCAAATACATTATAAAATTGGTCCCATACCACTAACTTTCAATTTAAGTCGTAATACATTAATGAAATTAAAAACATGGTATGAAAAAATCATCGCAGTAAATTATAATTTGTTTAATTATAAAGAGCATCAAAAAAAAATTTTATTTTTAGAATTTGATCCAATAAAATATGAAGATCTGTTAAATGAATTAAATAAATTAAATATTACTCCTGTTTTATTGAATAGAAGGAAGTCTGCAATTTGGAATTCAAAAGCAATTTCAATTATTAAAAAATATGATTGTAAATTAATTAACGAGTCATATTTCCTTCCACAAAAAAAACTATTTAATGAAACTGTTAATAATTTAAAAATGAAATTAGAGAAATTTTGGACAAATACAGAATTTTTTGATGAAATGTTTACAATTGATGACTGTCATTTTTGGCAAACTCTGGAGGAAACTTTGAAAAGAGTATATCAAAAACGATTAGAGGAATATGTAAAATTAATTATAATTTCCAATGGTTTACTAAATAAATTTCATTTCAATTGTATTGTATCGTTATATGCTACAGGCGAAACTGAAAATGCAATATTAAAATTGAATAATAATCGTATTTCTAATATATTATTAGAACATGGTTATGCTAATTTTGTTGATGAAGTTTCAAGATATGATGTTTTACACATGTATGATGTATTTATGGATAAAATTGGAGTCTGGGGAAAAATAGAAAAAGATTATCTTACTGATTGTAGAAAAATTAGTGAAAATAGAATTCTTCTTACTGGAAATCCTAGGCATGACATATTTTTTAGGACAAAACGTAATTTATCTATTAAAAATAGAGTTTTGATAATTCCCTCTCCTATCGTTAATTATAGTGGGTTAACAGACACCGATACTTATCTAAGATATGATAAAATTATTAAAAATTTAATGTCCATACTTAACAAATATCATATTGATGTTATAGTAAAGCTTCATCCAACTCAGGATTCGTCAAATAATTTTATAAAAAATATTTTCCTTCAAATTAATAAAAATATCAAAATTTATCATATGTCTTCTATCCTTGATCATTTAAAAAACGTTGACTCAGTTATTCACATAGAACCTCATGGAGTTGGATTATCGACATCCATCTTGGAATCCTTAATACTAAATATCCCAACTATGAATATTGTAATAAAAAATGAAATATATCAATTTGATTGTGTTAAAAAAAATGCGATTTTATCATTAAAGGATATAGATATTGTTGATGAAAAAATCCATAATTTTCTTTTTGATAAAAAACTGAGAAAAAATCTTATTAAAAATGGACAAAATCATGTGTTCGAATATTTAGCAAATCCTGGGAAGTCATCAATAGAATTTGCTAAAATCTTAAAATTGTTGGCTAATTAATTCTGTCCTACTTCAAATTTCTTATGCCATAACCCATACTGATCTTGTTCAAATAATTCTGGATTGTACCATTTATCTAAAATTTCATAAAATTTCTTAACTGAAATATCTGCAAAAGAGCAAAAACCATCTACAATACCTTGATCAAGTACTCCATCAAGTTTTTTTACAATTGGTATCATTTCTTCTCTAGTTGTCATTCCGTAACGAATCCATCTCGATGCCATTTGTGTAGCTGACGCATGACCGTATTTTGTGTATTTAAGAAACTCACTTAGTAAGTATGTAATAGAATCAATTGAATTATAATCTTCAATAGTGTTTTCTTTTTTATACTCATGTCCTAAATGTCTAAAACCCCAGCGCTTAGCAATTTCAAAATTTCTATGTGAATTCCATGGTGTGAAATAACTTAAGTAAATCGGATTAAAGTTATGTTGTTTACAAAATTCTAAAGTTGGAATTCGGCTTGAATTCAATTCTTTTTTGGAGACAACTCCTTCATCAATAAGCTCATCATGAATTGGTTTAACCACATCATTTTTTGGTTGCAATAACGCTGAAGGAGTTTCTTCATCATACTTACCACCGTATGTATAATTCACATCTTCTCCATAGATTAATAATTCAAGATTTAAGTTAATGGTCATTTTTATTGGGAAAGCATAGATTAAAGAATCAACATACCATGTAGGAAACCCATATCTCTCAAATGTTATTTTTGTAATTTTTTTCAAGACATTTCTATTGGGAATGTGTGAAATAATATCACATCCAAAAGTTTCAGAAATGTTCTCTAAGTTTGATTTTCCAGTTTCTGTGGAATCAATATTACCTACAGTTAATAATACTGGATTCATCTTCATAACCTCTTTTATAAAATATACTTGAAAATGTGAATCTTTTCCACCAGAAATAGCTATTGCACAATCATAATCACTGTTTTTGTTCCTATATCTGTTACATAATTTTTCAAGCTGGTTTTTTCGCAAATTCCAATCTGTTGTTTTTTGTTTTTCAAAATTAATACATCCTGTACAAACCCCATTTTGAAATTTAATACCTGGTCTTGTATCTGGCATTAAGCATTTTTGGCAATACTTCATAATATTAGCAAGTTTCTTTAATATATGAAGTGTTCCTTCAAATAAGTAAATTAATTGTATAATCAGTATAGTTAATTGAAGTTTTTCTCAAATAACTTCTTTACAAATTCTTTATCTTCCTGGGAAAGTTCTGGTTTTTTATGATCATTAAGAATTTTTTTTCCAACTTTACGTCTTAAAGAAAGTGGTATAAATTTTCTAACAACATTTCTGCTTGCATCGTTCTGAATTAATGTTCTTGTGATTTGGTTTGATGCCATCCCAAATTCATTTTCATGTGTAATCTTTAATTCTATATGTTCCTTGATATTCAAAAATGTCCATAACTCATTAATTATTTTTTGGGGAGTTTTTATCCAATCTTTAAAAAATACCACTCTAAGATTTTCTTCCGAAAATTGTTTTTTCCAAGTTTCTATATGTGAAGTCAAACCATCATTATAATAATTAAAAATTTCATTACTTTCATAATCTCGTTTCATGGCATTACGAAATGAAAGTTTTTCATAACCCATTGACCAACGAGCTAACCATGCAGAATAAGCTCTGTCAACCGGATCCCTTACTGTGATGATGATTTTCGATTCAGAATTAAAATCATAAATTAGTTTTGGTGCCGATGGACTTGAATAATATGTGACAGAAGCATCACCTATTGCAATAGCAGGCCCTGCGTCCCTAAAAATTTCTAAATAGTCACTAAGATTTTTTGGACCTTGTATTCCATCCTGTGGCTCTTTAATAAAATAGTGAATTTCTTTTTGTGGAGGTATGTATACATCAGGATGTTGGTTTAGATAATTAGCTAAAGTTGTTGTCCCAGCACGTGCCATGCCAACAATAAAAAAATTTGGTTTTTTCATCGTTTGTACATCCTAACCTCAACTAATAATTCCAATTACTAAATCATAATAATAAAAATATTGGAATTCTTTCATTGTTTCTAAATTATTATTTATACGTCATTAATTGTGTTTTTTACTTAAATATTACTTAGATAATACTAAAATAAAATTTCGTTTTTTTATCAAAAAATTATTCAAATATTGTATAATGTAAAATTTTTTAAAAAAGCTCATTAAATTGGTTATTTTTTTACGAAGACATACATAGATAAGGATAAAACTCTCTCCAAAAATTATTTTTTGTGAAAGTACTTATTATTGGATTAGGTTCTATCGGATTGCGTCATGTTAGAAACCTTCTAACAAATACAACGTATAAGATTGTAATTTTTACGAAAAGGAAATACCCCGAATTCAAAGAAAATAAGAGAATAACTCTTTCCGATTCATTAGAAAAATGTTTACAAGAGAAACCAACAGTTGCTTTTATTACTAATGAAACTGCATATCATATTTCCTTAGCTACTTTATTGACAAAAAATGGACTTGATCTGTTTATTGAAAAACCATTATCAAATTCATTAGACGGAATAAAAAAATTACAGAAAATTACGAAACAAAAAAAATTAATCACTCAAATTGGATGTAATTTACGATTTCATAAATGTATTAAGAGAATTAAGAAATTAATCACACAAAAAAAAATTGGGAAAATAGTTTCTGTACAATGTGAAACTGGATCCTTTTTACCAGATTGGCATCCATATGAAGATTATAGGAATGGATATGCAGCTAAAAAAGAATTAGGAGGAGGTGTGATCCTTACAATGATACATGATATAGATTATTTGTATTGGTTCTTTGGGAAACCTATCCAAGTTTTTTCTACCTCAGGAAAATTTAGTGACTTGAAAATATCTGTTGAAGATTATTCAGCTAGCATTATAAAATTTAAAAAAAATATTACTGCAGAGCTTCATTTAGATTTCTTTCAACGACCTGAATTTCGTAGCATTAAGATTAAAGGTACTAAAGGAATAATATATTGGGATTCTGAAACAAATGAAATAAAATTATTTAGTAATCAAAATAATAAATGGATTAGTGTATTAAAATTAAAAAAATTCGATAGAAATCAAATGTATGTGGATGAGATGAACCATTTTCTAAAATGTGTTAAATCAAAAAAGAAGACGATAAATAGCTTAAGCGAGGGCATTGATACATTGAAAATTGCTTTAGCTATGAAAAACTCTGCAAAATATGGGAGAGTAATACGTCTTGCATTTTAAATCTGTTAACAAGATCTTTAATTTACAAAATAAAGTGATAATTTTAACTGGAAGTGCTGGTCTTTTAGGAACCGAATATGCAAATATTTTAAGTGATGCTGGCGCTACTTTAATTCTCGTTGACACCAACACTACAAAAAATATAGAATTAAAAAATAAAATCAATAAACAATACAAATCCAATTCAATTGCTATGAATGTAGATATTACATCAAAAAATGATGTACAAAAAATGGTACTTGATGTAGTTAGTAAATACGGGAAAATTGACGGTTTAATAAATAACGCTTTTTTGAATCATGCAAAAAATCAATCACAAAATGGAAAGAATTCATTTGAATCATTCCCAATTGAAATTTGGAATAAATCCTTAGATCTTAATCTTACTGCGGTTTTTATCTGCTGTCAGGAAGTCGGAAAAGTAATGGTGAAACAAAAAAACGGTGTAATTGTAAATATTTC
Source organism: Thermoproteota archaeon (assembly GCA_003352285.1). Classification (NCBI taxonomy): domain Archaea; kingdom Thermoproteati; phylum Thermoproteota; species Thermoproteota archaeon. The sequence continues at coordinate 505,317 of QQVN01000005.1, read as the reverse complement.
TTCAATATATGGGATTTCTGGTGCAGACCAAAGAATTTATGGAAAGAGTAACTTAAACTCCCCTGTTTCTTACGCAGCATCAAAGGGAGGAATAGTAAACCTTACTCGATATCTTGCTGCATATTGGAATAAAAAAAACATTCGTGTAAACACGTTAACACTAGGAGGAGTTCAAGATAATAGCTATCAGACAAAAGAATTCATCAACAAATATTCAGAGAAAACCATTCTAGGTAGAATGGCAAAGAAGGAAGACTATAAGGGAGCAATATTATTTTTGATGTCTGATGCATCATCATATATGACTGGCTCAAATTTAATTATTGATGGTGGATGGACTGCTTGGTAGTTTTTAGTTCTTTTTATTTTCTAAAATTAGTTTTGCTAAATTAAATTCAAATTCAGTATCGATCATCAGTCCTGTTTCTAAGGGAATCTCACATGGAATCATTTTCTGCATAATTTTTTTTCCTTTTTTGAGAAAATTCTTTGCGTTAAAAACATACAAACCATTCATTTGATAAACTATTGGCGCATCTTGTCTATTCTCAGGAATTTTTTTTAATTTTTTACATAATTGTAAATGACCTTTTTTATTTATCTCTGCGATATTAAAATATGGATTTAGATGTTGTCTATATACTCCGCATACTACATCTGCATTTTTCTTTTGTAGAGTAGTAACTGCTTTTTTAATATCTGTAATACGTAAAAATGGTACAGTGCAATCTAAAAGTACTACAATTTCAAAATCGAAGTCCATAGAATAAAGTTTTTTTATTCCATCAATTAGTGCATCTTCCATTGATGCTTTATTCGTTGCCAATTTTTTTGGTCTTATAAATGGAATTTCAGCACCAAATTTTTTTGATATTTTCGCTATCTCTGGATCTTCAGTTGATACAATAACATGACTAAAAAATTTTGAATTAATTGCCTTTTCAATTGTATAAGCTATCAGTGGTTTTTTTTTAATAATCCGAATATTTTTTTTTGGTACGCCTTTGGAACCGCCCCTAGCTCCTATAAAGCAAATTGGTTTTGTCATTTTCATCTATTTTTTTAGTTTTGATGTATATCAATGAACTGTTTTTGAATTGGAATACTCCATACTGATGAACTATGCAAAGTGTCTACAAATTTTTCAGTAGTATTTTCTATATAACCAAAAAAACTCATTTCCTTAAGTCTTTTATTCTCAACTTGTCTAATCGCTTCAAGAATACTTTTCTTATTTGGTTTGACATTAACTATATCTTTATTTTTACTTCTGTTCAACTGTCTAGTCCCGATATTGATTGCTGGTGTACCAAAAACTTCTGCTTCTCTTATAGCCGCACTAGAATTACCTATTATGAATTGAGCATTTTTTAAAATTGTTAAAAAATAAAGAAATCTAATTGATGGAAACACGGAAAACTTTTCTCCTCCTTCGATCCTTTTTATTTCATCTAGAATAATCTCTGTCCCAGTATCGTTATTTGGGTATATCACTACATAATTTTTTTTAGAGTCTATTAACGCAGAAATCACTTCACTAATTTGACTATGTAACGAATTCAATTCAGTGGTAACAGGATGAAAGATAAACACCGCGAAATTATTAAATGGAATTTTATAATGTTTTTTTACTGTTTCTATTGAGGGCAATTTCACACTAGTCATGACTTCAATATCGGGAGATCCAATTACAAAAATACTATCTTTTGATTCTCCTAATTGTATTAATCTTTTTTTTGCATCATCATTTGCTGCAAAATGAACATGAGATAATTTTGTTATCGCATGACGAATTAACTCATCCACAGTTCCTGAAATTTCTCCACCTTCTATATGAGCAACCAAAATATTGTTAAAAGAACCTACAATTGCACCCGCTAATGCTTCTATTCTATCACCATGAACAATTATCATGTTAGGATGAATTTCATTAATATATTTTGAAAAGCCTACAATTGTATTTGCCAAGATAATATCTTGTTTGTTAGTATCTAATTGATTATGAAATATGGTGATATTTTTATAACCATTTTTTTGAACTTCTTCAAATGTATTTCCATATTTTTCCAAAGTATGCATTCCAGTAACAAAAATATGACACTCAAAATCTTTCTCTCTGTCAATTGCATCCATTAATGAACTGAGCTTTCCAAAATCAGCTCTTGTTCCTGTAAGAAAAACAATTTTTTTAGTCATTAATCATACTCCATTTAAGTTGTGTATTCTTTTTGATATCTTGTTTAGATTTTTTACTAGTTAATTTTTCAAAATACTTTGCTCGTATCTCTCCTGTTCCTGGTCTCTTAACCCAAATATTTTCTTTTGAAAAAGATTCTCCTTTTTTAATATCTTTAATTGATACAACTGAAGCATAGGCAAATTTTGCAGTTATTTTTTCATCTGGGAGAATATTCTTTTTATTTCCTAATGCTTTAAAGATTGCATTACTTCCAAAAATAAGATCTCTTAACTCTGCAGGACTAATGGATATTGGAATATCTGGTCCTTTCCAATTTTTATTTGAAGTAAAATGTTTTTCAATTATTGATGCTCCAAGTGCCACTGCACCAAAACATGTATAATTTCCATAACTATGATCACTTAGACCTACAACTGTGTTTGGAAATTTAGTTTTTAATTTAGAAATAAATCGTAATCGAACATCCTCATATGGTGTAGGATACATTGAAGTTACATGCATTAACGCAAAATCAATTTTTGCTTTTTTTAAAATCTTAACACTATTAGTAATTGTGGATATATCGTTCATTCCAGTGCTTAAAATAATTGGTTTTCCAAATGACGCAATATGTTTTATTAACGGAAAATTATTACACTCACCTGAACCAATTTTATATGCAGAAACTTTCATTTTTTTTAACCTATTTGCAGCAGCACGGGAAAAAGGTGTATTAAGATATATCATATCTAATTCTTCTACATAGTTTTTTAATTCGATTTCTTCTTCTTCAGAAAAAGAACATCGTCTCATAATATTCCAAATTGATTCATTTGCATTAGCAGGTACAACATCATTTTCAATCATTTCATCTTCGATTATATGACATTGAAATTTTACACATTCTGCACCGCTCAAATGTGCATCTTTTATCATTTTTTTTGCTTTAGTAAAACTACCTTCATGATTAATTCCAATTTCAGCTATTATAAATGGGGGGTTATCTTGACCAATCTTTCTTTTTCCAATTTTAATTGTTTTAGGCATTTTTTTTAATAATTTCCTCGAGATTAAAAAATAACTGTTAAGATATTTGAGTGTCTGATTAAAAATAAAACGTACGATAAATTTAATATTTTGAAAAAATCATTGATTTTTTTCTTAACTAGTAAGATATTTTTACTAATTATTATTAACCGCTTTGATGAAAAAATACAACGTAATTTTCATACTAGTTGATGGTTGTAGAGTAGATCGTATTCATAAGACTCCTATTTTTGAGCAACTTCAAAGTCAAGGGACATTTTTTTCACAAATGATATCATATGCTCCCTACACACTTGCTTCAATGAATTCGATCTTTACAGGAATGTATGGTACAAAAAATGGGGTTGATGCATACTACAAGATGTTTAAACTAAATGAAAGTTCTAAAACAATAGCAGAATATCTCTCTGAAAATGGGTGGTATACACAGGGTGATGCAATGCGTTTGAGTTTGGTATCCGATAGAGGCTTTGATAAAATTACAGAACATGATGAAAAAACAACCAACTATGAGGTGGTGCACTGTGATATGTTAGATGAAATTGTAGAAAAATCAAACGGAAACCCATTTTTTGCTTATTTACATTATCCAAAAATTCACACATCTATTGTGGAGGCTGTGTTTTCTAAATATGATGATTTTTCGGATGAATATTTTGCTAAAAAAAATCAAAACCTAAATGATTATGATTCATATCTGTCTACCGCAGGGCATTATTTAGAAACAATTTTTGAAAAAATCCGTTCCCTTAATTTAGAAAAAGACAGCATCATTATTGTTATGGCTGATCATGGGATGGGAGTTGGCGAAAAAAAAGGAGAACGAGCATATGGAGTATATACATATGATTATTCTATCAAAAGTTTCTCAATATTTTTACAACCTGCTATCTTCCCAAAAGGAAAAAAAATTTCTGACTTAACTCGCACAATAGATGTTATGCCCACAATTTTGGATATCTTAGAAATTTCACATGACCAAAACTACCAACAAATGCAGGGTATGACACTTTTACCCTTACTAGATGGGAAAATAAAAAAATCTTTTTTTTCAAAAAAATCATCCCAAGAGAGATTCGCATTTTCCGAAACAGGAGGCCTTTATGGACCATGGCCTTCTCCAAATGAACCTAATGTAAAATGTATCAGAACAAACAAATGGAAATTAATACATAATACTACTCCTAACACATGGGAATTTTATAATTTAGAAAATGATCCTGGAGAAAATAATAACATCTATGACGAGAATTCAAAAACAGTAAAAGAACTACAAAAAAAATTAGAACAAATCCAAAACGAATAAAAATTTAATATAATCTCTTATCCGCCATTAAATATGAAAATCATCTCTCAGAATCTCGCAAATTATGGTTTTCCAATGCCAGAAGACGTAATTTTTCGTATTAATTTAGCTTGGTGTAATAGCCTATCTGAATTAGAAGAAATCTTGAAAAAACATAAAACTACTCCTATTTTTCTTGATCTTCCTGTAGGTCGCTTAAAACCTCCAAATAACAAATATTCCATGGAAGATCTAATTCCTATAATTAGATCATTTGAACAAATCAAATATTTTGCAATTTCAAATGTTGAATCAAAATCCAACCTTGAAGAGTATGTCCAATTATTACCTAAAGGCGTTACTATAATTCCAAAAATCGAAAGTCCCACTGCAGTTGATAACATAAAGGAAATAACAGATTTTTTAAATTACTCAAAACGAATTATCATGCTAGATCATGATGATCTATTCTCCGCAATTTTACGTAGAAAAGAACCTGAATCTAAATTCAAAGAATATGTCAAAACCCTAATTGATTTTTGTAATGAAAATAATATCATTCTTTTACGTACTGTTGGAGTAATCTTCAGCGATGATGAAAAACGTATTTCACAATATATTAAATGAAAGTGGATTATTAGTTGACTAGTGCATATTCGATAAATATTGATGAAAATGTTGCAATGGATATTGAACAATTATCCTCTGATGGTTTTTTACCACTAACATCTTTTTTGGATTATGAAAATCTTGATAGTGTTCTAAAAACAATGCGATTAAAAAATGGAGAAATTTGGCCAATTCCGATTCTTTTCCCAAAACCCGCAAAAGAAGTTCATCGTGGAGATGAATTAACATTAAAATTTAAAAATCAAATATTTGCAAAATTAACTATAACTGACTCTTTTAGTTATGATCTTTTAAAAATATCAAAGTTCTTTTTTGGAACAACCAATACAGATCATCCTGGAGTCAGTAAACTAAAAAATTCATCTACTGAATTTATTACCGGAAAATTAAAAAAATTAAAAAAACTGTCCTCAATACTTAATGTTGAATCATATTCCCCTACAGATTCTAAAAAAATCATTAAAAAACGAAATTGGAAAAAAATTGTTGGATTTCATACTCGAAATCCTCCCCATAGAGCCCATGAATTTTTACATAAGTGCTCGTTAGAAAATTCAGATGGATTATTCATTCATCCTGTAATTGGCAGTAAAAAAAGTGGAGACTTCTCTAGCTCAGCAATCATGCATAGTTACAAAAAATATATCACTCATTATTTGCCGAAATCAAACGTTATTCTTAATCCATTGTTAACTTATTCAAGATATGCTGGTCCTAAAGAAGCCGTTTTTACTGCATTAATTAGAAAAAATTATGGATGTACACATTTTATCGTAGGCAGAGATCATACAGGAGTCAAAAATTTTTACGGAAAATATGATTCACAAAAAATCTTTAAGAAACTTCCTGATATTTCACTTGAAATTTTAACTTATGATGAACCATATTATTGTAAAAAGTGCTCACAAATCACAACCTCTAAAACTTGTCCTCATGGTTCAAAGTATTATGTTGAGATTAGTGGAACTATCATTAGAAATTCTATTTTGAACAAATCTAAACTTTCAGAGATCTATATGCGTCCTGAAGTTATCAAATATTTAAAAATGAAAAAAAATGTCTTTGTTAAATAGACTAATGTTTTCCTTCTCGTACTACACTAACTAACGAATATAGTATTATTGCAGCCACCATCAAAAGTGCGCCTAAAACTACTCCTCCAACCCCTAATAACGCAATATTTGTGATAACTTTGTTCGTTTCAGTAAAAATCTGTAACGTCCATACAACAAAAAATAATCCGATTCCAAATAAAACTACTCCTGGAATTCCATAAAATGTTAATGGTCTATCTATTGAAACAAATTTCATTGTACTCAAAATTACTGAAGCTCCATGAGAAACTGGATGATGAGTTGACGTATCCTCACCATACAAAATTTCTATTGGAACCTCTGCTATTCGAAAATTCTGTTTAGATGCTTTAATCAAGATCTCTGTTGAAATACCCATTCCCTGTTCAGATGGATTTAAATTTTTTAATACATTATTACTATAAGCCCTAAACCCACTTTGGGCATCAGAAATTTTTGAACCTACAGTAGCATTTGTTAATCCCGTAATAACTTTAATTCCTAATTTTCTATATTTTGGAACATTATCATTCTTACCCAAAAATCGTGAACCAATAACGATGTCTGCCTCATTATTTTTTATTGGCTCGGTAACTTTGTTTATATCGTCTACTTTATGTTGACCATCTGCATCAAATGTGACTAAAATATCAATATTCATTTCTTTTGCCTTGAAAAAAATGGATTTAATTGCTGCACCGTAACCTAAATTCTTTTCATGACTAATTACAATTGCTCCTAACTCTTTTGAAATTAATGATGTAAGATCTTTTGAGCCATCATCACAAACGATAATTGTGTTTGATATTTTTTTTAATTTTAGAATAATTGCAGCTATGTTTTTTTCCTCATTGAATGCAGGAATTCCAATTGCTAAATTCAAGTAACTGTCAACTTTTTTACTAACTATTTAAATTACTAGATGAAAAAATTAACTACAATTATAGTCGCTTTTTAACAAAATCAATTGATTTTACTGGTGAAGGATCAATTTTTGATAAAACTCCTCTATAAATTGAGGCATAATCTAGCAGGTATACTAAATGAATAATTTTTGAAAGAATACTATTCCCTTCAGCAAAAACATTTCTGTACTGTATGTTATTTTTCTCAAAATATTCCTTTATAATCTTCCATCTTTCTTTGGTTTTCACATAATCATTTTTACCTTGTATTAAAATTGGTTTAGGAAATGTTTGATTTTCCCAAGCTACAATTCCATTATGACACGCCTCTAAAACATCTTCAGCAATAACATGAATTTTTGCATTTTCTTGTAATGAGCTCTTAAATCTAATCGCTGCTGCTTGCAATCCATTAGGATAATAGATTAGTGGCAGTTCAGTAATCCATTCAGCAAGTGTTAATGAAGGATTATCTTCATTTAGATTTGATGACGAAATTTCTTTGTTGGTTTTTTTTAGCTGTTCAATAGACTCTGTAATATCATTAGTATCAATTGGAATTTGAGGTTTTAAAATTTTTAACATAGAATATAAAAATGCAGTAAACGAAGCTCTTGGGGAATGTATTTGATCTATGTGTCTATGATGGATGTTATTTTTTTTACAAAAATCTTCTAACTTTCCTCCTGATGAAAAACCAATTGCATTTACATTATTTTTTACAGCGTAATCAAGAACATTTAGAGTTTCTACAGTATTGCCCGAAACACTTGTTGCAATTACAAGAGAGTTTTTACTAACAGTTTTAGGTAGCAAATAGCCTTTTACTATTGATACATGTGCATCAGTTTTAGATAAGATCGAACTAAAAATATCTCCAATAGCTCCTGAACCCCCCATTCCTACAAAAACAAAATGATCTATTTCATCAAAGTCTGTCTGCTCAAATTGATTGTTGAAGGATTCTTCAGCGATTCTAGCCCATTGATCATAAATTTTGTACATTCCTTTAGAATCATATCTATTAAGATCATCAATTTCCAGCAATTCCTAACTTTTACGGTCACCACTTTATAACGTTTCAAAAATTAATTATTTACAACGAAAATTATCATATTTTAAATATTGCAAATTTTTTTTGCAATAAATGGAAAATCAAAAAAAAAGTGATTCCCAATTAAAAACGGTTGAGTGGAAAAACAATAAAGTAATAATGATTGATCAGACTAAATTACCTACAGCATTAGTTTTTGTCGAATATGATAACTTTCATCAAGTTGCAGATGCAATTAAAACATTAGTGGTAAGAGGAGCTCCTGCTATTGGTGTCTCAGGTGCTTTTGGTTTAGGATTAGCAGCATTACAAAGCAAAGCTTCTACAAAAGAAGAGATTCTAAAAGATCTAGAAGAAGCCCGCTCGATTTTACAAGCAACAAGACCCACTGCGATAAATCTCAAGTGGGGATTAGATAAAATTATGGAAATTGCACGACAAGGAAATAATGTAAGTGAAATCAAACATCAAATCATTGAATCTGCAAAAAAAATTGCTGATGATGACATTACTACCAATATGATTATGGGAAAATTTGGTTCAGAAATGTTTGATGATAAAGACACAATAATGACACATTGTAATGCTGGTGCACTAGCTACTGTTGCATATGGTACCGCATTAGGTGTTATTCGGGCCACAAAAGATAGTGGAAAAAATATCAAAGTAATTGCAACAGAAACGAGACCTGTTCAACAAGGATCTCGTCTTACCGCTTTTGAATTAAAACATGATGGTATTGATGTAAGTCTTATTCCAGATACTGCAGTTGGATATGCAATGGCGAACAAACTTGTAAACAAAGTTGTGGTGGGAGCTGATAGAATTTTACGTACTGGACATGTTTATAACAAAATTGGTACATTTCAGGTCGCAACCCTCGCAAAGCAACATAATATTCCATTTTATGTGGCAGCTCCATTATCTACATTTGATCTTGAGAATTCTCCTGAGAATGTTATAATTGAACAAAGAAATCCTGAAGAAGTTACTGGAATTGGAGATAAGAAAACTGCTCCAGATGGCATTAAAGTTATTAATCCTGCATTTGATATGACTCCTCCTGAGCTAATTACTGGCATTATTACTGAAAAAGGAGTAGCAAAGCCCCCCTATGAAGAATCTATCAAAAAGTTATTTGAAGCTAATTAATAGAAAGTTTTTATTGTTTTTCTAATCTTTTACAAAAATATGAGTACTGTAACATCTGAAGCTGTTAGAAATTCTTTAAAACAATGTATGGATCCTGAAGTTCCATTAAACATTGTTGATATGGGTTTAATCTATGGAATCGATGTTGTCGAAAATAATGATGTTAATATCAAAATGACTATGACTACACAAGGATGTCCTCTACATGAAACTTTGGTCCAAGATGTTACTAGATATGCAAAAAAAGTCCCAGGCGTAAATAATGTCAAAGTTGACATTGTTTGGGACCCGCCATGGTCCATGGATAAAATGTCTGATGATGCAAAAGCTATTCTAAAGAACATGGGTGCTGGATTAACCACCCCTGCTCCAATAAACTATGAAACTGCAATGCCACAAGGTGTAGGAAAACTAGTAAAACAGGATGATGGTTCACTCGTTCTTGCAAATGAACATGAACAAGGATTCATGGTTAATCAGGCAATTGTTGACTTTTGGAAATCTTGTAACGGACAACGCAAAATTACTGAACTAGTTGAGCTATTTGCACAACAGACCGGTTTACAACGAAACCAAGTAGAAAAAGAAGTAATGCAACTGGTAAAACAACTTAATGATGGGGGTCTATTGGTGATTCCAAGTGGATCAGATGGGCCAAATGTAGAATTTAAGAAAAACTAGAAAATATAGTTTGAATTTGCTCCATCAAAGTTAATCGTAGTTCCTGACAGATATTTTATTTTCTTTTCAACAATAGATTTTACAAAATTTCCTATCTCTTTTGGATCTCCAAGTCTTTTCATTGGTAGTGACTCTGAATATTTTTCTACATCATCAATTAACTCTCTAGTTCTGTCAGTATTGATTGGACCTGGGGCAATATTGATGCAACTGATGCCTCTTGCAGCAAATTCTTTACTTAGAATTTTAAATACACTAGTAAATGCTGTTCTATAAGCACTCGACATAATTAATTTTGAATTAGGCTCTTTGATCACATTGGAACTAATTAGAAAAATGTATCCTCCATTATTCACTTTAATATCTTGTAGTATTATACAGAATCCTAGAAATAACTGCCTGTGAAATTTTTCCCATTCTTCTTGAGTAATTGAGTAGAATTCTTTTGCTGGAGGGCCTCCTGTATTCAAAACAAGAATATCCGTTTCATTATTTGATGTAATAAAATTTTTGATACTCGAAATATCAGATGTATCAACATGTTTTTTTGATGTTGCAATCACATCAAAACCTAATTCATTTAGCGAATTAGCAATCGCTTTTCCAATTCCTCTTGAACCACCAAAAACAATTGCTTTAGACATGATTTACTTGATCAGATTTCTTTTATTTCTGTTATTGTTCCTTGTACCGAATCCATTCTAATAATTGCCTTTTTTTCATCCCAACCCAAGGCAACATACCAATCCCCTGCATCATTATGGTATTTTGTTTCTAGAGTCTTTATCTGACTAGGTTGAATGTTGTATTTTTTTGATATTCCTGAAACTGCTAGAGATATGGCATCTTGTTCTTTTTCAAGACGACGCTTCATTAATCCAATACCTGGACTCATGACTAGTCATGGTTTTTCATCTAAATATAGTTACTTGATTATAATGAATATGATTTTAATAATTAAAAATATTGAAGATCTATATATCATTAATTAGAAAGTAGAAAAATGAAAGCAATTCCACGTTTAAATTCTATATTCTCAAGACGTTACTCAATTTTATCCATTATTGGTATTCTTTCTACATTTGGAACGGGTCAAATGTTGTCCGGTGGTGTATGGGATGCAGCATCTCATGCATTACGTGAACCAGAAAGCTTTTGGTCAATACAACACGTTGCAGTTTATGCTGGAGTATCAATGATTGCAATATCAGCTATCCTGGGATTAATTCTATTAAAAAAATATAATCTTGATAAATTTATCAGACGTGGAATTCAACTAATTACTGTAGGTTCTATCTTGCAAATTATATCAGGATATGGTGATTCTATATCACATGACATTTTTGGAATAGATGGATTGATTTCGTTATCTCATCAGCCTTTAGAACTTGGATTGATTTTAACCGCACTAGGAGGATTTTTAATTATAAAACATCACTCTAGTACAAACATTAGAAAATTATTGCCTATTTCAACTGTGATTTTACTTTTATCAATTCTCTGGTTAGGGTTTAATCTTACGCTCTTGGTCGGCGGTGTAGTACTTTGTATTCCTGTTTATGAGATATTCTCATCTGGATGTGCAATTTTATAATTATTTAATTTTCTATAAAACTTAAACACAATAAGCATCATACCAACCAGTACCATAACACCGGGAATCATCATCTCATCAGAGTTTGTATCTCCAAATTCTGAATTAATCAATATTTTATCTTGACTTAGATTTGTAATCTTCATTGTATATCTTTGACTGGAAGAAAATTCAAAATAGTTTATTGCAAGTTTTGTTTCAATTTTTTTATCTGAGATAATCCCATTTGAATCCAATATCTGCACAAATACAGAATCACCTAGTTTTGGTAATTCAATCTTGTAGAATCCTTTTCCCTCTCCTTCAAAATCTAGCATTATGGAATTTGCTTCTAATACTTCCAGTTCCATGATCTGAGAAATTTTTGTACTTTCTGAATACACAAATCCAATCCAAACTATTCCTAAAACCGTCAGAATGACTCCAATTTTTAATAAATTTAGCCTCAAATACACTACAGGTGAGAAAATTCCTACATAAATTAGCTCCAATGAATAAATTTTGATAAGAAGGGCTCGGAGGGCTTCGATCCCTCGACCTGGCGGTCCGAAGCCGCCCGCACTATCCAGACTGTGCTACGAGTCCAAAAAAATAAGCATTTAACAGGCCTAAATACCTGTCTAGATGACTTTGAAAGTTTCAAAAAAAGTTTCAGGTGTTGAATATGCAATTAGAGATATTGTTACAGCTGCAAGAAAATTAGAATTACAAGGAAGACAAGTAGATTATCTTAACATTGGTGATCCAGTGCAGTTTGGATTTCAACCACCTGATAATGTCAAAGAAGCTTTAATCAAAGCTATTCGAGATGGCGAAAATTACTATTCTGCATCAGAAGGAATTCCTGAATTACGAGAGGAAATCACAAAGAAGGAAAAAGTAAAAGGATTGAATGTTAGTGCAGAAAATATTCTTGTAACAAATGGCGTATCAGAAGGACTTGATATGGTAATATCATCAATCGTTGAAGAAGGTGATGAAGTTTTACTTCCAGGTCCATACTATCCACCTTATGCCTCTTACGTTAGATTGCATGGCGGTATTCCAGTAGAATTTGCAGTTGATATGCAAAATTCAAAACCAAACATTGATGATATTAGATCTAAAATTACAAAAAAAACAGTTGCAATTTGTCTTATCAGTCCAAATAACCCTACTGGTCTCGTGTTTAATCAAAAGTCATTAAAAGAATTAGTTGATGTAGCAAATGAAAATAATCTTTACATTATTTGTGATGAGATATATGATCAAATAGTATTTGATGAACAATTCACTGGTATTGGCAAAGTCGCAGGAGACTCGCCTGTTATATTACTAAATGGATTCTCCAAAGTCCATCTAATGTCTGGATGGCGAATTGGATATATTGCATTTAACAACTCACCACAGTTAGCATCCATTCAAGAAAACTTGCCGAAATTAGCTCGTGTTAGAATTTCTACCAGTCTTCCAGTACAGTATGCTGCACTGGAATCATTACGTGGACCACAAGGATACATTTCTGAATTTGTAAATGAACTAAAAAAGAGAAGAGACTTGGTAATAAAGAGACTAAACTCAATTCCGGGACTCTCTTGCCCTAATCCAAAGGGGGCATTTTACGCATTTCCTAAAATTGAAAACAATCCCTTTTCCACTGATGAAGAATTTGTCTTGCAACTACTTGAATCAAAAGGTGTGCTTACCGTTCATGGTTCAGGATTTGGAAAACAGTATGGTAGCGGTCATTTTAGATTAGTATATTTGCCAAATCTTGAAACTCTGGATTCTGCATTAAATAAAATTGAAGAGTTTATGTCTCAATAACTCCATGTGACTATTTTTCTTGGATTTATCTCAATAATACAATCAGTATCATCTAGCAATTCTTTTGCAGATTTATTCTCTAATGACTTGAAATATCTTAATAGGATTTTTTTTGCAATTTTATTTACAGTATTTTCTTCTTGAATTAATTTTGCATTTGCATTTCCCATAATGCCATAGATGTCAGGAGACTTTATGCCAGTATCTATGCAAAAACTAACTTTTTTGTTTCTCAGAAGATTTTTTGCTTTTTTTGTTCTAGTGTTTGTTCCGATGTAAAATTTTTTTTCAGAATAAATATACCATACAGGAACTACATGGGGAATTCCCTTTTCTGAGATTGTAACTAGTCTTAGAATTTTCTGTGATTTTAAAAATTCATCTTGCTTGGACATTTTTTCTAAATCCCATTCCTACCATAAATATTCCAAACGAAATCATTGCAACAGATACTTTTTCATTTGTAAATTCCCCATTGATAATAAAGTCAGATACAAATTCAGGTCCCCATAAAATTAACTGCCGCACTAAGACTATAACTGCTGAAATAATGAATAAAACACCAATAGCAGTATACCAATTTCTGCCACGACGATAATATTCGTGACTCATTTAGATGATTTTAATTCCAGGATTCTTTAGTTTGTTTTTGATCATTGCATTAAGCAATAATGGAGTTGCAATCTCTGCAAGATATGACAGTGAGCCAGGTCCAAGATAGATTGGTCTAAGCCCTTTAATCTCATTAATTAAACCATTAACGATATCTACAGAACCCTTATCGTCTCCACATACAAAAATATCATAATCTAAAGCTAGTTTAGGATTGATGAGTTTTTTTTCTGATATTACATGAAAGGCAGAAACTAGTTTTGATTTGTCTTTCATATGTTTTGATACTAATTGATATGAAAATGGTTTGTTGTCTTTTAGTGGAATAAACTCAAAGCCTACATCAGTCTTTGTCATTGGTACAATAGGGGAAATAACCGTACATGTATCTTTGACTACGGGTAATACTTGGGAACATACAGAATCAATATTCTCATATGGAATTGATAAAATCAAGACATCACTTTCCTTTGAAATTGCAACATTGTCATTACCTGTAATACTTCCTTTGATGTTCCCGAATTCTTCTTTTGCTGTCTGTGAATATTCATTTGCAGAAGCAGAGGCTCTTTCTGCATCTCTTGAGCCAATTAAAACATCATGATTAATACACCATCTGAGTGCAAATCCTTTTCCCATTCCCCCTGTTCCACCAATAATGCCTATCTTCACAAAACTACTCTGGCAATGTTATTATTATCTCTATTTGACATTCGAGTAAAATCTTGACTTCGATCATTTTTCTCAGACATGGTCAGGCCAAAAATAATACTGAACGTCTATTGGCAGGAAGAACAGAAGGCGTTCCTCTAACAGACACTGGTATTAAACAAGCAGAATCCATTGCAGGATTCATCAAGGAGATGAAAGTTGATCACATCTATACTAGTCCAATTCAACGTGCAAAGCACACTGCCGAAATAGTTGGAAATCATAATTCCATTGATCCAATTGTAGATGAACGATTAATTGAGCTAGATATGGGAAAATTTACCGGAATGAAATATGATGACATTTTCTCTAGTCATGGAAATGTTTTTTTGAAATTTTATCAAGGTGATGTTGAAATTGCACATCAAGGAGTTGAGACATTTGCCCAAGTCAAATCTCGGGTTCAAAGTATTGTAGATCATGTGATTTCACAACATTCAGGAAAAAATATTGTCTTAGTAACGCATATGGATCCAATCAAGGCAATGATCTCTTCAGTCCTTGGATTATCTCCTGAAAGAATGTTTGAACTAATTGTTGCAAATGCATCAATTAATGTATTCAAGGAATATGATGGAAAATTATCACTTAAAGCGATTAATGTAATGAATCCATCAAGATTCGATCAGGATTGGTAACTGCAAATCTTCAAAACCCTTAAATAGAAAGTTTGGGCCACGTGAAATCAACCGGGATATGAGGAGTATAACAGCAGTATTCTTAGTTTTGACGATTCTAGTAGTAATTCCAACAGTTCAATATGCATTTGCGGCTGGAGATGAGCCTGGAGAATATCTGGATAGACGTGTAGAAATTTGGAATCTTTTCTTTAGAATGATGACTGTAGCATTTACAATTGGCGCCATAGTATCTGGTACTATAGTATGGCTTTGTTGGCGATTTAGAGAATCTCATCCAAAAGCATCTCCAACAGAATATGAAGCAAAGGGAGAATGGTAGAAAATGGGACATCACTCTAACTGGCCTGAATGGATTTACATTGGCGTAGTTATTGCATTACTTTGTTGGGTAGGTGCAGAAGCATGGAATGTAGAACGATTAATTGAACATGTTCCAGAAGATGCAAAAATTATCAAAGTAACCGGTCAACAGTGGTTCTGGACATTTGAACACGAAGACGGAACAAAAGAAATAGGTGAACTACATGTTGAAAAGGGCAAAGCCTACAAGTTTGAAATTACATCAAAGGATGTGAATCATTCCTTTAACATTCATGATTATGTTGTTTTAATGGACGCTGTTCCCGGTAGAGTAAACACAGTTTGGTTTGCACCAATGGAGGCAGGAGAACACGACATTCAATGCAAAGAATTCTGTGGATTAATTCACTATAACATGCGAGGAAAGCTAATCGTCGAGGAGCCATCATCTTGAGTTATACTGATATTACAATCAATGTGAGGTCATTCTAATGGTTCTAGAATTACAAAAGCCACGACCAATTTGGCAAATAATGTTCTCCACTCATCACACTGATGTTGGATTACTTTATCTTATTACGTCATTGGCATTTCTCTTTATGGGTGGTGCACTTGCACTTGCAATTAGACTAGAACTATTCTTGCCAGGATCTCAATTCATTGCAGACTCTATGACATTTAATAGAATTTTCACTGTTCATGGTACTACACTGATCTTTTTGTTCATCTTACCATTTGCATCTGCAGTTGGTAACTACTTTGTCCCAATCATGGTTAGATACAAAGACATGGCATATCCAAAACTAAATGCTATAGCATTTTGGATGATTCCACCAGCAGGAGCTCTAATCTGGTTGGGATTTGCTGACTTTACTTGGTATGCAACTCCACCATACTCTATTATCAGCGCTCCTGGTCCAGCTGCCGACATGTGGATCTTTGGACTAAAGATTTTGGGTGTTTCATCAATACTTGGTGCAATTAATTTTGTTGTAACTATAATGAAATGCAAACACCCTGACATGTCACTTGGTCAAGTGCCACTTTTGGCTTGGTCTTTTCTATCCTCATCATTAATTATTCTAGTCGCTCTACCAACATTTGCAGCAGCCTTACTGATGCTATTAACTGATAGATTAGGAGTATCTGGATTCTTCAATCCTGCAATGGGTGGTGACCCAATTGCATATGCTCATCTCTTCTGGTTTACATTCCATCCCGAAGTCTACGTATTGGTAATTCCAGCAATTGGTATGATGTATGAAATTATTCCGCGATTCTCTAGAAAGCCAATATTTAGTCACAGCTCTGGAATCTTTGCATTTGTTCTTTTAGCAATTGTTGGTTTCTCATCATGGGCTCATCACATGTATGCCACAGGAATGTCCTTTACTGAAAAGACAGTATTCATGATAGGAACACTTGCTGCAGTACCCGCATCCGCAATGCACGTCTTTAACTTTTTGGCAACAATGTGGGGTGGCAGAATCAAATTTTCAACTCCTATGATGTGGGCCGTAGGTGGAATTGCATTATTCTTCTCAGCAGGTGCTGGTGGTGTAGTTAACAGTGCAATGCCTTTGGACTTTACAACTCATGACTCTTACTGGGTCGTTGGACACTTCCACTTGTTTGTAATGGGAACAATTGCATTTGGTTCCATTGGTTATCTCTACTACATGTTCCCATATGTTACAGGAAGAATGTATAATGAAAAATTAGGAAATGTTCACTTTATCATGTCATTTATCGGAGCAGTAATGGTCTTCTTTACACAACATGTACTTGGATTGTTTGGAATGCCAAGAAGAATTTACGATTATCCACCAATCCCCGAATGGATTGCAATGAATCAAATTGCAACAGTTGGTGCAATGTTGATTGGAGTTAGCATGGCAATATTCTTAGGTAACATGATTTACAGCGCAGCCAAAGGAAAGCCAGCAGACATGGATGATCCATGGAAGCTTGGAGGCAAATACTATTACCCTTACCAAAACAAGAACCCACATCATGATTAGGAGATTAAAATGAGTCAAACACACCAAGATCCAATTTACAGAACATCACCAGCAAGAACTGGAAAGATGATGGTCATCATGCTAGGCATCTGTATTGCAGGTGGTGCCATCTTCTTTGGTATGTGGGACTATTGGATATCTGCCCCACCACCAGTAGCTCTAATGGGTCAAACAGAAAAAGAAGCTCCTGCACAAGCAACAGGAAAAGATATTCCAATTACTTTGGAATTTGTAGAATCTTCTGATTTTCGTACTTTGGCATTTAATGCATTACCCGGTGAAGAAGGAAATAACCCAACCATTGAAGCAAATGTAGGTGATAAAATCATCTTTGAGGTAATTAACGCAGGTAAATCATTCCATGCATTTGGCGTTACCGCTGATGAGGAGGGATTTGCTGGCATAGTCTCTGGCAGTGAAGTAGCATCTCCAAATAATCCACTAAAACCAGGAGAGTCAGGTAGTGCTGAATTTGTTCCAACAGCTGAAGGCACCTATTACTATATCTGCACTGTTCCAGGACACAGAGAACAAGGAATGGTAGGAAAGATTGTAGTTGGCCCATCAGAAGGACCAGCAGAGGCAGCAGCACCAACAGGAGTCAGTCATGACTTTACAGTTGACTTTGTAGAATCTTCTGATTTTCTAACATTAGCATTTAATGCGTTACCAGGAGAAGAAGGACACAATCCCTCATTTACAGTAAACTCTGGTGATCAAGTAACATTTACTGCAGTAAACAACGGAAAATCATTTCATTCATTTGGTATAGTGTCTGATCCAGAAGACTTTGGAAATACTTTATGGAGTTCAGAAATTGCATCTCCAAATAACCCATTAAAGCCTGGAGAATCCGGTGAAGTAACATTTACTGCAGGAGCACCGGGAACATACTATTACATCTGTACAGTTCCAGGTCATGCATTACAAGGCATGCAAGGCACTTTCACAGTTGAATAATATTGATTTTAAAATATCTCTCTTTAGCTAGTCTCATTGTACTTTACTCACTGATGTTTGTAGGTGGTTATGTATCTGCAGCTGGATTAGGATTAACATGTCCTGACTGGCCACTTTGCCCAAACGGATTGCTTCCAGATGATGAATATTTTACTGAGTGGATGCATAGACTAATTGCAGCTACGACTGGTGCCTTGATAATTGCAACAACCGTTGGTGCATGGGTCTCAAAGGAATCTTATACTAAAATTAAAATCACAAGTGCTTTGGCAACTGCATTTGTTATTACACAAATTACACTAGGTGCACTTGTAATTGACATGAAACTTCATGCAGTTTTAGTAGCAATACATTTGGGTATTGGAGTGCTATTGTTTGCCATGGTTCTACTCACGACTCTATTTGCCTTTAGAATGGGCAAGCAAAAGTCAATTGAAACTAAGGCTTAAACTTTGAGCGAATCATTTTTGGTAGATAGATGTATCCAATTACTACTGCAAAAATAGCTGCTCCAATAGTAATACTTACGATGAAAATGTAACCAAATGGACTTTGGGTACTCATGTTAAAAGTATAGGTGATTACTCCATCCTCTCCTTCTACATCATAGAGATCTACCTTTACGATATGATTGCCCGGATGCTCAAAGACAAATTTTGTCTCCCAATGACTTCCTTCATGAACTTCTGGTCTAAAGGCAGTAATCTGCTCATCATTGAAAAATATCCTGACCCCCATAGTAAAGCGGTCTACCTCGTTATAGTCGCGATCAGTAATTCTAAATAAAATAGTAGACTCTTCATCGATCTGTGGAAATTCTGGCAGTGTGGCAATCTGTACCCTGTTGTTTCCAATTGTCTGCTCTGCTGAATTAAACAGAGAATGAGCATTGACACTAGAAATTTCTGAGATCGCAAAAATTGAGAAAACCACTAAAATCAAAACCAAAAAGTGCTTGGACATGACAGATCTACGCTGTTTGGCGAATATATTGTAAAGGAATTTTTCAACGGGAAATTGTCAAAACCTTTAAATCCAGACCTACAAGAACTTGAATCGTTGACAGTCGTAAGCAAATCAATCGACATCAAAGTTCCTGTTGATTCGGTCTTTACATACTTTGCAAGACCAGAACACGTATCCGATCAAATGTCTGACAAAGGTGTTGGAATGACAGTTATTCCAATGGATATCAAAGAAGGAATGGGTGTTGGAACTACCTTTAGAATCATTGGTGATTTTGGAGGTAAAAGACTAGAGTGGGACTGTGAGACAACAGAATTTATCAGAGAAGAATTGATCACAGCAAAACAAATCGAAGGACCATTCAAAAGATGGGAGATTCGAAACGAGTTCAAGGCACTTGGTGAAAACTTGACCCGAGTCACAATGACTGTTGATTATGAGATGCCATTTGGTCCATTAGGAACCATTATGGATAAAGCAAAATTTGCAAAATCTGCTGAAAAAGGAATGGAGACTGCACTCTTCAAAGTGCGTGGACTCTTAGAAGGAAACGGCTCAATTCCTGTATACATCACACTTGATGCATACCAAAAACTATTGGCAGAAAAGAAAAAGATGAACGACGTTCCAGTTTCAACTGTTTTGACTGCAATTTTAGAAAAATACAACGAAGTCGAAGCAAAAATTTCAAACTAACTTATCTTAACGTTAATAACAAATCCATTTTGTCTACTTGTAGGTGGGTCTATGGCTCAGCCAGGTAGAGCACCGGACTCTTAATCCGGCTGTCGAGGGTTCGAATCCCTCTAGACCCGCTCCGTTATGGCAAAAACTAGAATTTCTTCATACTTTAAACTCGTTTAATTTGGTATCTTATTGATAACAAATTTTCATTTTTTGCCAAGTGTGGTTTATTGACAATGATGACTAGGTACATTTGATGAACATATACGACACAAAGACTGTTCGTTGTATAGAGTGTGGAAAAAATATTGGTGAAGTTGACTATGACGCAGAGATCATTCGTCCAAAGTGTGGACAATGCTCAAATCCTATTCCAAGCGCAGAAGACAAATTTCAATACTCTGTAACTGCAATAAAGAGTCATCTTAAGCATTAATCGTATACCCATAAATTGTAAAATTTAATCAAATTTTCAAACAAATGTTTCATTACTTTTCTGCCAACTCTAAATACCTGAAACAATAATGATAATCATGCAGGCCTATGTTTTGTTATCATGTGTAAGTGGTTATGAAAAAGAAATCATTAGTGAACTAAAGTCAATATCTACAGTAGTTGAAGTAAATGGGATATGGGGAAAATATGATATTTTTGTAAAAATCTCATCCATGGAATTACTCGGGATTGAAAAAACTATTGAAAAGATTCGCTCCATCAAACAGATTACAGCTAGTGACACCATGCATGTAATCTACGGACAGGGTGGTAGTGTAGATGAGCTTGATAAGGGATAACTAATTCAGATTTAAAACATCATAGTATGATTTTGGAATCATATCTTGTGCTTTGAACAGCACATTATTCACTGCAGTATCTAGCACATATGTCACTGCCCAATCATCCTCGCTTCTAATAGAACGCCCAAATCCTTGTAATAACTTCATCAGCGTTTGTGATGTGTACCATAAAGGAAATTTTTTCATCTTCACATTAACGCGCTTTTCCATGTAATTTGGGTATGGGACTTTTGCAATAATTTGAAATCGCGATAAATCATCTTTTAGATCTACTCCCTCCCATAAAGAAGATGAAAGCAATACGCTGGAATTATTCTCTTTATGTTCTGCTAACACCTGCTCTTGTGTCTTTCCATCTGCGTTTACACTATGACAAATTTTTATTCGTTCTTTGTTTTGTTGCGATAGATGTTTTAGAATATTATAGCATCTTGAAATTGATGATGTAAGAACTAGGCCCCGCTCATCTGAATGCTCTGTTAGCAACTCATCAATTTTTTTTATAACTTCTAATTCATCTTCCTGTGTTGCACCGTAGCTTAATCTTCTGACATTTAGAAAATTTATTCTTCTACTTTCAATGGGAAATGGTGATTTTGGTGTGTCAACAAAAGCAATCTCGTCTTGACTCATTCCGGTATTCTCACAAAAGCTTTTCTTATCTAGAGTGGCTGACATGAATATCTGATATTCTGATGTAAAAAATGATTTTACAAAACTTGAGATATCAATTGGTTTTATTGAAATTGATCTAAAGTCACCATAAACGTCATTTTCTGGATTATTTATTACAAAATTTTCCTTATCAGTTACAATATCTACTCGTGCATTTGCAACTCTCTCATACTTTCTTTCAAGCTTTGATATCTGCTCATAATCTGGATTTCTCTGAAATTCCCTACTCTCTTTGATATCTCTGATTCTTGCAGAATAATAATCTGCCATGGTATCAATCATAGTAATCATAGAGTCAATATCACTGGAATCATAATCATTGAATTTTAGACCACACTCTTCTAGCTGGCCTTTAAAGACATCAATTCCTACAAACTGGATTACCTGATCCTCTATCTTATGAGCCTCATCAAAAATTGAAACCTTTCTTTCTAGATACTTTGCAAATAACTTTCGATTATACTTCATAATTTGAAAGTATGAATGATAATTCCACAGGGAATGTGCTGATACTAGAGCCTGATACTTTTGCAAATAATACAGACATGCATCTGAGCAATCTTCATTCTCCTCAATGCTTGATATCTTTGGCTTGTACTTGCAAATTTCCGTAATCTCTTTTCCATTTTTTGTAGTCTTTTCCTCGCACTGACCCTTGTCGCATGTAAGTCCCCATCTCATAGCTCGTCTTGGGATGGTTACTTTTTCAGAATCCATCAGTTTCAGGCACGGAAAATTTTGCTTTCCTTTGACTGCCATTAAAAATGAGAAATCCTTGGTATACTGGTCCTGGAGATGTTTTGATGCAGTTACCACAAATGAGCTATCAAAATATCGAGCCAAAGTGGCCCCGATCAAGGACTTTCCCACACCAGTAGGCGCACAGAGGATGATCTTTTTGTATCCTGACTTTATCTTCTCCTCGATCTCAGATAGTATTTCTTTTTGAATATTCCTTGGAGTGAACTCCTTTGGAAACTGTTGTAAAAGACTCAGGCTTTGAGTTTAGTTGATGGGTATTAAAACTATATTTTGATTTTATTTCTAACTAAATATGGGGAGCTATTTGACAAGAAAAATTTATTCTAATGAAATCTCAATATCATTTTCAAATTCTTTTGGAAGATCTTTCCACCATACTTTACTTTCTGCCATTTCAATCAAACGAGAGAGAATTGGTTTATAGATCTTGCGGTCAAAAAACCAACCGCATCGATCTTTACATATAACAATTGCTACAAAATGGAACTGATCTTTTCTGCCCTTCAGTTAAATGATATCGATCAAAGTTTTACTGGGGGAAACAACAACTGTCAATTGAAAAACACTGTCCAATGTGTGGGAGAATAATTAAGCTTGGAGATGAAAACTGCAAAGACTGTCAAACAAACAAGATTCAAAAATTCGAGCAAAAAAACTGATTATATAAAGATGAGATTTACTATTTCTTTTATTATGCCTGATTCATGCCTAGATATTTGAAAAACATCGAGCATTTGTCTAGATTTTATACACAAATAGTATTTATGGACCCGTCCTAGGATGAGCTCAAAGATGAAACCAAAAAAGATACACCACAAGCTTCTAAACAAAATTAGGGGCGAAGCAGTAAACAAGGAGATTAAGATATGTGTCGACTGTGGAAGTACAACAATTTCAATTAATGAAAAACACATCACATGCAAAGACTGTGGCTCTTCTCATAGATTTGCAAAAGAACACCATTCATTCAAATTTCATCCTGGAGAACTAGTCCAGATAATTGATTCTGGAAAAGGTCCCAGCATCATTTACAAAATTGCCAAAATTTCTCAAGATTCTGATGGCATTATACACTATACCCTAAAATCAAAATCAAATCCAATTACACTATTCTATCATGAAAACCATGATTCTTTTCTTGAAAAAGTAACATCACGCTAGCTTTCTAACTAGAACAAATCTTGATTTTTCAGGATCAATCTCTTCGTGCATCTCTACATTGCTGATTATCTTTACTTTGTAATTCATCCATCTTTCCAGCATGTTTCTTCCTTTTCGATTATTTTGCTCATCTATGATGTTATTTGCACCATAGATCTCACAATTTACTACATATCTTTTTGATACCCGAAAAATCTCCTTTATTCCCTCATCAATTTCCTCATCATCCAAATAATTGAAAAAACCATGAGTAAATACAAGATCAATTGATGAATCCTCATAGGGCAGCTTTGTCACTTTTCCTACTTTGAAATTCACAGTTGGATTTCTCTTTTTTGCAATCTCTATGATTTTTTCATTTGAATCAATTCCATGTGAATCAATATTTTCTGTAAAAAGCTTCAAATCATTTCCTGCATTGCAGCCAACCTCCATAACGCTTGAACAGCGCAGAGAAACTACTAGATCCCTGATAAACTTGGCAAACTCTTCGTTATAATGTAAATCTGCATCCTCTGCATATTTTTCCCAAAACTCCCTATTCATTATGCTTACACATACATGGAATCATTTTTGTATCAAAGGTACAATCATGGGGTCCATCAGATTTACCATCAACAGGAATCTCCTTCATACAGTCATCATGTCTGCCCTTTTGGCAAAACCAGCAAATTTTACTTGTATTTCCAGGGGAACAACTATCCATTTTCTATCCTAACAAGATATACTAACATTAAATGTATTTTAACCAAGGAAGAAATCTCTCGTCTTTTCCCATTGCAACATCCATGAAAGTTTTTTGTAATGCTTTTGTGATCTTTCCAGGCTTTGCATCTCCAATCTTTATCTTGTCTATCTGTGTAACTGATTTTACTTCGGCAGCTGTTCCTGTCATGAACACTTCGTCTGCAGCATATAGATCCTCCCTATCAAGATCTGTTTCAATAACATAACCGCCATTTTCTTCAATTATCTGAATTACACTGTCCCGTGTGATTCCCTCTAAAATTCCTGCAGACATTGGGGGAGTCATTATTTGATCATCTTTTACAATGAAAATGTTTTCTGCACTACCTTCTGAGACTTTGCCGTGATAATTTAACATGATTGCCTCATCGTATCCGTTATCCAAAGCTTCCATTCTTGCAAGTGCGGCATTTGCATAGTTTGATGCAGCCTTTGCCTTCATTGGCTGAGCTCTTGAATCTATCTTTATCCAGCTTGAAATTTTACACTTTGCACCTGAAAACTTTCCTGCCTTTGATTCACCCATCTTCCACTCCCAGCATGCAATTGCAACATCAACGTTGTTTTGAGTTGGTGTTAGGCCCATTGTTCCATAGCCGTAATATGCAATTGGACGAATGTAGCATTCTTTTAGCTTGCTCTCCTTAACTGTTTTAATTATAGCATCAGAGATTTGTTTCTTGGAAAAATTCATCTTCATTGAATAGAGCTTTGCAGATTTGAATAATCTGTCAATGTGCTCAGGTAATCGGAAAATAGCAGAACCCTTTGGTGTATCATAACATCTTATTCCTTCAAACACTGATGTAGAATAATGTAATGCATGTGTCAAAACATGTACTTTTGCATCCTTGAATGGAACAAATTTTCCATTCATCCAAATCTTTCCGATCTCTTTCATAGAAAATTGGAATAACAATAGTAATTTAAAGAATTATCTTGAATCTTCAGAATCTTCCTCAGAATCCTCTAGTGTCTTCTTTGTGGGTCTAGTGGGGATGTAGATTCCACGCATTTACAATTCTGGGAATAGTGAATTAATATGGAAAAGTGTGATTGGAATAAAAAAACAGGTTTAGAGTTTTTCATTTCATTATACCTAAACATGATCTATATAGATCAGCTCTAAATAGCTGAATTGTGTATACAAGATAGAGCGTGTTTTGGGTAACGCCAGGGCGGATTCTAGATTTAGGCCCGAGAAAAAACCCACCTTGGCACTTTTGGTGATTTCACCATTAGGGCCAATTTAGAATTATCAAACAAACTTTATCTTAGATTTTTCATCATGGATTGCACGGATTGCATTTTTTATGTTGTCCCCGGAATCCTCAACTACAATAATTATTCTTGATGTCTCTTCTTGTGCATCCATGTTTAGTATGTTTAATCCAGCTTCACCAATCTTTGCACTTGCCTTTGATGCAATCTGTTGTACTCTCCACATCTCATCGCCGATTAATGTGATTACTCCCCTGTTGTATGTTATGGTTGCAAGTGAATCAAAACCTAACAGATACTTTTCGTTTCTTTTAACATAATCCCCATCCAAAAATAAAATTCTGGTAAATTCTATCCCATCCTTTGTGTACGGAGATAATACAATAAACTCGCTGTATCGCTTTAACTTTTCTAGAGATTCTAGCAACCTTACTGCAGACTCACTTTCAATTCTAAATATTGCGCAATTTTTCTTTCCTGTTACAATTTTGAGTGGATGACCGTTTTGTTTATCAGGAGTTCTTTTGATTACAGTTGTCTTTGCAGGATTTTTCATGTTAGTGACTATGATTGGCATGTCTGCTCCGTTTTCAAGGATCTCCTTGATAGCTATTGGATCAAGAATTTTCATTCCAAACATTCCTGCCAGACGCGCTTCATTAAATGAAAGCTGTGACACCTCATCTAAGCCATCTGATACTATTTTTGGATCGGCAGAAACTACAGAGCTATCCTTTTCAAAGTCAATCTGTGTGTTGAATTTTTTGTGAAATAAAATTCCAAGATCAGCTGCTGTCCTATCTGATCCGCCTCTTTCATATGTTGTTGTTATTCCATCAGCGGTTTTTCCAATAAATCCGCCAATTGATACTATGTCATTTTGTTTTAACAGTGATTCAATAGGAGCAATTCGTTCAGCTGATTTTGAATAAAGAAAATTTGTAGACTCTATGTTGCTATCTGTAATGATTGGCCATGACTCAAAATCAACTGCTGCTGATTTTATCCCCTTTCCTTTTAGAATGTAATTCATTACCTGTGACATTAAAATCTCACCTGAGAATGCAAGTGCATTTGAGCGATCCTCATTTGCAAAATCTTTCTTTTCTTGGGCTAGGACCAAGGCGTCTTTTGCCTTTTGCAGATACTCTTCAATTGTCTTTTTGCAAGCCTCTTGATATTCCGTACTGACCAAGTCTAGAATCTTTGAATATGCATTTGAGACCTTCTCCAGAGTAAAACTCTCTCCGTTTTCGGCCTTTTGGCCAATCTCTAGTATTACATCGGTGATGGACCTTGTCTTTCCATCATCAATTGTAAGTGGTGCTGAAAATACAGCGATAATCTTGGAATTTTTCTTTAGTTCTGTAATCCTTTGAATAATAATTGGTATTGATAGACCATCAGGACCTATTGCACTACCGCCGAACTTTGCAACAACTAGATTTTCCATTTTAAGAGTAAAGTGCAAGCACTCCATCTATTAATCATTGGTTCACTTTGTAATTTCTGCAATCAATTTTGCGGCATTTTTAGCCCCCTTTGCTTGAATTGGGGTTCTGTTTCTTTTTGCATACTTTGGAATCAGCTCATCTAGCTTGAATATGTCATCATAGGAAAATCCTGCTTCCTTTGCATTGTCTTCTTGCTCAAAGTGATTCCTTATTGGAATAAAAATTCCTGGAGTGCCATACGCGTTTGCCTCATCTATTGTAGACTTACCTGCAAGTGACACAACAACATCTGCTGCATAAATTGCCTCATGCAAATTTTCTAAAAATCCTAAATTTCTTATCTCTTTGAATTCTTCTTTAATTGATGGTCCAGAAACTAGTACCAGCTCAAAGTCACCAAGCTTGGATGTTGCCTCTATAGTTTTTTTAATCAAATATAGTCCTGCATCTGTTCCTCCAATACTTAACAGAATGGTTTTTTTTGAAAAAGAAAACTTTTCTCTTAATTCTTCTCTTGAGTGGTTAGTTTCTCTAACAATTGGTCCTACTCTGTAGATGTTTCCTTCGTTTGCACCATTTTCAGGAAGTATAACTATGTCAGATTTTTTTATAATCTCTTTCATGGATTTGTTCATCTTTTTTTCTATTATTCCAACAATTCCATTTGTGAATTTTGTCTCTAAAATATCCGTAATTAGAACAGTTGGAATCTTTCTTTCTTGAGCTACAGTTAATGATGCAAAATCTTCATCGCTAACAACAACTCTTGGATTTTCATCTTGAATTATTTCTGATGAAATGTTTTTGCATTCTTTGTAGTACTTGTAGTATTGCCAAAGCCACTTTGCAGAGCCTTGCAATGAACCACTTTGGACATCAAAGTTTGGTGGTACATATGCATCATTTACACCAAATCCATATTTTTTGATTAATTTTGCAGCGCTAGTCCCTGATGTGAATTTGATTGTAAATTCATTGAGATATTTTGCAATTGCAATATCTCTTGATGCATGTCCTAATCCAATGGGACTAGAAAAAAATGAAATCGTCATGACAGAAAATTACGTTAATTACATTTCTAGCTTTTTCATTCTCAAAGTTTAAATGGATTTTAACAAGGAAGTTTGCTGGGCCCATGGTCCAGATCGGTTATGACGTCGCCCTTACACGGCGAAAATCCAGGGTTCAAATCCCTGTGGGCCCATTTGGACTTTAACCATTTAGGTTCAACTCCTTTAATATGGAAAATAACTTCTAAAATCGTGGTGAAACAATCAATTTGGGTAGGAATTACTATTGGGGTATTTTTTGTAGGACTTGCAGTAGGATTTGCAGTTTTTCAAACCCCAGATCTATCTACGGTCTCATCATCCAATGAATTGGAAAAATACAAGATTGCTGAACAACTTGCAAATCAGCATCTTGAAACATTTGATGAATTAGATTTTGATGTCTTTACTAATCAACAATGGCAGAGACTCCATGAGAGTCACTCGCAGGATATTGTTGTTCACTGGCCAGACGGGCGTACAACAGAGGGCATTGAACCACATATTGAGGATCTAAAAGCCATGTTTGTTTATGCTCCAGACACGCGGATTCAACAACATCCAATCAAGATAGCATCTGGGCAATGGACAAGTGTGATTGGAATTATTGAGGGTACATTTACAGAACCGATGCCTTTGCCAGATGGAAGCTCAATTCCTCCAACTGGAAAATCTTTCAAGCTTACAATGAATACCGTTGGCTATTGGGAAAATGGCGTGATGACTGAAGAATACTTGTTTTGGGATAACCTGGAATTCATGAAACAGATTGGATTGGCTTAATCATTTCATCTATCTTAATTTTTTAAAAAAAGCATTCGAGTCCATCTAACTTGAAATAGATTTACAAACTAAGCAAAAACTAAGGAAAATCTTAGATGATTCTTAGATTCCAAAAATTTCTTTAGATCATTCTTTTATAGTATATGTTCTGTTTTTTGATAATGAACAGTCTACTATCATTCTCAGTTCTTGTCTTTGCAATTGCCGGATTCTTGATAATGCCAATTCAAAATGATGCATTTGCTACAAAAGATGACAATAGTGGCAAGGCAAAAGGATGTGAGAATGCAAATGAGAATAGTAAAGCAAAAGAGAAAAATCCGCACTGTGAAACTGTAACTATAGATCCAACAAGCGGTCCTGTTGGAACAGCATTTACAATAATTGATCCTGAAGGACGTATTCAATCAGGAGATACTGCAGTATTTTTCCTTGAGGGAACTGATCCATCCGATGGAGCTGTAGCAGACAATGTTTCAGTATCTGCTGATGGAACAACTTTGACAGGAAATGTGCCTTTTGGATTGCCAGCTGATTTGCAATATTATGTTCATGTGTCTGGCAGTGGCGCACAACCTGAACGATTTGCACATTTACCATTCCTTGTCACTGCCGGTTCTGCTGGCGGCGGATTTTAGAATCTGTAGAGAAAATTAATTTCTTTTTGAAAAAATTTTAGATTTTTGGGACCAAAAAGATTTGAACCATTTTAGGAATTAACACTTTTCACGCCTAAATGCGCCCAAAATATTGCCCATTATGGTGGTAGAGTCCCTGTGGGCCCATTTTTGGCATTTCAAGAGGAAAAATTTTTAAAAAATCTGTTACAAGGCTTTGTCCTTAAGGTCAGCAACCGGGCAGTAAGCCGACGAGAGGACCTGCTTAAGACCAGCAACGAGATAGGAGTTTGCCGGTGACAGCAGCAGTTTAAGGCCTTCTCTGTTTGAAGAAGGCGACAACTGAAGCCCTTGTAATTATAGATACATCGTAATGATATTTAACTAGTGCTAAGAGTTATGCCTAGTGCTAAAAAATGAAAACTTTCGGACAGTCTAATTTTAGTATCAAATAGATCAAAGAATTATGTGACACAAAAAGAGCGAAGCCCATTATGGTATGCATTACCACTTGTCTTTAGTATAGTTGGCGCCATCATTGCGTACTATATTTTAAGAAAAGATGATCCTACAAAGGCAAAAAACTCATTATGGATTGGAATATGTCTTTTGGCATTTTATCTGGCATATTATCTAGTATTTTCTGTAATGCTTGAAATGTTTGAATTTTCCTAGTATTTGTTTAAATCATTTCTTACGATTAATGTTCAATGACAAATCAATCCCCAAAGGATTTAGTACCGCATTTCTTTGGTCAAACTGCTAGTACCTATGATAAAGTTGTACTTTTTACAACCTTTGGAAAGGATAACTATTGGAAAAACGAAATAATAAACAAAATAAAATCCCCAGAATCAATTTTAGATCTAGCCTGTGGAACAGGAATCTTAACTGGAAAATTAGCAAAAAAGTTCCCAAAATCAGAAATCATTGGGATTGATATATCACAAGATTATCTCAAAATGGCAGAAAAGAACTCTTCAACATTTTCAAATATTTCATTTTTACATCAAGATGCTGAAAATCTTAATCTTGATTTAAAATTTGATTGTATATGTTCATCATATATTCCAAAGTATTGTAATCCTGAAAAGCTTGTAAAAAATTGCATTGCTCATCTTAATTCTAACGGTCAAATCATCTTCCATGATTTTTCTTATCCAAAAAATAATCTAATAAAAAAACTTTGGAATTCGTATTTTGTTTTATTGAACTTGCTTGGAATTTTCCTACCTGCTTGGAAGTATGCTTTTGCAGAGCTTCCAAAGCTTATCAGGTCAAGTAATTGGGTTTTTTCCTACAAGCAAGAACTTGAAAAAAATGACTTTCAAGTAAAAGTCCAATATCTGACATGGGACTCATCAGTTATTTTGTATGCAGAAAAGCCTCAATCTACGAAATAAAATAGAATTTTAAAACAAAGTACGAAATCGTTCCTAAAACCACCCCCAGAGATAGCATTTTCAAGACTAATTCCTTTCGTTTAATGAGATTGATATCACCATCGTTGAGTTTTAGTAATTTGTAGGGCCTTGATGTAGATATCAAAGCATATGTAATCAGAGCTGTTATTGCCGCTATGATTATGGTTTCATAGGATATTGAATTTGTCTGAATAGCAGATCCTGCAAATACCGGTAATACTCCCCATGAAATAATTGTAGAAGTTTTGTTGTGAAATTTTCCACCAAACCACTCTAGATTATATGCAAATAGGAAAAATCCTTCTAAAATTCCAATGGGAAATAGTAACGGCGAATCTAAGAATGCATAATAGATTCCAATTGCAAATGAAATTCCTAGAGCCCCTAGAGCAATGCTCCATACTTTTCTCTTTGGCAAGTTTCCCCATGGTTTTGTCTTTCCTCCTACTGCATCAAGTAAATGAGCGCTTATTCCAAGTGCCAAAAAATAGATTATGCATATTGCAACAATTCTTTCTATATCCATTGGTCCAGAAATTGCACCAAGTGCTGCAAAACAAGTAACAATTGCAGTGTAAGGCAAAAATAAAATTCCTATACTTTTACGAAATCTATTTGATCCAAATTTTGGAACAAACCACTCTGATGTTCTGTCTACTTGCAATGGATATCAATAGGGATTCATTGCTTATATGATAAGATGCTTCAAAAGAGTCATGTTATTTAATAGAAAAAACAATTATTTTTGTTGAAAAAATATCAGAACTTAATTAAAAAAGGAATCAATGAATCACTAGAAAAAATCCCATTTCATAAAAAAGCTCCAATAAAACGTCTGTCTATGCTTAGTAAATCAATAATTCCAGAATCTGATACTCATATTGCAGTACACTTTGTTGATGCCTCAAAAAAACTTCCAGAGTATAGTCAATTGCATAAGCATAACCATGATGAAATTAATCTCATACTCTCTGAGAGTTCAAAATTAAAATATCAAATACAAATTGAGGATGAATCTTACACAGTAACTTCCCCATCGACAATCTTTATCCCAAAAGGACTTAGGCACAGTGCCCAGGCTATATCAGGAAAAGGAATATTCGTATGCGTGATATTATCTGACAAATATTCTTCAAAATAAGACCTGACTAAACCTCGTTACAGTCAGGAAGTTTCCCATACTCACTTTTGTAGCTGTTTAAGAGCTGTTCCTTTTTCTCAACTGGATTTTCAACGAAAAGCTTCTGATACGTATGGGTTTTTTGTTTGCATTCATTATTCTCAAAATTTGTATCAAGATATTTTGTAAATTGATTTTGTAAGTTCTCACTATCTCCAATGAATAATACGTTTAATTTTTTATCATAAAGGACATAAACTGCTGGTTTTGGTTTTACAAACCTTGCACTATCCAACCACAATTGCACTTTTTCTCCTAGAATTTCCATCTTCCTTCTATGTCTATTCTAGATGCTAATTATCTTCCGAATTCTGCTCTTGTAGGCAATTTATGCAAAGATGCTTTCCTTGTAATGGGAAAAATGTATAATTGTGTATGTATCCTGTTTTGCAAGCCATATTACCAAAAATAATCACTCGATGATTAGAAGAAGTTGGTGAGTTAATTCTGCCTTGTAAGGTAAAATTTACTTCGATCAAAGTCAGTTTGACATATAGTACTTTGCAGCGCACTCTTGGGAGCAAAACTCACTTGTGAAAAGATCAAACTCCTTCTGGCAATTTTTACACTTTACATTCATGCTAGAATCCCAGAACCTGTATGTTGTCACTCCAAGCAATGTCTGCCTTGTTGAAGACTTCTTTTATTTTTGAAGCGCAATCAGAAGGAACAGCAATGTAAAACTGCATTAATTTTCCAGCAGATTTTCCACTAGTAATGACTGTTTTTGGAAAATCTTGAAACTCTTCCTTTGTAATTTGATCAGTTAACTCACTGCACATCTTTGCCTCACCAATGTATACCTGACCAGTTTCTGAATGAATTCCTATGATGTCTGGAGCATGCCTTTTTAGCTCCATTGGTTTTTTGTAGCCTGGATAATTTGCATAATGAACTTTGATCTTTTTTGACTCAAAATACTCAATCAACTCCCTGAGTAATGATTCATGACTCTGCCTTCCTTTCAAATTATCCCCGTTAACATCTTTGAAAATATCATAAACATCGAGTGAAAACAGGATACATTAAAGTTTGTAAATCTAAATCAAATTCAGGCCCATTTACTGTGATTAGTTCTTATAACAGAGTAATTCATTCAGGGCATGTCAGAAGACAGAAAAATGTACCCTTGTACATGTTCAGACTGCGGCAAAGAATCAGAAGTTCCTTTCCAACCAAAAGAAGGACGACCGGTTTATTGCCGAGAATGTTTACCAAAACATAGAAGTAAAAGATTTTAAGAAATTCTAGTTTAAATTAATTTTAAATTTAATTATCTTATCAGAAATTTACTACATTTTTTTCTATTTTTTATTATAGAGTAATCTATGCCTATTTGCAACTAGGCGTGAGTATCCAAAAACATGCTAAAACCAAGAAAACACGCATAATGCACTAGTACTTATAATCTGAAAATCTATGATATAGTGAATATTATCTATGGTTTTGAAAAATTATCAAGCAGATAGCATTTGTGGACGTTGTAGAAAAAATTCAATGGTTACAGATAATGTAACTGGAGAAAAATTTTGTGGAAGTTGTGGATATGTTGATTCTGGTGTGATAGTAGATTCAAGTCAAGAGTGGCGTTCGTTTTCTGATGACACCGGAGATAGAGCCCGTGCAGGTTCTCCAACATCATTGACAATGCACGACATGGGACTTGCAACCGTGATTAATCCTGTTAACCGTGATGCAACAGGCAAGCCCCTTACATCCTCTATGCGTACAACAATTGAAAGACTGCGAACATGGGATAGCCGCAGCCAGACACATGATGCATCAGATAGGAATCTTCGAATAGCGTTTGGTGAACTCAACAGACTAAAAGACAAACTTTCTCTTTCTGATTCAGTTGTAGAAAAAGCAGCATACATTTACAGAAAAGCTATTGATAAAAAACTCGTAAGAGGCCGTTCTATTTCCGGAATGATTGGCTCTGCACTATATGCTGCATGTCGTGATACAGCAGTACCAAGAACTATCAAAGATGTTGCAGCAGCATCTAACATTAAGAAAAAAGACATCGCAAGATGTTATCGTCTACTTGTAAAAGAATTGGACCTAAAAATGCCAGTTACTGATTCAATTCAATGTGTTGCACGAATTGCAAGTACAATTAACATATCCGAAAAAACAAAACGTTATGCAATCAAGGTTTTAAAAACTGCCCAACAAAATGAAGAATCT
Organism: Thermoproteota archaeon; assembly: GCA_003352285.1. Taxonomy (NCBI): domain Archaea; kingdom Thermoproteati; phylum Thermoproteota; species Thermoproteota archaeon. Next base: position 470,956 of record QQVN01000005.1, on the reverse strand, counting down.
GCAGGAAAAGATCCAATGGGGTTAGCTGCTGCAGCATTATACCTGTCTTGTGTTAAAAATGGCGAAGACAAGACTCAGAAGGATGTAGCAGAAGCAGCAAATGTTACTGAAGTTACTATCCGAAATCGTTACAAGGGACTAAAAGAAGTATAATTCTTAATTCTTCTTAATACTGCAGCAGCTATTGTTTTGAAGGCCACGTGCCACCCAATATACTGAAAAAATTAAAACTCCTACTGAAATGAATTTTAATTCCAAACCTTGCATGGGAAACAATGATAGTCCTCCTATTGCGCCAAGGATTACTGCCAATGGAGCAGTACATGCGGGACAGCCAGGTGTAAATGCAGCAAATGCTCCACCTAAGACTGCAGAAGAGTTTGATTTTACTGAATTCATCATCTTCATTCTCTTCATCTTGTATGCAATCATTGCAAAATTTATTCCAGCTAATGCAGAGATGACTACAGTAAGCGCAACAGATGTAATAACATAAGATGGTGCAAGTTCTAATTCAGCATTAAAATGAATTGGCAGCATTGACATTGTCAGGAAAAAGTAAATTATTCCCAATCCAAGACCACTTACTATAGCAATCATTGAATATTTTTTCATCTTCAATACGCTTGAAATTAATTGTAGTTTTGTTGCCAAGTACACTAAATTACCAAATCTGCTATTTTAACCGTTTTTGCTCTGTAAAGATATTTAGCCACAAACCTGATACTCAAAATATGGCAGACTTTACCGCTGATGAAAAAATAATTCTAATCCAGTATGCAATAAAAAAATACGAAAATGAGGAAGAGGTACTTTCAAAGCTGAAAACAATCTTGCCAGAAAAGGACGTCCAAAGAAACATCGATACTTTGATTGGAACTCAAAGAGTCAGACGAATTGGACCTGAAATAATTCAAAACAACGAAAGCCATACCGAACTGCCTGAACTTCCTGAAAAACTAAAACCAATTATTGATGGATTATAAACTAGTGAAAATTTTTAATATTGAATCCCTTTAGAACAGCCATGCAAAAAACTCTCGTACTATCAAGCATTTTGATTGCTTTTCTGATTTTACCTTTATCGTCGGTATCCTTTGCGCACCCACACTCCGGAATGATTGGAGTTAATGGTCATACACATACTCCCCAAACTGAAATCTTTCCAATAGATGCTACTATGGGAGTTGAAAAGTCAACTGTTTTCTTTCACGCACCTGCAGACAACGTTCTTCCATGGGCATTTGTTGAGGGAAAAATTGCAAATCATGTAAAGGACTACCCTGTAATTATCCAAATGTACCAGAATGGTGAACCTGCACGCTTTGCTCAAGCTGTAGTAAATGAAGATGGAACGTATGAATACAAATTTCGAGTAAGAAGTGTGGATGATGGACAGGTTACTCGCTCATTTACAGGCGACTATACTGTTGTGATTTACAAAGTAGTATATCTGCATCCAAACTTGGATACTGCCTAAAATCCTCGCAGTCCTTTTGGTCTGATTACCTCAGGATGTTTTTTCATCCATGAAATTTTATCCAGCATATCCTGCTTATCTTGTGGAAATGTGCCCTTTATTGTATAAGCATTAGAACCGTGATTTGCCCTAAAGACAACCTCATCTTTAACATCAATCTGAGAAATTAGATCCTCAAGCTCATCTAGTGCTTGTTCATCTGATACTGGAACAAACTCCTCACCAAACTTTGTTAGGAATTCATCCTTGATTCCATTTTCCAAGTATAATGTTAATGCCCCAACATAATTTGGAGAGCATGCACTGATTACTTCTGCAGTTCCTCGAATGTGTTCTTTTGAGTACTTGGAACCGCCTAGTCCCAATATCACCATGCACGACATTGTATATCCTACATCTTTTGCTTTGTTGACTGCCTTGATTATTGTTTTAGCTATTGCACCTTTTGTTACTTTTTTTAGAATTACATCAGAGCCGCTCTCAATTCCAAGATAAAACATTGTTAATCCAGCATCATGCATTCTTTTTAGCTCTTCAGGAGTTTTTTTTAAGATGTTCATTGGCATTGCATAGCATGATATTCTTTCAAGATTTTGAAATTTTTCTTTGATATATTTTACAACTTTGACCATGTATTCCGTATCTAGATTTAATGCATCCCCATCAGCAAGAAAGATTCTTTGAGTATCTGGAAGCTGTTTTGCCATCATGTCGATTTCTAATTTTACTTCGTCCCAAGGGCGCTCGCTGTACTCTTTTGATCTGTACATGTCACAGAAAGAACATTCGTTAAAAGAACATCCTAGTGTTACTTGAAAGATTAATGATCTTGCTTCAGATGGTGGTCTGTATAATGGATAGTCATAATTTAGCATCATAATACTACATTAGTAATTACATTAATTTATTCTTACTATGAATTTTTTTGATCAATTAAGCCCAAAATACCTTTTAGTAGAGTCACTTAAGAAATCTTGAATTATTTATGGCCAATGATCCTCATGCCAAACGTCTTTTGTGGTTTGTCTTTGCAGGCTCTCGAGGCGGAATTAATCGATTAAAAATTATTCAATCATTGAAAAATCAACCATCAAATACGAACCAATTGGCAAAAGAATTTGGATTAGATTACAAAGCAATTCAGCATCACATCAAAGTTTTAGAAAAAAATAACATGATAATCAAAGAGGGTGAAAAATATGCAATCACATATTTTGTATCTCCTTTTTTAGAAGTGAACCTGGAGACGTTTGAGGAAATTGCAAGGAAATTGGATAAAAGTACATAAATCTACGAGGTCGAAAGTTTTCTAATGGAACCTACCTCAGCTATTCTTTCTATTGTGTCCATTGCAAATATGGTCATTCTTGGTATTCTGATTGGAATATTTGGAAAGATGTATGTTAAAACAAAGGCACAGCTACCGCTGGGTCTGATTGTTGTTGCAGGCATGTTATTTTTGCACAACATCATTGGTTCTATGGCATACTTTTCTATGCATGAAATATTTTCGCATGAAATATTTCCATACATGTTAGGTGTTGGCATTGCAGAACTTATTGGCTTGTTAATATTCCTCAAAATTACGTTGGACTAGCCTTGGTTTATTTGCTGGATTAATAACAAAATTCTATGAAACAAAAATACAAGGAATACTTTGGATTAAACAAAAACATTCTCATTGCATTTGCAGCATCTATTACAATTTCTGCAGTTGTGGCCCAATTACTTGCTGGCCAAGAGGATTATCTTAACACCACGTATACATTGATTGTCGACTATACTGTGTTTTTTTCCGTTTTTGGTGGATTGTTTTACTTAGATAATAGAAAAAAATACAAGCTAAAATCAGGAGAGACTGATAAAGCACGCTTAAAATCTGACCTAATCAAAATTGTCTCATCATTAGGAATTGGAGAAGTCGTTTACACCATAGTTCGATGGATTTTACAATATTATCTGTTAACAATTGAATATGATCCATACATTGCATCCATAGTTTCACAGGGAATTTCTACAATTGTCTATATGATCGTAATAAATTTGAGTGTCAAGTTGACTAGGTTGTATAAGGATGACAATTAGCGTTTATGTTGATGGTTCCGGAGGCTCTGATTCGGGGTATGGCTTCTTTGTAAAAGAGACTGGGGAATCATTTTATGAAAAAAAACCAGACATTACAAATAACCAAGCAGAATATTTGGCAATAATTTCTGCTCTAAAAAAATTTGTAGATACTAAGGAACCTCTTGAAATTTTCAGTGATTCAAAAAATACTGTATCGCAACTTAATCATGAATTTGCAATAAACAATGAGCAGCTTAGGGAGCTGGCCCGTGAGGCATGGTCGCTAATTGGAAGATTCCCTAATCTGAAAATTACTTGGGTTCCAAGGAAAGAAAATCTCGCTGGCAAAATGCTTGGAAGCTAGATCGGCCTTTGATGAATAACTTTATTATGGAAATTGTTTTGATCCATTTTCGTTAATGTCTGAATCCGTTTTTCTATCACCAAAATCAATTGCAATAATTGGTGCATCAGATAAACGAGGAAGCGTCGGACGAACCATTACTTCTAATATTATGAATGGATTCAAAGGAACTGTTTTTCCAATTAGCCCAACTAGACCAACTGTATTTTACAAAAAAGCATACAAGACAGTTTTAGATGTGCCAAAACCAATTGATCTTGCAGTCATTGTTACAAAAAATACAATCGTTCCAACTGTACTAGAAGAATGCGGTAAGAAAAAGATCAAGGGTGCAATTGTAATCACAGCTGGATTCAAAGAAGTAGATGAAGAAGGCGCAAAATTAGAACAACGACTAAAAGACATTGCAAAACAATACAATATCAAAATTATTGGTCCAAACTGTCTTGGCGTAATGAATTTAGATCCAAAGACGATGATGAACTCTACATTTCTCAAAGTTACTCCAAAATCAGGTAGTATTGCTCTTGTTTCTCAAAGTGGTGCAATCTGCGCAGCACTAGTTGAAGACGCAAGTGCACAAGACATTGGATTTTCAGCAGTAGTCAGCATGGGTAACAAGGCAGCAATGAGCGAAATTGATGTCTTAAACATGCTGGCAAACCACAAACAAACCAAAGTTATTGTGATGTATCTTGAGGACATGGGAAATGGTCAACAATTTCTCAAGGTTTGCAGAAATATCACAAGAAAACTCAAAAAACCAATTATAATTTTAAAATCTGGTCGTAGTCCTGAAGGTGCAAAAGCTGCAATGTCACACACTGGTGCACTGATGGGCTCTGATGAAATCTACGATGCATTACTAAAACAATCTGGTGCACTCAGAGTTGATACAATGGAGGAGCTCTTTGATTACGCTGTGGCATTCTCAAAGCAACCACTTCCAGCAAAAGGTGATTTAGTTATTGTCTCAAACGCAGGCGGTCCTGCAATTATCTCAACTGATGCATGCTCAAAGATGGGAATCAAGATGGCAAAGATTGAAAACATTAGGCCAAAGATTGATGCAGTAATTCCACCTTGGGGCAGCTCACGAAATCCCGTTGATATCGTTGGGGATGCTGATTTTAATAGATTCCATCATGTGTTGGATCTTGTTTTAGCTCATCCAAAAGTTGGCTCTGTAATTTCAATGTGTACACCATCTGGTACTCTAGATTATGATCAACTAGCGGAAGTAATTGTTGCAATGTCAAAAAAATACAAAAAGACAATGCTTGCCAGCTTGATGGGATTAGATGAAGGAGTTACAAATCGTGAAGTCTTATCAAATGGTGGAGTTCCATACTTTACCTATGCAGAGGGCGCAATTCGTGCACTAAACGCAATGTTGACCTTTTCAAAATCTGTAAACTCTCCATTGGGAACTGTTACAAAATTCAAAGCTGACAAGGCAAAGGTAAAGAAAATTTTTGATAATGTAAAGAAGGAGGGACGACCAAATCTTCTAGAAGAAGAAGGACAAGAGGTTTTACGTGCATATGGCTTTCCTTTACCAAAGAGTATTCTTGCAAAAAATGAAGCAGATGCTGTAAAGAATGCAAAAAAGATTGGGTATCCTGTTGTAATGAAGATTGCATCCCCACAAATTATTCACAAATCAGATGCAGGGGGAGTCAAAGTTAATCTCAAAAATGAACAAGAAGTAAAGTCTGCCTTTAAGGAAATCGTATCCAATGCTAAAAAATACAACAAAAAAGCCGAAATCAAAGGCGTTTTGATTGTCGAAATGGTCAAAGGAGGAAAGGAGATGATTATCGGTTCTAAACTAGAACCAGGAATGGGACCAGTTATCATGCTTGGAATGGGTGGAATCTATGTTGAGGTACTAAAAGATGTGACATTCAAGCTAGCACCTGTAACAAACAAAGAAGCAGACGACATGATCTCTTCAATTAAGATGAAAAAGATTCTAGAAGGCGTAAGGGGAGAAAAGCCATCTGATAAAGCTAAACTGTCTGAATGCATTCAACGACTCTCCCAGCTTGTAACTGATTTCAAGGAAATAAAAGAACTAGACATGAATCCAGTCTTGGTAATGGAAAAAGGCAAAGGATGCAAGATCCTTGATGTCCGAATAGGACTTTAGATGATAGAAGTATCATTCCTGCCTGGATCTTTAGAATATTTATACAACTTAGAGTGAGGTATTTCTGATGGGCATTAGGACTGGCGAAGAGTACATTCAGAGTCTTAGGGGCAGAAAGCTGAAAATTTTCCTGTTTGGCGAATTAATTGAGAATTATGTAGATCATCCAATGATTAGACCATCAATTAATGCACTTGCTGAAACATATGATTTAGCTGTTCGTGAAGAAGAGCTTGCATCTGCTCAATCATCAATCTCTGGAAAACGTGTAAACCGATTTTTGCACATTGCAGAAAGCGCACAAGACTTGGTAATGCAAAATAAAATGCAAAGAAAGCTTGGACAAAACACTGGAACATGTTTTCAAAGATGTGTAGGAATGGATGCAATCAACTCTCTACATTCTACAACATATGAAATTGATGAAAAGCATGGAACAAACTATCACAAACGACTGTTAGATTTTATCAAAATGATGCAAGAAGAAAATTTTGTAATCGGTGGAGCAATGACTGATCCTAAGGGTGATAGAAGTCTTGGACCATCAGAGCAAGTTGATCCTGACATGTTTGTTCATATTGTAAAAGAAGATGACAAAGGAGTTTACGTTACAGGAGCAAAGGCACACCAAACTGGATGCATTAATTCACACTGGATTATCTTGATGCCAACAATTAGACTAACGGAAAACGACAAGGATTATGCTATTGTAGGTGCAATTCCAGCAGATGCAGAAGGTGTCACATACATCTATGGCAGACAATCCTGTGATACACGAAGCATGGAGGAAGGAGATCTTGATGCAGGCAACTCTATGTATGCTGGTCAGGAGGCCATGATAATTTTAGATAATGTGTTTATTCCATGGGATAAGGTATTCATGCACGGCGAATACGAATTTGCCTCAATGTTGGTAGAGAGATTCACTTGCTATCATAGAAGAAGCTATGTATGCAAAACTGGATTAGGTGACGTCTTAATTGGTGCAGCTGCTACCATCGCAGATTATAATGGAATTCCAAAGGTATCTCATATCAAAGATAAACTAATTGAGATGACACATCTTAACGAATCAATCTTTGCTGCGGGAATTGCATCTTCTTATCAGGGACAAAAAATGAAGTCAGGAGTTTACCTAAATGATGACATGCTTGCTCAAGTTTGCAAACACAACGTTACTAGATTTCCATATGAGATTGGCAGACTAGCGCAAGACATTGCAGGCGGTCTTGTTGTAACTCTACCATCAGAGAAGGACTTTAGACATCCAGAGGCTGGACCAATACTCCGCAAATATCTAGCGGGAAGAAAGGGCGTGGATGTTGAAAACAGAATGAGAGTATTGCGATTAATTGAAAACATGACCATGGGTAGAAACGCAGTTGGCTATCTTACTGAATCAATGCATGGTGCAGGTTCACCACAAGCTCAGAGAATTCAGATTGCAAGACAGATGCAGCTAGGATACAAGAAAAACTTGGCAAAACATCTTGCAAAAGTAAAAGATGACTTTGAGGAACCAAAAGAACAATCTGAATACTTTAAGCGAGTATTCAAACTACCATCTGAAAAATAATCTAGTCTTTCTTATCTGATTTTGTATCTTTAGTATCTAAAGACTCACCGGATTTTTCATTTGAATTTAACCCTGATTCTTTAGAGTATTCAGAATCTTTTGGAATGTTATCAAGATCAGTCAAGTTCTGTACATCTTGCTTTGGCTGGGTCAAATCAGTAAATTTAGAATCAATATCTTTTGATGCATCTTTTGTCTTTTCATTCTTCTTTTTTGAGAACTGTTTTGCTACCATGACTCCAATGATTATAACAATGATGATGTAGTTGATTGGAGGCTGTAGTATTCTTGTAATGTATCCAACTTGTGGAATTACGTATGCAACTTGTCCGATATACTCTTCTTCTGTTATTGGAAAGTCAGTGCCAGGTATTGAGGCAGGATTTGCATCTCCTTTGGTTCTAATTGTGAGAGGATCCTCATTGATAATTGAAGCTACCCTGTGAACAATCACTCTGTCATGATCTGATGGACGATTAAAGACAATAATGTCCCCAACCTCAACTTCTTCAAACGGCTCGTTTCCTTGAACCACTAAAACATCATACACCTGCAAAACTGGAATCATACTGCCACTAGATACAACATAGAATGGATTCTGAGTTCCAAATACTAGCTGCAATCCAATCCAAATTATAATTACACCAACTACTACTATGATAATGTCTTTGATGACACCCTTTGAAATTGAGATTGCAGTCAACTAGATTCCAGCCTATTCTTTCATTAGATAAATCTTAAGATAGACTAGATCTTTGTTCCACATTCTTCACAGAATTTTGAACCTGCTTTGTTAACAAAATTGCAACTAGGACATTTTCCTGAATCAGTTGGCGTCTGTACTGGTGGAGCAACTGTGGGTGGTGCTTGAGATGCAGCAGAGGATGTTCCAACCAAAACAATTTCTCCAACTTTTTTGATATTACTCCAAGGAATGGTTTGATCAGAACCGTTGTTATTACTAATTACCAAAACTAGTGATTGAGATGAATCAATGCCAATTTGTTTTGCAGTACCAATTCTCTTTGCTTCTTCATTGTATACTGCCATTCCAACTATTGAGCTAACAGAACCAACAGGTTGAGATTCAGCAGCTGGTGGTGAACTCTGTTGTGTGGAAAAGCTTGGAGTTGGTGGTGACATTGGAGGCTCTGGAATGCTTTGTGGTTCTGGTTCTGGCTCTGTAAATGAGGGAGGCTCTGTTGTAGTTTGTGGTGGTGTAAATGTTTGCTCTGGTGATTCAAATGGATTTGATTGCTCCATTGGTCTTGCATTACCAACATCTGTCATCTCATCTGGTTTTCTAAACTCCCTGTACTCTGCTAGTGTTGAGCCACAAGTAGCACAGATGTATTGTCCTTTTTCAAGTAAAATTAAATTTTCAGCAACTTCTTCGTTTGGATTTTCATATTCGATTCTAGGGCTACCTTCATAGTCTTTCTCACATGTATTGCAAAAATATTTTGAAATTGTATCTGAATCTAATCTCCCAATTGGTGCCAAAAACAAATCAGGGCCTCCAAGATTCCCTTTTCTTTGTTGGTCATCATTGACGCTTGCCATGATGTAGCCTCCTGATCCTCTCAACTTCTTTATTCGGAGATCAGAACTCATAATTCAGTTTCATTCAAAGGGAATTTAAGTATATTTCACAAAGTAATATTTAGAAAGTTATCAATTCCAAGCGCACAAATTCTGGTGAACATATTTAGGTGTGTTCGATTAAGGCATAACTGCTATGGGAATTACTCAAATTTCTGATACCAAAACATGGGAAACCGACGTCATGAATTCTTCATTACCGGTCTTTGTTGACTTTTGGGCCGAATGGTGTGGTCCTTGTAGAATGGTTAGTCCAGTTGTAGAGGAACTTGCAGCTGAATACGAAGGCAAAGTAAATTTTGTTAAAGTAAATGTAGATGAGGCCAACGAATTGGCATCAAAATACAATGTTTTTAGCATTCCAACTTTGGCCATATTTAGCAAAGGTCAAGTAGTCAGTCAACAAGTGGGTGCTGCTTCAAAGGAATCATACAAAAATATGATTGACAGAGCACTAGAGAAAGCATAGAACCTTTTTTCTTATTTCATTCTTTTTAATCTAAAGTAATTAATAATACAATTCATAGAATTGTATCATGTCGCTTGGTGAAGTTGATACACTTAACCTGTTAACTGAGAAGCTTGAAAATTTGTTCAATGATTCTCAAGGTTACTATGAAAGTTTTCTTGATGCAAACAATCTCTACAAGAATGGAAAACTATCTGATTCTGAATTCTTTCAAAAACTTGGTGATTACGTAGTAGCATATTCTGCTTTGGAATTTTTATCAATCAAAGTTATCTTGGAATTAAAAAAGTCAATTGACAGAATCGCTGGAGGCAAGGCACCTGGCGGAACTCAATCTCCAGGACTGATGCCCGGAATGGGCTCTGGAATGATGGGTGGAGGAATGGCTGGCGGAATGGCAGCAGCAAACCAAGCTAGAGTTGGAACTGCAGGAAATCCAGCAGGCGCACCACCAAGCATTGTCTCTGCAAAACAAGGATTTGGAGACATTGGAACACTACCATCACCTGATCCATCACTAGTCTCAAGACCTAAAGGCCCTGCATGTTCTGCATGTGGAGCACAACTAAGACCAAATGCTAAATTCTGTACCAAATGTGGTACTAAAGCTCAATAACTAATCCTGAGTACTACCGCACTCGGGACAAAACTTTGCTGAAGCAGAAATTTTTGCACCACAATCTGAACAAAACTTTCCACTACCACTAGATTCTTTGTTTGGATTTCCATACATGCCAGAAGTTCTTACAGCACCTGTTGGCTCGTAATGCTCTTCATCAATTATGTTGACAGGCTCAAAGTCTTTTTCTTCAACGTATGTGTATACTCTGGGGATAGTCTTTTCTTTATTTTCTGGATCTGGAATGGTATCTCCCAACCAAAATGCAAATCTCATCAGTGTTAACTCTGGTGTGGAAAATGCTAGAGTGTGACTTGACATGTAATCTTCTGCAGCCTGCTTTCCGTTTAGAACCTTCATGGAGAGCAGTAATAATGAATTATGTATAATAGTTTCTAGTTTGGTGGACCGGGAGGGAATTGAACCCTCGACATCCGCGTTGCGAACGCGGCATTATACCCCTAAACCACCGGCCCTCTAAATACAGATTTTTGATCTGCTTTTATTCATTTACTCAAACTAAAATATCCTAAGAGAGACTAACAGACATGACATATGATCTGGTAATTACTGATTCACATGTGATATTACCGCAAGGAATGGTTCAAAAAAACATTGTAATTGATGAGGGCAAAATTGTACAAATTACAAATGACACACCAAGCTCTGATCATAAAATTAACGGAAACGGTCTAGTCTCAATTCCAGGACCAATTGACACACATGTTCACTATGGAGTTTACTCCCCAATAGATGAGGCAGGCATTACAGAATCTCATGCAGCAGCGATAGGTGGCATTACAACTATGATGAGAATGCTAAGACTGGGAGACTCTTACAAAAAGTCCCTACCAGTACAACTTGATGCAAGCTCTCAAGTGCACTATGTTGATTATACAATTCATGCCTCAATTTTCAATGATTCGCAAATCAATGAGATGGAATTTTGCACCCAAAAGGGAGTCACATCATTCAAGCTTTACATGAATCTTGGAGGTGATGTGGGACATGTCTACATGGACATGGCTCCAGGCTCTACAAAACTGCATGATGCAAGAGTTGAGGTAAACTCTGAAATTGTACGAAAAGTTGTCCAAAAGGCTGCTCAGCTAAAATGCCCAGTTTTGGTTCATGCAGAAGACTATGAATCATGTGCATGTGGAATCAAAACTGCAAAAGAAAAGAAGCAAGATGGTTTAGGTGCATGGTCAGAGAGCCGCTCACCTGACTATGAAGCAAAAGCAATCAAAACTGTTTCAGAATTTGCAAGACAGTACAACTGTACCATTTACTTTGTTCATATTGGCTCCTCAAAAGCCCTTGAGCAGATTCGCATAGAGCGAAAAAACGGAACTAAAATTTTTGTCGAGACATGTCCTCACTATCTTACTCTGTCACATGACAAACAAAAGGGCTACCTTGCAAAAGTAATGCCACCAATTAGATCATCAGCAGATGTAGAACACATCTGGAATGGCATAAAACAAAACGAAATAGATACTGTAGGAACTGATCATGTAGCTAATCAACTAAAACTAAAACTTGGTGGTTCTGATGTCTGGGGTGCACTTGCAGGATTCCCAGGAATTGGAACTGTATTGCCTATTCTGCTTAGTGAAGGAGTCAACAAAGATAGAATTAATCTGCAGCAACTAGTAAAGCTGACTAGTACCAACGCTGCAAAAATTTTTGGAATGTATCCACAAAAAGGCTCCCTTGAGAAAAACACTGATGCAGACATTACCATAATAGATCTCAAAAAAGAAAAAAAAGTTACAACTGAACTATTTGGTGGATTCTCTGATTATTTGGTTTATGATGGATGGAATCTAAAGGGATGGCCTGTGAAAACAATTGTTCGTGGAGAGATAATTGCAGAAGATTTCCAAGTTGTTGGTAAACCAGGCTATGGTAAACTGGTACAAAGAAGCATCTGATAATTGATTAGTTTTTTACCTATGATGACCTATAGTACAGTATGGTATTGATATGGATTGGAATTGCAGTGGGAATTCTAATAGGAATTGTACTATTACGTAAAATTTTCAAATCGGGAAAATATGAGCGATTTAGCATTAACGCAGGATGTCGACGTTGTGGATATCCTACAAATGGATTGTCATGCCCAAGATGTGGCGAATCTCAAAGAAAAACAAGGTGATTTCATGATTGATAATCTTGGTCAATATATTGTTCCAATAGTTATAGCATCAGCTGTTGGAATCTTTATTGGAACACGTTTGTGGATATTATTCAAAAAATAATCCTAAAGAAAGGTGGCCCTCTTTGTCATTACTGCAAATAATGCTTTTGGTAGAGGATCAAGCGTCCCATAATACACTGTTGGTTTTATGCTGTTTATCTCAAATCCGTTTTCAAACGCATTGATGATGTCATTTTTTGAAAATCTATACGGTCCTTCATCTTGTGGAAGATCTTTTTCGTCTTTGCTCATTACTTTAAGAAATAAGATGGAACCATCACGCATAATTCTCCTAATCTCTCTCATGTAATCGCGTCTTTGGAATTGATCAAAGATGTGATAGCATCCTCTGTCTAGTACATAATCAAACGAATGGTCTGGCAGCCTAGAATGCAAAAAATCATCTACAAAAAATTTTGCTTCTTTTGATGTCTCTTTTGCTTTGTTAATGGCATTATCTGAAATGTCTGTACCAACTACCTCAAAGCCTAACTTTGCTAGCTGTGCTGCTTGAGTGCCTGGTCCAGTTCCTAGATCCAAAAATCTTCCTCTACTCAGCCTTTGATTTTTTATCTCTTCTGCCAAGTCTGCGTCAAGCTCTTCCTCATACCATGGCATCTTTTTTATCTCATTTTCTTTGTAGTATGCATCCCAACTTGGTAGGTTGTTTTTATCATCCAATTTAGTTTAGCAAACAGAGAATTTGCTGTAAATTAAAGCCTAGGGTATAGCGATCAGATTTGAGGCATACCACAACAGCAGAGCTATTTCCATATAATATTTTGAATAAGGTACTTTATGTCATTAGTACAGATTCACAAAAATTGGCAACCTGAGCCAACAAAAACACTGGTTGAAAGAACACCAGCTCAAGAAGGCACAAAACTTTCTCTTCCCTCAAACGTTACCTGGCAAGACCTTCGAGGATTGTCCTGGATAATGCTAGATGATTGGAGTGATTAGAATGCGTAGAAGCAAAAAATCTATCTGGATTCATAGAAATGGAAATGTCTATGTGAAATTCGTGCACCCACAATTTCTATAATTCTCCCTCCTTTTCACATAGCAACACGTTAATTTGATGAGTGATTCATTAGCCTCAGAACAAAATGAAGGCAAGATTTAATGGAAAATGTGTTGAATGCGGCGAAGCAATCAAAGTTGGAAAGGAAATTTTAAAAAATTCTAAAGGTAATTGGGTTCATAAAGCATGCTGTGATTTAGAAGAAGAACTCCCTTAATTTTAAAAAACTAAATTTTACTTAGTATCTTTTTCTTCTTTTCACGAAATTCTTTTTCCGTAATGACTCCTTCTTTTCTCAGCTTTCCAAGCTTCTCTAGTAGAATTAACTGATCCTTTGCAGATGATTTCATCGACTTTGTCTTTTTGACTCCTTTTGAGACATCCTTTTTTATCTTGACACTAAATTTTGCTCCTTTTTTGAGTAGGGAATCACTTACCTTATGTCCTTTGCTGGTAGCCTGTTTGAACATCTCTTGGGATTTTTGTTTTGAAATTTCATCGATTCGTGTTCTCTTTTTTGCTAAAATTCCTAATTCTTTTGTCTTCTTTTTTGCCAAGTTTGCTTGGACTTTTAATTTCTGCAAGATCTCATTTTTGGATTTTTCTTTGAATCTTCTTTGGTATTCCCTGAGAAGTAATACTGGAAATGGAGAATACTCTACATCAAGATAATATCTGATTATTGTATCATCAGGCAGTGTCTTTAGATAAGCTATAACCGATTCTTCTGATTTTAATTCCACATTGAAGCTATGTATTCTCGTCTTAAAAAGATTCAAACATATAATAAAATAAAAATGCACAAGAAAATTTCTTAAATTTTTATAATTTGTTTAGTATGGAGTGCCTTTCTGTCTTTGCTGCTTCATAGCTTCCATATACCATTCAAATTCATCTAGGAATCGCTTTACTCGTTTTTCATGCTTTTCATCAAGAAGATTTCCATTTTCATCAAAGACTGTTTGAACCTTGGAAATGGGATATGTAGAAGAAATTGCAGGCGTTCCCATCTCTGATAAAATCTGCCTCAAATGTGCTGCAGCATTTACTCCTCCAAAACCACCAACAGAATATGACACAATTGCAGAAGGCTTGAAAAAGTACTCTTCTAAAAAATAATCCAGCGTATTCTTCATAGCTGATGAAGTGCTGTGATTATACTCTGGAGTAATTGGAAGATAACCATCAGCATCTACAATCATCTGTCTTAATTTTTTTAGATTTTCAGGAGGATTCTCCATTTCCTTGTACATTCTATCCAGTAATGGTAAATTCAATTCCATTGGATCTATGAAAAAGACTTGATGGCCTCGCTCCTTTAGTTTTTGCTCCATCCATTTGGCAACCTTTATCCCATTTCTATCACGTCTAACTGAGCCAACTATCATTGCTACCTTGAACATAATTTTTCCTTGTACTATTCCAATAAAACTATTTTAGCAAAAAATACTATGGAACATGCATTCCACCACACAACACAACAAGCTGTGCGATTAAGTAGAAAATTTCCATGAGGATCTTTTTGTTTTCAAACTATTAAGATTATCCAAAATCATGGTACAACTCTCGAATGTACCAATTTGTCTTTTATCCAGAACCGTGTAATACTATTTGTTCAGATCATAGTGGATGAGAAACTACTAACACGCTTATTCATTGTTGTCATTTGTTTCTCATCCATTAAATCCCGTATTAGATGATGCCACATGAGAAAAAGAGTTACATTTTCAATAGATAGTTCCTTGGAAGAAAAGATTCGCCAGATTCAAGCCAAAAAAGTTCAAGAAGAACAATACTGGTATAGTTTTTCAGACACTGTTAATTTTTTACTAAACGAATATTTCTCAAAATAAATACTGACTCTGATACTCATCATATCTGTTCTAGAATTGTACCGGTATAATTTTTGAATGTACCAATTTGATTTTTAATCCATGACATAATTCCTGTCTAATGACTAATCTAAACAAGAACAAACTTCCATTGTTACTTGGAACAGCATTCTTGGCAATCACAATTGCTTATGGCGGAACAGTCTTTGCAAGTCATAGCTTTGAACTAGGAGCTGCAGCAGGTACCATTCCTGATAACACACACATCAGACTAAATGATATCACAATGCAACCAGGGGATATCTTCCCATTGTATGATTCTAGCCCAAACTATGTCTCAGGACACGTCTTGCTTAAAGCACCATGCGAGCCAGTAGCTGAAGGTGAAGATACCTACCAACCAACAATTGCACTAATTGCTGGCCATGTGGATGAGAACCTTGAGCACGCAAACATGCAGCTAGTTCCATTGTATTATATCAACGCAATATCAAAAACTACTGAACCAAGTAGTTGCATTTACCATGCACACATCCCAGACCCATTAAACGGTGGTGCACCAAGAGTGACTGATATTGATTTGATTAACCTCTCCGATGAGGCAATCTCATTTGGTGATGTTGATGTTGTTGATATTAACATACAACAAGTACTAGGAAGCATTGGAACTGATCAATACCATGACGGTCCAGTATTAGGATTTGGTCCAGGTGACCACAACCCAGTATATGACCTCAACGATGAAGACCCTCATAATGATGGTCTAGGACATTCATAGGAGAAATATGAAAATGAAACATACTACTCTTAGTCTCCTTGGTGTAATGGCAGCAGTCACACTGATCTCTGTCATTGCTTCTCAAGAGGCATATGCACATGGTAATATCAAAATACCATTGACTATTGCAAACGGAGAGCAAAGAACCGTTCAAGTCGTTTTGGGACATACTAATGAACCATCTTATGGAAATGAACCAGGTACATGGGATGGTATTCACGGTGTTGACATCACAGTTAGGGATGCTGACACCAAGTTACCAATCAAGACAGCCAACCTCAAAGTAGACAAATACTTTTTCAAAAATCAAAAGAAAGTAGACAAAGCTTCTGTTCCATTTAATCCAACAGATGCTGATGCTAAAGATTTGGGCGTTACAGCTGGTGCTGTATTTGGTCAACCAGGAAAGTTCCTTGCAAGACAAATGGTAATTGATGGAATTTACGGATACCGTGTATATGGTACTGTAACATACTTTGATGGTACAAACGTTCCTGTAGACTTTACAGGATTCTGTAGTGATGCATCCAAATTCAACTCTCCAGGATTCTCTGGCGGATATGGTTGCATTGGTGACATCAAAGATACTAAATTTCCAGGTAAAAAACACAAAATGAAGGATTAAGACAGCAAAGTCTTTTTCACTTTTCTTTTCTTTTTATTTTTTATTCTAAGTATGGTTAAGCTGCAATTCTATATCTACCATAAATGATATAGACATTAGCTAAAAGCAAAGCCATTGCAGCACCAATAAACCACTGACTAATTGATGCCCACTCTATTTGGTATTCCATGTTTGAGCTAAGAAGTGTGAATATTTCGTTTAGAGTTTTTTCATCTACAGATTTGAAATATTTTCCATTTGTCTCATCTGCAATTTTCTTCAGAGTCTGTTCGTCTAGCTCAACATATTGTGGTTCCCCATACACGTCATTTCTTAGAAATACTGGCTCTTCAGAACCTAGACCAATTGTGTGAATCTGAACATTGTTCATCTTAGCATAATCTATGGCCTCATCAGGCGTGATTAAGCCAGAATTATGAACACCATCACTAAGAAGAATGAGAATATTCTTCTTGTCTGGGATTGATGATACCATATCAATTCCCAAAGACACTCCGTCTCCAAGGGCAGTTGCTCCCTGACTCTGTTGTATTGATGAAATGGCATCAATGGTTTTCTCCTTGACTGGTGTCATGTATGAGATTGTAGTTGCTCCTGATTCAAAAAGAACTATTCCAACATTGTCATTTTGATTTAATTTTCCTACCAAACTACTGACTGCTCTTTTAGCCGCCTCCATTCTCGTTGGCTGATAATCTTTTGCTGACATGCTTTCCGAACCATCAATTACTATACTTAGATTAATTCCCTTTTCGACTGAAAATGATGGTATCTGTGGATTTGCCAGTGCAATGATTATTAGAGATACAACTATCAGTAATAACACAAATGGAAGATGTTTTCTAAGAAAACTTTTTCCAGAAATTGCTTTTTTTATTATGCTCAATGAGCTAAATTTCAAAAGTGATTCTTTTTTACTAGAGTTGTATTTTGAATACAAGAAAAACAATCCTGGAATTATTGCAAGTAACAATAATGCTGGCAAGAACTCAAACTGAATATTCATTGTAAGTGTGACCTCATCTTGTTTCTAAAATATTGATTGAATGTAATGTCAAATGGTTCTTCATTACTTAAATTCAACATATCAATGCCTAACTTTCGTGCATCATAATGAATTTTTTTTGATGCATCATCGATTAGTTTTGTGTATTGCTCTTGGAATCTCTTATCCGAAGTATTTACTAAAATTTGTTCTCCAGATTCAGCATCTTCCAAGTATGCATGTCCAATATCTGGAATTACTCTTTCACGAATATCTGAAATATTTACCAAGATTACCTGATGTTGTAATTTTAAGAGCTGCAATGGTTTAGAAAATGAATCTGACAAGAAATCCGAAATAATTATGACTACACTGCGCCTTCTTAATTTTTTGTAAAGATCTGAGATTGACTGAAAGATGTTTGTCTCCTTGCTTGAAGGATTATGATCTAAAAGCTGCTGAAGAATCTGTAGCATATGCCTTTTTCCCTTCTTGGCTGGAACAAACTTTTCCAGGGTATTTGTAAAAACTCCCATTCCAACTCTATCATTATTTTTTAATGCAGAAAATATCAGTGATGCAGTAATTTCAAAGGCAAGCTCTTTTTTGCTCTTCTCAAAGCCAAAATCGTTACTGGCTGACAAATCCACTACCACATAGACGTTTAGCTCCTTTTCCTCAACAAATTCCTTGACAAACAGGTTATCGTATCGAGCAGAAACATTCCAGTCAATTCTTCTGGCATCATCTCCAGGCATGTAACCACGCACTTCTGAGAACTCTATTCCGCCACCTCGAAATCGAGAGCGGTATCCTCCTGATTCCATTCCTTCAACTAGGGTCTTTGTATTGATTTCAAGATTTTTTATCTTCTTTAGGAGCTCAGATAAATTAGTCATTGCTACGGTGTAGTGATCTTTTCTAAAACAAAGTCGATTATCTTATCTGTGTTAATTCCGTTTGCTTCTGCCTCAAATGTCAGAATAACTCTGTGTCTGAGAACTTCATGTGCAACTTCCTTTACATCTTCAGGAATTACGAATCCCCTTCCATTGAGTAATGCATTTGCCTTTGCTGCTCTCATCAACCAAATTGAGGCTCTTGGCGATGCTCCAAACTCTATCATGCTAGCTAGATCAAGTTCGTACTCTTTTGGATTTCTTGTTGCGTTTACAATGTCTGCAATGTATTCTGTAATTACTTTGTCTGCATAGATGTTTTCATTAAATTTCTGAATCTCAATGATCTCTTCTGGTTTAATCAATGACTTTACTGATTCTTCATAACCGTTTGAATTGCGCTCAATAATTGATACTTCTTCATCTTTTGAAGGATAACCAATCAAAATCTTTAGTGCAAATCTGTCTACTTGTGCTTCAGGTAGCTTGTATGTTCCTTCATTTTCTATTGGATTTTGTGTTGCAAGAACTAGAAACGGTTTTGGTAGCTTGAATGTGTCACCATGAATGCTTACTTGTCTTTCCTGCATGGCTTCTAATAATGCTGATTGAACCTTTGGTGGTGCACGATTAATCTCATCAGCTAGAACAAAGTTGTGAAAGATTGGTCCTTTCTGGGTTACAAAATTTCCTGAAACATTTTTGTAAATTTTTGTTCCAAGAATGTCTGCAGGTAATAGGTCTGGAGTAAACTGAATTCTAACATCCTCTACATTGAAAATATTTGCCATTGTCTTTACCATGAGTGTTTTTGCCAAACCTGGTACACTTTCAAGTAGAACATGACCATTTGCAATAACTGAAATGAGAATTTTTCTAATTACATTCTGTTGTCCAACTATTACCTTCTGGGACTCTTCTAATACACTGGATAATTTTTGAGCATACTCTTGTGATTTCTGATTTAGATCTTCTATGTCCTTATTTGATATTTGAAAATCGGGTTCATACTCTCTCAGTGCCAATATTGTATTTTCTGAGTTTTTGCATTAATAGCAAAGTGGTTCATTCTAAGAATGTACCAATTTTCATTATAGTTGTTTTTTGCCTTTGAATTCTTGAAATTGACTATACGGGAATCATTTCTGTCCATTTTTCATGATTCACACACGTGTACTTGATTTTGGAGATTTATCATGCAACAAATTATTCGATTCAAAAAATTTCTACTTTGTCTGCTTTTGTTACCACTGATACTTTATACAAATCCAATCTATGCAGCACATCCTGATATCCAAATTGATTGGATGATAGAGGGACAGCTGAATTCTGGATTACAAACATCTTCAAATCAAATCATCTCAAATTATGAAAACATCATAGAGGAGCAAAAAAAAGAATCTGAAAAAGTGTACTATGATAAATTTGTTACAGGTAATGGTTACAGCATTGGTGATCATGCAATAACCATAGAATCCGAAGAAGGTCAAATACTAAACAAAGTCTTAATTGATCAAAGAGATCTGAGTGAGGAAAACTGGTTACACAAAATAAAATATCATGATAGATATTCAGATGGCTATGTTGAAGTCGCTGAAGCACTTTTAGATCCAGTAGGAGAACAACGATACATTATTCGTGGTGTTGCATTTGATTATTATCCAAACTCTAATTTGGAATTATTTCTACTTGAACGTGGTTATGATCTTGATGATTTGGAAGCAATTCCAAACGGTGTCTTCTCACCAGCTGCATTAGATAAGGCAAGAGAGATTATTGCTAACAGTCAAAAATACGGTGGAGAGTTTGATCTAAATGAACTGTCACCTAACTACTTGAGATTAGATCAAACCCAAATGCGTGAACGCATGATAGAGGATCTAACTGCTCAAAGTCAGCAAATATTTGAAGAACTACTTACTGGTAAGAAACTTCAACCTGATGGATCACTAAAAGAATTAGAGGTAATGGTTTCAACACCTCAAGACACTAGGAGCAGGATATTTGATAATCTAAAATTAGAAAGACCGCAATTTGAAAATACAAAGCATATCAGAGATGCACTCAATGAAAGACCAATCTTTGAACTACAACCAACAACATCAATTGACAACTATGTGATACTGATTATGATACCCGTAGTTGTTGCATTGATTGTTTTGGGATATTTGATGCACAAAAAGCCTTGGGAAAGAAAATTAGAGGCACCGTTATTGCAAACTGTTTCAACCCAAGTTGATTTCAAAAAACAAACAGCAGTAATGCTTGATGAATCAATTTCTCTATTCAATGGCGGACAAAGAAAGGATGCATATGAAAAACTCAGTCAGGCAATAAGATACTACTACTGCAACAGATTTGGCATTACTTATGAAATGACTAGTATTGAGCTAATCTCAATTATTCGAAAATCCAACATTGCAGAATCTGACGCTGTACAACAATGGTTAATGCACTGTGCTAGTGTGGAATTTGCAAAATTAGAGCCTAGTATGACTAGATTTAACGATATTACGTCAAACTTTGCCCATTTGATTAAGTAGGACTCTTTGAGTCCAATACAGATGCATCACAGGATAAAAATTGACCAGTCCACTTTGTGTATCCAATGAATTTCCTACTTTCAAATTCTTTTACATCATAAAGACTGACAGTGTTTTTTCCTACCGGTAAATTATTACTATCAAAAAATGTGATCTGCAAATCAACGTTTTGTTTTTGCCTTTCATCATTGTTGTATTGTCCTGAAATCTTTACTAGTCCAAAATCATCTCGTTGGCATGAAAAATTCTTTATTCCAAAAATTTTAGATTTTTCTGGCTCTCTATTAATTATTTTTTCATCTTCATCTGATGAATTTTTTTGTAAAACATAATCCAGTCTTTCATTTACTTTTTGATTTTTGTATTTGGCAATCTTTTGTAAAATTTCGCTCATGAATCTTGTTGATGGCTCACTTCGGTCAATCAGAAGATTTTTTTTGCCATACTCATAATGTTCATTATACTCATCATAAATCACAACTTGAATTATCATGTTATCATAATTGCATGAGGTTACTGCACCCTCATATGTATAACTAAAAAAGCAATCCGAGTTGTCACTTGGTGATCCTACCATATATGCTCTTGAAAAAATACTTCCTTCACTATCTTTTTCAAAAGAATTCCAATAATTTTCTAAATCTTTTTTGTTGTTAAATTCTGTTATCTGCATCATCATTGATGGAACTTTGTATTTGTTGAATATCGGATCATGCATACGCTTGATGTCTTTTAGAATAATTTTCACAGAATCAACAACTCCTTCTTTTTCTTCAAATTCATATTCGGTTGAAACAAACCTCCAAATCGTTCCTTGAGTAAATCTAGATATTTCCTCTTGGGTCAAGAGATATTTTTCTAGACTAGAGTCGTGCGTATCCTCTTCTGAAAATATACTGATTTCAGGATTATACTCCATAATTCCCATGTTTCTCAAATAATGAAGTGTTCGAAGAAACTGTTCATCAGTAATCTTTCCTTCAACCCACCATGCAGCTCGCTCTTTAGCCCATAGCGGTATACTTTGATTGTCTTTTCCTACAAATACGCCAGTCTTTTCATTGATTTCATTTTTTGGAACAAGCAAAACCGATGATTCATCTAAAGTAACTTCGGAAGGAATAATCTGACTATTTAGAACATTCTCAATCAAGTCGATAAATTCTTGGTCAGAAATTTTTTCATTTACCCACAATTCTATTACTTGTTTAATCCAATTTGGAAGAATTGATTCCTCTTCACCAAATACAGATGATGCAGATGGAAAAACAATCAGTATGCTGAAAATAATTAAAAATAATTCTTCATATGTCATAATTTTTTATTTTGAAAAAAAATTAATAGATAATTGGTACATTCTTAGAATGAACCATTCTACTTTTAATAAAAATTTTATCTAAAAACATTGTACAATGGTAAAGGCATCACAACTAATGATATTTGTTCTATTAGCAACTTTGGTGATGTCTATCCCAGTGCAAAGTGCATCTTCTGAATCTGGATTCTCAAATACAAAAAAGGCAACAGGTGTAATTATGAAATTTTGTTCAAATCAGGCAATGACGATGCAAGAATGTGATGAAAAATATGAAGGCTACACATGGACAGACAGAGTTAATGTCTTAATTTATGCTCCAGGATGGAATGAGGATGAACTCTTAATTGATCACATTGGTGAGGCATATGGAAGCAAGATTACAATTGCAACTAGAGATTACAAGGTTACAACAGCAGTCTTTTCAGAAACTGGACCCGATACAGGACTTTTCTTTGGTGTTGTGAAACTAAATGGTCAACACTATATTGTTCATAATGAAAATGGTCAAACAGTAAAGGCACACGGTCACACCTCATCTAATTATGGTGAAAATATTACCCCCAATTGTAGACCATCGAGTAGTGGTGGACACGGCCACGGGTTCATATTCCCATTAATCAAATTACACTCTTTCTTATTTTCAGGAATGCTTAACACATTCCTCCCTGAAGCACATGCCCAAATGATGCATCATAAGCCAGCATGTTCTGATGCCATACTTGGTAGTGCTTATGATGTAGCTGCAAGATTAACAACAAACTTCCAAAACGGTGCTGTAACAGTATCATGGGAAGCAAATGACAATGTTGTAGTTTCAAAGACTGCAACATGGACATGGAGAATGGGTGAGATATCCTTTGATAAGGAAACTTTTACCACTGATGAACTAGTCACATTTACCTTGCATGATGCAGATTTATGGGTACATCATGCAGAATTCTTCACATATTGGATTCGTGCTTGGTCTGAATCTGATGAATCTGGAATTTATGTCCCTGTACAGTTCATCCCAAACCATGATCATGGTTCAGCCGTTGAATATGAAGGAATAAGTGAACCATTATCAGAACCTGCAGCATCATCACTTACAAAATACACTCCTGATGGAAAATGGAAGATATACTTTTGGTGGGAACCAGGAGGTGTAATTGGAGTTGATCAAGATTACCATCTTAATCTAATGGTACATACTGGAAAGACTGACATTCACCAAAAGAAGCTTAGCTATGATATGGAAATTTACTTTAATGGTGAGCTAGTTGAAACTAGAAACAACCGCTACTTTGATGATGGACACGGCATTGAGCCAATCAGATTTGATGAACGTGGTTCTGTCAAAGTTGTAGTCAAGAATGTGTTTAATTCTGGATTAGGTGAAGACTTTTCTTTCCAAGTCGCACCTGAAGCTGTTTTACAACAAATTGTTGGCAAACACAGTGCTTTCAAAAAGGCTGGTCAAACACCAGAGTTTGAAGGTCGTACACATGCACACTTTATTGATGTCCTTAAAGGAGAATTCCGTGTTACCACTGATGATTCCTCAGACAAATTAGACAGACTACGTGTATCTGATCAAGATACTATCTACATTGAATATACTGATTTGACACTACCAAAACCATTCTCACGTCAAGATCAAGTGGATATAACTTCCAAGGCAATAATCTATGATTTACCCTACAGCAAAGGAATAATGAATGGAAATACAGACATTACATCTCCATCTGAAGAGCCTTCTGTAATAACACCAACTCAAGAAACCAAACCAAACAAAGTTCTCATTACTCCAGTTGCTACCGATATAGTCATACCTGATTGGGTAAAGAAAAATGCAGCCTGGTGGGGCGATGTTAAAATTGATGATAAAGAGTTTGCAAGTGGAATAGAGTATCTAATTCAACAACGAATAATCGAAATTCCAACATCAGAAGAAACAACAGATGAAGAAGTAATCAGTGAAACATCGATTCCTGATTGGGTAAGAAACAACGCAGTATGGTGGTCAGAAGGTCACATCTCTGACATTGAGTTTACAAATGGAATCCAGTTTCTGATCTCATCTGGTTTAATCAAAGTCTAAACCTTTTTGTGACCTTGAAATTTTTCTAAATTGATAACTTTGAATAATTATTTTCTCTTTGGAATTATCTCATTAATTCTGATAGCTGGAACTAGTGAGGTATACGGACATGGGTTAGGAAGTGTTGAGAGTGAATCAATCAAGATAGGAAATGATTATCTCAAAGTCAAAGTTGAAACAAATCCCGATGTACTAAAGGGCGATGAGAATGAGATCGATTTCTCTGTCACTACTATCGACGTAGACTCTATGAATTCTGTCTCATCCATAGAGTATAACATAGAAATCCATGATGGGCAAACAAATGATTTGATTGCATCATTTGATGCATTCTCACCAGAACAGCAATTATCAATAAAGATCATTCCAGATTCAAAGCTAAATTATTCTGGAGAAAAAACTCCTAACGGAAAATGGATTGGAACTATTACAAGTCCGCTTGTGATTAAGGGCCCATTATTTTTAGAAGGCGGACTAGTAAACGTCAAAGTCACAATTCTCTCAATCAATGGAAAAACTATCTCTGGTAATGATAGAACCTTTGAAACTTTACTTACAATTGGTGAGTATATTCCATTCGAGATTGACATTAAAAATAAAAAATATCACCTTATGTTTGCCACATATTTTGACAAGATAGAAGAATTTTCATTTGATGAGAAAAATAAAAAATTAACTGCACTCATGCCATTTAACTGGGACAAAAAATTCATTGAAAAAATACCCTTTGTTCATGCAGAGTATTATCTCCCAAAATCAATTACTGAATTTAACAATCACGATATTTTGATGACTGTAAATGATATCTCGATTCTAGGAACAATAGATCGTTCAGGTGATGAAGAAATAGTAGTTCATTTTTTGATTCCTACTCAGAAACTGCTCAAACTCTATGACCAAATCCCTGCTAATCAGCGTGACAGAATAGTTTTTGGAATTGAATCTGGGAATCAACGAGAAGTAGAAAAGAGTGATGCAATTCTAGAAGAAGGAGAAAAATCAATCAAACTATCAACTCAAGAAGATTGGAAGTTTCATTTGTGGTTGAGCCCAAAGGGCAAAATCAATCCAAATAATGATGTTACATTGAACATTGAATTTCATGATCCTGTATCTAATGCATTGATACCACAGATATCATACGATCTAGATGTGTTACTAAATGGTAAAACTGTAAAGTCTCAAACACAAAGAGAGACACCAGATGGAAAGGACTCTATCAGGGTAAAATTTGACACTACAGGTGCAGCAATAGTAAAAATTTCTAATGTGAATAATTTTGATACCTCTGGAGAATTTTCATTCAGAGTATCCGAAGCAAAAGAAGTTACTACAAAAGGAGATCATGAAGTCTCAATTAGATCTGGATCATCATCTCCGGGATGCGAAAGAAATGATTCGTGTTATGAACCAAAGTCAATATCAGTTCAACAAAATGAAGTTGTAGTTTGGAAAAATAATGATAATGCTGCTCATACTGTAACATCTGGAATTCCGTCATCTGGGCCTTCGGGTGTTTTTGATAGCGGAATCATTGCAACCAAACAAAGTTTTTCATACAAGTTTTCATCTGCAGGTGACTTTGATTATTTCTGTACATTGCATCCTTGGATGATTGGAAGTGTTTCTGTAAAGAATGCATCCGATGATATCCCACAATGGGTTAAGAATAATGCTAAATGGTGGTCTGATGAACAAATCTCAGACAAAGACTTTGCAGCTGGATTAGAATATTTGATAAATGAAAAAATCATCAACGTTCCAGCATCAACTACCACACAGGAAAGCACTGAAACTACAATTCCCAATTGGCTTCGAACAAATGCAAAGTGGTGGTCTGATGGAACTTTGTCAAATTCTGAATTTTTGCAAGGGGTAGAATGGATGATAACAAACGGGATCATAAGGGTAGGAAGCTAGTCAATAAGCCAATTTTTCGATATTTGAACCAGTTTTTTTAAATTCCTAGAAGAGTCATTGTAGTTACTTGTTTAGGCCCAGTCAGATCTTAGAGAGAAAATCAACCCTGTTTAGTATAGTGGTTGCAGGAGTGGTAGGAATACTAGCTGCACCTGTAATCTTACCTCATATCTTTCATGGTTTCCATATTGCCCACATTCTCTTGCATGTAGGCGGAATAACTTTGGCTACTTTTCTTACAATTCTAAGTGTCATGGCATACGTCAGAGTTCATTCAAAGAGACTTTTGATAACAATTTTTGCATTCTCCACCTTTGTTATGGCAGAAATAGTTACTTTGCTTGATGCAACATGGCCAAGCTTGTATAACTTGGGTGATCTAGCTTTATTAGAGGTTGGCCACCTTTTGATGATAATGAGCTTGGGTTTGTTGGCTATGGGTGTATTTCGAAATGACTAATGAAAGAACCACACATTTGATTCAGGTAATTGAAAAAAATCCTGGAATAAAGTATAGAGAGATTATGCGTTTTACGGGACTAAAAAACGGTGTACTAAGTCACTATTTGGATAAGCTTGTAAAATCTGGATTAGTCCAAGTTGTCCGTGAACCAAGACAGACTAGATTCTATCCATTAGAAGTTTCCGAAACAGATTCAAAGATTATTAAAAATCTCCGACGTACCACTACAAGAAAAATCATTCACAGCTTAATGATTAACAAAGAAGGCTTGTCATTTAATGAAATTGTAGATAAAGTAAACAAGGCACCATCTACTGTATCATTTTATGTATCACAACTAGTTGATGAAGGTATTTTATCACTATCACTACAGGATAGAAAGAAAATATTTCTAGTCAAGGATAGAGATTCTGTAGATAAACTAATTGAAGATTATCAGCCTGGATTATTAGATAAGCCTGCAACCGGACTGGAAGATATTATTAACGCGTTATAACAAATAACACTGTGATAACACTTTCAATCATTGTAGTTTTTGTATTTGGCATATTCTTTTTTTCGCAATTTGCGTATGCAGAGGTATTCATTCCTGAAAAAGAATATGTTGGCTATTTTGATAGTGATGGAGTCTACACTGTTGTCGGAGCTATTAGAAATTGGGAACCCTATCCCGTAATTCCAACAATATCTATTACAATTCTTGATGGAGATGAAATTATCAAAAGGGATTTTCCATATGTCAATATCATGCCATCAAAAGACTTGCCTTTTAAATTCAAATTCCCTGAGGTAAAAACAGATAATCCTATCCTAAACGAGGCTGAAATTGATTTCATTGTAGGTATCAATGAAGCCACTGGGCTAGAAGTAATTTATGATAATACCCTTGTCGTGCATGATGATGGTCACGTAACAGGGAGAGTGATTAACACTAGTGAAAAAACAATTTCTGATGTAAAACTGCTTGCTGTAATTCACGGAAAAGGAAACGTGGTTCTAGATGTAGGACAAAATGCTGTACCTATAACAAATCTTGGGCCGGGTGAAATTGCTGAATTTGCCATGTATCCTGATTCATCTGTATCGTCTCAAGTTTTGTACTATAGTTGCTTTGCTCCAGCTGATGATACAATTATTCCTGTATCAACTACTCGTAATGATGAGAGATTCTTTTTCCGATATGATTCTGGTGCTTGGTATGCTTATGCAGAGTTTAACGATAAAGGAACAGAATTATCCATGCGAATGCAGAATAGCTATCCAATTGAAACATATGCAAATTTTGAATTTCCAGTCTCATCTTTGGATGAAAAATTCGATGTTACATTAAATGGTGAGCAAGTTGATTTTCTGCAAAGTATTGATGAGATGGGAAACTGGCATGTGGCATATACTGTTAAGCCATACTCAAACGGAGTTTTAAAAATAAATGGGTTCAGTGAAAACTATGAGTTTGACAACACAGTAATCCCACTGTGGGTAAAAGATAGAGCTGCTGCATGGTCATCTGGAATGATTGATGAAAAAAGTTTCATCAATGGTGTCGACTTTTTAATTGAAGAGGATTTCATTAACACAGAATCTGATAATGAACTTAAAATTCCAAAATGGTTTAAAAATTCTGCAGGTTGGTGGTCGCAAGGATTGATCACTGATGAAGAGTTTACACAGTCTTTGGAATTTTTAATACAAAATCAAATTTTCCACTAGCTTTTCATTGCGTCTTTGAAAACTCTCTATACTCGCCAATAACACCATTGCATTTTTCACATGCATAGTGACCTCTTTCTTTTAGAATCATTCCTTCTGCAACGGTCTCATTAGGATTCTCAAATTCTATTTTTGGTGCATTATCAAATTCTGCATCACAGTTCTTGCAAAAATATTTTGAAATTTTACTCTCTTCTATTCTTCCAAGTGGTGCCAAAAATAGCTCACCCACGCCTAGATCTGCCTTCTTTGCCTGAATCTCAGTTACATCAGCTATGACATAACCGCCAGAACCTTTGAGCTTTAATTGTGCCATGATGGAGGTTTTTTCTTTCTGGTTAAGTATCTTCTGGATAATTCATTTTTCTAGGAAGCAATTTCCATTTTTGGAAGATTTTGCTTAATTATTTGAAAATTTTTTTAAAAATAAAATGCAAAAAACATGCCAGTTTTGTGGACAAAAGTATGACTTGGGTTACGATGAAAATTATTGCTCATCAGATTGCATGGAAGACGCATCAGAATAAATTAACTAATTCTTTTTTCTGATATTTTGAAAAATACTTTAATCTTAAAACGAATTTTCTAATATTGTGCTGTCTGCCGAAGAAGTAAAAAAATTAGATGATGCGTGTGATAAGCTTGTTGAGCATCCAAAAGTAAGATTTGCAGGAGTCATAAATGATCGTGGAAATATGGTGGCAGGTGATATCAAGACTGGAATAAAGCTGTATGATACTGATGCCAGAAGAAAGATGCGATTTAACGAATTGGTTTTAGAGCATTCCATGAGAAAAGAGGATGATGACATTCTCGGTTCGATTTCCTTTATTGCCTCAAAAAGAGAAAAGGTTCTCATGATCAGCATCCCAATGGGTGAGCACCTCATAATCATCTCAGCAGAGCCTGATAGCAGTGTTTCTGAGATTACCGGATTATGTGGAAAATTATTTGGATTGTAAATTGAAAAATAATTATTGAAAAAAGGAAAACTGAGATCTAAGTTTTATGATCTCGTTTATTTTTTCTTTGCTGCTGCCTTTTTCTTAGTTGCTGCTGCTTTTTTCTTTGCTGCCATTCTTTCCGTAAGCAAATTACTGGGATAAAACAGAGATGAATTAACTAAATTTCACAACAGATACCAAAAACTGGAAACATTATTTTCTACTTTTTATTCCGATCTCAATTGTCAATCCGATAATTACAATGGATAACACAACAATTACGGACCAGAAGATATCGATTACCGGCTCGCCTGTTGTTGGTGGTGCAGGAGCTGCTGGTGCCATTTTAGCACTTGCCATCTCGGTGCTCTCAATTGCCATCTCAGATCCTGCAATTGCAGTCTCTTCCATGCCTCTTTGAGCCATCTCAGGTGCAGAAAACTGCATGGTTTCATCTGAAATTGTATCTACAGAAACAGTCTTTGTGGTCTGAATGAACTGCGATGAGAACCATGCTGCAACACAGGCAGCACCCAAAGTAGCTAACCTATGAATTCTATTAAATGAGTTAAACAATGACTTGCTCTTCTTTGCGGGATCCTTCATTTCTGTTGGCAAAATCACTATTGCAAGCTTGTCAATTGTGTAAAATTTCATGTCATGGGACTTTGTGTTTTTACCAACATTTGTAATCTTTACAACACCTGCCTCTTGCATTTTTTTAAGGTGATAGATTGTTAGCGGTAAGGAGGAGCCTGTCTTCTGTGCTAGCTGATTTGCAGTTAACGAATCATTGAAGAGAAGTTTGAGAATTTGTCTGCTGGGATCAGAACTTAGTATCTCGCCTATGGCCTTTATCTTTTCATCCTCTGTTGTGAGAATCTCTACTTTGTCTGAAATAGACATTGTTTCGTCTTTTACTTCTGAGGCCATTAAACCAGTGGAAAACCCCGATGTCTTATTAAGGATTTTGATTAAATCGAACTTTAATCAAACCTTATCTTCAAAACTAACTATTCTTATTCGATGAAAAGCAAACAACTCATCGCAACAATAACTGCGGTACTTGTAATAGCTGTTACACTAAGCGTTGTATATCCAACAGAAGCTAGTGCACAGGAGGTTACTCCTTTTCCTTCACGTGAAAAGACAATCTCAGTTACTGGTACTGCAGCAACACAGGTAGAGCCTGATCTACTTCACCTATCATTTGGAGTAGAGACTCAAGAAAAAACTGCCAAAGAAGCCCTTGAAGCAAATTCTTCATTGATGAATACTGTTGTTTCTGCAATCAAATCTGCAGGAATCTCAGAAGATGAAATTAGTACATCATCTTTGAACATTTATCCTGTCTATGAAAGCTATCAAGAAAAGCTTACAGGTCATTACAAGCAAGAGTTGGTAGGCTACAAAGTATCAAACATACTAAATGTTGATACAAACAAACTTGGATTAGCAGCAGATATCATTGATAGTGCTGTCTCATCCGGTGTCAACAGAGTTGATAGCGTATACTTTACTTTGTCTCCTGCAAAACATCTACAAGTAAAAGATGATCTTTTGGCAAAAGCAGTTCTAAATGCAAAATCAAAGGCAGAAAAAGCACTTTCACCACTTGAGCACCACATCATTGGTGTAAAGTTTGTTAGTCTCTCTGAATTTGGTATCCCTGCACCAATGCCAATGTATGCAGCATTTGACATGGCTGAAGGAATGGCAATGAAGTCTGCACCAACACCTGTGTTCTCTTCCGATCAAGATGTATCTACAACTGCAACTGTTGTATTCATTATCGGAAGCAACTAATTTTTTTTCATTTTATTTTTTTATAATAATACTTCGAATGTTGTACCAATATATAGAAAATTTTTTTTAAATATATTTTTTCTAGTGGTAATGTTTTCCAATTTTTGAAGCAATTCCTTAAATTAGCAAACTAACTATAATGAGTTATGACGCAGGAGACAAAAAAACAAGTGATTCATGATTTAGATTTTGATTTGATCTTTGAGTGCTCTGATTCAATTAGATTTGTTGGAATATGTACAACTCATGGACAACTATTGGATGCAAAATATGCAGATGGTGTCTCCCCTCTCTTGTCTGATTCTGGATTACAGTTTTCAGTAATGAAATCATCAATTAGACATGCCACGCGTATGGATGCAGAGGGAGATCTTGGAAAACCCGAATACTCCATCACATCATATGAAAATGTCAAAAGGGCAACTATACCAATTGACTCTAGTCTTTTACTGTTGGTATCCTTTGAGAAAAATGCAGATGAAGCAACCATAATGCAAAAGATTTTTGAAATAATCCAATTTGATAAATAACTGTCCAAAATGGGGTTAATTTTTCCTGTTTTATGCCATTACGGGCTTCATAATGTATGAAAAATTCCTCTCTACTTAATGCAATTTTTTGATATTACAATGCATTGGGGCATTGGACAGAAGATAATATTGATAAATCATTTGATTACAAACTATCGGATGATCCTGAATCATCATATTCTATGATTCAAGGAAGAACAAACTCTTATTCAAAAATAGGAGATCTGCTTGATAGTTCAAAAAATCCGATCTTTATGGTAACGACGATCGAGGATGTTTTGCGAATGTACTATACACCCATTCCTGAGAAGATATCTCAATGCAAGGAAAGGGGGATTCCTGTTAAACTTCTCACCGATTCAAAAAGCAATCATTTTCTCTCCTTAACAAGAAGGCTGCAAGCAACTGAGACTAGAACTGGCCCTCTGCCTTCTTCAGGAAGAATAATTGTAGAAAAGTCATCACAACTTGCTATTTCCGGTGAGCTAAGTCAATCCCTTGATTTGGATGACTCGGGTGACACTTTACTATATACAAATTCTACTGGAATGATAAAGACCATGTATGATTTGTGCAAAAGAATGTGGCTTATTTCAAGACCACTTGATATCTCACAATAGTATCCTTAAGTAATCTCTTCAAATTTTCCACCAGACTTTGCTTTGTAAATTACATCTGGCTTTCTTGTAAAGATGCCAACTTCCATGACTCCTGCAATTCCAATAATTTTTTGTGCAAGACTCTTTGGGTTTTTTATGGTTCCAAAATCACAATCAATTATGATGTTTCCATTTTCTGTGATAAACGGATAATCTCTGTCTAATGAACGAATCTCAGGCTTGCCTCCAATTTTTTTTAAAGTACTTGTAACAATATTTCTTGCAAGTGGATGAACCTCTATTGGAATTTTTCTGTTAAAATTTTTCACAAACTTTGAACTGTCTGCCATGATTACAACTTTTCTTGCAGCACTGATCAAAATGTTCTCTCTTAACAGTGCGCCGCCTCCGCCTTTAATCAAATATTTTTGTGAATCAATCTGGTCTGCACCATCAAATACTACATCAATTTTGTCCACTTGGTCTGCTTCAAGTAATGGAATTCCTCCTTCTTCTGCAATCAATTTGATTTGAAGCGAGGTTGGAACTCCCTGTACTGAAATGTTTTTTGCTTTTGTATATGCTGATAATGATTTTACAAATGCAGTCGCTGCTCTCCCACTGCCTAACCCTATAACATTTCCATCTTTGACATATTTCAGAGCATCTGTTGATAATGCCTTGATGGCACCATCAAATGACAACTATTCTACCTCTGCTTGTTCAAGTTTGGAGAGTGTCTTCATAATCTCTCCTTTAATTTTCTCAAGATCATCAGTGTCATCTTCTTCTGATTCATCTTCTGCTGGTAAGTTTAATTTTGGTTTGGGTTTTGGCTCTGGAAGCTCTTCTGCCTTTGGAGATTCAATCTCAGGCTTTGGTTGTGGTAATGACGGTGTAGTTTGCGGAGTAATTGTTGGTGTAATCTCTTGCAGTGTAGTTTGCACAGGTTCTGGTTTTTGTTCTTGAGGCTTTGGAATCTCTTTTACTACCTCAGGCTTTGGCTCGATTTGCTTTTTCTCAAATAATGGGAACTCTATTGGTCTGTTTGGAATCTCTGTAAGTGTTGTAAATTCTACTCTCCTTCTTGGAGCATAAGATGGTAATTCTATCTGTGGGATGATTATTGGTTCTGGTTTTGGTGGTATTGTAACTGTTGGCTCTTTTTGTTTTGTTTCCTGTTTTTGTTTTATCTCTAATTCTTCTTCCTGTGGTTTCTTTATTTGAGGAACTGAAACATTTGCAACTGCAATCTTTGAGGATAGCTCATAGAGTCTTTGGTCTAGTTGTGATAGCTTTTGATCCATCAGAGTAATGAGGCCATCTCCAACAGGTCCCATGTCTGGATGCTTACTTGCAGCTTCAAGCTTTTCAATTCTTGCAAGAATTATTCCAAGTTGGTGTTGATACTTTAATAGTAATTTGTCCCGCTGAATCTTTGTTAGTCCAGCATCGGATTGATATAATCTTGAGATTGTCTTTGTGAGAATCTCCTTTTCCATTCTAAGTGAATTAATTTGATTTTGAATCTGTGGGCTTGCCCCAAGTGATACAAGTTCTTGTTTTGACTTTGGGAATTTTTTAACAGCAGCAGCTGTGGCTACACCAGCAATTGATGTTAAAAAAAGCGCAATTTCTTGCATTTAGGTATACCATTTGATCCAAGAGTACTTTCGAATCTTTGCTGCAGGAAAACCGCAACTTGCACAGGTGTGGTGTCTTTTATGAAAAGAGTTCTTTCCACATCTTCTACATCTGATGTGTACTTTCTTTTTGGTAAAACCACCCATTGAAGTTGTGCCTTTAGTCATTCCTATACCCTCACTATGATGACGGTGGTGGAGAGATCATAACTACATTATCTCCACGAACGACTATGGTTCCCAGACTCTTTGAATCGCCTTCAGAAGGGATCTCTTCTGACGAGTCGAGTAGCAGGTTCATGTGTTGGTCAAATCCTTGAAGACTACCTCGTATTGTCTTGCCGCCTTTGAGCTTGATCAAGACTACCTTGTTGATACTTTCTTCCAGTACTTTTACTGCCATATCTACGGACATTTATTTCACTTATTGGCGTGAGTAACTAGGGATTATATTAAAATTTCATTGGTGTAACTTTGGACTTTTGCCGGTGAGGCAAGTTTGACACTTTTTTCCAAGATTTGTGACTATTTCAGCTAAGATCTTCTTTCCATCTCTTGAATTAGCATCTCGGGGATCACCCCAGACTCCATTTTTTGTAACAGAAATGAATGATTTTGATGCTTTTTTGTTGATTGCCTGTCTTTGTTTTGCAGAAATATTTCCTGGAGAAAATCCCTTTACAGCTTTTTTCATATTGACATTTTTTGAAATTGCTAGCATTAACGATGTCTCAACAAATCCAGCATGATCAAACTCTTGACTCATAAAGTGCCAGTATGAAAAAGTAAAGACTTTGGTCTTTTTTGAGAAAGCCTTTGATTTTTCCAAAGTCCTCAAGGCATCAATATTTCCATGATGACCATTTATCACAAAAACGTTTGAAATTTTGTTTTGCTCAAGTGAGAGTATCATGTCTGCTAGAATCTTTGAAAGCGTAGACTTGGTTACACTGACATTAAAGTAGGGGGCGTGCTCATATGAAACTCCGTAATTTACTGTGGGCAGTAATAGAAAATTGTTTTTTTCTGAAATTCTCTCACACACTTTAGTTACAATATCAGAATCAGTAGATACTGGTAAATGCGGCCCGTGCTGTTCAAGTGAACCGACGGGAATGACAGCAGCAATTTTTGTTGTTCTTATTTTTTTTCTTATTACTGGATCAAATTGATCTTTGATTCTCATTAAATTCACTTGGATTTTATGTGAACTTTTCTCCAGCGGACCTCTAGCTTGTTCTCAAGGTGTAATTTTAGAGCCTTGAGCAGTGTGCTTGCCTCGAGTTTTTGTCCTTTTTCCTTAATCTTCTCAAGGCTATCGTTTGGATCTACTGTAAAGGAGTCTTGGAAAATAATTGGACCTTGGTCTAGGTTTTCAGTAACATAGTGCGATGTAACTCCGATAATCTTTGTTCCCCTCTCAAAGGCTTGAGCATATGCAAGTGCGCCAGGAAATGCAGGCAATAGCGATGGATGAATATTGATTATCCTATTTGGATATCTCCACACAAAGTTTGGTGTAAGGATCCTCATGTATCGTGCAAGTGCAATTACATCCACATCATATTTTTTACAGATGCTTATCAGGTGCGCTTCTGCCTCTTCTTGATTACGTTCTTCAACTGCTACAAATGGAATTTTTGCTTTTTTTGCAATTGATGCTAATGTCTTTTCAGTACCTACAATAACTGAGATCTTTCCTTTGATCTTACTTTTTTCTGCAAGAATTTTTTGCAAGCAATGAGGCTCTTTAGTTACAAATACTGCAATATTTTTTTGAGAATTTGTTTCATGATGTGTGTCCACTTCCATCTTTTGTTTTTTTGCTTCACGTTGTAATTCCAAATCAAATTTTTTTAGATCTAATTTTTTCACAAACGATGCTTCTAGATACATTCCAAACAGTCCCTTGATGACATTCTGATTTACTTTTTCGATGTTTCCTCCTTTTTGAAATACAAAATTTGTAAATGCAGCAACAATACCTTCTCTGTCTTTACCAACAATTGTTATGCCAACAATGGTCTTTTTCACGAACGTTTTTGATGGAATATACTTTATTAATGCTTTAGAAATTTTTCAAAGATTTTAGATGCGGGAGGTGGGATTTGAACCCACGAACCCCTAAGAGACAGGGTCCTAAGCCCTGCGCCTTTGACCAGGCTTGGCAACTCCCGCATCACCACTGCCTTTAAACACAAATTTATCTATTGTTAACACAAAGCATATGGCAAAATTATTTGGAACAAATGGAATTCGCGGAATTTTCGGTCAAGATCTTAATTTAGAATTCATTCACGACATTTCATTATCAATTGCAACGTATTTCAAGAAAGGACCCATCTTGATTGGATATGATGGACGTGATTCAAGTCCTGTGATTGCCAAAGTCGTATCTGCTGCAATTAATTCATCTGGACTAGATTGCAAAATTGCTGGATTGGTTCCAACTCCATGTCTTGAATATGCAATTAAGAGCCTTGGATATTCTGGCGGAATAATGATCACTGCATCACATAATCCTCCTCAGTACAATGGAATCAAGCCTGTAGCATCTGATGGGGTAGAGATATCAAGAGAGGATGAGCTGATTATTGAAGAAATTTACTTTAACAAAAAATGGATTTCTAGTGAATCTTGGGGAAATACAGGTACTGAGACTAGAGCAAAGAGAGTATACTATGACGGAATAATGTCTCACATTGATGCTGATTCTATAATTTCAAAAAAATTCAAGGTCGCTTTGGATCTTGGTAATGGTGCGCAGGCAGTCACCGCACCAGAACTTTGCAAAGAACTTGGTTGTATGGTATATTCTGTGCATGAAACAATTGACGGAAATTTTCCTGGAAGAGGTTCAGAGCCAACACCACAAAATCTTGAGACACTGTCTCGATGTGTTAAAGAAAATTCATGTGACTTTGGTGTAGCATTTGATGGAGATGGTGATCGAAGCCTTATCTGCGATGAATTGGGAAATGTTCTGACTGGAGACAAGTCTGCATTGTTATTATCAAAATTTTTACTTGGAAAATTTCCTTCATCAAAAATTGTTACCTGCTTAAACTCTGGCTCTGCAATTGAAGAGATTGCAAAACAAGCAGATTCACAAGTAATCAGAACAAGGGTTGGAAGTGTAGAGGTGTCAAGAAAGATGGTTCCAATGAATGCACTAATTGGTTTTGAAGAAAATGGTGGTTTTATGTTTGGAAAACATAATCAAGTTAGGGACGGGGCCATGACAATGTGCCTTGTACTAGATCTCTTATCAAAGTCTGGGCAAAAACTATCGGCATTAACAAAGGAGCTGCCTCCAAGCTTTACTACAAAAGACAAGGTTTCCTGTACAAAGGAACAATCAGTGCGTCTTATCAAAACCCTAAAGGAACAAAACCCGTCGGCAGACACAACCGAAGGCATCAAAATCAACGTAGATAGCAAAAACTGGATAATGGTAAGACCTAGCGGAACTGAACCTATCGTTAGAATATATGCCGAAGCTAGCTCCCAAGAAAAACTTGATGAGCTGATGTCTAAATACATGAAAATAGTAACTTTGGCACTTTCCGAATAACACTTTTAAAACCAATCGCTTGCATTCAGGGAATGAGAGATGATCCCTTAGGGTGACTTAGTATGGGTAAAGCATATTATGTTAAATTTGAAACGCCAGAAGACCTGGTTAGTCCAATCTTGGAAGCAGTACGAGTTGCTGCCACAAGCGGTAAAGTAAAGAAAGGAACTAACGAGGCTACAAAGGCTATTGAGAGAGGTACCAGTAAACTGATAGTTATTGCTGAAGATGTTGAACCACCAGAGGTAGTTGCACACTTGCCAATCTTATGTGAAGAACAAGGTGCAGCATATGCATTTGTACCAAGTAAACAAGAACTAGGCAAAGCACTTGGTATTGATATCACATCTGCTGCAGCAGCAATCTTAGACTCTGGAGACGCACAACACATAGTTGATCAAGTAGTTTCATCAATCGCAAAATTGAAAGGTGGAAAGTCTGATCAATGAGCACTCAAACTGACGAAGTAACTGCTGCAGAAGTTATTCAAATTGTCGGCAGAACAGGTATTGCCGGAGAAGTTATTCAAGTACGAGTCAAAGTTCTTGATGGAAAAGACAAAGGCAGAATTCTAACAAGAAATGTCAAAGGTTCAATTCGATTAGATGACATTCTAATGCTTCGAGAAACTGAAAGAGAAGCAAAGAAGATTAGATAGGTGAAATCATGAGTCTCTTAGTTAAACCATGTAGTTTTTGTGACAGACCAGTAGCAAAAGGCTCTGGAACAATGTTGGTAAAAAATGACGGCACAGTACTTTGGTTTTGTTCTGCAAAATGCAAAAAAAACATGCTAGAGCTAAAACGTGATCCAAGAAAGTTAAAGTGGACCAAAAAGTACGTCAAAGGCGGAATTAGAAAGAAGTAAGTTGACTGAAAGATCATTATTCATTGTAAAGCCTGATGCAGTAAAGCGTAATTTAGTAGGAGAAGTAATTGCACGCTTTGAAAGAAAAGGCTTCAAGTTAGTCAAATTAAAAATGTTTGAGTTTACTAAAGCGCAAGCAGAAGAATTCTATTCTGTTCACAAAGACAAACCGTTTTTTGGAGAACTAGTTTCATTTATCTCATCAGGAAAAGTTGTTGCAGCTGTCATTGAAGGAAATAATGCAGTTGCTACTACAAGAATAATGATTGGTGCTACAAAATCCTTTGAAGCAGCTCCTGGTTCAATTCGAGGAGACTTTGGATTAGGATTTACTGATAACATCATACATGCATCTGATTCACCAGAAAGTTTTGAAAAGGAAGAGAGGGTAGCATTTCAGTGATTAATCTTGACAATAAGACAACCAATTGTGGCCGTACTGGGTCATGTAGATTCTGGTAAGACATCTTTATTAGATAAAATTCGTGGAACTGGTGTTCAAGGCAGAGAAGCTGGAGGTATCACTCAACACATTGGTGCAAGCTTTCTTCCACAAGAAACAATCAAGAAACGATGTGGTCCACTATATGAAAAATTAAGCAAAGTAGAAACCCAAATTCCTGGAGTGCTGGTTATTGATACACCTGGACACGAAGTATTTACGAATCTTAGAGCACGTGGTGGCTCTGCAGCA
Source organism: Thermoproteota archaeon (assembly GCA_003352285.1). Taxonomy (NCBI): domain Archaea; kingdom Thermoproteati; phylum Thermoproteota; species Thermoproteota archaeon. Next base: position 431,590 of record QQVN01000005.1, on the reverse strand, counting down.
GATATTGCAATTTTAGTAGTTGATGTTAATCGAGGATTCCAACCACAAACAAATGAGAGCCTCAAAATTCTTCAAACCCGTAAGGTACCATTTGTAGTGGCACTAAACAAAGTTGATCAAATTTCTGGATGGCGAAAGAGCGATACTGCATTTATCACAAAGTCAATTAAAGAACAAGACGCTTCGATTCAAGCCGATCTTGATCAGAAGATTTACGATGTAGTAGGAACTCTCTCGATTTTAGGATACCAGTCAGAGGCATTTTACAGAGTTACGGACTTTTCAAAAGAGATCTCCATTGTTCCAATGAGTGCCCGAAGTGGTGTAGGAATTCCAGAATTACTTGCTGTATTGGTAGGACTCACCCAACAATATCTAAAGAAAAAACTTGATCAAACTCAAAAATCAACCCGTGGTATCGTACTAGAAGTCAATGATGAAGTGGGATTGGGTGTTACTGCAAATATGATACTAATTGATGGTTCCATGAAAAAAGGTGACACAATCCTTGTTGCAAAACGAGATTCTGTAATTGTTACAAAACCAAAAGCAATTCTTTTACCAAAACCACTTGATGAGATGCGGGATCCTAGAGACAAATTCAAACCAGTAGATTCTGTTCAAGCAGCAGCTGGAATTAAAATTGCATCCCCTGATCTTGAAGGTGTATTGCCTGGCAGTACAGTTTATGTTGCAACAAAACCATCTGAGATAGAAGATCTCAAAAAAGCAATTGAGTCTGAAATGAAATCTGTATTTATCGAAACGGAAACTGACGGTGTGATTGTAAAATGTGATACAATAGGTTCCTTAGAGGCAATTACTGAAATGCTTCGCAGACAACAAATTCCAATTTCCAAAGCAGACATTGGACCAGTTAATCGACGTGACATCATGGAGGCAAAAGCCATCAAAGAAAATGAGAGACATCTTGGAGTAATTTTGGCATTTAATGTTAAAACACTACCCGATGCACAGGAAGAATCTGAAAATCATCATATCAAAATTTTCAATGATCAAGTAATTTACAGCCTAATTGATAATTACACAGCATGGGTTGAACAAGACACACTTCATGAAGAAGATGCTATATTCTCCGAAATAACACCAATTGCAAAATTTACTTTTCTTAAAGGCTTTATCTTTAGAAATAATGATCCTGCAGTATTTGGAATACGTGTTGATGCAGGAACACTTCGACAGAAGGTAAATTTCATGAATGAATCAGGAAAAAAAATTGGCCAGGTACATCAGCTACAAGAAGACAAAAAAACTGTCCAGTCAGTCAAACAGGGAGCAGAGGTGGCTTGCTCTGTCCAAGGAGTTACAATTGGAAGACAAATTCACGAAGAAGACGTATACTATTCTCTACCGCATTCTCATGAAGCAAAGCAACTTCTCAAACAATTCTCACACAAGCTATCTTCTGAGGAATTTGAAATACTAAACCAAATAGTAGAGATTCAACGCAAAATTGACCCTGCTTATGGGTACTAAACCAATAATTTCTCGTATAATATTATACTCATACTGTCCGTTTGATTTAAACAACTTTTGAGTTAATTATTCACAAACCAAATCCAGTCTATGTCATGTAGGGCAATTATCATTGATGATGATCAAGATACCGTAGAAGTATACGAAGAATATCTAAAATGGAAAGGAATTGATGTAGTTGGTACAGGTTTTGATGGAAAAACTGCAGTATCTCTATACAAAATAAAGAAACCTGACGTTGTACTTTTGGATGTTATGATGCCTGATTTTGACGGATTTTATGCTCTAGAGAATATTAGAAAACATGATCCAAATGCCAAAATTGTAATGGCTACGGCAGATAAGACAAGAGAGACGCGCGATAGACTATACAAAATGGATGCAAATGCAATTGTTTACAAACCATATGAGATAGACGCAGTACTCAAAGCAATTGACAGTGTGCTAGTTGGCGAAAAAGTGTATGCTGAATTATAATCGCTAATCTTGTTCTGATATTACGTTTAATGTCATTGACGTTCTAACATTTTGCAAATTTCTAACAAACTTTGTAATGATTCTTTCCAAATCTTTGTGATTCTCTGCTTCTATCTTGCCTATGACATCATAGTGACCAAAAATTACATCTCCCTCTTTTACTTCTGGAATTCTCATTAGATTTCTTAATACAAAAAACTCCTGTCCTTTGTCTGTGTGTAGTATGACATACGCTTGAGCTTTATTTTTGCCCAAGATAGAGCCCATCAATTTATCTGCACCCTGAGAGATCTCTTCGCCACCCTCTACTCGCATCAACGTAATTGTAGAATGAATTTTATTCATACTACGAATTTTTGATGTTATAGTCTTGTTTATCTTGTCTTCTGTATCTGCTTCAACTTTTAGAATTATATCGTAAAGACCTAAAGTTCCGTGAACTTCTTTGACGTTTTCAATTGTTCTAAGCTGGGCTATGATGTCTTTTTCTGCACCAATATCTCCAGTCAAAAGAACATATGCACGTGCCATGCTATTCTTGCCCTGAAACTCCCATTAATGTAAGAGTTGATCTAATGTTTTGAATTTTTCTTATGTTCCAAGTAATTGTCTCTCTTAGCTTTTCAACATTATCGGATTCTAATTTTACTAAAATATCATATGCACCAAATGTTCCATGCGTTTCTTTTACTCCTGATATTGCCTTTAACTGCTTGATGATATCTTCCTCTGAACCCAGCTCACAGTTAATCAAAACATAAGCTATTGCCAAAACTATCTATCCGCTCCTAATTTCATGAAATTAGGATGCTAAATGAGAATTTACACATTTTTTTGAAATCCTTTACAATTGTTTATTTTTTAAATTTAAAATAAACAGATCTTAGTTTAGCAGTTTAATTCAAAATTGAAATTTAGATTTGTTCCATCAACTTTTGTTTGTACTTGCTATTTCGGGGACGCAATCTGAGTCTAGAGCCACAACAAGGGCAGTATGATCCCTCCCATTTCATGAATGTGTCACAATAATTGCATCTTTTCTGCCCTATTCCATAGCGACTGCCCATTGGCTTCTTAGCCTTGTGCCTATAACACAAATTTTTACATGTAAACGACAACCAATACCCCCAGAGGATCTTTGGATCATGTACTAATTGAAAAATATGTCGATATTAGTGAACAATTCCAATGAGATCCTACTGATGGATCCCTCATTATGAAAATTTCTTACTTATGTCAGCTGATTTTTTATTCAATTAATTTTGTCTCATAAACCTAAATTGTGTTTGAATCAATGTGTAGCATGGATGAATCCCTTATGATAAAGGCTCAAGAGCTACTTGATTCAGGATTGGGCGATACTGGAAGATTAGAGCATATAATGAATTACATAAAAAAAGATAAAACACTATTCAAATCCGATTTAAAATATTTAGAAAACATGCATGATTTTCTCTTAGAGAAAATTCAAAAACTCGAGCATGAGAGTAAATCCCTCAAACCAAATCATCTTACATTGTCTGAGCCCAGACCATCATCAAACAGAAAGCCATTACTAGCTGATGAAGATCTTGATAGAATTTTGGACGAACAAGAAAAAAGAAAGCAAAAAAATCTGGTTCCAAGAGCCGAATCGTTGCGGGCAGAAAACAATAAACAAAAAACCAGCAAACTAAAACAACTCTTTAGAAATAAGAAAAACTGAACGTAAAAGTAACTTAAGTTTCCTTATTTATGACTAAAGTCTTAGCCATTATTTTCCAAAAACTGTTTATTCAAATCAAAATCCTACGATCTTTTAGAATATGAACAAATCATAGAAACATGGCAACTCAGGTAATTGTAGTGGAAGATGATAATGACAGTAGAGAGATTCTTTCCGAATATCTTGAGATGAAGGAAATTAAAGTTGTAGCAAAAGCTCAAAACGGTAAAGAAGCAGTTGAAATGTATACAAAATTTCAACCCGAAGTAGTTTTACTAGATATTGTTATGCCCGGATATGATGGATTTTATGCATTGGAACGAATTAGAGAATTTGATAATAATGCCAAAGTAATTTTTGTTACTGCAGCAACTAATGCAACAACTCAAGAAAGACTCTTCAAATCTGATGTCGATGGAATAGTTTTCAAACCATATGAGATGGATGAATTAATGAAAGCAATCTCTATTGTGAAAAATGGTGGAAAAAGTATTCCAAAATCTGTACGATCAATTGTTCATGGTTAACCTATTCATTACCAAATTTGGTAATTTATTTTCAATTTTCGAACATACACGCATTTACTATTTCTAAAATTGATCTATCAACATTGAAAATAAATATCAAAATTGTCTCATTATTGATTATTCAATTATCGATAATCTTCTTTAGCTATCAAATCATATCAAATCATATATCTGAAAACATAAATTCTGATAACAACAATATTTCTTCTGTTCCACAAGGTATTAACCAAGTTAATGAATCTAAATTTCGACAGATAGAACAGTTTTCCTCAGCATATCATAAAAAAATCTATGACTCTCAAAATCTATTTCTAATGTTTCTTTCATTGAATCTCCTATCCTTTGCTGGTATAACTGTAGGAATAATGCACTTCATGAAAGCTGATACCTCTAAACAATTAAAAACAGAAAAACTTGCCATAGTTGGAACTCTTGCAGCAAGAATAAACCATGATTTACGAAATCCTCTTTCAATCATTAAAAACTCCAATGAAATTTTAAAAATTGAATTAGAAAATAACGAAAATCCAAAAGTACAAGAAATTCTTGATAGAATGGAACGCTCAATACTAAGAATGAATCATCAGATTGAAGATGTTCTAAATTTTGTCAGACCATCAATTTTGGAAAAAAATCTTTATTCACTGTGTATGATAATACAAGATTCGATAGAACGCTTAGATATTCCTGATGAAATAGTAATTAAATTACCAACCAATGATCAAAAAATTCTTTGTGATAACGAAAAACTCGAAATTGTTTTTGTCAATATGATCTCAAATGCAATTCACGCATTAAAAAACAAAGGACGTATTCAAATACGAATAGATGACTCTAAAAAAGATTTTGTAATAGTAGAAATCGAAGATGACGGTCCTGGTATGGACTCTGTGACAAAAAATCAAATTTTTGACCCACTATTTACTACAAAAAGTCATGGAACAGGATTAGGCCTACCAAGTTGTAAATCCATAATTGAAAATCATGGAGGCTCAATCTCAGTTTCATCTGAATTAGGAGTTGGAACAACTTTCAAAATCAAACTTCCAAAAAATCATGAATGAAATCCTGTTCTATGATTTTTTAATTAAACAAAACGATTAAAATTTAGTTTAAATCTTTACAACAATTTGATCAAAAACTTAGATTTCCAGCCTTAAGCAAAGACTCTGAAAGCGACATCCATGAAATCAGTCTATCTAGGTTTAGTGTTAGTTGCGTTTGTAATGCTAATGCCTATGGCTAGCGCTCAGAGCAGTACCATGTCAGTTCATGCTAAGGCCTCACAATCATCCTTCACTACAAGCACAAACCCAGCAATTGTAGGAACAGTCATGGATGCATCAAAAAACCGACTATCTGATGTTACAATCTCTATAGCTTCTTCTAAAGGAGTAAAGACAGCAAAAACTGATCATAATGGAAGTTTTCTTGTTAAACTAGACAAAATATCTGAGATTGGAATCCATAAAGTTACTATCACTGCATCTAAACAAGGGTTTACTTCGGTATCATCTTCGGTTAATATTGATATTAACAATCCCGTACAAATTCTAGAGCCAATACAGCAGATTCCTACTGCTATCGGAGATGGAATTACAAGCAATCCTGTATCAAAATTCATTTTAGAGCAAACAGAGATTATGAAAAACCAAGCAGAACAATTCTCAAAATCAACCAATGAAGAATTCATCAATGCCCAAAGAATGCTAGCAAAACAATCCTTGGAAAAAGATCTTGGACGATTTGCTTCTGAAAATCTTGCATACCAACCACAAAATGCATTTGCTAGTTTTGTTAAAGGAGTTGACGAATCAGTTCAGGGTATTTTTTGGGCCCAGTTTGATTTTACCCAACAATTAACAAACCAGGGCAAGGCTGCTAAAGAGCAAGTGCTAAAAAATGGAGGCACCAGTTATGAGGCAACTCAAGCATTCCAACGAAAGGCAATATCCCATCGAGAGCAAATTATTGCCGTAAATAATCAGGCCAACATACAATTTGGCAATGCAACAGAATCAGTTCAGAATCAATTTGATGCAAAGGGAAAGTCACTTGATAGGCTTTACTCTAACACAATGGAATAAACCACAAGCTCGCCCTTTGCCTTTGTCATAAATCCTGCCAATAATGCCTTGAATCCGTATTTCTTCTTACGTAGTTTTACTGCATTTTCTGCTTCTTTTCCTCCAATTAAAGTAGCAACTCCAGAAAACCAATCCCCATGAACGTTTCCACTAAATGAGCATGCTGCTAATTTTATTTTCGGATTATTTGCCAAGCGCTTGACCTTGCCAGTAGATTCTCTTGTGATTACATACAGTTTTTCTCCATCTACTACAAACCATACGGGAGTCTTCACAGGAGTTTCATCTTTTTTGTATGTCTCTAGATTGATGTATTTCTCATCTTCTAGAAATTTTGAACTAGTCATCAGATCCTCATTAAATTATTGTAATATTTAGGTACAATCTAGAAATGTTCTAATTACTACTATTTGGGAGTATCATATGGTCAAGGATAAAGAGCAACCAAAAAAACAATCATTCAAAGAATTTCTAAAAAAGCGTGCTCCTATCTATCTTGGATTAATTGGATTGTTTGTTATCTTTGTAGTTCCAGAGCTAACACAAAGCAATTTAGAAAAATTCTATCCAGAAAATTTACCACAAAACGAAGAGCAGGCATTTAGGACTGTGATGTCATATAATGGACCAAATCAAAAGGGACTGACAGTGATTGATGCACTAAAACAACAGATTGATGATGATTACTCAGATGAAAAAATCTATGATAAAAAAGACACAAAGATCTCCTTTAGCGTGATGCCTTCAGAGGGAGAGAATAATTTCGATGTTACTCTTACCTTTGATACGTATAAGGAATCTAGGGAATTTGTATGGAATGTTAACTTGGAATCAAATGAAATTACTGCTGAATCATTAGATGCAAAACATATCTTAGATATTGTAAATTATTACGACTAGAGTCATTCTAGGATGATAGAATACTAGTCTAAAGTAACAAAAACATTTTAAATTAAACCGTAAATTCAATGTCGTAATGAAATTTCTCTTAACTATTCCATTGTTATTATTAATTACAATACCTTCTGCTTTCGGAGATTCTGATAGAGATGCAAAATTTGAATTTGCAGGAACATTAGAAGAAACCCTGGGACATTTCTGGGCACTTGAGTTAAACTTGGATGAAAAAAACTCAAAGTTAGCTTTAGTTCATGCCACTCACCCAATATCTGAATTATATGATACAATGCAAGAACATCTGTCTGAAAATCCTGACTTTGATGCAAAGCTACAAGAGACACTAATGGATTTGCAAAACAAAGCAAATACTGATGTCACTCGTGAAGATGCACAAATTGCAATTGATGAGGCAAAAGAAATCATCCAAGAAGCACGAGACCTTGTTGTTGGTCAAGAACTTTCTCAAGAATCAGAATTTAAAATGCAATTAATCAATGGCTTGCTAGAAACTGCAAAGGTAGAATACCACGAAGCAGTAGAGGATGGAACTATTAAGGAAATGGCTGAATTCCAAGACGGCTCATCCTTTGTTTGGCGCTCACAACAAATTTTTGATGACATGGCAGATACTTTGGATCCAATTGACTCTTCTCGATTAAACCAATTATATTCTGAGGCATGGGAACACTTTGATTCGAATGCAGATCCATCAGATGTTGAAAATATTTTAGATGCAATAATTTACGAATTTGAAGAACTTTCAGGAATTCCATCTGTACAATCAGAACATGAAGACGAGGTATACTCTAATCTACCTCCCTTAAAACAAATTGATGCCGGTGTAGAACCTGAAGACGTTGTTTGTAGGGAAGGACTTGAACTCATTTTTACTCCAAGCAATGAGCCTGCATGCGTAAAACCAAATAGTATATCCAGACTGATTAGTTTTGGATGGACTCAATAATTCTCAAGCCATCCACTTTTAATACACAAATCTGTTGACATTTATTCAGGGAGACTGGGGCCTAAGAATTGTCAAATCCAACTGTAATCTTTGATTTTGATGGAACTATAGCTGATACCCTTGATGTAATAATCAAGATATTAAACAAATTATCCGACGAGTTTCATTTTAAGAAAATTAAAGATGATGAAATTGAATATCTACGTGGAAAACGACCCAGAAAAATTCTTCGACATCTTGGAATATCTTTGATTAAACTACCTTTTGTTGTAAGAAAAACAAGAAAGGAGATCAATAATCAAATAGCCTATCTGAAACCTCCTTTAGAGCTTCGTGAACCTCTATTGGAATTAAAAAAGCGGGGATGTAAGATAGGCATCCTTACTACCAACGTTGAATCAAATGTTCAAAAATTTCTACAAGGTAATAACTTGGATATCTTTGATTTCTTTTATTCGGGTCCAAGCGTTTTTGGCAAACACAAAATTATCAAAAAAATTCTTCATGATAAAAAATTGAACCCTAATCAAGTATTCTTTGTAGGCGATGAAGTCAGGGATATTACTGCTGGAAAAAAGTCAAAGATACACACTATTGGAGTGGCCTGGGGATACAATACCAAGGAAGCCTTGATAAAAGAAAATCCCGAACATGTCATTGACTCTCCTACTGAATTATTGAAGATAGTTTTTCCTAAAGAGAAAGAAGTTTAGGCATACCGCAAAAGGATTGGTATGGTAAAATATCATTTGATTATAGCATACATATCAAGTCATGTTATTACATGAGGGGGCAAAAGACTCCCCCTCATGTCCTATCTCAATAAAAAATCTAAATCTAGTAGGTATGTTTGATTCAAACAAACAAATTATTTCTTAGAAACAAGCCATTTTTTACTATGGATAAAGTTCTTGCAACAATTGCCATTATTGGAGTATTCATCCTTGCAGCAACTGCATTGTCACTTTACAATTTAAACAATGAACAGTATTTCCAAGAAACACTAATCGAATATCAGCCAAAGTCATACAGTGTTCCAATTATTGAAGATGATCCAATAAAGATTGGAATCATTCATTCCTTAACAGGAACCATGGCAATTAGTGAAAAACCAGTTGTTGATTCTACACTGTTAGCAATAAAACAACTCAATGATCGGGGTGGAATTCTTGGAAGAAAAGTCACTCCTATAGTTTTAGATGGACAATCCGATTGGAATACGTTTGCCAATCAAGCAGAACATCTCATTGTACAAGAAGAAGTCGATGTAATTTTTGGTGGTTGGACATCTGCAAGCAGAAAAACAATGCTTCCTGTAATTGAAAAATATGATCACCTTTTGTTTTATCCAGTACAATATGAAGGACTTGAACAATCACCAAACATTGTTTATACAGGTGCAGCACCAAATCAACAAGTTATACCTGCAGTAATTTGGGCACACCAAAACTTGGGAGAAAGATTTTTCTTGGTTGGCTCTGATTATGTCTTTCCAAGAAGTGCAAATGAGATAATTAAACATCAGATTGAGAAACTTGGTGGAGAAGTTGTTGGAGAAGAATACAAACTACTGGGAGAAAAAAACTTTGATGATGTCATTGAAAAAATTTCTACAACCAATCCAAGCGTCATATTAAATACAATTAATGGGGATAGTAATGTCTATTTTTTTAAAACCTTACGAAATAACGGTTTAACTTCTGAAAACATTCCAACAATTTCATTTAGTATTGCGGAAGACGAAATACGACACATTGGAGCTGAATATGTCAAAGGGGATTATGCTTCATGGAATTATTTTCAAAGTTTAGAAAATGAATCAAATAGGGATTTTGTTACAAGCTTCAAGAATGAATATGGACAAGACCGTGTAACGGATGATCCAATGGAGGCTGCATACAATGGAATCTTCCTTTATGCAAAGGCCGTTGAAAAGGCAGAAACAACGAGTTTACATAATGTTCGAAATGCAATAAAGGGCCTTACCTTATCTGCACCTGAGGGAACAGTTGGCATAGATCCAACTAACCAACATTTGGCCAAAGTAATTCGAATTGGTCAGATTCTAGATAATGGGCAATTCAAAATAGTTGCAAGCTCAGAAGATCCTATAAGGCCAATTCCATACCCAGATTATCATTCTAAATCTGAATGGGATGAATTTCTAAACGATTTGTATGTGAAATGGGATGGAAACTGGGCAAATCCTGGGATCGTAGAAATGGATGATGTATGATGATATTCGGTTCTTTTAGCTACTCAAAAAAATTAATTTCTCTAATGCTACTTCTAAGCTTAATTCCGATTGCACTAATCGGTGGTTCATTCTATGTTGAAAAGATAAACAATGAAACTAACTCCTTAAAGAATCAGTTAAACTCTATATCGGGAATTGGTGCACAAAATGTTGAAAAATGGATTAATGAGCGAAAGTCAAATACTGAAAACATTGCCACAAATCAGCTCTTTATCTTGAATACAAAGCAATTACGTATTTCTGATCCACATTCGACTGACTTTTTTGATTCTCAATTTGTATTGGAAAGACAAGCCGATGTACTAATTAACAATTATAATTGGCTCTCTCAAATTATGATTACTGATCCACACACAAACAAAATATTATTTTTTACAGGCATTGAACCCATTAGTTACAATCTAAATACACAAGAACACTTCATACTCGCAAAACAAGGAATTATCTCTGCAAGTGATATTCATCCATCTGAAGGAGCAATCGAAAATGAATATGGATTTTATGAAGTTGGAGTTCCAACATTATTCATTTCTGCACCAATTCGTGGGGAAGTCGGCTTAGAAGGAATTCTAACTATTCGAATTAATGTTTTTGAAATGAATCCAAGCCTGAAAAGCTTAATCGATGATTATAGTACTGTTGATACATTTGTAATTAATTCGGAAGGATTCATGCTATCAAAACCAAATCCCACAAAACAACTCATTGATTCAATTAACAACAGACCCGAGCTTGAAATTCAAATGATTGATCCACAAACAGGTGATAAATCAAAAATTTTGAGCGGATTATCAGAAGGAAAAACTTCGAATCTTGATGGATACAATAACTATCTTGGGAAAAATGTTGTAGGCTCAATTACTCCTATTTCTGGAACTGATTGGTACTATGTTGTTGAAATTAGCAAAGATGAAGCCTTTTATGAAATCCAATATTTACAAATAATTCTAACCTCTGCAATATCTTTAATCCTCATCTCTGTAATTGGCGGCTCTCTTGTTTTTACTAACCACCTTGTGAGACCAATAAAAAATCTCAAACAGGCGACACTTCAGGTTCAAAGTGGCAATTTTGATGTAAACCTACCTGCAACTAATGATGAAATTGGCGCATTAGCTAAATCGTTTAATAAAATGGTAAATTCCCTAAAGGAATCACAATCTCTACATGAATCTGCAGTAAAAAAATATCAAGACTTGTATGAAAAGTCACCTGGTTTGAATAGAACAATAAATCTTGAAGGAATAATCACTGATTGCAATATTCCATATGCAAGAGCATTTGGATATGAAAGAGATGAAGTCATTGGCAAATCAATATTTGATTTTTGTTCCAAGGATAGTATTCCAGACATTAGAAGATCATTTGAACTTTGGAAAAATGATGGTGAAGTAGTTAATCAAGAAATGATTTTTCAACGTCGTGATGGTACAACTTTTCCGGGATTACTTTCAGCATCTAATCTGCATGATGAAAAAGGAAATTTGGTTGGAAGCAACACTGTGATTCGTGATATTTCTGATATTCGAAGTGCTCAAAAAGTTATTGAAGAACTACAAATGAAGAGACTTTCTGTAATTGGAGAGCTGACAGCTAGAATCGCACACGATATGAGAAACCCACTCAGTGTTTTAAAAAACACTGTCGAGATGTTAATTCTCAAACGAGAAGGAAAAATGGATGAACATGAAAATTCACAATGGACTAGAGTCAACAGAGCAATTGATAGAATGCAACATCAGATTGAAGACGTATTGGATTATCTAAGAAATACTCCGTTGACAAAGAAAGATCACTACTTATCGCAGATAGTTTCCGATAGCATAGACAGGATTCATGTACCAGAACACATAACAATACATCCTCCTTTAGAATCCATTACAATTCATTGTGATTCAGAAAAACTCGAAGTAGTTTTTGTAAACTTGTTCATGAACGCTATTCAAGCTATAGGTGGACAAAAAGGAGCAATAACTGTAACTGGAAAGGAAATATCTGATAGAGGAGATTTTGTCTTAATTGAAGTCAAAGACACTGGACCAGGAATTCCACCAGAAATAATTCCAAAAATCTTTGATCCTTTGTTTACTACAAGACAGGTAGGAACCGGCTTGGGACTGCCAAGCTGTAAAAACATTATTGAAAAACACGGAGGAACCATCTCTGTTTCAAGTATTGTTGGTAAAGAAACAAAATTCACTATCAAACTTCCAAAAAACAAAGAATGGAATGAATTTTTGAATACTTCAGAAATCCAAGAAAAAGAGATCTCGTTCTAGTCCTCTTTAAAAATCTCACAAAATTCCATTATTGGTAATTTTTTTATTTTATCAAATTGATTTTTTGATATTGTCTCTATTCTAATTTCTGATTCTCCCTTCAGTTTGAATCTTATTTTTATCGTATCATTACCCACTAGTATGAGTATAATAATTTATGATAAATATCGTTTTCTATAAAATGAGAAAAATCACTTGAAAAAATTAGTGATTAGGAGTACTGTATTTTGGTAGAGTACATCTTTTTTAGACTTTGAAGATCTTGGTAATGATCAAATTTTAGCTGTTTGAATTGCTTATCATAGGCGCTTTTGATTTTCGTTATTTCTGCATCATATTTCTCATAAGCTTTTTTGATCTTTACCGTATTGCTGGAAGCCTTCTTCAAATCCTTGTCTAGCGTCAGCTTTGCATCGGCCTTTGACTTTGCAAAGTTTGCCTCAAGAATCATGTTTTTCATTTCAAATTTTTTGTTGACTGCTACAGTATCTTTGATTCTATCTGCTTGAGTTTTTATTGCAACATCTGTATTGACATATTTTGCTGTGGATAGTGCATATGCTTCAGTAACATGAGAACCAGTAAATATCAAACCTAAGGAAAGCACCAATGTTAGAATTATGTTTCTAGTTTTATTCATCATAACACCTCCTCATAGTATTCTAAGTGAAATCGTCTTCAAGAAAAATCCATGATAACCCTGCAACTTCCATCCAAGGTTCATTCACTCCTGTTGGAAGAGGGTTTTTGGCCTCACTTCCACCAGGAAATGACTCTATGTCTGGCTTTTGGGGGTAACAGGTTAGAACTGTTAGCGACATGAATAGTATCATGGCAGAGAAATATTATAGGATGGCGAGCAATTTGTGGCCTGCCTTTTTGTAAACTCTTAATGGTAGGACAAAACCCTGTATTGAAATTGGCAAGAACATTTTACGTTAAGGAAATCATTACGATTCTTTCTGATCCTAGGTTGTGTCCTACCTGTAACAAATCCGATAGGCTAGAAGAAAATGTCATAGCTGAAAACATCTCTTGTGGTAAAACCTTTCTCTGCACAAGATGTGAGGCACTAACCGTTGTAACGAATCTAAATTTGAAGAGAGTTAATTTGGCAAGTAGGCATGATGACATTTTACTTTTAAAAGAACCACACCTTATTCGAAAAGTTACCTACTAAACGAAATAAGCAAGATAATACCATAACCCTGCCTTTTTTATCTCATCAAACATTTTTCCACTATGTCGCTACAAGAATTTGATACTGTAATTGATAGAATGGAACGTGCCTTTGATTATGCCATGAATCTGGGGCAGCCTATAGATGCAATAAAAGTACTATACTCTATGAATGCACAACTACCTGACGATATGCAGTTAGACATGGAAGACATTGAAAGTGAATCAATGGTAAAACAGTTCATCTCTGAGTACAAGCCTCAGTTAAAATCTCTGATCCTAGAATATCGTCAGCGCCTAATGAACTTCTAATGACCTAGCACTAAATGCACTGTTTTTGACCCATCGGAATCAAATATTCTTGACACGGTTTGCTATTAGTCAAATTTTAAATTAAAACTGATTCGGATGCAGTTTGTACTAAGCATACTAGAGATCCTTAATCAGTATGTCGGGGGATTATCTCTTCCACAAATTGATGGCAGTAATTTTTCAATAGACCTTAGTGGTATTTTTCCCACATCTGGTGAATCATCTGGCACTGCCGTAATTGGACCTGCAATAGATTGGATAAATAATATAGTTCATTCTCTTGCTTCTGATTCTATCGTTTCAGCCCCGGTTTTACTACTTGCTGCAGGTGTGACAATATTTCTAGGAGTCTCAGGTGAGGCATTTTTCAAAAAAACAGGAATTCCAGATGTTGCATTCTTGATGATTCTGGGCGTTGTCATAGGACCCGTTTTGGGATTAATCCAACCTGATGTAGTAATTGAAATTGTTCCCTACTTTGCTGCCATTGCATTAATCATCATCATGTTTGATGGAGGTCTAAATCTTGATCTTAAGAGTATGGCAAAGACTGCGCATTTTGCAGTAATATTATCCGTTGTAGGTTTTGCAATATCTGTAGGAATTGTAGCTGCCTTAGCTCACTTTGGATTTGGATGGGAATGGCTTGATAGCATTTTGCTTGGCTCTATTGTTGGTGGAAGCAGCTCTGCAATTGTGTTTGGCTTGGTTAGAAATCTTAAGATCTCTGATAAAGCAAAATCTCTACTAAGTTTTGAATCTGCCCTTACTGACATCTTGGCCACTATTGTTGCATTTGTAATGTTTGGAGCAATAGTTGTTGGAACGCTGGATATGCAAACCCTTGGTGATACAATAGGAAGCTCAATTGCAGTGGGATTAGTCCTTGGTCTAGGAGTTGGATTGCCTTGGATGTATCTTTCAAGCAAATTCATGAAAGGTCAACACGTTTACATGCTTACTTTGGGCATTTTGTTTGTACTATACTTCTTTGCAAATCATTATGGAGAATCTGGAGCATTAACGGCACTAGTGTTTGGCCTGATGGTGGGAAACAAGCATCGTTTTGCAAAATTATTCCGATTCAAAATGCCACACATTGACACAAATGATTCCATGCATAATCAATTGACATTCCTGGTTAGAACATTCTTCTTTGTCTTTGTAGGACTATTAGCAAGCTTTGGAAATATAGAATATGTCATATTTGGAATAATTGCAACTGTAGCAATTTACATTGGTAGAGTTATTCTAAGTAAGATGACTCTAACAAATTCCTTCTCAAAGCTTGACAAGAAAGTGACTACAATAATGATCCCACGTGGATTGGCAGCAGCAGTCTTGGCAACATTTCCTCTAACTATGGGTCTTCCTAATGCTGAGGCCTATCCGCAGATAGTATTTACAATAATCATGGCATCAGTAATTATTACGACACTTGGTCTAGGCGGTGCAAAGAAGATTCCTCCTCCTGAATATACAGAAGGAGGATTTGTAGTGCGGGAACAGCCCAAAACTGCAATTAGCTAGAAACATTCTATACTTTTTTGTTCTCAACGGGTTTAAAACAAAGTATGACGTATTATCATCGTGGTTGAACACAAGCTTCCAAAGATGCCTTATGCGTATGATGCACTAGAGCCTCATTTGGATGCTCAGACTATGGAGATTCATCATACAAAGCATCATCAGGCTTACACCAATGGATTAAATGATGCTTGGGAAGACATGTCTGAAGAAAATCAAGATCAAGGAGTAATCAAAATACTTGCTGATTTGGATCAAGTTAAGCCAGAAATTCGCGGAAAGATAAACTTTCATGGTGGTGGTTATGTTAACCACGAAATGTTTTGGAAGAGTATGGCACCAGGTGCAGGGGGAAAACCAGATGGAAATATTGCAAAATCAATAGACAAATCATTTGGAAGTTTTGATAAATTCAAAGAAGAATTTTCTAATAAAACTGCAACAATCCAGGGAAGTGGATGGGGCTGGCTTGTTTACAATCCAAAATCAAAAAATGTTGAATACAAAGCAATGGAAAATCAGGATAACCCTGTAATAGAGCAACTTGTTCCACTTTTGGGATTGGATGTATGGGAGCATGCGTATTATCTAAAATATCAAAACAAAAGACCTGACTATATTGCTGCCTGGTGGAATGTTGTAGATTGGCAAGAGATAAACTCTAGATTTTCAAGAGCAGAAAGCTTTGCAAAGGCATTGTTTTCATCATGGTAATCAATATCATTAGAGATTTTTTAGAATATAAAAAATAAAAAAAGTAATTCTTAGTAGCTTTCAGCAGATGATTCATCTAGTGATGAACGAATTGAAGTCGGTACAGATGGGAATTTTTCACCAATCTGTGCACCTGCAACTGCAGAAGCCTCACTCAATATTGCATCTGTATCAGCTGACGTTCCAACATCAGAATCAAATGATCCTTCAAATGTATTGGACATCATGCCGCCTAATGCACTTCCCATTGATTCAAATTCTGCACTTGCTTCTGGCATGAATTTTGCAAGAGCTGGGCCCATTACACGCATTGTTTCTAATGCTGGCTGTAATGATGCAACAACATCTCCAACTTCGTTTACTGTAGTTAATCTAAGCTGTACTTGTTCTAGAGCGACACGCATACCGCTAACTTTCTTCTCGTTTTTTCTCAATTCGACAAGTTCGTTTGCAAGTGCTCTTGCCATCCCTAAATCATGTCTCTGTCTTGCCTCAACAATGCGTTTGAAAAGTTTAGAGTCTTTTTCTGCCAATTTATTTGACATGTAATCCAATTTTGCAATTGGTTGAGACATCTTTCTCATTGCATTTTCTACTTTGGGCTTCAACGGACCTTCTTTTTTGATCGTTCCACGAATTTGATCAGCCATTCCGGGTGATTGTGGTTTTGACCAAGATTGCTCAAAATTAGCCATTTTCTATGAATCATATGGTTTATTCTTAATTATCAAAGCTAAAGAAAGTAAACCAGACACGTATAGTTCTACAACAAAAGTAGATACTTCAGATGAATTTGTCTGATTTTTAATTAATGCTTAAGAATTTTTTTGCAATCATGTGTATTCCAGGCTCACCAACTGCTCCCATCATGCGCTTTGCCTCTTGGCCTCCCTGAAACATAATAAAAGTTGGAATTGCCTGAACACCAAATTTCTGGGCAATAGGCTGGTTTGAATCAACATTAACTCTAACAAATTTAATTTCACGATATTTTTTTGCCATTCTCTCAAAAACTGGATGCATTATTTTGCATGGACCACACCATTCGGCCCAAAAATCTACCAAAACAAGATTATTTGAAGCAATAGTGCTATCAAAATTTGTAGAATCTAATTCCAAAACACTTACCTGAGATTGTTCTTGCATCTCTTTTTGAGCAGAAATCATCTCTTGAAGTTTTCTTTGCTTTATCTTCTCTAACTCTTCATCTTCCATGTATTTTGGACAACGTATTCCATTATAAAATAATCTACAGGTCTAGCAAAAATTTCATGTATATCTCATCATTTTGCTTTATTTCCATTTCATGAAATGTTGGTGCCTTTATCTCTACTTTGAAGTGATGCTTCTTCAAATCAATCTGTTCTCCATACACTGTCGCTTCTAGGGTGTATGATTCTTCTTTTGTAATCTTTACAGAAAATCTGCAGATTGCAAATCCTTCGGTAATTAATTGGTAAATTACTGCCTCAAGCCAATCAAATAAGAGATAATCTAGGGTGGAGCCAGCTACAGCTATGTATCTTTCCTCTTCTTCTTTAACAGATTTTATATCTAGTGTAGTGTCGACTACTGCCAATCCTGCTTGAGTAAATGCCTCATTCAAATTTTGGGCAGTCACTTCAATGATTGCATCTGTTGCATGTTCAAGGAATTTGTAGCTCAACTACTTTTCAAAATACTATGCAGTATTAATAGATAGGAAGATGGATGATGTAATCAAATCCCAAGTCTTAAATCAGATCTTTAAAGGCGTAAAAATATGGAATCTAGAAATCTAGAATACTCTAAATCTCAAAATCTACTTTTAATTTCGTTTCTAATTGCCATGTCTGGCTCTGTCATAGCAATATGGGGTGGCAGCTGGGATGTTACCTCTCATCTTCTAAACATTCCAGATACCTTCTTTACTCCATCTCATTTGATTTTGTATTCTGGAGTCGGAGTTAGTGTAATTGGTGCAGTTCTAGGATTAGGAATTTTATTTTTTAATAAAGAGATACGACAAAACTCTGTTTCACTAGGTCTAAAAATGATTATCATCGGTGCTGTTTTGCAATTGATTGCAGGACCTGGAGATTTTTACTGGCATGAGGCATTTGGTATAGATGGACTTCTTAGTCCTACTCATATTGTCATTTTGCTTGGAATGATGATGGTTGCATTAGGTTCTGTTATAGGAATTACCAGAATGAAAATACATTTTGGTGGAAACGTCAATTTTTATAAAATTATTCTACCGGTTTCCTTTGGAGTTTTTTGGTTTATTTCAATTTCATTTAATTTCATGTTTACTCTTCCAATTTCTGAAGGGGATACTCACAACTTTAATCCAGATCCATACGTCGCAGTTGGATTATCTTTTGGGCTGCCACTTGTCGGTTCTATGATATTTCTTTCTGCGGTAAGATTTGTTGGATTTGGGGCAGGGATTTTATCCATTATATCTCTAGTTCTTCTAAACATCACTTCTGATATTCTTACAAATGAATTACTTTACCAATACATTCCGTTGTACGCTGCACCAATTATTGCATCAGTGATTGCAGAAATTATTATTAAAAAGAGAATAAGATACTCTGAAAATATATCTGGAGCAATTATAGGCTCAATGTTCTTTGTCTACTGTTTTCCTCTGGTAACTATGACTTTTCTTCTCTTTGAATTGTCTCCAGATGTATTAGCTTATGATGTTTTACACCTATATCCTAATCTTGTTTTTCAATACTGGGGATTAACCATGGTTCCAGGTGCCATATTTGGATTAGTTGGCTCATTACTGATTAAGAAAATGATTGTAGATTAGCCTCTCAACCCATTCTGTATATTCTGGACATCTAGTTTCTTAAATGGAGTTTATCTCAAAAATTGTTTAATGATCCCTGTATCATTAATGCTACTAATTCTGACAGCAGTAGGCTCTGTGCTGTTTGTTTTTCTTTATGACTCTACCACATATGATGAAGTATTAGAAGTAAAAAAACAACTAGCAGATGATAATTACAAACTTCAGAGAAGCCTAGAGAAGCAGATGAATCAATATTACATGGGTGAGATTGATGATGAGAAATATCTCAAAGCATTATATGAAATTCAGAGTCAAGTAGATGAACACATATTAGATATTAAGCAAAAAATTGACAATCCAAATGAGAATATTACTTTCCATGATGCCAATGACCTACAGGTAAGAATATCTGGTGAGATTACCATGGCAGAGTTAAATCTTCTCAAATGAATTGAAAATTACATTACAGCAAAGTCTTAAATCATAATCATGAAATGACATGATAACTTGGAACTACCTCGAGGTATGAAGGACTTTGATCCTGAAGAACTATCCCAAATAGAATATGTAAGAGAAAAATTCATAGAAACTGCAAAAATTTTCGGTTTTTCACTAATGGATCCATCTCCAATCGAATCCCTTTCCACATTGGAGGCAAAGTCTGGTCCAGCTATTCGTGAAGAGATTTATTTTTTCAAAGACAAAGGGGAACGTGAGATTGCATTACGGTTTGACTTCACCGTGGGACTGACAAGGTACGTTGCATCACAAAAATCATTGAAACTTCCTGCAAAACTTGGCTCCTTTGGAGGAGTATGGCGTTATGATGAACCCCAAAAAGGACGATATCGATTCTTTCACCAATGGAACATTGAATTATTTGGCAAACCAAGCTTAGAATCTGAATCTGAAGTAATAGAATTTACTTCAAGACTTTTTGAAAAACTAGGACTCAAAAACATTGTCATTGAAATTAATCATAGAAAGCTTGTAGAATCTTTTGTTAGAAAAACACCTCAAACAAAATCCTCATTTGTTGATGACAAAATTCTTGCTGATTCCTTTAGACTGATTGACAAAGTAGCAAAAAAATCCCGTGATGAACTAATCAAAGAATACGAAGAATCCCTTGGTCATCAATTTACTCAAAAACTACTTGATTTTGCCAGTATCAAGGGTAACCCTGAAGAGATTGAGAAAAAAATAGACGTCTCCTCTATTGAATCATGGGATTATCTTAAGCGACTGTGGAATTCTTTACACAATAGAGGGATATCAAATATTAGAATTAATTTTGGAATAGTTCGCGGACTGGATTATTACTCCGGTACTGTCTTTGAAGTATTTGATGACTCTTCAGATCTTGGTGCATTGGCAGGTGGAGGAAGATACGATGCATTAACGGAAGCATTTGGAAGAAATGATATTGGTGCAACTGGTGTTGCAGGAGGTGTGGAGAGAATAATTCTCACTATGAAGGATCAAGGAATTGAAAATAAACAAAATCCACCCAGAGTTTCGGTTTTATATGTAAATGATGAGATGCTCCCTCATGCAATGAATCTTGCATCAAAACTACGACAAGCAAAAATTCCTACACTTGTGGATCTTGTTGGCCGACAGCTAAAAAAACAGATGGATGCAGCATCTGAATCCATGTTTAGTATTATTGTCGCACCTGCCGAATTTGCAGAGAAAAAAATTGTACTACGTAATATGAAAGATGGAAATGAATCTAAAATTAATCTAGATGAATTAGTATCGAATCCAAAATCTTTTCTTCAACTTTGAAATGCTCTTGTGAGCATCATTATTTCAGGCCCACTGGTAAATGAACCGACTACGACTGAATTGTTATTTGCTAGAACGCCGGAACCCACAAATGGAATTCCTCCATTAATAGTTGCAGGCTCTATCTCTGTCTTTAACACATTTGATATTATTCTAATGTCCTCATCATCTGTTTCTGGATGAATGATGCCACCATGACTAGTTGATACCAACATCGCACCGACTTGGTGATATCCTGCCACTCTTTTTTGTAAAACTTCTACTCCTAACACATCTTGAATTTTTTTCAAAGACTCTTTTGGTATAGATGGTGAAACAATTGCACCTGAATCATTTGTTGCAATCATGTTTCCCAATGCATTATGTTTTGTATCTAAAATTTCTACATTAAGTCCTGTCTCTTTTTTCAAAAATTGCAGCTCATGCTCTGATGCTGTACTAGGTAAAAGAATTCCATTATTGTTTAATGCCATCATAATTCCAATCAATCTTGTGTTTGCAATTGATGTGATTAGAACTTCTGTTTTCAAATATTTTGCAAGCGTATCTGATTTTTCTTTTGTAAACCCATTTGGTAAAAAGACAAAACTGTCATTTGTCTTGGTGTAAATTCCAATGTTTGGGCCACGATAAATATCGTATTTGTAAATATCCAACAAATCAGACATCTTCTAAAAAGATATGAACGTAAGGAAAAAACGGTGTTATAATTTCTGATTTTCAGCGATCTGAAAATTTAGTGGCGACTAAGTTTGTCTAGGTTTAAATATTATTTGACAAAAAGTGTATCATGCCAATTGCAGAAAATTTTCCAGAAGGTCTAAAGCCAATCGGAAAAATTAATCACGCAGACGGTGAACACTTTCACTTCATGTGGGGTCCAGGTAGAGGCGACGCAGAAACTTCATCTAACGAGGAAGTTCAAGCAGCTTACAAGGCCCGTGGTGAAAAATTTCAGCCACTAGGTGTCAGCGGAACAATGGTCGCAGTCGATTGGGATTCTTGTGTAGCAGACGGTGCTTGCATCGAAGCCTGCCCAGTACAAGTTTTCCAATGGTACAGAACTGAAAAAGATATTCCAGCCAACAAAGTCATTGGTGAAACTTTTGAGGGTACTGGAAGTTCTGTAAAAGAAGAACGTAAGGATTACACTGACAAAGCAGATCCAATCAGAGAACATGATTGTATCTGGTGTATGGCTTGCGTCTCAGTCTGTCCTCCTCAAGCTATCAAAGTTGATCAATCTAACTTGGAAGCACATGAGAAAGCAGCTGGAACCTTCGTCAAGATGGAAGCAGGAACTGCTAATCCACACGCACACGACTAAAACAACATCTTTCTTTCTTTCTTTTTGATCTACTGTTACGTTATGCGTTCTTAACAAATTTTAATCAGTTGTTATCATCGAAGTTCGCAGAGGTCGCCTAGCTCGGTAGGGCGCGGGCCTTGAGAGCCTGTGTGAGCAATCACCCGGGGGTTCAAATCCCTCTCTCTGCGCTTACTTTTTTCCAAACTTGCTAAGCTCAGCCAAAAGTGCTGACAATTGGATCTCTGGATTAGATCCCATAAGTAATCGATAATCATATTTTGCAATTACCTCAAGAATTTCACCTAGATTGTCATTCTTTGTCTTAAAGACTGCAGCGTTAATGTACTTTAGAAAATCTGATTCTGACATGCCATATACTTTCACAAGCTCTACCATCTTGTCTCTTGCCTCTGAAATCTTTCCATCCAATGCAAGCTTTAGAATGTCACTGACATCTTTTGTCTTTGAAAGTCCAGCAGCACCCTTTACATGCTCCTCAGTAATATCACCCAAACTAGCAGCTGCCTGCAACAAGTTAATTGAATGTCTCATGTCTCCTTCTGCATAATCACAAATTGCCTTTAGACCCTTTTCGTCTGCCTTTAGCTTTTCTTTCTTTGCTATAACCTTTAGATGATCAATTACGTCTTTTTCTGGAATTGATGTAAATTTGAATACTGCACACCTACTTTGAATCGGTGCAATAATCTTTGAGATATTATTTGCAATTAGAATAAATCTACAATATTTTGCAGTATCTTCAATGATTCTGCGCAATGCAGTCTGGGCATCTGATGTCATCTCGTCTGCCTCATCCAAGATAATTATCTTAAATGGGATCTGAGAATCCAATCCTGCAAATCTTGAGAATTTTTTAACCCTATCTCTTACCATGTTTATGCCGCGCTCATCTGAGGCATTTAGCTCAAGTGTGTAATCCTTCCAATGCTCTCCCAAAATTTGTCGTGATATACAGACTGCTGCAGTGGTCTTGCCAATACCTGCAGATCCTGAAAATAGCAAATGTGGCATCTCATCTTGATTTTTTAAAAGAGAAGTAAGACTACCGATGATCTCTTTTTGATCTACTATCTCAGATAGCTTTGTTGGCCTGTATTTTTCCACCCACATAAAATGAGAACTAGCCATCGATCTGATGATTTTCTTACCCGCATAAAAACGATTTATACAGGATCAATTGATCTGACCTTTTGGTAAACAGAATTGATCGATCCGATACATCAAGTTCAAACCGGGATAAATTGATCTCATGAACACAGCATCCCTTGAAAAGGTGCACAGGACCTCCTTTGAGCTAGAGGACGTAAAGGTCAGCCTATTGCAAGATCTAAAACTTGATGTGGCTGGAGTAAACGTTACTGGAAATCAAGGCGAGATGCTCAACATTCCACGATGGGTTGCATCTGTGTTGGAGAAAGAGAAGCTAGGCCAAATTCAAGATACTGACATGGTAGTTGAGCTAAAACAAGCAATTGTTAAAGAAAATGTTCAGGGAGCATTTGAGATTTCTACACTAGAACCACATTTTTACATAAAGCTAAAGGCATACATGAAAAGACTAAACGAATCAGACTTTGACAAAGTTCAAAGTATGCTAAACACACTTGTTAGAAAAAGACACGGAAAAATTATTCATTTGGCAGATTCTTCTAAGCTGACTGCTGATCTTGCAAAAAAGATGACAGTCGAGGAGAGGGAATTCTATAATAACCTGCATAATATCAGCGAAGAATTCACAAAACAAATTTTAGGTGATTTGAATTGACGATGGAAACTCAACAGATGACAGAATCTGCACTAGCAGACATGGTAAAGTCATTTCTTGTACAATTCAAAGACAAATCTGGCTCTTTCAAGTATGTAGAACAGATTGATGGCATGATGCCAAAGAATTCCAAATTTATCGTAATTGATTACAACGATCTTGTCTCTTTTCCAGAAATTGATTCAAGGTTCAATGAGCATCCAGATCAAATTCTATCTGCATTTGCTCGCGCAATAAAGGAAATACTTCAAGAAAGATTTTCAAAATATGCTGAAAAGATAAAAGATGACATTAGGGCACGTATTGTAAACTATCCAGTTCAGCGTAGCCTTAGACAAATCAATGCCGAAGTAATTAACAGAATGACAAGTGTCTCAGGAATGGTAGTTAGGTCCTCCGAAGTAAAGCCACTTGCAAGAGAATTAATCTACAAATGTCCAGATGGTCACCTTACACAAATCATTCTACTAAAAGGAATGAGTGTTAATACTCCAAACAAATGCAGTGACCCCAAGTGTACACATAGAGAACTTGACATTGAACCTGAAACTAGCAAATTCATAGACTTTCAAATCTTAAGATTACAAGAACTTCCTGAAGACCTTCCACCTGGTCAGCTTCCTCACTATATTGATGTGGCAATAAAGCAAGACCTGGTTGATAACGCAAGACCTGGTGATAGAATCATCCTTACTGGAATTGTTAGAATTGAGCAAGAACCAATTGCTGGAGTAAGCAAGGTAAACAGTGGTTTGTATAGATTAAGAATTGATGGTAACAACATTGAATTTCTTGGAGGCCGTGGCTCAAAGACCTCTAGAAAATCAGAAAGAGAAGAGATTTCACCAGAAGAAGAAAAAATTATCAAATCTTTGGCAAGAAATCCTGATATCTATCAAAGACTAGTGGACTCTTTTGCCCCCCACATTCAGGGTCAGATGCTTATCAAAGAAGCAATCTTGCTTCTAGTAGTTGGCTCTACTCAAAGACTACTAGGTGATGGAAGTAAGATTCGTGGTGACATTAACGTATTTTTGGTCGGAGATCCAGGTACTGCAAAAAGTGAGATGCTAAAATTCTGTGCTAGAATTGCACCAAGAGGTCTTTACACCTCCGGTAGAGGTTCTACTGCAGCAGGTCTTACTGCAGCAGTTGTTAGAGACAAGAGTGGAATTATGATGTTAGAGGCAGGAGCAGTTGTACTTGGAGACCAAGGACTAGTATGCATTGATGAGTTTGATAAGATGAAACCTGAGGACCGCAGTGCACTACATGAAGTCATGGAACAACAATCTGCAAGCATTGCAAAAGGAGGAATCGTTGCAACACTAAATGCTAGAACTTCAATTCTTGCAGCTGCAAACCCAATGTATGGAAAATATGATCCATTCAAAAATATCACTGAAAATGTAAATCTCCCAATTCCTCTTTTGACAAGATTTGATCTGATATTTGTCGTACGAGACATTCCATCAAAAGAAAGGGATCGTACCATTGCACAACATATCATTGATCTTCACACTCCTACAGGTGTTGAGAATCGCTCTCTGATTGATGTTGATATCCTGACAAAATATCTTGCATACTCTAAGCGAGTTGATCCTGTTTTAACTAAAGATGCTGAAGAAAAGATTCTAGAGTACTATATGAAGATGAGAAATGTTGACTCTGAAGAGATGATTACTGTTACCCCAAGACAGCTTGAGGGACTAATTCGTTTGACTACTGCACGAGCTAGACTATTAATGAAAGATCAAGCCGACGGCGAAGATGCAGAAAGAGCAATCTTCCTAATTCAAAGCATGCTTCAAGATGCTGGGGTAGATGTAAACACCGGTAAAGTTGATCTAGGTGTGTTACAAGGAAGACCAAGAAGTGAAGTATCAAAGATGCAACTCTTCATGGATGTTCTAAAATCCTTGGAAGGCGAAAACAAGACAGCAGTAGAAGAAAAACTCTTTGTAAAGGAGCTTGAAAAATCAGGTAAATTTACCGAGGAGGAAGCAAGAAACTACATTAGAAGAATGCTTCGCGAAGCATCTATTTATGAATCAAAACCCGGTCACTATAACCGAGTATGAAGATATCAGAGCTAGATTTTCCAAAACCAATAATTGATTTTTTCAAGGAACAAGGATTCAAGGAGCTTTACCCTCCCCAATCAGATACGATCAAGGCAGGTCTCTTAGATGGAAAGAGCATTCTAGTTTCTGCACCAACTGCCAGTGGAAAAACTCTGATTGCAACACTTGCAATGATAAAATATCTGCTTGAGAATAATGGAAAAATAATCTACCTGAGCCCACTTCGTGCACTTGCTTCTGAAAAATTTAACGAGTTTAAAAAAATTGAAAAGATTTCAAACATGGGTAAAACAAAGGTGATGATCTCCACTGGAGATTTTGAATCAGTTGATCAAAATCTAGAGAAAGGAAACATCTTGGTTCTAACAAATGAAAAGATGGACTCACTAGTTAGACATGGTGCTGAATGGATTGATGATGTTGGTTTAGTTATTGCTGACGAAGTCCATTTGATTGGGGACCAGGACAGAGGACCTACACTAGAAATGGTTCTAACAAAACTCAAACTTTTAGAGAACAAACCCCAGATTGTAGGTCTCAGTGCTACCATAACTAATGCTGATGAGATTGCAAAATGGCTTGGATGCACTCTAGTTGAAAATTCATGGAGACCAG
Source organism: Thermoproteota archaeon (assembly GCA_003352285.1). NCBI lineage: Archaea > Thermoproteati > Thermoproteota > Thermoproteota archaeon. Next base: position 404,792 of record QQVN01000005.1, on the reverse strand, counting down.
TTCCACTATCTGAAGGAGTCTATGATGGAGGAAGTGTGACTATGGGTGATGGGAGATTTTTTGAGGTAGAATCAACCATTCGTGGTGCACCTATTGACTTGGGTGCAGCATCTGTAAAGGATGGAGGCCAATCCTTGGTATTTGCTGAAACTAGAACCAGATCTGCATCATTGGCTGCCAAAGCATCTGAAATTATTTCGCGGTATCTGCAAGAATCTGAGAAAAAAATTCTAGAGGAGACATCAAAAAAAATACTGAGCAATAATGAAAACACTGCACTAGTAAAGACTCTAGCTGAGTTAGTCAAGAAGGGAGTTGCATTTCACCATGCAGGATTAAATCAAAATTGTAGAGAGATAATTGAAAATGAATTTCGTAGTGGACGAATCAAATTACTTTCCTCAACTCCCACTCTTGCAGCAGGAGTAAATCTTCCTGCACGACGAGTTGTAATATCAAACATTGCAAGATATAATGCAAAGATTGGAGCAAACAAGCCAATTAGCGTTTTAGAATACAAACAGCTTTGTGGACGAGCAGGTAGGCCTCAATATGATGAGTTTGGTGAAGCAATAATCGTTGGAAAATCAAACACTGATGAATTAATCGAGTATTACATTCGTGGAGAACCTGAACCAATAGAATCAAAGATTACAGATGATAAGGCTTTACGAATTCATCTGCTTAGCGTAGTTGTTACAACTCCAGGAATTAAAAAGGAAGAGATTCTTGAATTCTTTTTGCAAACATTAGGGGGATTACAATCAAGAAAGTCTACAATGAAATTTGGAATTGATATTGCAACAAGATATCTACTTCACGAGGGATTTTTAATTAAAAAAGGTGATAGATATGCTGCAACTGATTTTGGAAAAAAAGTTTCCAAGCTGTACATTGACCCATTAACTGCATCCTACTTTAGAAAAGCATTAGAAAATGTTTCAGAAGAAAGAAATCATACGTTTGGATTTTTACATCTTGTATCAAACAGTGAAGAGTTTTTCCCAAAATTTGCATTGCGAAACAAGGACTATGAGACTGCTAGTCTTATGATTGAAAATCATTCCTCTGAATTATTGGAACCAATATCTGAGTATGACTGCAACCGAAGTTTATTGGCCCTACAATCATGGATAACAGAATCTTCGGAGGTCTCATTATCTGATAATCTAAAGATTGAATCAGGAGATATGCACAGAATGGTTGAGACATCAAACTGGTTAGTGTATTGCTTGAGGGAGCTTGCAAAGCAGATGGAGCGTCCGGATTTACTTGATGAATTAGATTCACTTCGAAAGCGTATTGTCTATGGAATTCGTGAGGAGCTTCTTGACCTTGTAAAGATCAAGGGTATTGGAAGAATTCGTGCAAGAAAACTATACAATACTGGAATCAAAAACCTTGATGATTTGGCTGCAATTCCTGTTAAAAAATTGGCAGAGATTGATAAAATTGGTTCAACACTTGCAGATAACATAAAGTCTCAATTACGGAAAGGTAGATAATTGTCTGAGCTAATAATTCCAGGAATAATTACATCGGTAGTTGCTTTCTTTACGGTTTTTGTAGTGACTCCATTTTTAATCAAAGCCCTTGAAAAGCGTAAGATGACTGTAAAAGACTTTAACAAACCTGGCGAAATAATGGTGGTTAGACCCGGTGGTCCTGCACTCATTGCAGGAATTCTTGCAGCAGAATTTACACTGTATGCATTCTTACAAATGAATGAAATTCTTGCAGTAATTGCTACAACTAGCATGGCCTTTGTTGTCGGAATGATTGATGATAGAAAGGTAATGGGTGGGTGGTTTAAACCCATTGCACTTGCAGTTTCTGCAGTACCGATAATTCTCTTTGGTGCATATGATTCAAATCTATCTTTTCCAATTTTTGGTGATGCTGTAATTCCTGCACTATACCTTGCAGTAGTAATTGTAATGATTCCCATTACAGGAAACACAATCAACTCAATTGATGTGTTAAACGGAGTTGCTAGTGGTTTTATGACCATTGCAAGCTTTGCTTTAACAATCTCGTTGGTAATAGTTCAAAACTATGAGGTAGCCTTGATTAGTTTGCCGTTAGGTTTTGTCTCACTTGCATTTTACAGGTATCATAAAGTTCCAAGTAAAATTTTTCCAGGTGATTCAGGAGCACTGACACTTGGTGCAATGTATGGTGCAATTGCAATTGTAGGTGGAGTTGAAATTATAGCAGCAATTGCTTTGCTACCAGCTGTAATTAACTCATTTTTGTTTCTCTCCAGCATGAAGAGAATTGTCGAGCACAGACAGATAAAAGCAAAACCTGTTACACATACTGATGATTTTAAACTCAAGGCAACTACTGAAAAGGATGCTCCAGTTACACTGGTTCGACTAATTCTTGGGGACAAGCCATTATCTGAGAAGCAAGTTGGCTATGAAATATTCAAACTGGCAATTTTTTCAGGCATTCTGGCAGTGATAAGCGCCTTTTTGACGGTGATCAAATTTTGAATAAATCACTTTACATCTTTATCTTTGCAATGTGGGTTTTGTTATTAATTGGAGGAGGAATAGTGATCACAGTTCTTGGACCTATATCGATATCTGGATATGGGGAATTAAACCAAGTAATATCTTCTGGAATAAAGGCAATTGTTGCAATAATTCTTGTTGTACTGTGGGTTTATGTTTTATCAAAATTCAAAAAATGGATATTTCAAAAACAGATCAGTAGCTAAATCTTTGCAAAAGTATATGTCTAGAATGTGGGCATTTACAGATGAGAAATGAATTTAGAAGTTGATGAGAACGCAAAAAAAGAAATCGGACAAGCAATTACTAGTCCTGATAGCCCAGTTGGAATTGATGCAAAAAAGACACACATCATTATCATCAACAAGCTAATCGAAATTGAAAAGCGACTCGATAAACTTGAAAAACTACATTAACTAAGATTCCAACCAATCTTTTTGTTTTTTATCATACTCTTCTCTAGAGTACTTTACTTTAGCTGGAACTCCAACAACTACTGAATTTGGAGGAACATCCTTGGTTACTACTGCTCCCATTGCAACAACACTATTCTTTCCTACCGTGACACCTGCCTTAATCACGGCACGTGCACCAATTATTGCACCATCTTCAATAGTAACTCCAATCATTTTATCACACATTGGGTATGGATCATTTGTTAATGCAGCATTTGGTCCGATAAACACATTCTTTCCAATTCGTGATAAAGGCGGAATGTAAGCAAGTCCTTCGATCTTTGTATTTTCTCCAATCTTTACGTTATAGTCAATATGTGCAAGGGAACCAATCTTGACATTGTCTCCAATCTCTACATTGTCTCCAATATACGAAAAATGCCAGATGCTTACATTTTTTCCAATCTTTGCTTTTTGAGAAATATGATTTGTTACCAAAAACGCTTCACAAGTGCCATGGTGATGCCTGCTTAATTATTTTTTCAGGAAGTTTATCCTTATTATTTTTCAAAAATTCCATATCTTGTTTTTTGTCACGTAATTCATCAGGTAACATTATTGGAATCTCTTCTATAATTGGATAGAATCTCGAGCATTTTGTGCAGTACAATACTCCTTCCTCAACTATCTCTGTTTTTGATTTACACTCTAGCAGTTCAAGTGGAAAATGTTTGTCAATTGGACATGCTAAGATATCCAGCATACTTTTTTTCATTTTAAATCGAGATAAATCGGGGTTCCTTTCTGACTAGATAAAAGTGCCGCTTCTGCAATCTTTGTAACGTTAACAGCATGCTGTGCTTTTACTAATAACTCGTTTTTCCCTTCAATTGCTCCCAAAAATGTTTGAAGCTCGAGTAACAGCGGCTCCTTTTTTTCATTGCGAGGAATTTCTGTATCATTATTTGTTTCAATCTTTACTTCTTGTGTGATAAAGTCTGATGAAATTATTGCATCAGTACATACTGCATTGAAAGTTCTGACTCTGGTTGGTGTAATCCAGTTTGATGATATTATTGCAACTTTATTGTCTTTGAATCCAAGCATTATTGAAGCAAAATCTTCATGCTCGTGTCTTATCTTTCCTGCTCTTGCAAAAATTACTTCAGGGGTATCATCAAAAAGCCACATGGCAGTGTCAATATCATGAACAGATGTATCGTAGATAATTCCTACATCTTTGATATGCAAGGGCATCCTATTTTCTCTATGAAATTCTAGCATAACTAATTCTCCGTATTTTTTTGATTTAACAAAATCTTTCACAATTCCTACTGCTGGATTGAATCTCTCAATGTACCCGCAGGTGAGAAGAACTTTATTTTTTTCAGCAAGTTTCATGAGATCTTCGCCTTCTTCTGAGAGATACGTCATGGGTTTTTCAACGAAAACATGTTTTTTTGCTTGAATCAATTGCGTGGCAATCTTTGCATGTGTTGATGTAGGTGTACAGATTACAGCTGCATCAAAATCTTCTGAAGATAACAATGAGTCAACAGAGTCGTATTGGTTAACAGAGTATCTTTCTCCAAACTCCTTGCATCTCTGCTTGTCGGCATCACAAATTGCAACAAGAACGCCTAACTGTGAGAGAATTCTCGCATGGTTTTTGCCCCATCCTCCGGTTCCAATTTGTGCAACTCTCATTGGTATACCGCCGTTAACCAGTGTGAATATTTCTTCTTTCTATTCATTACAATATCCGTATATTCTGACATTATGGCTTTTGTGATGGGTCCTACTTTGCCGTTTCCCACTTTTTTTCGATCAATTTTGATTATTGGTGTTATCTCTGCTGCAGTTCCTGTAAGGAAAATCTCATCTGCCTTGATCAATTCATTCCTGTTGAATTTCTTGATTGATGCTTTGTAACCACTATCTTTTGCAATTTTTAGAACTGCATCTCTGGTAATTCCATTAAGGGCTGATGAACTAATTGGTGGAGTGTACATCTTTTCTCGTTTAACTATGAAGATATTTTCTCCAGGTGCCTCACTTACATTTCCTTCCAAATCTAGAAGAATCGCCTCATCGAATCCTTTTTTCTTTGCTTCTTGTGTTGCGATGATTGAGTTTAGATAGTTTCCTCCCATCTTTGCTTGAGTTGGAGTTGATGCATCAGAGAATTTTCTCTTTGATGACACGCCAGCGGTAATGCCGTTTTTGTTAAACAGATCTCCAAATGGAAACATAAAGATTGCAAGGTGTGTTGGTGCATTTTTTGTAACATGCAAATTGATTCCATACTGACCAATAAAGTAAAACGGTCTAATATAGCAGGATTTTTTCATCTTGTTTTTTTTGCATAAATTGATGATTGCTTTTTTGATCTCTCCATCAGAATAATTCAAGGACATGGAATAAAATTTACCAGAATTTCTAAATCGTTTTACATGCTCATCTAGTCTAAAAATAAACAGGTTTTCTGAATTCCAATATGCTCTAATTCCTTCAAATACTGATGTTCCATAATGAATTGCATGTGTTGTGACAGGAACTTTTGCTTTATCTATGGAGACTAACTTTCCATCAAACCAAACAAATTTTGAATTAGAAAATTTCACATCAATTCGAGGATTTGGTCATAATTAATCTATTTCCATAAATAATTTGGAAAATAAAGAATTCTTAGTTCATATACCTAATAAAAAAATAGTAATTCTTGGAAACTCATAGGAAATTTTCATTTGTTGGACTTTTTTTGTTAATTGCAACATTTGGAATAAACTATTATCATGAACAGAATCATCCTGGGGATGAATTCAACTATGCATATGTGACTGGAATAGCAATGATTATTTTTTTCATGCTTAGCTTTGCCATGTTTAATATGGATAGATGGAAAAAATCAAAAAAATCAAAGTAAGGACATTATTTTGACCAGCCTTCTTTAGGAAACTTCATTCCCAGTACGCGTGTGGTAGAATCCTCCAATTTCGCAAATTTCTCTATTATGCTCCAATTTTCTTGAATAATTTTTGCAACAGATTCAGGTACATCATTCTTCCATCCAGAATCTGCCCTTTCTACTGAATCATACATCTTTTCTTTGACTGATGCAGCTGAGATTGATTTTCTGGTACCAACCTTTGGTCTTAATCGATACATCTTGAGCATGTATCCCTCTGCTTTGTCTCCAGTGTATGTAAAATAATCATCCTCTATTCCTTTTAGAATCTGTTTTCGAAGCTTCCAAGAGTTTGGTGATAAAAGAGGTGGCATGTATTTTGAGAATGGTGCAAAGAATGTATAATTTCGTGATACCTCAACTGAATCACCAAAAACTGATTCTATCATTTTTTTTCGTATTTCAAAACCAAATGGAAAACTCTTACTATTAATTTCAGAATCTTCTTTCATGAAAATAACCGGCATTACAATTATTTTGTCAGCTTGTGATTTTAGATCATTAATAATTTCAACATGAGCGTTTGTTACTGGATTCAAATGTGCAAGGTATAATGCAGTTGCCAATCAGACTATGATTTCATTTGTCCTATTTCAATGATTGAATTTGTAACATGGGGACGATGGGAGTTGAACCCATGATCTCCAGCGCCCGAGGCTGGCAGTCTACCAAGCTAACCTACGTCCCCGTAGGTAAATTCTAGTGCATGATATTATTTCTTTAAAAAAATCTACTGCTATCCGTATGATTCGAACTTTACTTCGAAGCTTCCGTCAGCTCGCTTTTCTCTTTGCGTAACAAAGTTCTTTGGTTTTAAGAAGTCCATTACACCATCAATTGTTCCTTGCCAACCACAAATGTAAAACATTGTGTTGTCTTTTGTAATCTTCTCGCCAACTAATTCTTCAAGTGGTGACATTCCGTCTTCACGTGGTCTCAGAAATGTCTCAACTCTTCCAGTTTGTCCGCCCCATGATCTGTTAAACCAGTCTTGTGGTCTACTGATAGTTGCGCGATAAGTAAAATTCCATTTGTCCTTGCCTTTGTCGAGGCTTTCGTATTCTAGATTAGTGAAAAGTTCTTTGTAGCTGAGCTCATCAACATAACTGGCACCGTGTAATACAACAATTTCTCGTTTGTCTCCTACATCATGGAGATGTTGTGCAAAACTAACAAATGGTGCAATACCTGTACCACCACCAATACATACGATTCTTCTGTTGTCTTTGTTACCGTTTGGAAGTGTTTCATTAATTGATAGTGCTGCACCAGTTGGTTTAATCCAAGTTACTTCATCTCCTTCTTTTGCATTAAACAATTGAGTGGTTAATCTTCCAGGAAGTGGTTTTCTTACCCATCTGATAACAAGTTCAATGTATTTTTTGTTTTCAGGATGTGATGCAATAGAGTATGCTCTTCTGATGACTTTGCCCTCACTTGGAACATTCATTCCAATTGTAATGAACTGACCTGCGTGGTAATCTGGAACTACCCCATCGTTTGGAACTAGTCTGAATATTGCAAGATCTTCTTTTAGTAATTGAATATATGTAATCGTGGCCTTATTTTCTACAACCATGCAGTATTGATCGTGATCTCCAGTGGTTAAATATCTTATGTTAGGATGTTGGGAAATTGGCCTAACATCTAAAACGTTAATAACCAATCCAAAAAATCTTATTCGATCGCAGATTCTTGCTGATCACTTTGGGCCGGTCGTCTAGACTGGTAGGATACGCCCTTGGCATGGGTGAGATCGAGGGTTCAAATCCCTCCCGGTCCACTTATGATTTCTTTTGAGCTAAGACTATTAGCTTTTCAAGCTCTGCATCTTTTTCTTTAGAAATTTTATCTATCTCTTCTTTGTGAACTGTTTCTCCAATGTCGATTGCAGCCTTTAGCGCACTTTTTTTCACTTCAATGCTTGAATCAAAGAAACATCTGTGAATGACATCTTTTGCCTTTTCTGCTTTTAGAAATCCTAATGCTCCTAATGCACACTCGCGAACCATGGAGCTCTGATCTTCTGTAAGTTTGATGATTGACTCGATACAATTTTTCTCATTTCTATTTGCCAAAATTAATGCAGAAAAACCTCTTACATATCTGCTCTCAGAATCAAGACTTTGAATTAAAAATTCTGAGATGTCATTTTCATTTAGAACAAGGGCGCTAAATGCCTCCCCTCTAACCTGAATATCCGGATCATCTAATTTTGTGATAATTTTTCTGATAATTTCTGGGTCTTTTGCTTCAGAAAGTGACTCTAGAGTTTGAATTTTCAAATCTTTTGAATCAGAATCTAAAATTTTTGTAATTTCCGCATTATTTACCATAAATTATCGCTCTCCATATCTTGAATTTTGGATTTTTTCAAAAAAATTCCCCCAATATTCAAATTCGCTGATCTTAGATTTAAATTATCCTGAGTAATCTCAAGGCCTATGTCAAACGAAGCAAGAGACACCATATTCATTGGTAAGAAACCTTTGATGGCGTATGTTACTTCTACGCTAATTCAATTGGCAAACTTACCTTCCGTACACATCAAGGCAAGAGGTCTCAGCATCGGACGTGCAGTTGACGTAGCACAAATCATCTCACGAAAAACCGAAAACGCTGGATACTCTATTGGTGAAATCAAGATTGGCTCTGAATCATTAGAGTCACAAGACGGCAAACAAAGAAACGTATCAACAATAGAAATTGAAGTAAAGAGAAACGCATCCTAAATGCGCTTTACTTGACATTTTTTATTCTCTTTTTGAATATCCGTACTTCTTTTCTAGCTTTCTAAACTTTGATAACTCTACTAAATTGTTAAACTCTTCAAAGTCTACAAGTTGCTTTTGAATTTTTTTAGTTCCACCTGTCTTCTTTAATTCCTTGAGAACATTCATTGTCGAAAATGTATTTGCAAACAAAACAGAAAGCGGATACAGAATTATCTTAAATCCCATCTTGTACAAATCTGATGCAGAACTAATTGGTGTTGCTCCACCTTCAATCATATTTGCAACAAGTGGAGCTTTAATGGATTTGCCAATAATCTTCATCTCCTCAATTGATTGTGGAGCTTCAACAAAAATAATGTCTGCTCCTAATTTTTTATTTTTTAATCCACGCTCTATTGCAGCATCCAATCCTTGAGTTGCTCTTGCGTCAGTTCTTGCAACAATAACAAAATCCTTACTGCTTCTTGCATCTAACGCAGCACCTAGTTTTTCTGCATACTCTTCATACGGCACTACTTCCTTTCCTTGCATATGTCCACATCTTTTTGGCCATCTCTGATCCTCTAGAAAAATTCCAGATGCACCTGCACTCTCAATTTCCTTGACTAGTTTCCATACGCTGAGGGCATTACCATATCCTGTATCTACGTCTACAATTACCGGAGTAGAAACCGCTCTACAGATTCTCCTTGCATTATCCACAGTTTCGGTGGCTCCAATAAAGCCATAATCAGGCATACCAAATAGAGTTGCAGAGGTGCCATATCCAGTTTGGAACATTGCATCAAACCCAACCTTTTGCGCTATCTTTGCACCTATTGCATCATAGACACCTGGAATTACAAGCGGTCCTTTCTTTTTTAGAATGGCCTTGAATTTTTTCAATGAGGAAGATTTGGCGGTGAATTATTTATGATTTTAATTCATCTGATTTGTTTTGAGAAACCCACTTTTCATACATTGCAATCAACTCATCTACATCAGTACCCTTTTCTGAATAAGTTACTATTACACCAAATTTTCCTTTCTTGTCATGTCCTCTTGCAAAGTAACCCCAAAAGGAATCTGGAAGTTTTTGGAAATTTGCCTTATCTCTTGATACTCCTATCAGGTTTTTGGCAACTGTCTCTAAAACCTTTGAGGCATCATCTGACTCTATCATGAAACTCTTAAAACTTGACTAATAATAAATGCTGAATTTTCTATTCTACCTTGAACTCTTTGCCTTTCTTTTTGGCTGATTTTTCATCTAATTTTTCAAGCTCTGACTGGAGGAACTTTCTATATTTTTCAGTCTCTTGCTTTGTCATGTTTTCGGCATTTGAGCTCAATAATGAGCCCATGCTGTAGATCTTCTCCAAAGTATCCATGGCTACAAAGCGTCCAATGTTTCCTAGTCTAAACAATACGTCAAGTTGTTTTCTTACAACATCATGAATCTTCTCGACATCTTCTGCTGTTGATTTTCCCTTTGATGTAATCTGATACTTGCCATCCTTTGTTTCATCGATTAATCCCTCATCTAGTAGCCTGCCAAGTAATGGATAGATCAATCCTGGAGATGGTTTCCATATGCCTTGGCTTTGCTCAGAAGCATGATCGATAATCTCTTTGCCAGAATATGGTTTTGATTTTAAGAGCTCCAAGATGTAGTATCTTGAAAATCCTCTGGGTACCGAACTGCCTACCCTTTGAAACCAGTCTGAAATCATCACTAGTGATATCGCTAGCGATATATATTAATTATTCGGATCAAGGGGATTCTATACTACATATTTAACCACCCTCATGGTAGTCTGACTGAAAATGGTCGAGTCAATCGAATATGATTTGATTATCTGTGGCTCCGGATTGGCTGGATTGCGTGCTGGAATTTCAGCTGCACAAAAAAGTCCTGATATCAAAATTGCAATGGTATCTAAAGTTCAGGTTATGCGTTCACATTCAGTCTCTGCAGAGGGTGGTACAGCTGCAGTACTGTTTGAAGAAGAAGGTGACTCTATTGAATCTCACATTTATGATACGGTAAAGGGAAGTGACTTTTTAGCAGACCAAGATGTCGCTGAAAGACTTTGTCGTGAAATGCCAAAACAAGTTTACCAGCTAGAACACTGGGGAATGCCTTGGTCTAGAAGAAAGGACGGAAGAATTGATCAAAGAGCATTTGGTGGATATAGTTTTCCAAGAGCAACTTATGCATCTGATAAAGTTGGATTTTTTGAGATGCAGACACTCTATGATACATGTCAGAGATTTGATAATATTGAATATCTCAATGAATGGTTTGCAACTTCAATAATTCACGATGGTCAGAGATTTCTAGGAATTACTGCAATTGATCTAAAGTCTGGAACATTTTATTCAATTAAAGCTAAAGCACTAATCATTGCAACTGGCGGTGCAGGAAGACTGTACAGCTTTTCAACATATGCTCACTCTTCAACACCTGATGGACTAGACATGGCATTTCGTGCAGGAATGGCACTCAAAGACATGGAGTTTGTTCAGTTCCACCCAACTGGAATCTTACCATCTGGAATTCTAATCACAGAGGGAGCAAGAGGTGAAGGTGGTTACCTTCTAAATAACAAGGGTGAGCGATTCATGAAAAAATATGCAGCAAACAAGATGGAGCTTGCACCAAGAGATATTGTTTCTCGTTCTATGATTACTGAAATTAACGAAGGCAGAGGATTCAAACATGAGACAGGTGTTGACTGTATGAAGCTTGACCTGCGTCATTTGGGTGATGAAGTAATCAAAGAAAAACTTGGAGGAATCAGAGAGATTTCAATCAAGTTCTCCGGTATTGATCCTGCCCAAGAGATTATGGATGTTAGACCAGTATGTCACTATATGATGGGTGGAATTCACACTGACATTGATGGTGCCACAGAATTACAAGGCGTTTGGGCTGCTGGTGAGGCTGCATGTAACAGCGTTCATGGCTCAAACAGATTAGGCGCAAACTCCACATCAGAATGCATTGTATGGGGAAACATCACAGGCTCACTTGCTGCTGAATACATCAAAAAAGGAGTTCCTTCTACACCATGGCCACATCATCTAGTTACTGCAGAAGAGAAGAGAATCTATGATGGAATATTTCGCGGAAATGGAGATGCAAATCCATACGAGATTAGACAGGAGCTTACTGATATGATGAATGAAAAAGCATACGTATACAGAACTGAAGAAAAACTCGTTGATGGTTTGAGGAAGCTTAGAAAACTACGTGAAGAAACCTGGAAACATGTTGATGATAAAGCCAAAGAATACAATACAAACTTTACAAATGTAATGGAGCTAGATTCTATGTTTAGAGTGGCAGAAGTTGTACTGATTGGGGCAATCAACAGAAAAGAATCAAGAGGAGCTCATGCAAGAACTGATTATCCAAAACGTGACGATACAAAATTCTTACATCACACTTTGGCATACTATGATCCAAAAGAGCCAATAATGAAGACTCATCCTGTAACAATTACTAATTACCAACCAGTGGAGAGGAAATACTGAATGCCAAAAGTAGATGAAAACAAAGTAAACGAGAACAAAGAAGGAATCAAGGGAATGGCAAATCCCGGAAGATACGGGATTGAGCGCTTTGCATATTGGTTAATGCGCTTGACAGGATTGGGACTGTTGGCATATTTTGTTGCTCACATTTATGAAACAAGTAATATTCTAAAAGGAAAGGCCGGTTGGGCAGAAGTCCTTGCCATGACACAGACCACAGAGGGTCACATCGTTCTTACCATTGTAATTGGAATGTGTGTCTTTCATACTGTAAACGGAATTCGTGTAATGCTAGGACATGGTGGTATTGGCGTTGGAACTCCAGGTAGAGCTGACTATCCATACACTCCACGTTCTCAAAACTATCGACACAAAATTGGAATCTACTCTGCAATAGTATTGGCTGCAATAGCAATGATGTACGGAATGACCGTAATGTTTGGTGAATAAAATGAGAGAAAGCACAATTATGAAAATTCACTATGGAACTGCACTTGGAGCAGTTGCTCTTGTCGCAGTGCATATTTTGTTTAGACTAACACAAGACTTCTCTCAATCACTAGAGTATGAGAGTGTAATTGCAAATTACCAGTTCCTACCATATGCTGGAATGCTTGAGATAATCTTGATACTATTATCCATTCATGGATTCAATGGATTGCGGGTTATATTGCTGGAGTTTAAACAAGGACCGTCATATGAGAAAGCAGTATCGTATGGGTGTATAGCTGCAATGATTGCAGTAATTGCATATGGTTCACGAACTATATTTATGACGAGCATGGGGATGGTGTAAATGGCAACAGAATTAGCTACTGAACAATCATCTAGTAATGTATCTCCTTCTCAGACAATCACACTGCGTGTTGCAAGAATTAATCCAAATGTCGATGGTGAGAAAAAATTCATGGACTTTCAGATACCTGTTCAGAAATGGACTACAGTCCTTGAAGCAATTCTTGAGGCAAAGCAACATTTTGATCATTCTATTGCTGTGCGATATTCCTGCAGACAGGCAACATGTGGTTCATGTGGAATGGTTATTAATGGAAAACCAAGATTGGCATGCTTTACAAAAATTAGTGAGCTAAACTCTAATGTTGTAACAGTAGAGCCGATGAATAACTTTCCAATAATTCGAGATCTTACAGTTGGCTTTGATAGAATGTTTGCAAACCACAAAAAAGTAAAGCCGTTTATGATTAACGATGAGACAGAAGTTACTGACAGAACTAAAGAACACATTCAAACACCAGAAGAGCTTGAAAAATTCATCCAGTTTGCTGGCTGCATAAAATGTGGCCTGTGTAACTCTGCATGTCCAACAATGACTATGGATTCATCCTTTGTTGGCCCACAAGCATTGGCACAAGCATACCGATACGTTGCAGATAATCGTGACAAAGGAAAGGATGACAGACTAAAAGTTATTGATGAATCACATGGTATATGGAGATGTCATTTTGCCGGATCTTGCAGCCAGGTCTGTCCAAAGGGAGTTGACCCTGCTATGGGAATTCAACTACTTCGAGGATATCTCTTAGGCTTTAATCGTTAACTAGCCCTGCTTTTTTGGATTTGGGCTGTTATTTACCTGATTGTTAATCTGCTCTGCCATAAAGTGATTTGAGACATTTACCTTGACATCATCAATTCCATCTACCTTTAGCAGATTATCATGAATATCTTGGCAGATCTTGAATCCAAACACTGCTGGACAAAATGGACTAGTCAGATGCAAATCCACTTTAACATTTTTTTCATTAATGTCTACTTCATCAATCAATTCTAAATCAGTAATTGATGTGTTGATTTCAGGATCTACGATCTTTGATAGTTCATCAAAAATTTTCACACGAAGTTGTTTGACGTCTTGTGACATGAACGGCAAATCGTCTATGCTATATATAACCATTCTAGAAATAATCGTGATGTATCGGTCACGTCTAGGAAATGACCTCAACAAAATAACTCTTGATTATGTTTCATCAATATCAGATGATACTGAGATTGCATTGTATGATATCTTGGGCAGTCAAGCACACGCAATAATGCTGTATGAGAATAATATTATTTCAAAAAATGATATCAAGAAAATTTTATCAGCACTTGAGGAACTCAAGAAAGAAAAATTTGACACACAATCTGATTCTGAAGACATTCATGAACTAATTGAATCACTAGTAATCAAAAAGGCAGGAATTGCAAGCGGTGGAAAGATGCACACTGCACGATCTCGCAATGATCAGGTCTCACTTGATATTCGAATGAAGATTCGAGATGACATTAACATCTTGTGCAATTGCTTGCTAGATACAATTGAAGCTCTAGTGTCTCTTGCACAAAAACATGACAAAACAATCATGCCGCTTTATACTCACTTGCAGCAAGCTCAGGTAGGAACATTCTCGCATTATCTATTGGCACATGCCGATGCATTATTTCGTGATTTAGACCGACTATACGTCACATATGGACGAGTAAATGAGAGCCCATTGGGTGCAGGACCTGTTGGTGGCACTAGCATCCCAATTGATAGGCAAAGCACCGCAAAGATGTTGGGCTTTAAGGGAATAGTTGAGAACTCTATTGATGCTACCAGCACTAGGGATTTTGTAGCAGAATATGTCTCTGCAATCGCAATTCTAATGACAAACCTTAGCAAGATTGCTGAGGACTTTGTAATTTGGTCAACATCTGAATTTTCATTCATAGAATTATCCGACGAGTTTACTTCTCCATCAAGTGTTATGCCACAAAAAAAGAATCCTGACATCTTGGAGCTTACCCGTGGAAAGACAGCTGAAATAATTGGTTACTTGATGGCAATTTTGTCCACTGTAAAGGGATTGGCAACAGGTTACGGACGTGACCTACAGCAGATAAAATCATCAATATGGAAGACATCAAAAATTTCAATCAGTGCCTTAATTGTAATGAAATCCATGCTGTTGACACTATCTGTTAATGAAAAGAACATGAAAAAGGCTGCAGATAGTGGTTATCTTATTGCACTAGACATTGCAGAAAAACTAGTTCAAAGCGGTGTTCCGTTTAGGACAACTCACAAGATTGCAGGACAGCTGGTACAAACAGCATACCAATCAAAAAAACAATTATCAAAACTCACGCCATCTGAGATAACAAAATCAATTCATGGAACAGGAGTTGACTCTAAAGTTGTAACTGAAATCATCAAGAGTACTACCATTGCATCATCACTCAAGGAGAGAAAATCCCAGGGCTCATCAGGATTTTCAGAACAAAAGAGAATGATTGAAAATAGATTGACAAAGATTCATGCATACCGGGGCGGTACTATAAAACGAGACAACGATGTCACAAATTCACTGGATGCATTATCCTCAAAAGTAAAAGAACTGACAAAATAATTTACAAAGAAACAATTTTCACAAGTGAAAATCATCCTAGATAATTATCCCTCCATTATAATACTCTAAAATAGGAATAATACTGAAAATGACTAGTAGAGGCATCTGGATTGGAATCACAATAGGTGTGTTCTTTGCAGGAATTGGTATTGGATACGCCGCGATACAACCATCTCAAACTATGCCTGTTATGAGTTCTCAACATATGCAACAAATGATGAATGATCCTCAAACAATGAACCAATGGCATCAACAAATGATGCAGAATCCACAGGTAATGGATGGTTGGATGCAAGCGATGATGAGTGACGAAAGTACTATGCAAAAATTTCATCAGACCATGATGAATGATAAAAGCCATATGCAACAAATGATGAATGATCCAAACCATATGGAAAAGATGGCAGAGATGATGAATAGCAATCCTCAGATGAAGCAACACATGATGGGTATGATGAGTAAGAATGGAACAATGTCAACTGAACACATGATGATGGGAAAGAACAATACTATGTCTGGAAACCAAATGATGATGCCATAATTCTTGAATCTTGATTTTGACTTGATTTTATAATCAATGAAGGAATTTTTGGCATATTTAGTAGCGGGTCTGGTGGGATTCGGACCCACGACAACCGGATTAAAAGTCCGGTGCGCTACCTGGCTGCGCTACAGACCCCCACAACACTGCCCGGCGTGTATAATTTAGTCTTTTACAACAAATTTTGATCTGAAGGAAAGTTTTAAACTGGCAAATTTGTTTTGAATTACTGCGCCCTTGTAGTATAGCCCGGTCTAGAATTCGGCCCTGTCACGGCTGAGACGCGTGTTCAAATCCCGCCGAGGGCGCCATAAGTTTTTTCTAAATAATATCTTGAGAAGGATTTTTAATCATCATGTGTGAAATTATAACATGAAACTTTCTGCCAAGATGACAAAAGCACTAAATGATCAAATTGCTATGGAGGCATTTGCATCAAATTACTATCTGTCAATGGCATCTTGGTCTCAAATTACTGGGTATGAAGGAACTGCCGGTCTGTTTTATGCTCAGTCAGATGAAGAGCGCATGCATATGCTCAAGATTATAAAATTTCTAAATGATCTTGGTGTTACAGTAGTAATTCCAGCAGTAAAACAACCACCAAAGGATTTCAAATCAATTGAGGGGATATGCAAAATAGCATTAAAAAATGAACAGGCAGTTACTGCATCAATAAATAAAATTGTAGAGTTGGCACAAAAAGAAAAAGATCACAGTACGTTTACATTTCTACAATGGTTCGTAGATGAACAAGTCCAAGAAGAGACAAAGTTTGAAACTATTCTTCAAAAATTTGAATTAATTGGCCGTGATAAGCTTGCAATAAACGAGATTGACAAGATTCTTGGTACTATGGCAGCAACACCAGAACCTGCTGCAAATTAGTGAATTATCTAGACATTATTTTGATTTTTCAATTATATCAATCAGATTTTTCTCAATCTCATTTCCCAAAAATTGCATATTATTTTCTGAAACTAAACCAAGTAAGGCTGAAGGTTTTGCAAGACTGATAAAATTTCTTCCTTTCTTTTGGTAAACTGCTATTGTGCAGGGTAACAAAAGACCCAATTCTGGATTTGAATCTAAAACCTGTTTTGCTAATTTTGGGTTACATACCTCTAACAATTCATAATTCTCTTTGAACTCTAAGCCCTTTTCTTCCAATATTTTCTTAAAATTTAGAGAACCAAGTACTCCAAACCCAATCTCCTTTAGGTTTTGAGTAAGACTTTGTATTGCACTCTCTATTGTTTTTGCTGTAGATACAGTATGACTAAAACTCATACTTTTCATTATACAATATTCAATATAACAAGGGAGATAATTTTCATCAATGGAAATTAAATATGAAAATTGCTTGCCTCTTAATTTTTTAATCAGTTTATCATTAAACATGCATGGCAGACGAAATCAGAACATTACCAAGTGATTCTCCTCTTAAAACTGCTTTACTTGATGCATTAGCTGATGATTATTCTCGAAATATAATGAACTATACAATTGAACAACCTAGATCTGTAATTGATATTGTCAAAGAACTTGATATTCCCATGACTACCGCATATAGACGAGTCAATGATCTTACTGATAAAAAAATTCTAAAGGTAACAGGTTCTGTAGTTACCGATGATGGAAAAAAATACTTTCTCTATCAATGTAAAGTAAAGGCTACCTATGTTGTATTTGGGTTAGAGGAGCTAAATGTACAGATTATTGATAATATTGGATTTACAAACAGTGCATACTGGTAAATTTTTACTAAATTCTGTTATTACTTGAAGATCTACCTCTAGGTTTTGTTCGTAAGATAGTTTTGCAACACGGACATCTATGTCCCTTACATGTCAAAAACAAACCACAGTATGTACATCGTTTCTGACCGTGTTGATATTTTTCCTTCATGGTAATTCCTTGACTCTTGTACTCTTCACACATTCCTTTACATGTTGCAGCCATTTTACTCGTAATCCCACAAAAATCCGCAGTTTCTACAAAAAATTCCATATTGATTAACGCAAGTATTTGAGCTCCCACATCTTAGGCAAATTCTAACAAGTCTATTCAGATGCCTATTTTTTGAAAAATCAAAACTGACAAGATATTGTTTCATGTGTAATATACGGTAATATCTGATATTATTACCGGGTACAATTTCCTTTCACGATTATCAATTTTGGAAATCAACAGTGGAAAACCTATTGCGTATTTTTATCCAAATTTTACCTAATTATTTCAATGTCTGCTATACCAACTAAAGAAAAAAAATCATCAAGCGTTACAACATATCTTATAATATCTGGTGTGCTGGCTGCAATTGGGATATCTCTATTTGCTTATCTGATGTGGTATGTTAGCCCAGCTGAGATTATAGAAAGAGTAGAGATCATTGCAGTTACTGACGCAGGTTGTATTGCTGAAACTCCGGACGGATATGCTGTAAATATTGGTCAGTGTGACGCAAAAGCAGGTGACTATATCATGGCACCTGTTGACCAAAAACTCAAAGAAAGAGCAGCTTTGATGAATCCCACTGGACAATAATTTTTTTCATTTTTCTTTAACAAATAGTTCATTGATTACTTCATTTGAGACATTATTTCATCTAGCATCTTTTGATTTGATGCTGCGACAAATGACAATCTTGTCTTGTAGCTTAAATCCGAATCAAGTGGTTTAAGATTTTCATCCAATAATAATCCCCCTGCCTCCTTTACAATCAGATATCCTGCAGCTATATCCTGAATTCTAATCTTATTTCTCAAATCGATAAATACATCCATCAAGCCTCTTGCAAAGAGTGCCATCTCTAGTGCATTTGCACCTAGATGTCTGATGTGATTGTGTTTCTCAAAGATTGGTTGCAATTTTTCTAACAGCTTTGCATCAGCCCCTGATGCGTTTACTCCAACAATTCTGTAAACTGGCTCCTCTCCGTGAACTTTGATCTTATTTTCATTTAGGAATGCACCCTTTCCCTTTGATGCCCAATACATGTTTCCATTTGTGAGGTCAGTGACTGCACCATCGGTAATGGAGCTAAGCCTATCCTCCTTTGCAAATGCAAGTGAGCAACAAAAGAATGGTACTCCTCGTACTGCATTTGCAGAACCATCAATTGCATCCATTATAATGAACCCTTTTGGCTTGTCTGATAATTCAACTCGTCCGCATTCTTCACCTAACACAATGCATTCAAAATTAATCTCGCTTAGATAATCAAGCACTGTTTTTTCGGCGGTTACATCGATGTTTCTTGAGATATCTCCTCCTGCACCTCTTCCAAAATCTCCTGCAGCATCATCTGTTCCTGCCAAGTCCTTAACATTTTCATAAACTCGTCTTGATGCTTCCTTGATTACATCAATTACTTCCATAACCGATCTGTCTGAAATCGTAATTTAAGTGAAAGAGACATTGAAAGCATAAATAACAATAAAATCGCCTTTGGTACGTGAGTGGAAAAGATCAATCTGTAGTAAGCAAAGAAGCTCTAATGAGTACAAAGCCTGGCAAACAAATTATCAAGCAGGGATTATTCAAATCAAAAGGATTCAAACTATTC
Organism: Thermoproteota archaeon; assembly: GCA_003352285.1. NCBI lineage: Archaea > Thermoproteati > Thermoproteota > Thermoproteota archaeon. Next base: position 385,155 of record QQVN01000005.1, on the reverse strand, counting down.
AATCAATACAAGGAGGAGACTGAAAACGAATTTCCAAACTTTGCAAAAAGATTTGCAAGTGATCTTCTTAAAGAGATAAAATCTGATTCAAATCCAAATTCTACACAACAAGCGTTTGGAAACGAGGTAGGCTCAACTGAGATTATTCTAAAAAGCTCAGAGATTGATCCAATTAAATCAAAACTCGAAAGTTCTGACGTCTTACAGGATCGAGTGATGAGAATACTAAACTCAAATTTTGTAAAGATGACATTTCCTGTCTTTAACGCACTGTATGATGCAGCAGCTGACTATGCTGGAACATCAGATCCTCAAATGCGTGAAAACTTGGTTGACGGACATATCATTGCAATAGACCTTAGTGAGCCAATGGATAGAATAGTAGACAAGGATGAGGATCTTGACTATCTTGATGATTACAAGCTAATGAATCCATACATACTCAAACTTGCCCGAGACAAAATAGCAAAGGGTGGCGATACTGTTCTCAAAGAATTTGAAGAGGGATTCAAGGATGCAAGAATAGGCCAGTATATTGATACAAAACTCAAATCAAAACCAACTGAAATCACTGAAGAAGAAATGAATCAGTGCTACAAAAAATATCGAGCAGTCATGGGCACTGCAGGAAGAAACATGGCACTAGCTCAAAGACCTCTTGGTGAAATCTTCTACTTGGGTATGGCAAGAGCTGCCGAAGGAGTAGGATGTGGAAATGAGATTGAAGATTCTATCAAAAATGGATTTGTTAAGATACCATCTTGGCCACTTTATTATTCCCTACTTTCCGGTAATGTAAAAAAAGGATTTGAATTAACTCTGGAAAAAAGTAATCTGTATTTGCAGGATGCAAGATTAGCATTGGAATTACTCCCAGAAGGATTCTCTTACAAAGAATTTCTAGAGTTCTTATTCCTAACTGTTGAGCACTATAACCAATTTTGGTATAACAAGTTACAAAAAGCCAACATGTGGTCTGACTTTGAATCAAAACTTCCAAAGTGATTCAAATTGATGTGGTCAGAAAAACATAGACCTCAAAGCATTTCTGAAATGGTTGGAAATGAAGAGGCACGCGCAGCAATTGTAGAGTGGTTTGCAAAATGGAAAAAGGGAACAAAACCCCTCTTGTTAGTGGGACCGCCGGGAATCGGTAAAACAACGATTGCAAATTTGTCTGCAAAACAATTTGGTTATGACATGATTGGTCTCAATGCAAGTGATGTCAGAAGCAAAGCTCAGATTAATGATATTCTTAGTCCTGTACTTGGGAACGTCAGTGTCTTGGGTACTCCAATGATCTTTGTTGACGAAGTTGACGGAATTCACGGCCGCTCAGATTACGGTGGTACAGAAGCATTGATCAACATTCTAAAAGAACCGACAGTTCCAATGATACTTGCAGCAAATTCTGATTCTTCTGATAAGATGAAGAGCATCAAAAAAGTGACAAAATCTATCGTGTTTAGACCAATTCCGCCTAGACTCTTACGCCTCTATCTTGAAAATATAATAAAAAAAGAAGGTGCAAAAATCTCCCCAGGCTCTGTGATTAAAGTCATCGATGAATCACGCGGGGATATCCGCTCCATGATAAATATGACTCAGTCTATGGTTACTGGGTTTAATCCGTCCACTGAAAAGTCATTTGAGACATTAAATATTGAAGATGGAATCAATGCGTTTTTCAAATCAAACACACTAGATGAGGCAAGAATTGTTTTGTATTCTATGCAGATAGACCCACGAGAGAAGATTATTGCATTCTATTCTAGTATTGTGACTAGCAGGATTTCAAATGATGACATGCAAAACATGCTTCAGGTAGTATCTGAGGCTGACATCCTATATGGAAAAATAATGAAGAACCAAGAATGGAGATTACTGCGTTATCTTGATGCTATTCTGATTAAATTATACAAAAAAGATACATCCATTCGTTATAACAAATTCAATTTATCCTGGCCCCTTTTGAATCGATTACGTTGGGATGGTAAAAACATCAAGGCATTTGCAACTGTAATGGCAAAACAGATGCACATTTCACGTAGTACATTTGGTACGTTTTACCTACCGTATTTGTTATTCTGTCTAAAGAATAAACAATTTAACTTTCCTCTAGAGGAAAGTTTTGGTGAACTCGTTGAAAAAGAGATGGAGCTAATAAAATGAGCTGGAGAAAAATTCCCATGAAATTTCCTGGGACATGTATAGTATGTAATGAAAAAATTCAGATTAATGAAATTGGATTGTGGGCAAAAGGATTGGGCGTAAAGCATGAAAAGTGTGCTGAAGTTAAGGAACTAAAGTGTGGAGTTTGTGGTGGGCCTGCAGGATGTCAACAATGCGAGTTTATTGAAAACTGTGATCTAGAAAAAGTTTCACAAATATGTATCTGCAAAAAGTGTTTTGATCAAAAAAACTCTTTTGATAATTATCAAGAATCAATAAAAAAACAATTCCATATACTAAATCACTAAGAAAATTTTTTGGAACTTAATTTTGTTTAATCTGAATCTCTTGCTCTGATTTTTCTTTCAAATGATTGATTATCTTTGGATGACATAACATAGAACTATGTGCTGCAGAGTCAGTACCTATTCCATAGCTAATGGTTGAATCTCCCACAAAGAATAATCCCTTGATTCCCTCTATGTTATGCGGCATCTTTTGTTTCCAGACTAATCCCGGTTCTTTTACAACTGCTTCAACTAATTTCCATGCCATTGGTTTCTCCCAAAGGAGATTTTCCTTAAAATCAGGATAAATCTGAGAAATATCTGCCTTCATTCTGTCTACCACTTCTCTAATCATTTGTGGATTGTCGGTATATTCAGATGGAACAGGAGTGCCTGCCATGACTAGATGCTCTCCTTTAGGAGATACAGATGGTGCAATGTTTGTGATAAAAAAAACACCTTTTGCAGTATAGCTGCTTCCTACAGGAAAAACAATCTGTCTAGAATCAATCTTTTTTGAGAGACAAAAATGTACCTCAATTACTGATGTTGTCTTGTTTAGTTTTTCAACTTTGGATAAGAATTTTTTATCAAAAACTTCATCATCAAAGAATTTCTTTACGGCAATGTATGCTGGATTAGAGACTATCACACAGTTTGATGGGAAAAACTCTCCACTTTCTAGTACGACTCCCTTTACATAATTATTTTGTATTACAATTTTTTTTATTGGGGTAGATAGGTTCACTATTCCACCATTATTTTTGACATACTCCTCTAATATCTTTGAAATTTTGTCATATCCACCTTCTGATGGATAACCAAACTCACTTGTTCCGCCCTTAAACGGATTAGCCCTGATTATTGTTCGTACAAATTCCCCAAGTGATACATGATCAGGTGTATCAGCAAAAGCTAACATACACACTGCATCAAAAAAAGATCTTGTTTTCTCATCCATCGCTTTTGTAATTTCAGTTAATGATTTTGAATCTAACTCTTGAGCTTTTTCCATCGAAGTGAATGCCATTGGCAAAAGTATCCTTAACAGCTTTAGTCTACTCTTCATTGGAACAATTGATAATTGAAAAAAATCCAAAATACCTTTTGGATATTTATGAAATTTTTTTTCTTGAAAAAAAGTAATATCATCGACAATTGATAATTTTAAATCAGAAACTATTCCTATCTCTTCTAATACTTTGTAAACTGCCGACGTTTTGTAAAATGGCATAATATGAAATCCATTATCCAAAATATGTCCCTTGTAACTAGTAGATGTTGTTCTACCACCAACTTTAGGAGATTTTTCAAATATTCTGACTGGAATTTTTTCTTTTACCAATAATGCCGCAGATGATAATCCACTTACACCTGCACCAATAATTATTACTTCATCTTTCATTGAAATTTTTTTTGAATTATTGTATTTAATCTCAAAATGAATTTTCTTCTAGTGCTAAATCCGTACAGAGCATGTTTTCTTAAAATACTAAATCGAACCAATGTTAGTTGCGAGGAACGAGCATGCGTGACAAATTGGTTCCTAGAATGCAAGAATCCCCCTCGAGCATTAACCTGTCACACCGAGTCATTATCATTCCTCGCTTTTCTAGTGACCGTTTTTTTACCACTAGGTGATCAATTTAGCACTAGTTATATACTATAAGAGCAAACTAGTGCTAATGAAAACAAAAATCGCTGTTATTGCTACTGTTTTGGTACTACTACCACTTGCACAAAGTGCAAGCGCAGAAGTACCAGCATGGATTAAGACCAATGCAGGTTGGTGGGCGGATGGACAAATCGGAGATTCTGATTTTGTACAAGGAATTCAATTCTTGATAAAGGAAGGAATTCTAGTTGTTCCTACAACAAGTGTATCTGGTGAGAAATCTGATGTCGTACCTGACTGGGTAAAAACCAGTGCAGCATGGTGGTCAGACGGTTTGGTTAGTGATGATGAATTTGTAAATGGATTACAGCATTTAATGAAGATTGGAATTATCTCTGTACAAACCGATTCAATGGCTGAGGATACAGTAAAGAGCGCTTCAGTAGAATCTTCTGATAATTCTAAAGTCGCTGCATTGCAAGCAGAGCTTGAAGCATGTCAGGAAATTACAAAGGCATACAAGAGATTAGATTGTGAAAAAGAAGTTAAAGAAAAATTAACTTTGATTGAATACAAAGAAAATTCAACTCCATATAATGTTGGACCTGTCACTTTCTATTATCCTGGAGTCGAGTTTGAAATAAGCTCCTCTGGTCAAGCACTCTTAACTGTTAAAATGCTAGCAGAAAATACAGGATCAAGTGATAACGTCGCACTCTCATGTACAGGCCCCGCAATATGTAGCTATGATGTTACAGATGGCTCAAAAGCATACAAGTATTCTGGAATGGACTTTACCAACGGTCAAATTGTTTTGAAACCAGGTGAAGCAAAAGAATTCACAATGCTCTTTGGACCAAACATTGGTTATGGAGGAACAACTTTCGAATATGATTCATCAAAGAGTTATTCTTTTAGAATCAATGAGCCATGGGGAAGTATGAACATCCCATTAGATTTGGGATGATTCCAAATTTTTTATGGTGAAAAATATGATTATGATGAAATTAAAAAATAAAAAATCAAACCCACAATTCGGGAGTGAGCAATAGATGGGACGCTCATGCAAGGGAGTATGCCAAATACTTCAAGCAGAATCACTTCCAAATGGAATGCGTTATGAAAAAGGTCATAAGCGATGCACCTTCTGTGGCTTCTTTTTCTCAATTCCTGATGTGAGGTGTCCTTGCTGTAAGGCAGTCCTGCGTACAAAACCACGAGGAAGGAAGAGGGATTAGCATGGTGTATGTTAGAGCTAAAACAGTAAAAGGAGACAAGTATCTTTATCTTGTCAAAAGCAAATGGGATTCTAAAAAGAATACTTCACGACAAGAGATTATCAAGTATCTTGGCAAAGCATCACTTGTAAAATTAAATGATGTTCCTGAAGATTACCGCAAAGATCCAAAAATCCTTTCTTTTCTGACAACACATTCAGGAGAAAACGTAGAAAAAAATCAAAAGCTCATTGATAAAGTCAAAAAAGAACTGTTCAACGCATTAACCAAAGGTGATCTTGATAGATGTCTTGACATCTTTGAATCATTTGAAAAAACAAACACTCTCAACGTTTTTTATGATTCAATTCTCAAACCCGTAATGTATAAGATTGGAGATTTATGGGAATCAAACGAATTAAGCGTTGCCACAGAGCATGTATCAAGCAACATTGCAAAAGAGCTTGTTAGCATTATTACAGAAAGAAATTCTGTAATAAAGAAGAAAGACAAAATTCTTGTCTGTACTCCATCAGGTGAAGAACATAATCTTGGATGTAATGTCATTCAATCATTCTTACAAAGCAAGGGATATCATGTTTACAACATATCTCCATCTGCTCCAACAGAATCTGTCCTAAGTTTTATCAGTGACAAAAAGCCACATGCAGTCTTTGTTTCCATAACACTTGAGGACAACATAAAATCTGGACAGCGCTTGGTTAGTAAAATTAATTCACAATATAAGGTACCTGTATTAGTAGGAGGACAAGCAGTTGAAGGAAAGGACTACAAATTTGATGGAGAGATAATTCAAAATCAACCGCTTGAAAAGATTCCTCGTATTATCAAGCAAGCAATGAAATGAAGTTTGCAAAAAATGTCTTTAGTGCATTTGGAGTTCTTTTCATTATTACCGCAATAATAGTTCCTATCCAAAATCTAATTGTTTGGGGGCCTGACTTTGTGACTGACTTTTACACTTCCCAAGAAATCACTGCTGAGAAGATTTCAATTGGCGTAATTGGATTCGGGGTTTTTATGATCTTTCTTGCACACAAAAAAGCAGATTACATCGAAAAATTATGATTCTTTCAAGTACACTTCAATTGTATCAAGCTCATCCTGATGATCTCCAATATAATGAAGAATTTCATCAGAATCTATCTCTATCCACTCTGAATTGCCTTTATGAGAGACAACATCTTCAATAAATACACCATTCTCACCGGAGAACCTGATTAAAACACGTTCTTGTTTTGGGTATGAAACTGGCAATTTAATTAATTTCTCTTTCCAATGTCCCTGAACATTAATTTTGTATTCTTTTTCGTTTATCAACGCAATTCCAAAAAAGTAACTTTGATTGATATCTAATTTTTTTATCTTAATTATAATTGGTTTATTTTCTGTTTGTTGCATACTAGATAGTATTCACAATTGAATAAAAGCATGAATCTAATTTTCCTCTAGTGGTAATATTATGTAAATAACAAAAAATATGTCTGTCTAATCAAATACCTCTTGTCAAATTTCATAGTCCAATTTTTTAATGTTAATAGAATATTTCTTAATTCTTTTTCATCTCTCTTCAGATTTTCTACCATCTTTGAAAATTCATTTTTTTGTTCCCTTGTAAGATCTTTTGAAAAGTGTCCAACTATATGATAAATTGTATTAAGATGTGATCTATTTGTAGGATTTTTTTGTAAAAGACTTCTCATAATGAGATAGTATTTTTCAAAGACCTCTTTAGGATTATCTCTGCTTTTGTTTGCAACTAAATTACCAAGCTTATTTAGCTGGTTTGGACTATGTGCCATAAACAAATACTTGTTGTTTGTATGGAATCGTATTAGCTCATTCAAATCACTGTGGTTTTTTGCTTCAAAAAATCTTTCATAAACAAACTGATGAATGTCGACAAGTGACAGATTATCTACTTTGGGGGATGGTATCTCTTTCAACATAGAAGAAGAGCAAGAAAATAGTATATGAAGCCGAAAACTAAATTTTCATATTACCACTAGCATTTTTCTCAAAATAATTAGCACTTGGACATCTTACAAGTAGGTGTTTTTATATTACAAATCATCAAAAACTGAATTTCTATGGAAGATAATCACGAAATATTCTGGTATTCCTTGTATTGATCCACTCTTTAATCAAAACTTAAAATTTACCCCCTGTTAGGTAACAGCATATTGGCTGACGAAAAGGAAAAAACTGCTACTGAAGAGAAAAAAGATACTGCAAAAACTCCCGAAACAGCAGTTGAGGCAAAAGAAGAGCCACCAAAACCAAAAGAATACACTCCTGAGGAGATTGCCGAAATAGCCAAAAAAGTAGAGACGCCATCAGATCAGATTCCTCCCTACAAGCCTGAATACATTCTAAGTCCAGAGTATGGTGGAACATCAAACTATGAAAATGGAATCAAAGAGATTCGTGAAGAAGCACAAAGACGATTATCTTCTTTAAAAAACAATTCTGATGCAACACCACAACAAATTGCAAAGGCAGAAGTTGATCTCAAAAAATTAGACCATCTCTATGAGAATTTCCACATTGGGATGAATGTCTTTAGAACCGCAAAAGGCGGACGAGACAAATTAAGAGAGTAGATCCGACAAAATAATATAGGTAAAAAGTTTTCACAGATCGCCGGCTATGCATTCTGAAAAAATAGATAAATTTTTGAAAAAAAACAAGCAGGCTGCCCAAAGTGGTGGACAAGACAGAATTTTAGCACAGCATGAAAAAGGAAAGTTAACAGCTAGAGAAAGAATAGATCTCTTACTTGATGAAGGAAGTTTTACTGAAGTTGATGCATTAACAACTCATCATTATCATGAATTTGATATGCAAAAGAAGAAGTTTTTTGGTGATGGAGTTGTTGGAGGATATGGAACAGTAAATGGAAGACAAGTCTTTGTTTTTGCATATGACTTTACAGTACTCGGTGGAACATTAAGCCAAATGGGTGCTAAAAAAATTACAAAACTTATGGATCATGCAATTCGAACAGGATGTCCTATTGTTGGTATAGCAGATTCTGGTGGCGCTAGAATCCAAGAAGGAATTCTTAGTCTTGATGGGTTTGCAGACATCTTTTATCATAATGAACTTGCATCAGGCGTAGTTCCACAGATTACTGCTAGTGTTGGTCCTTCTGCTGGTGGTGCAGTATACTCTCCTGCAATGACTGACTTTGTTATTATGGTTGAAAAAATTGGTAACATGTACGTTACAGGTCCAGATGTTGTAAAGACTGTACTTGGAGAAGAGATATCATATGAAGAGTTAGGTGGTGCAATGACTCATGGTTCTAAAAGCGGTGTTGCACACTTTGTAGCTAAACATGAATACGAATGCATGGATTATATCAAAAAATTACTATCTTATATTCCACAAAATTATACCCAAGAACCACCAATTGTAAAAACTGATGATGATCCTAACAGAACTGATCATAATTTAATCAATTTAGTTCCAGAAAATCAATTGCAACCATACGACATGAAAGAAATTATCTTTTCAATTGTTGATAACAGAGAATTTTTTGAAATCCACGAATTATTTGCACCGAACATTATTGTTGGATATGCAAGAATGAATGGAAGAACAGTTGGCATTGTTGCAAATCAACCACTCAATCTAGCAGGAGCACTAGATATTGATTCATCAAATAAAGCAGCACGATTCATAAGATTTTGTGATGCATTTAACATTCCGATAATTACTTTGGTAGATACACCAGGATATATGCCAGGTTCTAATCAAGAGCATAACGGAATTATTCGTCATGGAAGTAAACTACTCTTTTCATATTGTGAGGCAACAGTTCCAAAGATTACTTTGGTTATTGGAAAAGCATATGGTGGCGCATACATTGCAATGGCAAGCAAAAATCTTCGCACAGATGTAAACTATGCATGGCCTACTGCTAGGATTGCAGTTCTTGGTGCAGAAGCTGCTGTTAGAATTATGAATAAAAAAGATCTTGATGCCGCAAAGAATCCTGATGAATTAAAAAAGCAATTAACCGATGATTTTGCAGAAAAATTTGATAACCCATACGTTGCTGCAGCAAATGGTTCCGTAGATACTGTTATTGATCCTTCCCAAACAAGACCTATGATAATAAAAGCACTTGAAATGCTTGCTAACAAGCGAGACAAACAACCTCCAAGAAAACATGGAAATATCAATTTGTGAGTAAAAATGATTGAAAAAGTCCTTATCGCAAACCGAGGAGAAATTGCCTTACGTGTAATTCGAACATGTAAAGCACTTGGAATTAAAACTGTAGCAGTTTATTCTGATGAGGATACAAACTCTCTACATGTTAAAAAAGCAACAGAATCATATCATATCGGTAAAGCAGCTCCAAAGGAGAGTTATCTTAATCAAGAAAAGATAATGGAAGTAATTCAATCATCTGGAGCAGATGCAGTTCATCCAGGTTATGGATTCCTTTCAGAAAATGATGACTTTGCAAGATTATGTGAGAATAATAAAATCAACTTCATTGGACCCTCAGCAGATTCTATGAATCTCTGTGGTGATAAGATGGAATGCAAAGCTGCAATGCTCAAAGCTAAGGTTCCAACTGTTCCAGGTAGTCCTGGTCTAGTAAAAGATGCAGCTGAAGCTGAAAAGATTGCAAATGAAATTGGCTACCCTGTACTTTTGAAATCAGTTTATGGTGGAGGAGGTAGAGGAATTAGATTAGTAACTAATGATAAAGAATTACGAGAGGGATTTGAAACAGTAACTTCAGAATCAATTGCAGCCGTTGGAAAATCTGCTATAATTGTTGAAAAATTCCTAGAAAAAACCCGTCACATTGAGTATCAAATGTGCAGAGACAAGCATGGGAATGCAGTACATCTCTTTGAGCGAGAGTGCTCTATCCAAAGAAGAAATCAAAAACTAATTGAACAAACACCTTCTCCTGTTGTAGACCAAAAAACAAGAGAAAGAGTTGGTGAACTTGTAGTAAAGGCAGCAGAAGCAGTAGATTATACAAATCTTGGTACTGCTGAATTTTTACGAGCAGATAATGGAGAATTTTATTTTATTGAAATCAACGCCAGACTTCAAGTAGAGCATCCAATTAGCGAAATGGTTTCAGGACTAGACTTTGTAAAGCTGCAAATTGATATTGCAAACGGAGAACCACTTCCATTCAAACAAAAAGATCTAAAAATGAATGGTTATGCAATTGAATGTAGAATTAATGCAGAAGATACATTTTTGGATTTTGCACCATCAACTGGACCTGTACCTGAAGTAAACATTCCATCTGGACCAAACGTTCGTTGTGACACTTACTTGTATTCTGGTTGTACTGTATCACCATTTTATGATTCATTGATGGCAAAATTATGTACATGGGGACCAACATTTGATGAATCAAGACGACGAATGCTTACTGCATTAGATGATTTCTACATTCAAGGAGTAGAAACTTCAATTCCATTATACAAAACAATTCTTAGAACGGAAGAATACAAGAAGGGTGAACTCTCTACTGACTTTTTGAAAAGATATGGAATTATTGATAGATTAACAGAAGACATCAAGGCTGATAAAGAAAAAAATAAAGAAGCAGCACTTGCTGCAGCAATAATCCACTCGGAATACTTTAAGAGCAGAGTGAAAGATTCTACTGATGCTAATTCCACATGGAAGAGTAGATTATAGGTGAGCTAATGATGGAATTCAAAATCAAAGATATTGAACAAGTCTTCAACGGAGAAATTCTCCAAAATCATGGAAATAATGAGTATACAATCAAAATTAACGGGGATGACAGAAATATCAAAATCTTGCAAATGGATTCTAAAGGAATAGAATTTGTCTTAGACCAACAATATCATACAGTCAAATACCTCCAGACCTCCACTGCGGAGCTAAACATGGTTGTTGATGGAGTACCAATGATAGTCAACAAACACATCAATTTGGATAAAATAGTTTACAAAAACTCTGGTGGTGCAGGAGCAGGTGATTCCAAATTGGCATTACACAGCCAAATTCCTGGTAAGGTTGTCTCAATTGCAGTTGAAGAAGGTGCATCAGTGAAAAAAGGTGATACAATCTGTACTTTAGAATCAATGAAGATGCAAGTTGGCATAAAATCTCACAAGGATGGAGTTGTAAAATTGATCAAAGTAAAGAAAGGCAACTCTGTTGCAAAAAATGATGTCATCGCAGAAATCGAATAATAAAAAAGAAAAATTAGTTTGATTTTAGAAATTCTTTGATTTCGTTATAGTTTGGTTCCTTTAATGGATCTTCAGAAACCCACTTGTAACCAATCGTACCGTCTTCCATTACGATAAAGACAGAACGCTTTGCTGCATTGTAGTCTTTAACATGAAGGAGATCTGGCATTAGAACATCGTAAGCTCTAATGGTCTTACTGGTATAGTCACCAAGTACGGGAAAGTTAATGTTGTGTTGTTTTGCAAATGCTTTGTTTGCAAAAGGTCCGTCGTTACTAATGGCTACTACCTGTGCGCCAAGATTAGAAATTTCTTTCCATGAATCTCTAAAAGTACACATTTCAGTCTCACATACTGGAGAACTTGCAGCTACAAAGAATGATAAAATGACTTTTTTCCCTTTGAATTCGTCAAGCTTTCTCATTTTTAGTTCTGTATCTACAAGCTCAAAAGCTGGAGCCTTGTCACCTACATTGAGGGCCATATTTCAAAAACAGATCTAGTCATATTAAGGACTTTGCAAAAAATTTACTTAAAGAAAAATCTGCGATCCAAAAACCGAGCATAGCTTTTTATACCATCTTCAGGGTTTCAAAGCTACTTTGGTAGGGGAAGTAGCGGCTAACTATAGTACTATATTGATGATGTTTGGGTTTGCAGTAGCTGCAACAGCTCCCGCACTTTTAATTTCAAGAATGATTGCACCCAGAAGATTGAGCAATCCTGTAAAGTTTTTGCCAATGGAATGTGGTCAAGTTCCAAAGGGCGAAGGTCGTACTCATTTTATGATGCAATATTATGCATACATTCTCATGTTCGTTGTCTTTGATGTTATGGCAATCTTTCTTTATGCATGGGGAAGCACAATTCTGAATCTTCCAAAAGCCGCCACTCTTCCAATTATTGGATTCTTAGCAATTATGTTTGCAGCAATGGCATTTGCACTGTATCAATCAGGGAGACGAAACATTTGGTAATCGCAAGTTATAATCCGAGTATAATGGAGGACAGGAAATAAAATGCTAAAAGATCTTGTGACTCCACAAACCGCTAATGTGTTTGTTGGCAAGTTGGGAGATATTTTAGAAAAGGCAGTTGATCAACCACTAGGTTATGCACTCAATTGGTCAAGAATTTGGTCATTATGGCCAGTTCACATCGAAACGGCCTGTTGCAGTGTAGAATTTGGTGCAGCATCAGGACCAAGATACGATGTTGAAAGATTTGGCATCATTGAAGCATTTGGTTCCCTTAGACAATGTGATCTTGTTGTTGTACAAGGAACAATCACAAGAAAGATGGCTCCAAGACTACGTCTTGTATATGATCAAATGCCAGAACCAAAGTATGTAATTGCAATGGGTGCATGTGCAATCACCGGAGGACTCTATTTTGATTCCTACAACGTACTTCCTGGCATAGACGGTGTGTTACCTGTAGATGTGTATGTTCCAGGATGTCCACCTAGACCTGAAACTCTTATACAAGGATGTATGCTCCTACAGGAGAAAATTAAGAGAATGAAGGCTAGGAAGACTGTCTAATGAGTACTGAAACAAAACCAGCTGCCGCTGATGAAAAAAAGGAAGTAGCAAAGAAAGAACCAGAGCTTCCAAAATTTGAAAAAGGAATTGCTGATAAGATTACAAAAAAATTCAATGACAAGGCAGAAATTACTTTTGTAAAACCAAATAGAATTGGCGTCAAAGCAAGCAAAGAAAATGTTAAAGAAGTTGCACAGTTCATTCGCGATGAATTAAATTTTGATCATGCAGAATCTGTAAGCGGTGTAGATTATCCTGCTGATAAAGAAATAGAAGTAGTTTACCATCTAGGTTCCTATACTGATCCTACTTTAGCAAAACAAATCTTAGCTCTATCTACAAGAGCTCCAAGAGAAGACAAACCAAGTCCTGGTAAGGATTCCACTAGGTTACCAAGTCTTAGAGATGTATTTTACAGCGTAGAATTTCATGAAAGAGAATGCTTTGAGATGTTAGGTGTTTTCTTTGAAGATCATCCAGATAATCGCAGATTACTTCTCCCAGAAGATTGGGCAGATTTACCTCCATTAAGAAAGGACTTTAGGATAAAGGGAAGATAGAGATGAGTAAACAACTACCTCCAGGTTTAGCAGTCGAAAGCGTAGATGAGAGAATTATGACTCTCAATGTTGGACCACAACATCCTGGTTCTGGCCACATGCGATTGATAATCAAAATTGATGGTGACTATATTGTATCATGTGATCCTGATCCTGGATATGTCCATAGAGGAGAAGAAAAGATGGCAGAGTATAGAAATTACATTACAAACATTCCTCATCTTGAAAGACCAGTAATTCATGATTCATGTAATGTACTGTATCCATATTGTTTGGGTGTTGAGGACCTTTTAGGAATTGAAGTTCCAGAACGTGCAAAGTATGTTAGAGTTATTGCATCTGAGCTAAACCGATGTGTCTACACATTATACTGGTTGGCAATCTATGGAATATTCCTAGGACATTCTACAATGTTTATGTGGCCTGCAGGTGATCGTGAACTTTTAATCGACTTGCTTGAAAAAATGACAGGTGCTAGAGTTACACACGCATATTTTGTTCCAGGTGGTACAAGAAATGACTTACCAGCAAACTTTGAAGATGTTTGTCTTAGACAAGTAAATTATTTTGAAAAGAGAATTCGTGAATATGGTCCAATCTTTTATGATAATCCAATCTTAATTGCAAGAACACAGGATGCAGGAATTTTATCTCGTGAAGATGCTATTCGACTTGGAACAACAGGCTCTGTATTGCGTGCAAGTGGTGTTGACTTTGATATTAGAAAGAAAGAACCATACGATGCATATGAGGAACTTGATTTTCAAACAAATGTACTCAAAGAAGGTGACTCTTATGCAAGATCAAAAGTTCCATGGCTTGACATGCTTGAGAGCTGTAGAATAATTCGTGATGCATTAGCTAAAATGCCAAAGTCCGGTTCTGTACGTGTAAAACTGAAACCAAATCCAAAAGGTGGAGATGAATCTGTTTACAGACGAGTAGAATCCGGCAGAGGTTCTCTTGGCTGTCACATTGTTTCAAATAACAAACCAGAACCATACAGATTAAAACTCAGTGTTGGTTCCTTTAGAAATCTCATTTGTATGCCACATCTTCTCAAAGGTGAAAAACTCGGTAACATGCCAGCAGTTTATTGGAGTTTAAACTATTGGCCAGTGGAGGCTGACCGATAAATGTCAATTATTGCACCAAAATTCCGGCTGGGATATTTTCTAAAGTACGTTCTTGATAACGTATTTTGGATAATTGTACTGTTGACTCTGGTTGGACTTCCTCTTGTCCAAATTATGTTGTTTTACATTGACCTACCAATAGTTAATGGAGAACTTGTAAACCCCTTCCTGGCACTTACATGGCTAGCAGATCCGTCTCGTACCTTGCCCCTAATCAAAGCACTAATGTTTACAGACATTTTTAGAATTGCTGCATTTCCTGGATTTGGTTTTGCTGCACTATTAGCAGCTGGCACAATTTTTGTTGAAAGAAAAATGCTAGCAAAACTCCAGCTCAGAGTTGGACCATTTTACTGTGGAAAAGTCGAGGGAATATTACAATTAATGGCAGACGGCCTAAAGTTAATCTCAAAAGAAATTATCATTCCTGCAAAGTCCGATAAGCCAATCTTTATTGCAGCACCACTTTTGTTTGTGGGCGCAGCTGCTGCATTCGTTGCATTAATCCCAGTAGCTCCTGGAGGATGGGTTGTTGCAGATGTAGACATTGGTCTAATTGCAGTATTTGCCGTAATTGGTTTCTTCCCAATAATTACAATCTTATCTGCTTGGTCTGCAAACAGCAAGTTCCCATTCATTGGTGGAATTAGAGCACTTCACCAAATGGTTTCATTTGAAATTCCATTAATCTTATCATTACTTGGCGTTGTTATTCTTACAGGAACTCTAAATCTTACAGAGATTATTGAATCCCAGTCTTCATTCCCTTGGATTATCTTTTTGCCAGTTGGTGCAATTGTATTTTTCATATGTGCTCTAGCTGAGCTAGAAAGAATTCCTTTTGATCTTCCAGAAGCAGAAAGTGAAATTGTTGCTGGATGGTTAACTGAATTTTCTGGAATGATGTATGGACTAGTTCAACTTGGTTCTTACTTGAAATTATATGCATTTGCTGCATTGTTTGTAGTGATCTTCCTAGGTGGATGGCATGGACCTATGATCTGGCCTCCCTTCCCAGAAGAAATAATCACTGAGGGTATAACTGCAGGTCCAATCACTGCAAAGATTCCTGGTTTGCCAGTATTTTCACAAGAAATGCTTAATGGCGTTTTGTGGTTTGTAATTAAAACAGTATCTGTAATCTTTTTCATATTACTCCCAAGAGGTGTGTTCCCAAGAATTAGAATTGATATGTTATTGAAAATTGGTTGGTACAAATTAATTGGTCTTGCATTCGTTAACATCTTTATAGCACTCACCTTGCTTTATGCTGGAGTATTTGGTCCTGGGGGAATTTTGTAATGGGAACTGCTAGTGGAATTATCAAAGCACTAAATTCAGGAATAAAGCATTTAGCTGTAAAGCGTTTCACACTAAGATACCCTGAACAAAAACTCAAATTCGTAGGTGACGGTTATCAATTTGATCCAACAACGGGTGTTGGTATTGCAGGTCTCAAAGGAAGACACATGCTATTTCATGACCATTGTACTGGTTGCCAGCTCTGTTCTATAGCATGCGAAGGTGTTGCTGAAGCAATTGCAATGGTAAAAGTTCCAGAAGAGTGGAAACAAAACAAAAAAGCAATCATGCCACAAATTGATTACGGAAAATGTGTATTCTGTGGATTGTGTGTTGATGCTTGTCCATTTTATGCATTATACATGACTAATGATTATGAGTTATCATCTTATTCCAAAGAGGGACTGATATACACACCAGCTCAACTACAGGTAAAACCTGATGTTCAACAAGATGCTGAAATAATAATTACTGATAGAGGTGCAACTCATGGCTGATGCTGCGTTTCTAGCATTATCTGTTCTAACAATTGGCTCTGCAATTGCAGCATTAGAATTAAGATCTTTAATTTATGGCTCAATTGCATTAATGGGTACACTAGGTGGTGTAGCTGGATTCTTTTTGCTACTTGATTCACCATTTGTAGCAATGTTCCAACTTGCAGTTTATGTTGGCTCTATTGCAGTATTGATTTTGTTCACAGTTATGCTTGTGAGAAGAGAATTAATCTTCAAAAAAATTGAAGACCCAAGAAGAAAATTTGCTGGAATTGCATTAATGCTAGTCTTCATGACTGCATTAGGTGCTGTCATCATGGATTCTGGTATAAAGAGTATTACTACAGATGAACCCCCAGTAGACTTTAGAGAGATTGGTACTGATTTTCTTACTTACTATTGGCCTGCACTTATTGCAATGGCATTAATCTTATCGGGTGCTGTAACGGGCGCATTGGTTTTAGCTAGACGGGAGGATATTTCAGATGAGCAACGAACTAATTGATTTTGTAATTGTCTCAATCGCTCTTTTGGGCATTGGTATCTATGGATTATCCGTAAAACGAAATGCTTTGAGAATGTTATTTGCAGTTGAAATCGTCATTAATGCTGCAAATCTTAACTTGGTAGCATTTGCTAGATTCCTACCTCATAGCGGTGGACAAACTTTAGCATTGTTTTCAATTGCAATTGCTGCAGCAGAAGTGGCAGTCGGTTTATCATTGATTATTGTTGCTTACAGAATGTACAAGAATGTCGACATTGCTGAATTTAGGAGCTTGAAGGGATAATGGAATTTGCATTAATGCAGGCAGTATTCTTGCCTCTATTACTCTCACCAGTAGCCTACATTATAGGTAGAAACGCGGGACCAAACGCAGCAACATGGTTTACATTTGGAGTATTACTCTACTGTACTGCTCTCGTAATTTTGACTGCACTCAACGGAACATATGAAGAGCATTATCAGTGGACCGAACTATTTGGCGAATTTGGATTTGTCCTTGATGGTCTAGCATCACCATTTGCAATAATGATCTATGTTCTCAGTACCATCTTGGCTTTGTACTCAAAACCATACATGGTTCACAAATTCAAAGAACAATTTGAAGAAAATAACAAAGAGGCTGCAGCTGAAGGCTCTGGACAGACAACAACACTGGTTGACTCTTCAGAATTAAACTCACATATCAACAAACAATCTGGAATCTACTTTGCACTATTTCTTGTATTTGCAATGGGAATGCTTGGAACAATCCTTGCAACAAACCTCATTGAATTTTACATCTTCTTTGAGGTAATGCTGATTCCTGGTTTCTTTTTGATTGCTTTTTGGGGTGATGGCCCAAGACGAAAAATAGCTTTAATGTTTCTATTCTGGACCCATGTTGGTGCAGTAGTTCTTCTTTTAGGATTTTTGATGATTGGTCTTTCAATTGGAAGCTTTGACTTTGCAGATATTCGCGAATCAGAAATTCCTCAAGATGTACTGTTATTGTCTGCAGTAGCAATAGCAATTGGACTTGGAGTAAAACTTGCAGCATTCATGTTCCATATTTGGTTACCCTGGGTTCACGGTGCAGCTCCTACTCCAATCAGTGCTCTCTTATCGCCAGTAATGATTGGAATTGGTGCATATGGTATCTTTAGATTAATTGTTGAATTCCTGCCAATGACATTTGCAGATTTGGCAATCTGGTTCCACGTTTGGGGATTGGTTACAATGATCTATGGTGGCGCAATGGCATTAATGCAAGATGATCTCAAAAGATTATTTGCATATTCTAGCATCAGCCAGATGGGATATCTTCTCTTTGGAATAGGCTCTTACTCTGTTTTGGGAATGTCCGGAGCTGAGATGATGTACATTACACACGCATTAGGAAAAGGAATCCTCTTCATGACAGCTGGAATAATTATAGTAAAAGTTGGCACCCGAAGCATCTCAAAGTTAGGTGGACTTGCAGGCAAGATGCCAATCACTGCAGTATGTGCAGTAATTGGAGCCCTTACAATAATGGGTGTTCCACCAACAAGTGGATTCATGGGTGAGTGGATAATGTTCTATGGAGCACTAGAGACTGCAATTGAAGAAGGCTCTACACTACGATACGTAACATTTGGACTAGGTCTTGTTGCAACCGCATTAACAATGTCATACATTCTTTGGATGCTAAAACGAGTATTCTTTGGAAAACTACCTGAAAATCTTTCTAATGTAAAAGATGGAAGTTGGTATATGCTTGCACCAATGATGGTGTTAGCAGGATTTACAATTGTAGTTGGACTTTATCCTGATATCTTTTTGGAAACAATTGTTCCATACATGAGTGGAGTGTTGGGGGCTTAGAGTATGGCTGACATGATGGGATTTGATATTGGTCAGTATGCTGCTTGGCTAATCTGGATACTGCCATTTGCTGCAGCAATGATTATTCCAGGTGTTGGTAAAGCCTCTAAACGAGCAACGGGTTATGTTGCAGTTGCATTTGCCCTAATGAGTGCATTATCTGCAGCATCTTTGCTTCCAATTGCATTAGAAGCTCATGAGGTGCATGATCAGATTAACTGGATAAATGCAATTGGAATTAAAGCTGGAGTCTTAGCTGATCCAATTGCAATTATCATGGCAAACGTTGTTGGTTGGATATCTTTCCTTATCATGATTTACAGCACTGGTTACATGAAAGGCGATAAAGATATTGTAAGATTCTGGTTCTGGATGATGTTCTTTATTGGTTCGATGCAGCTGATTGTTCTTTCTGATAACTTGTTACAGGTATTCTTTGGTTGGGAAGGTGTAGGACTTGCATCATATGCATTGATTAGCTTTTGGTATCGTGATAAAAAGAAAGACTATGTTGGAAAAGAAGGACGTACTGTTCTAGGTTTACTTGATTATTATTCTCCAACTCATGCAGGGATGAAGGCTTTCATCATGACCAAAGTTGGTGATGTGATGATGATTGCTGGAATGCTTTTGATATTTGCATTTGCTGGAACATTTGGATTTAGAGAATTACTAGAAGATACTACATGGGCAACTACAATGTCTGCCCAAGGATTGCTTATACCTGCAGCAGTGTTGCTATTTGGTGGAGCGATAGGAAAATCTGCACAATTCCCACTAAATGAATGGCTACTTGAAGCAATGACTGGCCCTACTGCTGTTTCTGCTCTAATTCACGCAGCAACGATGGTAAAGGCAGGCGTATTCCTTGTAGCAAGATTAGGACCATTATTCTTTGCATTAGGTGCAGCAGGAATTCTAGCAGATCAGTTCTTTGAAATTATTGCATGGGTTGGTGCTATAACTGCATTATTGCTTGCCACTCAAGGTATGGTCAATCCAGAAATTAAGAAGGTTCTTGCATATTCTACAGGTTCTCAAATCGGATATATGATGATGGCATTAGGCATTGCAGGTTTATCTGAACAATTTGTTGATGGTTATACTGCAGGATTTTTCCACTTGATATCTCATGCAATGTTTAAGGCTTCGCTCTTCATGGCAGCCGGTTCGTTACTGCATATTGTTGGCTCACGATTTATGACAGATATGGGTGGTCTGCGAAAACACATGAAAAAGACTTATGCGTTTATGTGGGCAGCAGGACTTGGTCTGATGGGAGCTCCATTTATCACAACAGGTTTCTGGAGTAAAGATGCAATCTTTGCATCAGTGTATGAATCAGGAAACGAATGGGCCTTGCCAATATTTGCAATTGCAGTACTTACTGCTATCATTACAGCATTTTACACAACAAGAATGATTGGAATGGTCTTCTTTGGTCCAAAGAGCAAGCACGTTGAAAAGATGGAATCCGAAGGACATCACATTCATGAAGCTCCATTGTCAATGTGGGTACCATATGGTATTCTTGCAGTCTTGACTATTGGAATAGGAATTATTGGATTGTCAGTAGAAGGTGGAATACACGAATTATTTGCAGAGTATTTGGAGCATTCATTTGGAATTCATTCCTTACATCATGCAGATGAGCATTCAATATTGCCTGAATTCCTACAGGGACTTAACCCCGTTGCATTGGGTGCATCATTGGTAGCATTTGCCATAGGAATTGGACTTGGATACATATTCTATATTGGTAGATGGGTTGATCCTGTCAAATTTGTAAACTCTAATCTCTTCTTCTATGGAATTCACAAAGTTATGTTAAACAGATGGTATCTTAATGCAATTATCTATTGGTGCTTTGTTGTAGCACCATTATGGCTAGCACGTGGTGTATTCCGCTACTTTGAGAAGACAGCAATTGACTATGGCATGAATGTAGGATTACAAAAAGCAGTAGGATGGGGCGCAAAAGTAGTTCAGGGAACTCAAACTGGTGTTGCACAATCATATCTATTCGTATTTGGAGCAGGACTACTCTTCGTAGTTCTGATATTGTTGATTTAGGTGATTAATGGATGATCGAAATTACTTCAACACCAATGATAATAATTGCAATACTTGGTACCATAGGTGTAATTCTTCCAGTAATTAGCATAGCTAGAAAAGAAAAGGGAAGCAATTCATTTTATGCTGTAATTGCATTTGGTGCCCTAATTGCATCCATCGGCTATGTCATCTATCAACTAGTCAGTGAGAAGACTCTCTCTGCTGCAATGTTTTCTTCAGGTGTTTTAGTTGATGACACATTTGGTGGTCTCTTTGCAATTGCAATGTTAATTGTAGCAATAATGACTACAGTTGGCTCTTTTAATTACATGAGAAAGCAGAGTCATTCTGCTGTTTACTATTCACTGATTTTACTCTCTGCAATTGGTATGGTTCTTGTTGCTTATGCAACTGACTTGGTAATGTTATTTGTTGCATGGGAGCTAATGAGCATTCCAACATACATTTTAGCAGGATTTATGAAAAAGAACCCAAGCTCAAACGAAGCTGCACTCAAGTACTTTTTGTTTGGTGCTTTGTCATCAGCAATAATCGTTTACGGTATATCTTTGGCTTATGGAATCACTGGTTCTACTAACATCAGCGAAGTAATGCAAGGATTTGCTACAGTAGATCCAGAATTGCTACCTCTTGCATTACTTGCTATAGGTATGTTCATAGCAGGATTTGGATTCAAGATGGGATTAGTTCCATTCCACATGTGGCTGCCAGATACATACGAAGGAGCACCTCCAACAATTACTGCATTACTTGCAGCCGGTACAAAGAAGGCTGGATTTGCCGCAGCGATTCGAGTAATTGTGATGGGAACTGTGGCATTAAATCTTGATTGGACTCTTGCACTTGGAATCATCGCAGTAATGACAATGACAATAGGAAACATTGCTGCTATAATGCAAAAGAATCTTTCAAGAATGCTTGCATATTCCAGTATTGCTCATGCAGGCTACATTTTGATTGGATTGGCAGTTGCACCGTTCTCACAGATAGGACTTTCTGGCTCTTTATTCCATATTCTTAATCATTCTGTTATGAAAGGTGCAGCGTTTATTGCAGTTGCAGGAATTGTTACGACTCTTGCTGTAACTCATTTGGATAAGATCAAAGGACTTGGTAGAAGAATGCCTATCACATCATTGGGTCTTGTAATCTCACTATTTGCACTTGCAGGTGTTCCACCACTAAATGGTTTTTGGAGTAAACTAATGTTATTTGGCTCTGCACTAGATGCTGGTACAGTTGTATGGTGGGCCCCATGGTTAGCTATAGCTGGAGTGCTAAACAGTGCACTATCTTTGGCATACTATGGTTGGATTATGAGAAAGATGTACTTTGAGGGTGAGACACAAAAGAGAGTCAAAGAACCAAAGTCAATCATTGCAGTAATGATATTCTCAATAATATTCATGGTTGGAATTGGTGTCTATCCAGATCCAATAATCAACTTTGCAGAAAGTGCTGCCCCATCACTAAGTTTAGGTATTACGCCTTAAAACTAGTGAATGCAATTAGTTGCTCAAGATTACTCTTTGCATCATTATCTGGAATCTTTCTTAATCCTACTCTAGCTTTCTCAGAATAACTTTTTAGCAAATCTTCCATTCGATTAAAAACATCTCTTGGATCGTGACTCTTTTTAATTAGCAAATTAAATAATTTGTCTTCGTTCTTCCAATCAAGTAAATCATCTCTTATTTGATAAGCAATTCCGATATTCTTTCCATATTCTGTTAGTGCTTCTATTTCTTCTTCAGAACCTTTTCCTATGATGGCGCCAATTCTAGCCGCTACCTCAAATGCAGTAGCTGTTTTATATTCTATCACCTTTAGATAATCATCAAAGGTTACATCTTCACTTGCTTCTAGCTGACCCTCAATCATTTCGCCCTCACTCATCAACATTGCAGTGGTGGCAAGATCTTTTGTTATCCTTGGATTGTTAATTTTTGATGAAATATTAAGAATTAATCCTAAAACAAAATCGCCTGTAAGAATACTAGTGTTGTATCCATATTTTATGTGGAATGGATCTTTTTGCCTTCTTAGGGTTTCATCATCAATAATGTCATCGTGAATGACGGATTCTGTATGGAGAAATTCGACTGCACATGAAGCAGTATAGGTATTTTCATCAACTGTTCCTACACTTTCTGCAGCCAAAACCAAAATTATTGGCCTAATTCTCTTGCCTCCATGAATTGAGTACTTTAATGGTTCTATGAACTCTGATTCGCTATAGAGATTCAATTCAGCTTCTAGAACTTCATCAATTTTCTTGATATAACGACCATAAGTTTCCAAAAGAGGATTAATTTCTATATTCTTTCTATCCAAATACAGCTCTATCCAAAATTCTTTTCAATTACTAATTAAATCTTGGTGCTCCCGCCGGGATTTCCATCAAATGATTTTGGACCCGGGATCACCGCCTTGAAAGGGCGGTATGCTTGACCGGACTACACCACAGGAGCACGTTTGCATCGGGTCATTCTTTATTTAAAATCCTTTGGAAACGAAAAAGACTTTTTTAACGGAGAATTTGGATATGAGATATGAATCAACTAATTCAAAAAATTGATGAAAAGATAGAAGAAAGAAGTTTACTAAAACACCCATTTTACCAAATGTGGTCAGATGGAAAATTAAGTATAGAATCACTTACTGGATATTCAAAAGAATATTTTCAACTAGTAAAAGAAGTCCCAAATTTCATGACACCAATTATACATCAAGCACCTGATTCCCTTGTTGCTGAGCTTTCTGCTAACCAAAAAGAAGAATCCGAACACATCCAACCCTGGATAGAATTTGCAGATTCTCTAGGTGTCCCAAAAAATGAATTGCAACAATATAATGGATTGGAAAAAACTAGACAAGCTGTTTCACAATTATCATCTCTGATGAATTCATTTGAGAGTGGTGCATGTGCAATGTATGCTTTTGAAAAAGAAATTCCAAAAATCAGTCAAACAAAATTAGAAGGATTGGCAGAATTTTATGGAATTACAAGCGCTCAGGCAATTGAATACTTTAAACTTCATACAGAAGCAGATATCCGACACGCAGCATCATGGAGAAATATCTTGGAGAATTCAACAACTGATCAAGAAAAATTACTACAAATTGCAGACAAATCAATATCTGCACAAAATTTGTTGCTTGATAGTTGTTATGAAGCATATTGCTAAATCTCTATAACATTTTATACCAAGGATAAAACCTCATTTGCGTGGGGCCCGTAACTCAGCTTGGTAGAGTAACCGGCTCATAACCGGTGAGCCAAGGGATCGAAGCCCTTCGGGCCCATGTTTTTTCAATTAGTTTTAAAAATAACTCATAGGTAATTTGTACGGCCGCAATGAAGAATCAGAGTTATATCTGAATCATGATGTAAAGGCATTTGACTGAGCTGCCAATCAATTTGTTCCTGTCTGCATCTTTACCTTATCTAAAATTTCTTCCGAAATCATTTTTTGCTCATAAAGAATTTTAGTGATTTCCATAATGTCTGTTAATTGATGCATTTTAACTCCTTCATCACGTAAAGCCTCAGTGGCGCCTTCCATTCTATTAATAATCACATATGTATCTGAAATCTCTAATCCTTCTTGTTTTAATGATTTAATTCCATTTATCACAGAACCGCCAGTAGTGGCAACGTCATCAATCATCAATACTTTCATACCTTTCTCAAAATATCCTTCAACAGATTTTGAAGTACCATAATCCTTGGGTTTGGTTCTTACATAGATTAACGGTTTTACTGTCTCAATCGCTAATGCAGACGCAATAATTAATCCTCCAGTTGGGACTGAAACTAAAGAATCAAAGTTCTCCAATCCTGTCTTTTCTATTATTTGATTTTGGAGATATTTGACCATCTTTCTGAATTGATGAGGGAAACTTGGAACTACTCTCAAATCAATATAGTATGAGCTCTTTTTTCCACTGGCTAGGGTAAAATCTCCAAACTTGATCGAGCCTTTTTGGAACAAAAATGTTGCAAACTCTTTTACAAATTCCATACCAAAATTAACTACACTGGATTTATTTTGGTTTGTTTTTTCAATGTATTATGCCTGAAATCTGGTTAAATTATGGAATTACTGATGTCGTTTTGGACATCAGGGCAGAGAATTTAGAAGAAAATATTGATTCTGATGGCAAAATACTTGAAGATACTCAGATTGCTGAAAAATTAAATTCGTTAGACACAACTAAACCAATTGAGTTAGTGGTGTTACACCACTCAAAAGCAGTTCAAAAAATCATCTCCATCTTGTTTTCTTCATGTGAACAAAAATCAAGGCCTATTCCAAGAATTTTATCTGATAGAAAAATTCTAAATCTTGTAAAACAAGGTCTTCCAGAAGGCAGCATCATATCAGAATTTGAAGAATCAAGCTTGACTAACTCAAATTTGGTATTTTTAAGTGAGTTAGAAATGGATGGACTATTTGGATTTGAAACAATTGCGACTAGATTGCTCAAACGATTTGGAACTGAAAACATGCTTTCAGCATATGCAAAAAGAAAGGGGAACCTACCTACTCCTTGTCAGGCCACTGAAAGCCTAGAGGAAGCAAAAAAATTTGTTGATAACTTTGAGATTATAGGAATTGAGATACTGGCAAACTCAAAGGGAATAGTTGACATTGCAGTTGGTCATCCCTCATCAACCATTTCTCTGACGAAAACCTTTGAATCTATTGCAATCAAAGATGTGGGAAAACACAAGACTATGTTTATCAGCACAGGCAAAGACGCAAGTAATGATACCCTTGGAAAATCTTTAAACTCTTTATGGAATTGTAGTGACGCCATTAAGGATAATGGATTGGCAGTTCTTGTTGCAGAGTGTAAGATGGGGATTGGTTCAGATGCTATCCAGCAATATATTGAGGATAGGTTGAGTTTAGATCAAATTCGAAATCCATCAAAATACATCAATGGAATGGAGGATTTACTATTTCTAAATGAAATTCAAAAAAGATTTCAGGTTGCATTAGTTTCAATACTTCCTGAGTTTTATGCAAAGAAGCTTAACATGATTTCTCTTTCTGGAATTAAACATGGAATGGATTATGTTCTAAAAACTCAGGGTGCAAGACAAAAGGTAGTAGTTGTCTCTGATGGTGCACGACTCCTATTAAGATAATATTCCATTTGGTATAGGAGCACAAAATATTGCCAATATTACAATTATAATATATGCAATTTTTCTATTTCTTGTTAGCGGTGTGACCTCTTCTAGAATTTGTGCACTAGGATTTCTAGAACTCAGAATTAAAATGAACATTGCCATAAACCAATATCCTAGTAACACAAGCACTCCCATACTTGCATATGTTGCATATCTATGCCATTTTTCTTTTAGCAAAGTTCTTGCCATGTGTCCCCCATCTAACTGCCATGCGGGTAGCAAATTTAGAAACGTGATAAGAAATCCAATCCATGCTGCAAAAAGCACTGGTGTCATGAGTACTTCATGAGTGTCTCCGCCCTTGCCAAACAACGCCAATGCTCCTGTCATAAAGAGTGGCTCTCCTTGACTCCATTCGATTAATCTTGCATCCTCAAACAATTGTTCTGCAATTACACTGTCAATCACAGGAGCTGTATATGCACCATAAATTGTGACAATGATTGTTATGACTAGTCCAGCTATTGGCCCTGCGATTGCAACATCAAATAAAATCTCTCGATTAATTGTAAGACCTCTTGATTGAATTACTGCGCCAAAAGTAGGGATAAAACCTAACACTGGTATTCCTGGAATAAAGTAAGGCCAAGTTGTTTTTAGCTTGTGTAATCTCGCGGCAACTAGATGACCTAATTCATGAATTCCTAAAATTCCTAAAAGTGATAGCGTGTAAATTCCTGCCATTTCAATAGGATCACCAATATTGATAATGGAATTTGCCCCAGCAGTCCTATAGTATCCATCAATCATTACAAAACTTACTACTATTGCAAAGAGAATTCTTGGCATCCATGATGATGATAACCACTTTCTCTTTTTTTTCGGAGGCATTCTCCTAACGATTACGTACATACCATCATCGCCCGATTCTATTTTTCCAATCAAATTCAAAGATTCAAGTTTCAATGCAAGATCAAGGAATCGCTCTTTAAGATCGGAGTCTTGATTAATCTTAAATCCCAAGGCGTCTAGTCCTTGCTCAAATTCGATAACATCAAATTTTGAGGAGACTAAATCTACAACCTCTTCTATAGTTGGCTCACTCATAATTATGCCACATTTTCTACACATTAATGGCTTTACTGCTTTAAAATTAAATAACTGACACTAGAAGTATCGACATGCAAGTAATTTTACGTCAGATTGGAGAATGTAGTGTGAGACGAGCAGAGCCTCGAGATCTTATTCCTGTGATGGAAATTAATCTAAAAACATTACCAGAACATTATTCAGATTATTTTTACGAAAGCCTACTTGCAGAGCTTCCAGAGGCATTTCTTGTAGCTGAAATTTCCGGAAAAATAGTTGGCTATATCATGTGTAAAACAGAGTATGGATTTTCAAATTTTAAAAAATTGGGTTTTGTGAAAAAAGGACATGTTGTATCGATTGCAGTCTTGCATGAACATAGAAGAAAGGGAATTGGAAATGCCCTTGTTGAAG
Organism: Thermoproteota archaeon; assembly: GCA_003352285.1. NCBI lineage: Archaea > Thermoproteati > Thermoproteota > Thermoproteota archaeon. The sequence continues at coordinate 357,520 of QQVN01000005.1, read as the reverse complement.
AATCCATGAATGGTGTCAAATCCAAAAAATGTGATGAACTCTACCTTGAGGTTAGATGTAGTAACAATGAAGCAGTAACTTTGTATGAAAAACTAGGGTTCTTTATCAAACAGCGTCTGAAATCTTACTATCGAGATGGGGAGGACGCATACATGATGGCCATAGAATTCAACTACTAGTTCAAAACAATAATTAACTAACAAAATTTTTCAACCGCATGGATAAAAGGAAAACAACTGGAATTTTGATATTTGTCTCTTGTATAGGAGGTTTTTTCCTTTATGCATATCTCCTAATGTTATCTGAATGGAGTCCTATAGTTTTACAACTTTCTGTATTGATGATTGCAGGCGGTGTCCTCGGTGTGATTTCCTGGATTGGATACACTATGGCAACAACAAAACCATCTCCATCATCAATTGCATCTGATGATGATTAATTTTTGTAAATTCGTGCATCAACTACAGTTTGATAGAATCTAGGCCCAACCGCTCTGACAATTTTTGAATTTAGTATGTCTGCTTTTAATGGACACACGTTAAGAAAATGCTCTTCTGAAAGTTTTGAAGCTTCAGCTTTTGTTTCACTATGAATGTGAGAATAATAGTGAATAATACCTCTATCTTTTGTTACTGAAATAGCTGTATCTAAAAATTCATCTGATCTTTCTGGCAACAACATTAATGTCCTGTCTGCCTTTTCTTCTAGATTATTTTTAACAACTTTTGATGCATCTCCATTAATTGAGATTACTGCACCTTTTAGTTTGTTTATTGCAATGTTTTTTTCACACAATTCCGATGCAACAGGATTAATGTCAATACTAAACACTGTACATTTTTTCTTTTTTGCAGCTAATATTGAAAACATTCCGACTCCTGCAAAAAGATTGATTACTGTTTCTCCATCCGTTACTAAACTAGCAATTCTTTCTCTCTCTGTAGATAATCTAGGCGAAAAAAATGCTTTTTCTACATCGACAATAAACCTACATCCAAATTCTTTGTACTCTGTTTGAGTATCTTCAAGTCCTACTAATAGCTCTAATTCCCTTGTACGAAAGTCTCCTTTGACGTCTGATGACTGATAATAAACCGATCTTGCTGTCTTTACCTCATTTAACAGAGTTTGACCGATGATCTTCTTTTTTGATAATAACGATTCTGGAATTCTTACGACAATAATGTCACCTATCTGATCAAATGCTGAAAAAAGCTGCTTACTTTCATCTTCAGTCAAATGACCTTCCAATGCTTTTTTTAGCATCTTGGTCATTTTCTATAATAGAAATTACCAGTCTGTTTTTGTTGCTTATCTAATCTACTCTCTGATTTGTTAACTCTAGGCCTCATTGATGTTTCATCCCTTCTAAAGGAGATGTCTAATGATTTTAGGAAACGATTCATGGCGTTTGATTTTGACATGGGTTCAGTTGCATGACCTTCCTTTCCAGACTCTCCTTCAAATATTACCATGGTATCTGAAACTAAATCCATTAACTGTAGATCATGATCAATTACAATCGCTGATTTGCCATAGGAGCGAACAAATTTTTGAAGAAACTTTGCAACTGCTATTCTATCCTCTACATCTAAGAACGCAGATGGCTCATCTAATGCGTAAAGGTCTACTTTTTGCAGGAGGCAAGATGCTACTGCCACTTTTTGTAGTTCTCCACCTGAAAGATTCCTGACTGATTTATTGTAGAGTTTTTTGATTTTTAGAGGATCAACAATCTGCTCTTCTTCCTGACTGCCTTCAATCTGTCCTCCATTTGCCTTATCTAAAACTGATATCACTTCAACATCAATATCATTTTGGAGGTATTGAGGTTTGTATGCTATCTTAATTTTTTTAGTAATTTCACCATCATCGGGTTTTTCTACTCCTGCAATCATCTTCATGAAAGTAGTTTTTCCTAATGCATTTGCACCCATTATTCCTAAAATTTCTCCCTTTCGTACTCTTCCAGGTTCTACGGTGACTCCAAATGCGGGATATTTTTTTACAAGCTTTGGATATGAAATGACATCATCAGCATCTAAGAATTCGTCACTAGATGACGATACATCAAAAGAGAATTTTTTATCCCTAAATCGAACATTTTCAGTTGGAAGATAACCATCTAAGAATACGTTTATTCCCACTTTTGTTGATAACACACTTGAAACGATACCGTATGCTGCTGGCTCACCATATAGAACTTCAATATAGTCACTAAGATAATCTAAGAGTGTTAAATCATGTTCAACAACCATTACACTTTTTCCAATTTTTGCTAAACTATGAATGACTCTTGCTACTCCTGCTCTCTGAAAGACGTCGTTGTATGATGATGGCTCATCAAAAAAGTAAAATTCCGCATCCTTGGCAGCTGCAACTCCTACTGCAATTCTTTGAAGTTCACCACCACTTAATTCTTTAATGTCATGATCTACTGCATTCTCTAATCCAAGATCTTTGATAAGATCATTTGCTACTCCACGCTCATCATATCTTGCAAGTAATTCTCTTCCTGTTCCATTAAATGCCTGAGCTATTTGTTGTACTTGTTGTGGTTTTATGGATGCTCTAATTTTATTTTCCTTAATTTTCTCAAAATGAGATTTTAACTCTGTACCACTATAATATTTTAAAATTTCATCCCACTCTGGGGGATTTTCATACCTTCCAAGATTTGGTTTTAAATTTCCTGACAGGATATTCACAACAGTGCTTTTTCCCATACCATTTCTGCCAAGCAAGCCTACAACTTCCCCTTTCTTTGGAGTTGGAAGTTTGTACAATCTAAAAGAGTTCATTCCATATTGGTGAACTTTATCTGTCGCTAACTCTGATGCTAGGTTTACTATTGTAATGGCATCAAACGGACATACTTTAACACAAATGCCACACCCATTGCAAATATTTTCATCAATCTGAGCCTTTTTTTCTTCCTCATTTAGTATGATGCAATCTGCTCCAGATTTATTCACAGGACAATACTTGATGCATTCCAGACCACATTTTTTTGGCTGGCATAATTCTTTATCAAGTACGGCTACGCGATGAGTCATTCTGCTATCTAATTTTTCTTAGATTTATACCTCTTTTGTAAGAGTTTACTTTGATTCAAGTCGTTACCTTAATAGATAACTTGGACCAAGCATGATTCAAGCCGGCCATAGCGTTAGGGTGCGACCCAACCTCATTCCGAACTTGGAAGTCAAACCTGACGTCGCTGTTGTGTTACTAAGATGCGAGAGCTCTTGGGAAGCAGCAGTGCTGGCATTTTCATTCAATAGCACTATAAACCGGCAATATTCTGATTCATTTATGCCAAAATGTAGCGTTTGTGGGGCAGACATGGATAATGATATACGCCTTCTAAACCACATGATGGAAAAACATGGTTGGCGAAATCCAAATGTTGGTACTCCTGATAGAAACAGTAGGGGTTACTGAGTATTCTTTCTTAGATATTCTAAAATCAGTCTAACTCCAAATCCTGTTGCGCCTTTTGGATTGTATGGTTTTTCTTTTGTCCCTGTTTGTGTCCAAGCAACTCCTGCAATATCAAAATGCACCCAAGGAGTTTTTTCAACGGCATTTTGTAAAAATGCAGCTGCAGTGATAGTTCCTGCCGCCCTTCCAATTCCAACATTTTTCATATCAGCTACATCTGATTTTATCATGTTCATATAATCTTCATTTAATGGTAGATGCCATACTTCTTCATACGTTTCATTTGAAGCTGATGTCATTTCTTTTACAAGATTTTCATTATTAGATACCATGCCTGCAACATTTGTTCCTAATGCAACTATGCAAGCCCCAGTTAGCGTAGCAAAATCAATGATTGTCTTTGGCTTGTAAATTTTTTCTCCATATGAGAGTGCATCTGCAAGAATCAAACGTCCCTCTGCATCTGTGTTTAAAATTTCAGCAGTTTTTCCACTGTAAAGTTTTATGATGTCTCCAGGCCTATACGATTCTCCACTTGGCATATTTTCTACTGATGGAACAATACCTACAACATTCATTGGTAATTGAAGCTCTGAAACAGCTTTCATAATTCCTAGAACTGTACAACCACCACATTTATCAAATTTCATCTCATCCATTTTTTCACCTGGTTTCAATGAAATTCCACCTGTATCAAAAGTGACTGCTTTTCCAACGATAACAATTGGTTTTTTGTTTCCACCTTTGTTATGTTCTAAGATGATTAATCTTGGTTCATTTTTACTTCCTTGACCAACAGCAGTAATTCCACCAAATCCGCCTCTTTTTAGTTGAGATTTATCAAAAATTCTACATTTCATCTTGTTCTTGTTTGCTAAATCTTTAGCAAAATTAGCAAGTGTTATTGGAGTACATTCGTTAGGTGGAAGATTTGCAATTTCTTTTGTAAAAATTACCCCGTCTGAAATTATTTGTGCTCTTTTGATCACTTTAGGAATATCTTTTGAATTGGGAGCAATAATTGTAAGATTGGTCGAAAAATTAATTTTTTCTTTTTTATATTTATCAAATGAAAATAATGATAGTCTTACTCCTTCAATAATTTGTGAAATTATTGAAGTTTGTTTTAGTTGCATTTGTTGTGGAACTATAATTGCAAAGTCCTTTACTTTCATATCTTTGATTTTTTGAGCTATTTTTCCAGAAGCAAATCTAAAAGTATCATTTGAAATTTTTTCTTTTGTACCTATTCCAACTAGAAGAATTCTTTTTGCGGGAATTAAATCATATGTATTAATTATTGAAATTTTCCCTAATTTGCCTTCTATTTCGTTTAATGATTCTGTTATGGCGTTTTTGATTTTTGGATTTATTCCTTCAAGACCAAATACTTGATTTGTTTTTTCTGTTACGTATGCACATAAAACCAAAGTTTTCTTCTTTAACGGATTTGTAGTGTCTTGAATGATCTTCATGAATGCTGTAGAAAAGATGTTAATATTTAGATTTTGATCTTTTTACTATTTGTAAACAAGCTTGCAGATCTAACAAAAACTGCTTTGATTGTTTTACATTCTGCATCACATGACTCCATAATACTTTGAAATGAGTGATTCTTTGCACCGGGTAAAATTATTGTCTTGATTAATGGAAATATTCCAGCTCTTCCACCATATGCCATTTTGGCATCAATAAACCAAAACATATCTAACGCACTTGCATCAAGAATATCTTTCCTTATTTCTTCTCCAATTGTTGTATAGTGCCCCACAATCAAAATTTTATTCTGAGATAATTTACTGATAACTTTTGCAAATTTTGTACATAAGTAGCACTCATTATCATAAAGAACTAAGGGAATAATTTTCTCTAATTCCATATGGAAATAACACCATGTTTACATTAAAATTTTGACCAAAACTTCTTGATGAATTTTGATTCCAGTCCCATATAATACAAAAATAGGTTTGAAAAAAGAGAGTTAAGGCTTAGTCAGAAATTTGACTATTTTTTAGCCTTTTTTACCCTACGTTTTGCTTTTGCAGCAGTCTTCTTTGTTTTTCTTTTTGTAGTCTTTGCTGCTTTCTTAGCTGTACGTTTTGCTTTTGCAGCAGTCTTCTTTGTTTTTCTTTTTGTAGTCTTTGCTGCTTTCTTAGCTGTACGTTTTACTTTACGAGCTGCTTTTTTTACAGTTCTTTTAGCACTTGCCATTAAACTATGGAATTTTGTTAACTCTTTAAACTAGAAACAAGAATACAAGCTGAGCTTTAGTTAATTATTTTTAGTTAAAAAAAATTCTGCGATCATCTTTTCTATTATTATAATTTTAATAATTCGATAATGTAGAAATACTATGTCATCAAAACGACCAACAATTCCAAAAATTAACAAGCCAAGTATATCAAAACGATCCAAAATTGCTAAAGCATCAAAAATTTCTCCATCTAGATCATTAAGACGTATTAACACAACTGTTTCTACTACATCCTCCGTCCATCCACAACCTAAAAAGAAAATTATTGAAAAATTAGGTACATGTTATGAATTACTCGAATGCAAAGGCGAAATAATTGGAAGACGAATAAGTAAGAACAAGTGCAAATCACTAAAGGGTAAAAGTTGGAAGCCAAATAATGGAAAATGTCAGCCAACATGAAACCTGAATTATCCTATTTCGAAGATGATCTTTAATTTCTCAAAACAGAGTCTATGATATATCCAAAGACTACTGTTTGTAGAAGTAGATTTTTATTCAATTTGAATGAAAATCGAACCAAGTATGGGCCTAAATTATTATCAAATCAAAAAAAACGTTAGAAAGGCCCGAAAACTTGTCATTCAAGGTACAACTGCTGCTGGTTCAGGACATCCAGGAGGTTCTTTCTCTATGGCAGAAATTGTAGGTGTGATTTTATTCAAGTATTTACGTCATGATCCAAAAAACCCACAATGGGAAGAACGAGATAAACTGATTTTATCAAAAGGTCACGCAGCACCTGGTTTATTCTCTAATTTGGCTGTAGCAGGATATTTCGATGAATCTGAATTACTGACTCTAAGAAAATTTGGAAGCAAACTACAGGGACATCCTGACTTAAAATGCCCTGGCGTAGAATTTTGTGGTGGTTCTTTAGGAATAGGACTGTCATTTTCGATTGGATCAGCAATGGCTGCTAAAATTGATGGAAAGGATACTAGGATTTTTACAATTATGGGTGATGGGGAAACAGATGAAGGACAAGTATGGGAGGCTGCAATGACTGGTTCAAAATACAAGGTTGATAATCTGACTGCCATTTTAGATCGTAATTTTATCCAACAGGATTCTTACACAGAAAAAGTTATGCCACTTGATGAAGAATTAGTTGGTGATAACCTTTCTGAGATGTGGAAAGATGCATCAAGATGGAAAACCGGTGATAAATGGCGTTCATTTGGATGGAATGTTATTGAGATTGATGGACACCGTATTGAACAAATTGACAATGCGATAAAAAAAGCAACTTCAACCAAAGGATTGCCCTCAATTATCATTGCAAGAACTATCAAAGGAAAAGGTGTAGAGCATATGGAGGATAACCCGCAATGGCATGGCAAAGCAGCAGATCCTGACATTGCACCAATAATTGATACAGAACTCGATTGTCAATTTATGATAGCACCATCAATTATTGCAGGAGATATGTCTAATTTAGAAAACGAAGTGAAAAGATGCATTCATGGCAGAGCTGATTACATTCACCTAGATGTCATGGATGGACAATTTGTACCAAACAAGACCTTTGATTATACAAAAATTAAAGAACTGCGTCCATTAACGGTGATTCCTTTTGACACTCATTTGATGATTAATGATCCAGGAAAACAAATCAAAAATTATGTTGATGCTGGTAGTGATATTATCACTGTTCATGCAGAAGTATGTGATGAATCAAGTTTTGGTGAAATTTATGATTATCTAAAACAAAATCAAGTTGGAGTTGGACTTGCCATTAACCCAGATACTCATATTCCAAATTGGTCTTACAAATTTCTACCTACACTAGATCAACTAATAGTCATGTCTGTTGTACCCGGAAAATCAGGTCAAAAGTATATTGAATCAACCCATGAAAAAATGAATCAAATCAACTCTGTTTTACAACAAAATAATTTTCAAGGCTATATTGAGGCTGATGGTGGCGTCACTTTAGACAATATTGGCTCCTGTTTTAATGATGGCGCTCGAGTTTTTGTAGGTGGCAGTGCAATAATTGGGCAACAAGATGTTCGTGGAGTTATAACAGAATTTAGAAATGCAACATTACTAGCAAGAAGAAAACTTTTACTAAAAAAAGCAAATGACCTAGGTGGAACAGACCTTGTCAAAAAATGGATAGATCTTCATAAAATTGGAGAAAAGAAACAACAGTTAATGAAAATTGCAACGGAGGCAGGCTTCCTATGAGTGTTCAGATGACTGACATGCGTACTGAATATGGTAAGACAATTATCGAAATTGGCAAAACTAACCCTAATGTTGTCGTGTTAGGTGCTGACACAACTGATTCTTTGAAAACTGCAGATTTTGGCAAAGAATTTCCAAATAGATTTTTTAATGTTGGAATAGCTGAGGCAAATTTAGTTTCAGTTGCTGCTGGACTTGCAATCTCTGGAAAAATCTCCTTTGCAAGTACATATGCAATTTTTGTTCCTGGTAGAGCTGTTGATCAAATTCGTAATGCTATTGCATATCCTACACGTGGGGACAAAAAAGGACTAAATGTGAAACTAGTCGTTTCACATGGGGGACTTTCGGTAGGCGCTGACGGAGGCTCTCATCAACAAATAGAAGACATCGCAATTATGCGAGTTATTCCTAACATGCGTGTATTCATTCCTGCTGATACCATTGCTGTTTCAAATCTTACACGAATTATGTCTCAACAGTATGGTCCATTCTATATGCGACTAGCTCGCTCAAAAACTCCTGTTGTTCATTCAGAGTCTCAAGAATTTCAAATTGGTAAGGGAATTACTTTACGTGATGGCTCTGATTGTACTATTGCAGCTTGTGGAATCACAGTAAAAATGGCATTAGAAGCAGCTGAAAAACTCCAACATGATGGTATTTCATGTAGAGTTTTGGATCTCTTCTCGATAAAACCTATTGATGCTGATTTACTAGAAAAGGCAGCAAGGGAAACCGGCTCAATTGTTACTTGTGAAGAGCATAATATTTTTGGTGGTTTAGGTTCAGCAGTATCCGAAGTTGTTTCAGAAAGATATCCTGTTAAAATCAAAAGAATTGGTGCACAAGACAAATTTGGAGAATCATGTAGAGATGAAGAAATACCACTATTATTAGAGAAACATGGCATCACATCTTTTAATATAGCAAATACTGTCAAAGAAATCAGGAGAAACAAATGAAAATTTTTCTGGATACTGCAAATTTAGAATCAATTCGTAAATATAATGACATGGGACTATTGGATGGCATTACTACCAATCCTAGCTTGTTATCCAAGGAAGGTGGAGATCCTAAAAAAGCAATGGATGAGATTACTAGAATAATCAAAGGTGATGTCTCTCTTGAAGTTGTTAGTACAGATTTTCAAGGAATGATGGATGAGGGACATAAACTAAGAAAGTACGGTGACAATGTTGTTGTAAAATGCCCAATGACTGCTGATGGACTAAAAGCCTGCAAGTCATTAACAAATGAAGGAATACCTGTTAATGTAACTTTGATATTTTCTTCCAATCAAGCAGTTTTAGCTGCAAAAGCTGGTGCAAAATATGTTAGTCCATTTATTGGAAGATTAGATGATATTGGTCATAATGGCATGAACTTGATCAGAGAAATAAAAGAGATTTTTAAAAACTACTCTTTTAAAACTGAAATTCTTGTTGCAAGTGTGAGACATCCTCTTCATGTTGTTGAAGCTGCCAAAATAGGTGCAGATGTTGTAACCTTACCTCCTGATGTATTGGGTAAAATGCTAAAGCATCCTCTTACAGATATTGGCTTGAAAAATTTTCTAGCAGATTGGGAAAAATTAAAGAACACAAATCAAAATATTAGTATCTAGAAAAAATTTCTTTAAACACCTGATGATTCAGCTTTTGACAGCTCTAAGAATACTTTATCTCCAACTGATAAATTCATCTGTTTGTATTCATGCATGTCCATTTTTATTGATGTAACTCCACCTGGCATTCCTCCCATTCCTGAAAACATCTTGTTTAGATCTTTCATCATATCATTCATGTTGCTAAATCCCATGACTTTGGGACCGAAAGGTGATTGCGGCTGAATTCCTTCTTTTAGCTCTTTTGCAGATGATAATGATACTATTACATACGGAGCACCATCTGGTGCAGCATCAATACTCTTTACAACGAACTCTTTTCTCATGGTATCCATTTTTTCATTCTCATATTTTAAACTTCAAATAAATAGTCTATTGGTAAAGACTTTTCGTAATTTTTTTACAATATCAGAATCCCGATGACGATCACAAGGTTATATCATAATACAGTCTGCTTTTTAGATTCCATCTTTTAACTATAATTATGAAAAGTGACGAAAAACGTTCTCATAGATTAAATCATCTATTGAAATATTACCTGCAAAATCCTACTGAGCGAGAATTATTCAAAAGGGCAAAACAGATGGGTGTTTCTGATTCTACAGCAAAAGATTACATGAGGACTGTAATTATTCAAGCACGAAAAATCTATCCTCAATAGTTTTCATTTATAATCTAAAAAATTGGTTTTGTGTCTAATCTTTTCTTAGAAACGTTAAACAAGGCATTCCTGCTTATCTATTTTGAATTCCATGGTAGATACAATCCTAGATGATGTAAACGAACTGATTAATTTAGAAAAAGGAGATTTTAAAATCTTAGAACGAATTAAGAGGGCTGCAGAAAGAAATGAAGTAATTTCAGTTTATGAGCGAGATTATGTAAGAAAATTAGTAGAAACTCATCTAAGACCAAAATTTGAAGAGCTAAAAAAAGAAAGCATAAGAAAACCTATTGAATCACCCAAACAAACCAGTTCTCTAGAAAAACCAATACCAAAACCTGTCATCAAAAAACAACCAATATTTGTATCAAAATCAAATCCTAAAACAACAAAAATTGCTTTTGGAATTGGAGCAGCTGCTTTGGCAATAATATTGATTGTAGGAGTTTCTCAATTTGAATTTGATGACACTGGGACACAAGAAATACCTACACCAAAAGTTACACAAAAAGTATCTGGATTAATCATAGATACCGATTCATCGTCATATGAAATTGAAGATATCATTTCTATTTCTGGAAGCACTGATGCATCTGCTTCCAAAGTTTCTTTATCGATTAGAAACACACAGGGAAACCTAGTGTGGTCTGAGGATGTTACAACAAAGAGTGATGGTACTTATTCTACTCTACTGATTGCTGGGGGACCTGGATGGGAAGACTCTGGAAAGTATACTATTTCTGCAGATGATGGAAAGTCAGAAGAAGAAGTTTCCATAACCATTAAAAAATAATTTATTTAATTTTATATTTTGAGCGAGATTTTAAATCATCAGCTAACTTATTGAATATATCATTTGCACTAACATCCACTAAATTTATTGTTGCATTTTCACTTACTATTTGTTTTTCAAATTTTTCCTTAATTGCAAAAGATACTGATGACCAATGTAGTGTACCTTTCAACTGTTCCTCCATTATTACATTTGTTGTAGGAAAATTTAAGGGTGAAAAAACAATTCCATTAGCCCATTGCATTGTAGGTATTCCTCCACCCGATGTCCTACTACTAAATGCTATTTGTTTAACCCAGTCATCAAACTTGTATTCAATGACTTCATGAATAACTAATTTCTTCCAAGGTTCAATTGAAATTTCCATTTTTATTTCCTCTAAAACGTATATCTTACTATTCTCCATAGATCATTAATTGTTTTTCTTCAAGTAATGCATGTAAATTATGTACTGAACGATAAACATCAGCCTCTTTTTTTGCACCTGTACATACTAGTTTTCCTGATGCAAACAAAAGAATCACAGTTTTAGGGTCTACCATTCTATGAATTAAGCCAGGAAATTGTTCTGGCTCATACATGCTTCGTGGTAAAACCCTTGCTGCTCGCTCTAAGTGAATTTTACCGCCTAAATTTATGGCTGCAACTATATTTTGAACTACAATTACTGCATCATTTTTAATTTTTATTCCATTTTTTCTAAGATTTTGAACTACAGTTCTAACTGCTTTAACAGCCATTTCTTCAGATTTTGCACCCGTACAAACCATTTTACCTGTTCTGAAAATCAATGTGGCAGTTCTTGGATTTTTTAATCTAAATACTAATCCTGGAAATTGTTCAGGATGATATTCCGTATCTGGAAATTTTTTTGTAACTTCAATAAGATCAATTTTTTGATCAACAGATGCAGATGCAACAACATTTTCTACACTGACAATAGGCTTGGTCTGGGGCAATCGTTGCTCATTTAGAACGCCCCTTTATATACACATGGTGATACTTCAAAAAATTTTCCTATCTAATGATGCCCTATCCATTGATACCTGTATTCTTCATCAATAATGTCAGCTTCTATAGCTTTGTCATTGATTTTGCTCTTAGGAAGTTTCACTTCAAAAAAACCTAGTTTACCTTTCAATGGAATTGGAATCCGAAACGCTTTTTGATTTTTTAACAAAAAACCATATTTTTTATTCTGAATATTTTTAGCAAAATGATAATTGTAATCTTTTTTTAATTCTGAAATAGATTCATATTTTTTTACACCGAAAAGTTCAGCTTTGCCCACTATGACACCTGCTGGGAGTAGTTTAGTTATTTTCAGCCGCTTGTAATCTTCTTTTTTTATCTTAATTGGAGCATGGATTAAAAACTCACCACGAAAATTTGTATTCCAATTACGTAACTCTATAGTTTTTTTTCCAGAAATAATTAATTCTGCAAACGGTTGAGAGACAGAAAGACACTTCAAGTTTTATTCAGTTGCTGCTTTGATATAATCACCTGGGTTTCTACCTCTACCTTCAGGCAAATTTGTAATTCCTCCAGTCAAACTTTCTGTTACTACGCCCTTGCTTGCAAGAACGTTGACTGCCATCAGCGAAGTATTTCCTGCCATGCAGACCAATAATGACTTTCCCTTGGAACCATTCAATTCCTTGTTTAATTCTTCAGGGATCTGCTGTGTTTGAAGTAATTCCCCAATTGTTCTAGCTTTAGGCACTACAATCTTTGATTTATCTACTCCGAGGGATTTGGCAATAATTTCAACTCCTTCTTCCTTTGGAGTATATTGAGTGTGCACCCAGATGATTTTATCGTAATTGTCAATTTGTGATGCTGCTTCTTGTAGAGTAATCTGAGTTCGTTTTTGATTTTTTGACATCTCTTCCAAGTGCTTTCTATATTTGTCAATCCCATCTGCAATGATTACTACAAAATTTCCTACACTTCCAAAATTTGCCATTTGGATTACCGCATATAATGCAAGTGCACTACTCTCCCCAATATCGTATCCTTTGTCAACAAAAAATTTTAGGAGATGTTTTGCCTGCTCAAAATCTATTTCATACTGTCCTGCATAAATGTCAGGCTGAAACAATGTTAACCCTGATGCTTTGTCTTTTGTTCTGATTCCTGCGACATCTTGACCTGCTGGAGGAAATACAACGTGAACTGATTTTTTACCATATTTTTCTGAAATGTATTTGCTGATACCGCCTGATGTACCACCTGTTCCAAAAGAACAAACAACTTGATAATCGCCAAGTGATTTTCCTTCTTCATGTAATTGCTGGTCAATCTCGGGGGCAGTGATGGTACGGTGAACTTCGATATTTTGCTGATTATCATACTGCTCTGGACAAAATAATCCGTATATCTTTGCAAGAAACTTTGCTAAATTAATAATATCTTGTGCAGCTAAAAGTGATTCAATCTCTTTACTTGCATTATCAAATGGTACAGGATCAAAACCTAATTCTACTAATTGTGAACGAATGTTTGCTGCAGTTGCCTTTGCTGCTAAAACATTTGGATTATCTTTCATTCCTGGAGCGGGACAGATATCCATATCTAAATCCATGATTCGAATTTTTTCATTTCTTAATTCCTTGAAAACACCTTCTTGTAATTTTCTTGATACTAGAGCAACTACTGTTAATCCAAGCTTTGATAATTGTCCTAAAGCTATTCCAAAATTACCTGATGTTGCCTCTATTACTGTTTGACCACTCTTGAGATGACCTGCCATTATTGCATTGTACATAATGTGTACTGCAGGCCTTACTTTGATAGAGCCTGTTGGTAATTTAGAATCAAATTTACCATAAATGCTCAAATCCTTGTCTGATAAGTTGAGTTTAAAGACGCTTTTCGCACATTCCTTCAAATCTTCAGTGAGATTGACTAGAGGAGTCGCATTAATGACTTTGTGACCCTGTTCATCTAGATGAGGAACTTTACTCCAAATCCCTTCTTTGAATCGTTCAAGAAGCTTTGTGTCAACTTCTTTCATGAAAAACCTCCATTTCTAGCTAAATTTAGAACTTACTTAATTGAAAATTCTTCTAACCTTTACTCTTACGAGGCTTTGAATGAGCCTTTACCATATGTCTGAGTGTTCTTTCAGAATCTGAAAATTCCATTCCGCATATCTTACATACAGTTGCTAATTCCAAATTCTTGTTCCTGTTGAATAGTCCCATGTGGTGACTTTAGATCCCTTCAATAAATATCTAGATATGGTTTTTTTTCACAAGCTAAGAGTTTTGATAAAAAATTATTGCTCCTGTAAAACAGAAAGAACTCTATTTGGAATATCGTTTAATCTACTGACTGCCAAAGTTCTTTCATAACCCAAGCGCTTGAGATTGCTTGCAATAATTGTTGCACCAACGGTGTTTGGACCTAATCCTAGTGCAACCATCTTGATTCCCATTGATTTGAATGATTTAATCATGGAACGGACTGCATTAGGATCTGACGGCTCTCCATCAGTTAAAGTCAAAAAAACATTTGGTCTTTTGGATTGTAATACAGAATACATTTTATCATACACTTCGGCAAGTGGAGTTCCACCATTTGCAATAATTTGAGTAAGGCGTTTTGCGCATATATTATTCCACTTCATATTATCAGGTTTTACTAACCAACACATCACCGCTTTATCCACAGTACTAAATGCATAAACAGAAAAATTAATTTTCAAATATGATAATACTTCACATAAAGCTAAGGTTGCCTTTTTGTATTCTAATTGTTGAGAGGAAATACTTGATGAATGATCCAACAAAATTACAATTTTTGTTTTTATTACCTTTTTTTGATCAGTAAAAAATGGCTCATGCCCCTCAATGTATGTTTCTTCATCAAACTCATCACCTGTTTTTAGATGCTGTTCTTTCCAACCAGATTTCCAATCTTTGAATCGAATTTTTAGATTATTAATTAAATCCAAATCATAGATTGTTGTTTCATCAACATTTGTTTGGGATGGGATCTTGACTCCAATCGTTTCTGTACCTAATCCTTTATTTTGATTTTTTTTATTTTCTTCCAAGAGAACTTTGTATTCCTCAAAAATATTTTTTCCACGAAATGCAGCCTCGTGATCAATTTTTCCAAAATCACTTTCCCGATTTTTTGAAACTTTGATCAAAGCTTTTAGTAATTCCTCTTCTGTAAGGGCCATTCCTGGTTTTATCCATGGTAATGCAACTGGTATAGTCATCAATGAATCAATATCGAGAATTTTTATTATTTCAGGAATTTTTGTTTCTAACCAATTTGTATCGAGATCATTTTTAATTGAATATTGTAGAATTTCAGACGCGTATGAAGAGGCTTTCTTAATTCTCTCAAGATGACTAGGTTGAATTTCTCCTTTTACATCACCAAATAAAAAGTATTGATAGAGTGCTTCTACCATTCTTGCTTTTCCATATACTGTGTTTAACATGGGTCTGTAATTCCACATGAAGGCATAATTGAAGATTAATTCTTCATCCATTCCTTTCCAAATCTTTCTTCCTAAAAGCTCAATCCTTCTTGTTTCAATTGTATTGAGAATAAACCCAAACGCATGATCGTTGCTGAGAATCTTCTTACATAATTTCACTCTCATTGATTCATACCAAAGAGCAGTTCTAAATTGCCTATATCTTTGAAAATCATCTCCACTTAATTTCTCAAATGGTACTAAGATAATTCGACTTTCTCTTAGCAGGGTCTTTGTTTCACTTTTGTCTGAAAATTCTACTGTGATGTTTTCTTTTTCAGACCACCGTCTTGCTAGAAAGGTTGCTATCTCAACAAGAGAATCATTTCTAATTTGTAATGATTGCATCTAATTACCAAACATGGAGGTAATGATGTCGCTTACTTTTTGATATTCCACATTTCCCCATTGAGCATACACGTTACCAAAAACAATGTTTGCAGCTTCTTTTGGGGCTACTCCAGAATCTAGCATCTTCCCAAATGCAATACTCTCTCTCAAACTTGGAGAATAATACAATTCTTCAACTGCAGCTGCTTGTCGTAATGTATTTGCCAATTTTATTCCCTGCTTTAAGGAATCTTGATGTGATGCTGAGACATATTTTTTTATTATTTCTAGTTCAATTTCCTCTGGAGGATATTCTAGTCTTATTCTCACTGGAAATCTACTAAGCAGTTGAGGTGGAAGTTCCTTTGTTCCAACATGAGTTAAGGGATTAATTGTAGCTACAACAAACCACCCTTCCTTTGCATTGACAACTTCTCCTGTGGATTCCTTTAGCACAATTTGTCGTCTATCATCCAAGGCTTCATCTAATCTCAAAAGAACATCTGCTTCTGCAGAATTTAGCTCATCAAGATATAGTATGTTTCCTTCCCTCATTGACTTGATTAGTATTCCCTCATCAAATCCTATTGATCCATCATTGAGTGTTTTTGTTCCCACCAAATGGCTTTCTCTTGTTCTAAGGCTAAAGTTAATTGATTCTAATGGGACTGATTTGCTCTTTGCAAAATCCCTTACCAGAGTAGTCTTTCCTGTTCCTTTTGGACCAATAATTAAAACAAACAATCCAGATTCGTAAGCCTTGTTCAAAATTTTAAAAGAATCATTCCAATCTAAGTAACTTGCTTCTTGTAGCATCTACAAGATAGAATTTTTAATTTACAAATAAGTCTTAGTTTTGAAATTGTTCTAGTTTGGCATTAGATTCATCAAGAACTTTGTGTAATTTTTGACTCCAATCTGCAAATCCTTCAGGCGAATCTGGATAATTGTAATAATGTTCTGTTAACCATCTGTTTTGCTGTGTAGTAAATCTTAGGCCGTCGGCTAATTTTTTGTTTAGTGCTCCTCTGATAATCATTCCAAGTTTCCCAAGTGCACTAAAGTCTGGGTGCTCCCCTTTGGAAATTGCTTCAACATCCAAGTTTCCCAAAAAGTGTTTCATTCCATAGTCAATCTGTTCATTTGTTAATGTCTGAATTAATCTTCTAAATACCTCAAGACCTGCAGTTTTGTATCCATATTCGTTGATGAATTCTTTATTGTAATTCCACAGTCCTTTTTCTGTAACGTCTCCTTTTTGAATTGCCTCTACAGCACATTTTCCAATAATTGTGCCAGCTACTAGTGCAGGACCAATTCCTCCGGCATCTAATGGTTTTGGCATCCATGCAGCATCTCCAACCAACATGTATCCATTAGCTACTAGGCAGTCGTTTTGTCTTCTAACTGACACCTGGAAATTTCCAGTTGCATTATTCTTATCTTCTGGATCAGTTGAAAGCTTGGGATTTTTGATAGCTCTGTTTCGTGCTACATATTGATCAATCAACATTGATACGTTATCGTTTTTTCCTAAGCGCTTATTTCGTTTATCAAGAAGAGTTTTTTCAACACCTAGACCGATGTTTACTTTGTTTTTGCCTTTTGGAAATACCCAACCATATCCACCTGGTGCGATATCTTGGTCTAAATGTATGATACAATAATCTGGGTCAAATTCAGATAGGTCTTCTTCACCATTTTCAAAATACATGATGTGCCTGCCTGTGGATTCCACATCTCTTCTGTCTACCTTTCTTTCAATTTTAGTTGTGTTTTGAATTTGATTTCTTAGCATTGATGTAATTCCAGTTGCATCAATCACTATCTTTGCAGTTTTTTTGTAAGGCTGCTTATTTTTATTATCCACTCCTTGAACGCCAACTACTTGACTTCCATCATAAATTAGACCTGTAAGATTAATCTCAAAATCAAAGTTAATTCCCATTTTCATGGAACGCTCGTTTTGCCTTTCTGGGAGTTTTTGACGATTTAGCATGTAACCGTCCCCATCAAAAGGAATTGATGTTTCTCTGTTAGGAGAAAATGCCATGACTCCTTTTACTTTGTGTTCAATCTCAGGATCCGTCCAATTCACCTTGATTCTTTCTGACATGTAGTCTACAGCTTCTTTGCTTACTGCATCACCACAAATCCATCCTCCTACACTTTTTCTACCTGGTAGAAAACTAGAGTTTCTGTCAACAACTAGAATTTTTAGTCCTTGTTTAGAATAGTGAGATACTGATTGTGCAGCAATTGTTCCTGCTAATCCTCCTCCAGCTATAATGACATCATAATCGGCCACAAACATCCCCTCGTTCATCGGTATTTAAAACAATCTTGATTTTAAGGATCTATAATTGGGTCGGTTCGTCGCGGCATCTTCAAAGCTTGCGCTGCTCAGACTGGAGCGGCTGTTATTTCCTCATTCCCAAAAAATAGAAAGTGTGATTTCCTATTTAATCTAGATGGATTTTTTGAGCAAATCGGTAAATGCTTTGATAGTATTTTTTTTCGAATAGATTGGAGTGTAAATTTTTATCTTTATTGCATTCTCCTCTTGAAACGTAATTTTATTTTCCACAAAATCTTGTTTGCTGATTCTCAAATAAAGTGTAGAATTATCAATCATGGAATCAAGATTTGAAATGATCTCATCCATCTGTTCTTTACTCATCATTGAAGTAAGGGTTTCAACAAAACCCATTGCCTGTTCTTTAACAATTTTTGTAGTCATGATAGTAATTGGATTATCATAATGCCCTGAAACAATCTGAGTAGAAAACTCCTCTGGAGTTATAGAAAAGACATCTTGAAAAGTTTCCTGAAATTTTACCATGTCCTCAGTTGCGTGAATAATTACATCAATAGTAACTTCAGTTTTGTTTCCCATCTCTAAGTAGGATGTTTTTTAATATTTAGGCTTGAAGTAATGCTACTTCCTTTTCGGCAGTTCTTACAAGTTTGACTTTTTCTAGTCCAACATGTCTCATTCTGATTAGCTTCTTTGCTGCTGCCATAATATCAGAATTAATCTTTCCATAACATGTTGCTTGAACAAATTGGTCTATTGTCATTTGAGGTACTGTCTTTTCTATTACATCCTTTGCAATCAATCTTAAAGCATGTTTTCTAGATGTGTTTAACTGTCTGTGTGTTAATGCTAAAACCTTTAATCTGAAAACATGTCCGTCTTTGGTCTTTGCATCAATAATGAAATTGATTTTTGAGGAGCCTCGTCTAACAAGACTTCGTAAAAATTCTTTTGCATACTCGTATCTTTTGAAGATAGTTGTTGCTTTATCATCTTGAATTTTGTGTAACTGGAAATACATCTTGTATTGGTGTTGTGATGGATCTCCCTTTAGAATATCAAATAATGTAACTTCAAAGACTCTGCCAACAGCATTTTCCTCATCAGTAATAGGAACATAGGCTACTGGAACATTGTTAAATGAATCTGGAGCTAATACTGTAATCCATTTTTTCTCTCTCCATTTGTCCTTAACCTTAGTCTTTCTTCGTGCCAATTAGTAACCGACCTTTGAATCCAAAATATAAGGGTATGTTATTAAATTGAATCTTTGCCGATATAATTTCTTAAAATTTTTGGAATGGAAACATGTCCATCTTTTGTTTGGAAATTTTCCAATAAAGAAACTAAAACTCGAGAGGTTGCCACTAACGTACTATTTAGTGTATGAAGAAATTGTGTGTCCTCATTGGTTTTATCTCGAAATCTTATCTTTAGACGTCTTGCTTGATAATCTAGACAATTAGAGCAAGATACGATCTCTCGAAATGAATTTTGTCCTGCCATCCAAGCTTCAATATCATATGTCTTTGCTGAAACTTTTCCCATATCTGCACTTGAAAGCAACATAACTCTATGTGGAATTTCTAAACTTTGGTAAAATTCTTCTGCAATAGATAACATTCGTTCATGCTCTTTCCATGAATCTTCTGGTCTTGCAAATACAAATTGTTCAATCTTTTCAAATTGATGAACTCGGAAAATTCCTTTCTGATCTCTTCCATGTGCTCCTGCTTCTTTTCTAAAACATGGACTGACTCCAGCATATCTGATTGGTAAAGTATTTCCATCCATGATCTCCCCTGAGTGCATTGCAGCCATCGCGTGCTCTGATGTACCTATAAGGTATAGGTCTTCATCTTGAATTTTGTATATTACTTCCTCAAAGTCCTCAGAGATTACTGCGCCTTCCATTGATTCTTTTTTTATCATATATGGTGGCTGAATTAGCGAATAGTTTTTCTTGTTAAGAAAATCCAATGCGTAATTTATCAATGCTTGATTTAATCTCACTAGATCATTTTTCAAATAATAGAATCTGGCCCCTGCTACCTTTGCAGCTCTCTCCAAATCCACAAGATCCAAGTCTGCTGAAATATCAATATGGTCATGAATTTTAAAATCAAATTTTGGCGGGTTTCCCCAAGCTCTGATTTCTTTATTTGCAGTTTCATCTTTTCCTTTAGGTACTGACTCGTGAATTAAATTTGGAATAGTATATGCGAGTTTGGCAAAATCCCTTTCTATCTCATTTTGCTCCATCTCCAATTTTGCAAGTTTTTCAGAAACTGTCTTCATCTCATTGAGGATTTCTGATGCATCCTCTCCTGACTTTTTCTTTTGAGCTATTTGTAATGCAACTTGGTTTTTCTTTTGTCGCAGCTCATCAGTTTTGATTATGAAATCACGCCGTTTCTGATCTGAATCTAATAATTTTTCTAGATCAAAATTCACACAACGGGCTTCTAGCATCGAGCGAATTTCTTCTACATTTTCTCTGATAAATTTTGGGTCTAGCATCACTCTATCACTTTGAGAATCACTTGAACATGCTCTAAAACTTCATCGACAGAGGCAATCATACTTTTCATGTTATTCTGACTTTGGAAATCAAAAACAAGTTTGTTATCAACATTTTCAATTTTTAGAGTCAAGTTTTCTGGAAAATCTACATTGTCTGGCTCTAAAGCCTTTTTGATTGCCTCTGCCTTTTGGGCTGAAATATTATCCAGAGTTATCTGTAATCTACACGTTAATGACATTTGATTCCAAATAATCCAAAAATCCATCCAATTTGTCTTTAGTTATTTTTGCACCTGCTGCTGCATCATGTCCTCCACCTACTCCGTCAAATTTTTCTGCACCATTTCTCATGAGTAAGCTTAGATTTACTTCTGATTTGCAACCCATAGATTTTCTAGAAGAGAATTTTATCGTGCCCTCTTCTCCATTTGTTCTCAAAATGACTATCTTTCCAGCATTCTTTGGAGAACCTGCAATTAGCGATGAGATTGTACCTGTCATTGTTTCTGGTACTATGCCTTCTCCATTGACCATGACACATGACTGACTTTCAGAAATTCTCCATCTTTCATTGGCTAAAACATTCATGTAATTTCTTATCATCTTTCGATACTCTGTTAGAATAGTTTCGCCCTCTCTTAGCATCCTGTTTCGATCTCCCATGCAAATGGCTATTCCGACACCTGCCTTGCTAATCCTTCCACATGAATTCAGCATTGTTGAAAAGTCTCTACCATCTCTCAAAAAACTCATCTTGTCTTCTCTAGGAAAAGTGTAGGTATATCCAATCAATTCCTCCATGATATCAGTTGCATTCTTTCCTGACGTGAATTTTGTAATTGATTCTATTACTGCTCTTTTTTCATCTTCTGATAATTCTGCAGGAACTCTCCATCTTCCACCTTCTTTGAGTTTAATTCCTGATGAATTTAGTAATGATAAGCAGGCATCTCTATTCCAAGTAAGTCCTTCAATAAATGGCTGTGAGGTAAATGCCAAGGCATCAGGCAATGGCCTTGTCTCTCTACCAACAAGTAACAAATCCAAGTCCACATCTACCAAACCTTGTTCTTTGGCTGCTTTTACAATCTCAGAGTTTTTTCCTATGAAAGATTTTTTCTCTCCCTGATCCTGTCTGTCTCCCAAAGCTGAAACCACTGCCACTCCTGCAAGATCTGAGTTTTTCTCATCAAGAGCCATGGAAGCCAAGTAAGTCATTCCTCCTGCACAAATCTCTACTCCTCCATCTATGCCGTACTTCCATGCGTTAATCACTCGTTCATTGTCCATCTCTTCATCAGAAATTTGATGATGATCAATAACAAACCAATTATCATTTAATGCTGCATCAAGCTCATCTGCAAATCCTCCTCCAAGGTCTGTTACAATGTGAAAATCTCTAGAATCTTTTTGCATTCCAGAAATAACATTTTGACTAAACTCATTTGAGGTTCTAACTGTACATTTGACTCCTGCTCTGATGAGGGCTTTAGTGATAATACTTCCTGATGTTAATCCGTCACAATCTATGTGGGTAGTAACAACGATTGATTTGTTTGTTTTAATGCAATCTGAAATTTTATCGGTAAAACTAGATAATGATTCGCTTAGGCTTTTTCCCATTACTCTAACTGAGCTACCACGGATTTATATTTCCAGTTTTTGGGAATTCGACCTATTCTTTTGTAATAAGTTGCCAGCCTGTGAACTTTGGCTTCGATTAACTCTAATGATCTAACGTTTCTGTGATCTCCTTTGTTTGCTTTGAGGTGTTTTTGTAATCCTACTGCCTTGTTAACAATATTGTTCAAGTCTTCAGGAAGTTCTGGAAGCATCTTGTTTTCCTCCAGAATTTTTGTTACAGATTTTTGAGTGATTGGTTTTGTTAATGGAATAGAATACTGATCGCGAAGCTTAATGCCTATCTGACTTGGGGAGAGTCCTTCTTTTGCATACTTGACAACTAACTCTTCAACCTCTTTTGAGCTCTGAGTAATCCAAGATGGCGCTCTTACAGTTACCGGTCTGATAGAGTGAGATCTTCCGTGTCTGTGAGTGTGTAGTCGTCCCATATTCTGGCAGACTTTAGAAGAGAATTAAACGTTACTTACTGCGATTATCGAACAAAATTCCTGGATCTGGGTCTAAGAATAAAAGTTAAATAAGTATAATAGACATCTCACCAACAGGTAAACGGTATGACTAAGACAATACTATTCGCAAGTGTTTTGGCAGTAATTGCCTTCGGCAGCATGGGAATGACTGGCGTTGCTTATGCTCAATACATGGGTAATGTTGGAGACGAAGGACAAACTGGAAAATACACTTTAGAAGAAGCCCTCGAGATTCAAAGAAGAAGAATCGAGGCAGTACAGGAAAACCCTGCCAGCGGTTCAGGAACTCCATATCTTGATGCTAGCGGTGTAATTGGTGCTTCTGCAATTTCTGCAGCAGTATTTGGTGGCATTGCAGGCGCTCTATTCATTAGAGGAAGATCTGGTAAATACGCCGCTCAAGGTAGAGGATAAACAAAACCTCTTTTCTCTTATTTTATTAGATTTTTCTATATCATGTGCTGATCTCGTCCTTTTTGAGAATGAAGGAAATGTATATATCGCAGAAATATCGTTCGATATTCAATGACTCCTATATTGGGCACATTCCTCAGTATCTTGTCAACAATAACAGGACAACTGGGACCTAACTATGACCCATTGTTCTATGACGTTATGATTTACATCTTCGGAACCATAATGTTTACGATATTCCTTCTGGCTATCGTTTCCTTCTGGTTACGTGTTCACGGATGGGGATACAAAGACAACCGTGAGAGATGGGTCGACGAATTGGATAGACACTTTGAAAGAGAAGGTATCGGTCTAATTCCAGATAACGGCAAGTATTGGTAAAATTACCTTTTTCTTCTTTTCATTATTTTTAAAATCGGACTTAGATGATTCTATAGAATTCAGATTTATGGTTGTAACTCGGGTGGCAAAAAGTCCTTGTCTTTTGATTCATCATATGCCTTTGATGTGAACTCTGCTCTGTAGTGATATCCTTCAACTAACGGGGAGTGAATGAAGTTTGGTGATTCTACACCGTTAACTAGAATTCTTGATTTTGACTGTTCCATATCTCTTAACGGAAAGTCCCATGACCATAGAAAATGACCAATCTCAAATGGGTACTCTTCTTCCCACTCTGCATAAATTGTTCCATCATCTGTAATTGTATAAAGCGACCTTTGACATTCTCCCTCAACAAAGCCAATATTTGCAGGAATGTCTGCTTTCTGTTTATCAACATAAAGCTCTAAGGTTGCCTTGATCTTGTATGGTGTATTTCTGTCATTGATGCATGCCTTTAGCGGGTCGCCTTGACTAAGCTGACCTTGAATGAGACTGCCTGCCAAAAAAACCGACATTCCAATGGCTGCTGTCAAACCCAAAAACTTGAGTGTTTTTTTCCGCTTTGTGGGATCTCCCATCCCTGGCCAAATCATGTCTTATCTCTCTTGAAATTCTTTAAAGTCGTTTCTATGATTCTATTCATCTACAATTTCTATTGTGTCAAATTCATCCTGTTTATCTGCAAGTGCAAATACTATCTCATCAGAGTCAATCTCAAGCCATTCCGATTCTCCAATGTATGGCAGATAGTCCTCAACAAAGATATCTTCTTTCCCTGTAAATCTGACTAAAAATCGGTGTTTTTTTGAGTATGGTTTAATTGGCATTTTGAGCACTTTGCCTCTTCTTTGATCCTGAACATTTATGCTGAATTCTTTTCCTGCTGATTCTACCTTACCAACAAAATAACTCTGATGCATGTCTAATTTTGTAATTTTGAAACTGGTCACTTTTTCAAAATGAGACTTGGATAGATAAATCTATGATGTACTAGAAAAGGAAAAGGAAAGAAGGGATTTTAGATAACTTGCCAGGGTCGTGTCGCGAATGTGATTACATATCCAACACCAATGATGATTGATTGATATGCAATGTTGGTGTATGGAATTTCTTTGATGATTGGTTCTCCCTCGACTACTACTGTTTGTCCTGGACCAAGTCCTGGACCTACTTGAGCTACGTTAAGCTGAGTGTGTACATGGTATACACCTGGCTCAAGTGCTTTTGCGGAGATTGCATAATCTGTAACTGAGTTGCCAGACATATCAAAGACGTTACCTGGTGGATCTCTTGCTAGAATCTCCCATCTGTTTCCAGCATTGGTTGATTCAGAGAATATTGAAATCCATCCTCTAAGGTCTCTTTCTACGAGGCTGACTAACTTACCTTGTACAGTTAGTGTCTCTCCGGTTTGTAGAGATTGTCGATTGAAGGTTTCATCTTCAATTCTAACGAAACGACTCTGCAGTTGTGCTTGAACTCCGTGTGCTTCAGCTGTTGGAAGGATAGATTCAACCCAGTTGAATCCAACGGTTCCCAGTGCTAAAACGACGCTGAGTCCGACTACAATTAGTTTTTTATCGACCATAGTTATCCCGTTAATTACTCAGTGAGGTAACATACGTCGTTATATGTTTTACCTTAATGTGAGAGATCTAAGAATAGTTTTATTGATTATCATTGATGATTATCATTCAAATTCATTTCTAAATTGATATTATTTCTATATTTTTTTATTGTAAAATTACAGAAAATTACAAGTTTTAGTCATAATTTAATGAAAGAAATTTACAAAAAAACTCAGAATTGGAACTCTTACTTTATATTCAGATGGCAACACACTGTACCTATGGCACAAATGCCCGCATTAATCCCAAAAGAAGTCGAAATCCAGAGACTAAAGAAAATCTGGCTTATCGTCATCGCTATGGGTTCTACTGCAGCATCTGTCGAAGTAGATAACTTCGTTGATGGATCTTTACATCAAACCTCTATTAGAGATAGTGCATTTACACCAGCACACTGGTGGCTATACTCCCACTTCGTGGCTCTACCACTTGGATGGGGTTCAGTTGCAATCTATGATAGAAAAGTACCAATTCTAAGAGGTCCAAATAACTCTATGAATACTGGTCTTAAGATGACCATTCTAGGTTACTTGGCAACCATGTTTACCATTGGAGTAAATGAGATGTGGCACTTTTGGTTTGTAGAAGAAATCTTTGCAGTACCAAACCATTGGATGTTTAACATGGGTGTAGTAGTCGCCTTTATGGGCGCACTTGCATACGTGGTCAGAGTCTATGCTAGACTTGTCGAACTCGGTGCAGAAACACCAGGTGAAAATCCATATGTTGCTGAAATGTACAAGATGGCCCTAGAAGGCAAACTGTACAGCAGATCAATCCCATAGACAAAAACGTGCGAAAGCACTTTTTTCTTTATATTTTAACTATAACTTAGATCGAGTCTTTTTCGTCCTTTAAGAAAGACTTAAAAGTATTCTGCATAGTATAAACGCAAATGACTCTTCCGAAAGGATTTGGTTCAGGTGGCTCAGGTGGCACTGGTTCTGCTGACGTCGAAAAGATGATTGGCAGACGAGTTGAAAACATGACCGGCCTGATAACAATATCATACATTGCAGCATGGCTAGCAACATTTGGTGGAACAGCAGCTGGATACTTCTATTATCCATGGGCATATCCAACACCAAGCGGACACTATGCTTTCATCGTACTCACAATCATCGAGGCGATTGGTTATCTCTTCTGTGTTAAAGTCATGGAAGAAGGTTCTAGAAAGAATAGCAACGGAATCATCGCCGCTACACTTGCTGGTACTGCAGTAGGAACTGTGTTTATTTCTCTATACGTCGGTGTATAGTGAGATACAGTCCATTGGACTTTTTTCTCTTTTTCATTTTCTAGATAAAGACGATCATCATACCAGTCTAAAATTTTATATACCAACCCTATCTTCTACCTGATAATGGTCTGGCTAAGACGATGTACCCACTACTTATTCATAGTAGTAGTTGCGGTTAACTCGACTTTGTTAACAATTAATGCAGGAGACTATATCTTCTACACTGACTGGGCCTGGACATCGTTTGTAGTATTCTCAATATCTCAAACGTTAATGCTTGTAGTAGGTGCAGCATATTACCTAACATTTACAGGCGTTCCTGGAACAGCAACGTATTATGCGTTGATTATGACAGTATACACGTGGATTGCAAAAGGTGCATGGTTTGCACTCGGATATCCATACGACTTCATTGTTACACCAGTTTGGCTACCATCAGCAATGTTGATGGACTTGGCTTATTGGGCAACAAAGAGAAACAAACACTCACTGATACTGTTCGGCGGTGTACTGGTAGGAATGTCTCTACCATTGTTCAACATGGTCAACTTGATTACGGTAGCTGACCCACTAGAAACGGCCTTCAAATATCCAAGACCAACATTACCACCATACATGACACCCATAGAACCTCAAGTAGGTAAATTCTATAACAGCCCAGTAGCACTGGGAGCAGGTGCTGGTGCAGTGTTGTCTGTAACTATGGCTGCGTTGGGATGTAAATTAACAACGTGGACTTATAGATGGATGGCCGCTTGGTCCAAGTGGGACTAAACCCAATCTTTTCCTTTTCCTTTTCATTTTATTATCTACACTGAGAGAATTCTCAGCTCTTCCAAATTTGATTAAAAAATATTGCACAGATAGTGATCATTTGTTGTCTCTTCATACCTTCTAAATTGATTGAATCATATCATATTGGCACAGCAATATGATCAGATTCATGATTCTCCAAAACCATTTGTAAAATGGGCTGGTGGGAAAAGACAGCTATTATCTGAACTTGACAAACACATACCAGATGCTTTTGGCACATATTTTGAGCCATTTTTGGGAGGTGGTGCAATGCTATTTCATATGCTTGAGAAGAATCAAAAACAAGCATGTGTAGTTTCTGATCTAAACTCTGACCTGGTTCTTTCCTATGTGACAATTCGTGATAAAGTAAGCGAACTAATCTCCTGTCTAAAAAAACATGAAAAAAAATACTCTGAGGATTCTAGCTCCTATTACTATTCTATTAGAGATAGTGAGCCAAAGACCCAAGTTGAAAAGACGGCCAGATTGATATTTCTTAATAGAACCTGCTTTAACGGACTCTATCGGGTTAACAGTAAAGGAAAATTCAATGTTCCACTAGGACGATACACAAACCCAAACATCGTAAATGAGGATAATCTTAACTCAGTAAGCCACACCTTACAATCAAAGAAGGTTTCAATTAGTTGTCGTGACTTTACCTCTGTTTCTAAATTGGCACAAAAAAATGACTTTGTATATTTTGATCCTCCATATCAGCCAGTTAGTAAAACTGCTAATTTTACAAGCTATACAAACAAGGACTTTAGTGTAAAAGACCTAAAACGACTATTTGAGATATGCTTGGAATTGGATGCAAAAGGATGTTACGTTCTCTTATCTAACTCATATTCACCAGAAGTCAAAAAGATGTTTTCAAAAAAACCTTGGAAGACAATTGCAATAGCAGCTAATCGTGCAATCAATTCAAACTCTAAAAAGAGAACAGGCCATCTGGAACTGTTAATCAAAAATTATTAGAGCTCCGAGCGGGATCCGAACCCGCGACCTTTACCTTACCAAGGTAACGCTCTACCAGGCTGAGCTATCGAAGCACCGTTTTTGCCCTGTAGAAAATCCTTATAATTCTTAGTTATAGCGAGTTTCTCTCTAAACTGTTAAATTTCACACAAAAATTAGCATCAACGGAGGAGTAATCAAGCCTGGCCAAAGTAAGCACTTGTGCTTTTGGACATGCAGGACTTAAGATCATAAAATGGGTGATCCTGTCTCTCAGGAGTTCGTGGGTTCAAATCCCACCTCCTCCACTGCTCTTATCTTGGATGTTTAATTCCTCTAGAGTTCAAAACTTCGTAAACATCAGGTAATGAGAATACAAATCCAATATGGACACAATCTTTTTCATCACATAGCTGGCAGAATAGCTCGCCTCGCTGAATTGTAACTTCAGCAATCCTGTTTTTGATATTATCTTTAAGAACAACTCTGTCTCCGTCAACTGAAATCTTTTCTAATTTTGGAGCATATCTTGCAAAGGTTTTGTCCTTTTGCATCATCTCCTCTAACATGTATGTGACATATCCTGAAAAGCTGTTTACACCTTTCATGGTTAGGTCTTCTTTGTTCTTTTCATAAACATTGAAGAACTTATCGTAAACTGCTTCTGAAACTGTAATTGATTTGAATCCTGCTTTCGGCAATTTACTTTCCTCTTACCGTACTTTATGGTACAACTATTTAAGACTTGTTTTGTCTCTTTTGTGAACCTGATATCTAAAAAAAATTAGACTTTATACCATACTGCAAGGTTAGACCAGTATGGCAAGAGGATATCAAGTCAATGAGATACGTGAAAAAATAATTGATCTACTATCTGAATCAAAGACTGGTCTTTCTGGAACCGAAGTATCCGAACAACTAGGAATCAATAGATTAACTATTACAAAGTACCTTAACATTTTTGCAGCAGAAGGAAGTATCACACAAAAAAACATTGGAAATATTACACTGTGGTTAACCGAAGAGGGAATTGAAAAATACAGTTTCCCAGATGACTATTATAAAATTCAAAAAAAGTTTTCAGAACTTCTTAACACAGGAACACAAAATCAAATTAACAGCTTAATTCAAAATTGTATTCATTCTGGTGCCATTACCACAAAGATGATTTCAGAAGTGATCTATCCTTCTATCAAATCTGTTCAAAAACAATACGATGATGGAAAAATAGGAAATTCTGAAAGAAAATATCTTTACAACATCATTTCTAGTTGTATTCAATCCCTAAGAGCCTCCACGATTGACAACGATCCAAAAAAGAATGTCCTCATACTATCTGCAGATGCAAACAGCTCATTGTTTGCAGAGGCAGCATCTGCATCTTATCGATATGAAAAATGGACTGTCTCCTACTTGGGTGATATGTCCTCATCAATTGATGTAATCTTTGATTTGGATCTTCAAAAATTTCTAGGGAGAATTTGGAAGCAAAAAAATGGAATAATGATAATTGTTGTTTTTTCAGAATCCGAAGAAGGCCTAAACTTTTTTTCAGAATCTATTATATCGCTAAAAACAAAGATTGGAAAAAATCTAAAATTAATTTTATGTGGAAAGGTTGGCAAAAAAACGCGAATCAAGGCTGACCTCATTACGGAGGATATTGATGCAGTATTACAATGGTCGGAAACAGTTTTTGAAAGTAAGAATTAGAATATGGGCCCGATGTGATTCGAACACATGACCTTTCGATCTCTGAGAAATCTTATCAGTCGAACGCTCCAGCCAAGCTGAGCTACGAGCCCACGAACAGTTCTCTAGGCTAGACTCATTTAAGTTTAATTTTCCTTCCACTTTATTGAACAACCAATTGAAGGATCAAAGTCCTTTTGGATTTTTTCTTGATTTAGTAATTTGGTAATGTTATCAATCATGGTCTTTTCAGTAGCTACATCTTCTGGCTTCATTGCGTTGTCAATTCTTCCATGGAAAACAAGATTTCCGTTTTTGTCAAATAGGAATGGGTCTGGTGTGCACATTGCCCCAAATCTTTTTGCTACCTCTTGTGTGTCATCTACCAAATAGTCAAATTTGATACCCTTTTCTGAAGCAGTCTTTTTCATGTTTTCAAAATTATCATCTGGAAAGGCTATGGGGTCATTACTGTTGATGCCAACTACTGCCACCTTGTCACTAAACTTTTCATGAATCTCCTTTATTGCCTCAACTTTTGCTTTAACATATGGGCAATGATTACACATGAAAATAATTAACTTGCCATCATAGTCTTTGTAGTCACTTACTGAATGAATTTTATCGTCAATTCCTTTTAGAGAGAAATCTGGAATCTTATCACCAGTTTTTAATTTAATTTGCGACTCTAAAAGTACCATACAAAAAACCCCTTTTGAGCAAATAAAATCTTTACCGGCCAATAAGACAACAATTAAAATCAACACGAATTTCATGATTCCCGTGGGCTGATAGTATAGACTGGTAGTATACCCGCCTTGCACGCGGGGGGTCAGGGGTTCAAATCCCCTTCAGTCCACTTACACATTTTTCTAAAGCCATGCGATCTTTGAAGGATTTCAGACTACAGGATGGATTTAAATAGGATAAGTTAGGGTGAAATTAACATGGCAAGCGTAGTCGATGGATGGCCAGTATGGATTCCACTTATTGTTGGTCTAGCACCAGGATTAGTTTACTGGTTTGCAATTACCGCAATGAAGAAACGAAGATAAAATAACAATTTATCATTTACATCTTTTTCTTATTTATCATTCCTAGATGAAATAAGGTAAAACCTTCTAACTACCTTGTTTAGATTATGCTATTTCACATAAAATTAATCACTCTTCATTAGAACATCTATTGAAATTTCTTGTAATCTTGATTTTGATTGTTGGCCTTTTTCCGTTTAGTGCCAGCTATTCACAACTCCAAGACAAACAGCCTACACTTGGTATAGTTCTAACTAGTTTTACCCCATATCACTACACTGATGATGATGGATATACGATAATTATCGGTGAGGTCCAGAATACAAAAAACTTCCCAGTTACTGGAGTAAAAATTTGGGCTGGATTTTATGATGATGTGAATCTTCAACCCTTAGAATCAACCGTTGGCACTTCTCTTTTAGAAGTAATTCCACCAAATGCAAAGTCACCATATGTGATAAAATCCCCCACAAAAAATAGCGCAATAACTAACATCTCAGTCAATCTCTTAGGCTTCAATTCTGCTGGAGTAAAACCAAGCTCCCTTAATCTCAAAACAACTGATACCATAATGGGAGAATCGATAAGCTTCTCTGGAACAATTACAAACAATGGTGGTGTAAAATCGGAGAATACAACTGCCCACCTAATATTTTATGATGCATTTACTCCTCCACGATTACTGAAAATCTCATCAATTGATTTGGGAACTATTGAATCAAAAGCTACAAAGGAATTCACATTCACCGAAAAACGAATCAATCAAGCAAGCGGTTTTAAGATTTTATCTGAATCAAAGAGCTTTTCATCAAATGTTTTGAATGCTCAAGTAACCCCTCCCGAAATTTTAAGCAAAAGCATTTCCATTAATGATATTTCAATTAGTGATAAAGATGGTAATTTATTGAGCAGTCTGACAAAAGACACCCCAGTTAACATTCAAAGTAACATGTGGATACAGATTGCTTCTGAAAGTGAATCATATGATCAAGAATATGTTTACTATGCACAAGTAATTCAATCTGGAAAACCACCTTATGTTGAATTTATCGGTACATTCGAGGGAAAATTTGAAGGACCAAATTCCCAGATGCCATCAGTTGAGTGGATTCCAGAAAAAAGTGGGTTATACTATGTTGAAACTTACATTTGGGATCCAAGCGGTATTGCACTTGGCGATAAAGGTCCAATACACCTCGTATTAGTAAACTAGATTTAATTTCAAATGTAACTGTCATTATGAAAAAATTCAATCTTGTTGCAACCGGGGGAACTTTTGATATTGTTCACAAAGGTCATTTGGCATTGCTAGAAAAGGCATTCTCTGTATCATCTGGTGTTATCATAGGTCTAACAAGTGATGAGTTTGCCATACAAAAAGGAAAGAAAACTCTTAATGATTTTGAAACAAGAAAAATAAATCTAAAATCCATAATAGAGAAAACATTTCCTAATTCCAAGTATCAAATTAGTAAACTTGACAATGATTTTGGCCCGGCAGTGCTTGAAAAAGATGTTGAAGCACTAGTAACTAGTCAAGAGACCAGCTACCAAGGAAATAATCTCAACAAGTTGAGACAGGAAAAAAACATGCCTCCAATCGAGACAATAGTGGTCCCAATGATCCTTGCAGGTGATGGAAAAAGAATTTCCACAACTAGAATACGAAACTCTGAAATTGATTCAGAGGGAAACTTGTCATGAGTTGACAATTTACTTGCTTTACATTGAGTCATCGAGATAAAACAAAAAATTCTAAGACATTACTGTGACTGTAATTAATCACATGATGAAAAAACTGGATAATGATGTCACTAATTTACAAAAAGGGCTTCATCCTGAGAATCTTGCTTATTGGTATGAAAAAATTATTGCCGAAAGTATTGAGATGACTCCACCTTGGTTGCAAGATAAAATAAAAGTAAAACAGGATCCAATTTTACCACTAAAATTTAATCTGGATATCTCAAAGCGTGCTGTAAGATACTTTATGATTGCAGTTGAAAATAATATCGATGAAATGCCATATTCTACACAGCTGTATTTTTTGAAAGTTCAGGAAATACTTGCTGATGAAATGGATAAATCACTAGTCTAACCCTTTACTATCTCAACTTTTTCATTGATAGTTACAGTACTGATAATTTTATGCTGTTTTTCTATAACTGATTGAATAAAATCTGCAAATGTTTCAACTTGTTTAGTACTTTCTAGGATAATACTGTGCGCTGATTTATCTTTTAGAGATATGACTAGCTCATTTTCTACAATGTTTAGTATTTCGGTGATAAACGTCTCGTTTCCATCTTTAATGTAGATAAGACTAGATAATTTCTGCGCTTCATACTTGTCTTGACAGTTAATTATTGTCTTCATTTATTTTCTAGTAAAAATTTGGGTACTAGCTCTCTTGCTTTTTCACGCTTTTCTTGGTGAATTTTTAAAAATGCATTTATCTTTTCAATTAGAATTGCTTTTAGTTCTCCAGTTAACATTTTTCCTGATTTGTAATCATCATAAATTTTTTTGAGCTTCATATCATCTGGTTCAAAAAAGATTCTCAGATATTGATATGATACATCAATATCTGGATTGCCTCCCAGCTTTCTATGTTGTTCTACATCGGGTTGACCGCCAGAAAATGCATACTTGTTAATCTTCTTTTTAACAGCATTTGGAGAATCAGTTGTATAGATTGTGCCATTATCTGCAGATGCGGACATTTTTCCTCCAGGCCCTTCAAGCGCAGGAATCATTATGTTGTGAATAAGCGAAGGTTTTGGTTTTCCAATCTTTGGTGCAATATCTCGTGTTAATCTAAAGTGAGGATCTTGATCAACTCCCAGAGGAATTAGTACAGGAAGATCCTCAATGAAACATGGAGCAGATTGAAGTGATGTATAGAAAATCATTCCAATGTTAGTTTCATTTGTGAAACCAAAAACTGCTTTTGTATTTGAAAAGTTAATTTTTTTTGCTACTTGAGCAGCTATTGGATAAAGCGTACTGATGTTTTGTGTATTAATTATGATCTTTGTTTTTTTTGGATCAAACCCAAGTGCAATAAAATCAAGGGCATTTTCAAATGCATACTTGTTTGTCTCCTCTAAAGTAAGATTTTGCTTTGAGAAGAATTTCTCATCATCAGTGAGTTGAAAATACATGTTTACGTCAAATTTGTCTTGTAACCATTTTGCAAAAACCCATGGTACAAGATGACCAATGTGAGTATGGCCTGATGGGCCTCTTCCAGTATATAGGAAAAATTTTTTCCCTTTTTCATACTCATTGAGTAAATTTCCTAAATCCCTGTGGGAAAAAAACACTCCACGTCTCAACATAAAGTGATCCTCACCTGTAATCTTGGTAATTTTTTTCAAAAGTTCACTAGAAATTTTTTCTGTACCAAACTGCTTTATGAGCTTGTCATAGTCAATGTCTCCTTCAACATGCCATGGGGTAACTACAAAGTCATCGACTGACATTCATGTTTGACTTAGGTTAAGGTTTAAAAAGTCTTTTTAGAACTTTGTGCTGTGTCTCAGGTTTTTCATGATATAGAAAAAAAAATTATCAGAGTTTTAAAAGAAAAGCCAAAAATTTCTCCTGAAAAACTTGAAGAAGAAACTACGCTATCCACTGATCAAATAAGACGTGGGATAGAGTGGCTTAAGCTAAAAAATCTTCTTGATGTTTCAGAAACCAAAAAGACATTAATCAAATTAGGTAAAAATGGTCTTGAATCAAAAGCAAATGGCTTACCCGAAAGACAATTACTAAATTTACTAAAAGACGGACCAAAACAACTTCAAGATTTACAAAAAGAGATGAAATCTGTTTTTGGTCCTGCAATGGGAATAGCAAGAAAAAACAACTGGATAAAATCGGACGGAGATAAAATATCACTCAACAATCCTCCCTTGGAATTGCCAGGTGAAAAAATAATCAACCAAATTGGTGAAAGTAAAATATCACTTGAAGAAATTAGTAACAAATCCGATTATAATTCACTTGTCAAAAGACCGGATTTTATCACTGAAGAAATCACAACATCAAAAACAATATCACTTTCTGAAAGTGCTCGCAATATTGAATTAGATGATACAAGCGGAGCAATAGATGTAGAAGCAGATACTCCAAAAGTTTTTGCTGCAAGAACGCATCCTCTCAAAGATACTATTGATGAGATTCGTGAAACTTTTGTTACATTGGGATTCTCAGAAATTTTTGGCAATTTATCTCAGTCAAGTTTTTGGAATTTTGATGCGCTATTCACTCCACAGGATCATCCTGCACGTGAAATGCAAGATACCTTTTACTTGAAGAATCTACGTGATAAAAAACCCGCTACTCCCACTCAGATTAAGAATGTCTCTTCTTCACACAAAAAAAATTGGCGATACCAATGGGATATTTCTGAATCACAAAAAATGGTTTTGCGAACTCATACCACATGTGTGACAATAAAATATCTTGCAGAACAAAAGCCTGATGATGCTAGAGTTTTTTCATTAGGTAGAGTCTTTAGGAATGAAAAGGTAAGCTACAAACACCTTGTTGAATTTAATCAAATTGAAGGAATTGTCGTTGGCAAAAACGCAACCCTTCGTGATCTTATGGGAATTCAAAAAGAATTCTACAAACGTTTAGGATTAACCAAAATAAAATTCTGGCCTACATTCTTTCCATACACTGAACCATCACTGCAGACAATGGTTTACAATGATCGATTAGGAAAATGGGTTGAGCTCTTTGGAATGGGAATCTTTAGACCAGAGGTTACAAAGCCTTTGGGAATCACAAAACCTGTTTTAGCTTGGGGTGGTGGCATTGAAAGAATTGCCATGCTAAAATATGGTCTAGATGATGTTAGAGAGTTTTACAATAATAATCTCAGCTGGTTGAGGAGCACGCCAAAATGCCAGTAGTTGAATTAAGTTATTCTAGACTTGAGAAACTTATCGGTAAAGTTTCAAGAAAGCAAATTCTTGAGAGTCTTCCATATCTTGGATTAGACATTGAGTCTGAATCAAAAGATGAAATTAGAATTGAATACAGTCCTAACCGACCGGACTATTCAACTGATTTTGGAATTGCATTGGGAATGCAAGGATTACTCGGCACTAAAAAAGGTCTATACAAACTAAAAATTTCATCTGGCTCTAATAAAATTCTGGTAGATTCTTCAGTATCAAAAATTAGACCATATGTTACTAGCATAATTGCAAAAGGTGGTTCAATTGATGATGCCACAATTAAACAGCTGATGGTCATGCAAGAAGATCTTCATTTTGGTATTGGCCGACGAAGAAAAAAATCCTCTATTGGTATTCACGACCTAGACACAATATCCTTTCCACTTAAGTATTCTACAACTGATAAAAATCATAAATTTACTCCACTTAATTCAAATCAAGAGCAAACAATAACTGATATTCTAAAAAACACCGATGTTGGAAGAGATTATGGCAGTATACTTGGAAATTCAACGAAATTTCCAATTATTATAGACTCCAAAGGAAAAACCGTATCATTTCCTCCAATAATCAACGCTTCAATGACTACTGTTACTACTAAAACAAAGAATCTTCTTGTAGAAGTTACTGGTCTGAACAAAGATGATGTAGAAGACGCTCTTTCTGTAGTTGCAACCATTCTTCAAAGTGCAGGATTTAAGCTAGAGTCGGTAAAAATTTCTGGCTCCAAAAACTCTTCACCATTATTAAAAAATAAAAAACTGACGCTTGACTCTGACCTAGTAAACAAAACACTTGGAACAAATCTTACTACATCACTGATATGCTCATGCTTGAAAAAATCTAGATTAGATGCAATCGCTAAAGGAAAAAAGATCGAGTGTACTATACCTCGATATAGATTTGATATCTTTGGCCCAATGGATTTAGTTGAAGAAGTTGCACTGGGTTATGGCATTCAAAACTTGGAACCGATATTATCTCCATCATTAACTGTTGGTCAAAAAAACCAATTTTCAGAAAAACTCAAAACTCTAAGTTCAGTTTTGGTTGGACTTGGATTTACAGAAGCACTAAACTCTAGTTTAACAAGTGAACGAATTCTTTACAGTTCTACTCAAAGAGATCCGAAAGATAGTATTTCTGTCGTTGATTCCAAAAGTCAAGAGCACACAATTTTACGTGATTCACTTCTTCCTGGATTGATTGAAAATCTCTCACGAAATATTCATGAGCAGTACCCTCAGAAATTATTTGAAATCGGCACAGTCTTTACACTTGGAAATCCAATTAATGAAACAACACATGTTGCTTGTGTCAGTGCTCACCAATCATCAAATTTCACTGAAATAAAATCTATCATGCAATCTATGTTAAAGACCTCATTCAATCTTGACTCACTGACAAAGACATCCTCGGAATCTTTGTTCAAAAAAGGCAGATCAGCCAAAGTCATTCTTAATGGAAACTCAATTGGAACAATTGGAGAAATCGATTCAGCAATAATTGAAAA
This sequence comes from Thermoproteota archaeon, assembly GCA_003352285.1. Classification (NCBI taxonomy): domain Archaea; kingdom Thermoproteati; phylum Thermoproteota; species Thermoproteota archaeon. Next base: position 320,121 of record QQVN01000005.1, on the reverse strand, counting down.
TTTTAAGATTAGAGTTCCAGTAGTGGGATTTGAAATCAACCTGCCTGGTTAATATTTGACCAAGTGTATTGTATTGTGCCCAAGAGCAAGCACGCAGACGGATTGGGATGAGGTGATCGTATTGATTTCAATGATTTCTAATTCACCCAGGTGTGCTACATTCGGGCAACCCCGGTTAGAAAAACCCAAGGAGGTTAATGGCTAAAAACACCAATGATCTTGCGCGAGTCAGAACCGGGGAACATTCTCTTACAAAAATAATTAAACCCTGTATTGATAGGATTATCATGGTAAACTACTGGCTTGCAAAACAAGAACCTTCAAGTTACAATTTTGAAACTCTAAAGAAAGAAAAGAAAACTGTCTGGGATGGTGTGCATAACAATTTGGCACTAAAACATATACGCAATATGAAAAAGGGTGATCAAATTCTCTTTTATCATTCAGGTGATCAGAAACAAGCCGTGGGAATTATGGAAGTTACAAAAAACCCCTACCCAAATCCTGATGAAAAAGATGAAAGATATGTTGTTGTAGATGTAAAATACAAGAGTCAGCTCAAAAATCCAGTAACCTTATCTGAAATGAAAAAACAAAAAAAATTCAAAAACTGGGAATTATTACGCATTTCTAGGCTATCTGTCATGCCAGTTCCCAAAGAAATCTGGAGCAGCATCCTAAAATTATCAAAATAGCCAAATCGGTTTATTGATATAGCCGTATTTCCTAAAGCAGTACATGGCAACAGCTTATGTTTTAATAAACTGTGAACTCGGTTCTGAGGAAGCTATCATTCAGCAACTAAAAGGCCTTGAAGGCGTACGTGAAGTACATGGAACTTTTGGCGCATATGATATTTTAGCAAAAATTGAATCAGATACCGTGGAAAAACTGAGAGAAACCATTACATGGAAAATTAGAAAGATCGAAAAAATTAGATCAACTCTAACATTAATGGGCATCGAAGGCCAAACCTAACCATCTATTTTTCTTAAAATGCTTCTGCATTTCATTTTTGTAATAAAGGAAGAGGATTATGGAAAACGAAACGAAGAGTTTCAATATGTTATTCATATGGCAAATTTTTACAAAAAATGGATTAAAGAAAAATTCTCAAAAAATTATGATGTCAAATGTGACGAGATGATCACTGGTCATAGAGGTTTACTTGAACGACTTGACACCAATGCTCTACTGAGAGATCATCGGCAACGTGGAGAGGACACATTTCATTTTTACCTATCACATTTTAGGCCGTTTTGGACTGATTGCACTTGTGAAGGATATTTTGCTCAAAATTTTGCCATGATACATTGGCAAAAACCAAAAACTACTGATGATGTTATGTTCTTGGCAGAAAAAAACTGTACTACTGTATCTCATGAATTATCTCATGAGTTACTAAGACAAGCAGGGCATAAAAAATTCAAAGAAGATGTTCACGATGTCTGGACTAGACACTTTTATGCAAATTTGCCATTTGAACAATATGGAGAAAATTTTGAAAAGACCAATGACAAGCCAATGTTTCTTACAATGGATGTCTCAAGCTTTCGGTTATAGTGTTCTCACCATTTTCTTTTAATCTAATTTCTGTTATCCTTTTCATGTTTTCATGTAAAGGCTTGTGCCAAACATCATTAAAGCATCTTCTAGGTGATGTGCTGTTGAGATATAATTCTGGCCAAAAACGTTGTAGTGTTTGCAGTGTTTATATTAATTGGAAGGGAACAAAATGTCCTTGTTGTAATACTGTTTTGCATACAAGACCACGTCACTCTAAAGACAAAACAAAATATTATGAATTAGATGACGTAAAATGGTTATGAGAAAATGATTAGCACTTTGTTACAGAGTAAATATTGTTTTCAAAGTTAGCAGTTTTAAAATCAAGCTTATTTTCAGGATCATTACTTCTTGATTTGCTTAGTTTTTCAAGCTCAACTAGTGCTTCGCCCTTGAATCCAACAGAAGAACCATAAATTGCATCAGTGAGCATGGTTCCTTGTTCACCTTTCTTAATGTCATCTACAATATCATAGAATTTGACAGTGTCTTTTTTTGCAATTTGGTTTCCAGTAGCTTTGTTAAATGCTACCGCAATATACATTCCATTATTTTTTACTGCTACAGGAACCTTGTGATTTTTTCCTGATTTCCCAGGAATTGACTCATTTATCAAAACTTCACATTTGTGATACATGCTTGATACATATGCATAAAATCTGTATTGAGCATACTTTCCAGCATCATCTTCTTCACAGTCTACAAAGACTTTGTGTAAAAGCTCGAGTGCTTGATCATTCATACTTTGTAATCTATCGTCGATTCTACCCCTTTCCAATAATTCTGAATTTGATTCCTTTGCGACCAGCTCTAAAATGAAATCTGGTAAATTGTAATTTTTGAGAGCAGCTACAAATGCACCTGCTTGAGACATTCCAAATTTTGGGAAACCTTTGTTGACCATTTTTAATCACATTCGTAATAAGATACTCTTATTCTCCCCCTTATAGTAAAAAGCAGTTTTCGCTTATAATTGTTAAGAAATCATCAATCAAAATGCAAAAAAACCACTTTTGATAGTATTAAATTCCGGTTTATTTGTTGTACAAACATGGAAATTGAAACAACACCTTCTATGGTTTCCAAAGTTTATGCAAAATTAGAAGAAAATATTTCAAAATATAGAAAGGTTGTAAACAGACCTCTCACTTTGGCTGAAAAAATTCTAGCAGGCCATTTAGTAGAAGTGGAAAACAAGAATCTCGATGATGGTAAAAATTATGTTTTCTTACGTCCAGATAGAGTTGCATGTCAAGATGTTACTGGTCAAATGGTAATGCTCCAGTTTATGTCAACAGGTCTTAAACAAACTAGTTTGCCAACTACAATTCATTGTGATCATCTTATCAGAGCACAAGTTGAAGGTGAAACCGACATGCGCGTTTCACTAGATGAAAATAGTGAAGTATTCAAATTTCTTGAATCATCTGCTAGCAAACATGGAATAGGATTTTGGAAACCAGGTGCTGGAATTATTCACCAAGTTGTTTTAGAGAACTATGCATTTCCAGGTGGTCTGATGATTGGCACAGACTCTCACACTCCAAATGCTGGTGGTCTAGGAATGGTTGCAGTTGGTGTTGGCGGTGTTGATGCAGCAGAAACAATGGCTGGAATGCCCTGGGAGATTCTCTATCCAAAAAGAATAGGTGTCTACTTGACTGGCGAGCTAAACGGATGGACAGCACCAAAAGATATCATTTTACGTGTTGCAGGAGAGCTGACTGTATCTGGTGGCACCAATGCCATTATAGAATATTTTGGACCAGGAACAAAATCGATCAGCTGTACTGGAAAGGCAACAATTACCAACATGGGTGCAGAAATTGGTGCTACATGTTCTATATTCCCATATGATGAAAGAATGGAAACTTATCTCAATTACACTGAACGAAAAGAATTAGCTGAACTTGCAAACAAAAATAAAAAATTACTTGTCGCAGATCCTGAAGTAGAAAAAGATCCAAAAAAGTATTTTGATAAGGTAATTGAGATTAATCTTTCAACACTTGAACCACACATAGTTGGACCACACACTCCTGATCTTGCAAGACCAATATCAAAACTAAATGATGATGTCCAAAAAGAAAAATACATTGATGAAATTTCTGTAGCACTAATTGGAAGTTGTACAAATTCATCATATGAGGACATGTCCCGTGCTGCCAGCCTAGCAGAACAAGCAATCAACAATGGTGTTAAATCTAAAATTCCTTTACTAGTAACACCTGGTTCTGAGCAGATTAGAGCAACAATAGAAAGAGATGGACAGATGACTTCCCTAAAAGAAATTGGCGCAACAGTTCTTGCAAATGCATGTGGTCCATGTATAGGACAATGGAATAGACCAGAATTAAAAAAAGGTGAACAAAATACCATCATTACGTCATTTAACAGAAATTTTCCTGGAAGAAACGATGGAAGACGTGAAACAATGAATTTCATTGCTAGTCCAGAAATGATTATTGCACTTGCATTAGGTGGTAGACTTTCCTTTAATCCACTTACTGATTACATTACTACTCCTGATGGTAAAAAATTCAAACTCGAAGCACCAAAAATTGCACCAGAAGTTCCAAAAGATGGATTCAAAAAAGCAGAAAATGTCTATATTCCACCTTCTAAAAATCCTGAAAGTGTTGAGGTAATAATTAATAAAAATAGTAACAGACTACAAGTTTTAGAACCATTTGAAAAATGGGATGGAAAAGACTTTGTTGATTTTCCAATCATGGTAAAAGCTAAAGGAAAATGCACAACAGACCACATCTCTCCTGCAGGGCCTTGGCTTTCTTTTAGAGGTCACCTTGATAATCTAAGTGATAACATGCTCCTTGGTGCAGTTAATGCGTTTAATGATGAAGTAGGAAAAGGAAAAAATCAACTTAATGATAAAATGGAACCATTTCCACAAATAGCTCGTCAGTATAAAGAAAAGCAAATTCGTTGGGTAATAATTGGCGACTCTAATTATGGAGAGGGAAGCAGTAGAGAACACGCTGCAATGTCACCACGTTATCTTAACTGTGCAGCAGTTATTGCAAAAAGTTTTGCCCGAATTCATGAAACCAACCTGAAAAAACAGGGACTTTTGGCATTAACATTTGAGAATCCAAAAGATTATGATAAAATAAAAGAAAATGACAAGATTAGCATCATTAATCTTAAAGAAATGAAGCCATCTCAGCCTGTCAAATGTGTAATCACTCATGATGATGGTACCAAAGATGAAATTTCGTTGGTTCATTCGTATAACCAAATGCAAATTGAATGGTTCAGAGCAGGTTCTGCACTAAATGTACTGCGCAATAAAGAGTAAAAATTTTAATTTAAAATAACGTGGGGCCGACCGGAATCGAACCGGCGACCTACGGGTCACTACAGCTCCAAACTCACATCATCTTTTCATCAGTAGCTTAGTTTAACCTCTGGAGCCCTTAGCGGTGATCTATTCGTAGACACTGTCGCCCTACCAGGCTAGGCTACGACCCCACGGCTAATGCACAAATTAACTCGAATTTTAAGTTATTTTTACCAAGATTTATTGCTAATAGAATAATTTCATAATTATTAGAAAATCATGGTCAAACCAATCTTGTTAGTTTTAGGTGCAATTCCAGCAATTGTAGCAATATTGATTGCAATTCCAATAATCACTAAACCTGATATTCCTTACAGTGCATCAGTTCCTAGTGATATTATAGAAATTGAATTTACCAAACATAATATCAAAAAGGTTTCATTTGGTGTCACAGAGAGAACAATTCCACAAACATCTGAGATTCTCATCATAAAAGACAACGGAGATGTACGATACACAATTACTAAAGGTGGGGAACCACAACCCGACAAGCACTTCAAACTTGATGAAGCAACACTCAAAAAATTATCTGCAATCATTAAAGAGACTGGCTTCATGGAAATTCCATCAGAATCATTCCCTGTAAGTGATGAGGCAGATAATTATGATAGATTTTCAGTTAAGGTGACCCTAAATGGTGCAGTAAAGCAAATTTATTGGCCAGAGCAAAACGCCACCAACAAATTTGTTCCCCCAATAATCACCCTAGTTGAAACTGAACTTGAACAGGTAATATCAAAAATTAGCTAATTCCTTTTCTTACTACGTATGATATTATGTCAAAAAAGTGAATAGGTACAAATAGGATATGATGAGACTTTTACCATGATTCCACTTTCAGGTGATCTAAGAAACGCAAAAGGTATTGTAACTGAAAACATTGATGCAACTTCAATCACACGCGGTACTTCAACCCTCAAACGAGGTTTTGCTCATATGCTAAAAAATGGTGTAGTAATGGATGTCACCACGGTAGAGCAAGCTCAAATCGCCGAAGAAGCAGGAGCTGTTTCTGTTATGGTTTTAGATAAACTTCCTTCTGATGTTCGCAAAGCAGGCGGTGTGGCAAGAACTGCAAGCATTAGAGTTATTCAAGATATTATGGATTCTGTTACAATCCCAGTTATGGCAAAATGCAGGATTGGTCATGTCTATGAGGCTAGAGTATTACAAGAGACTGATGTTGACATGATTGATGAATCAGAAGTATTGACACCTGCAGATGAAACCCATCATATCTGGAAATGGGATTTTACTACGCCTTTTGTTAATGGTGCTCGTTCTCTTGCAGAAGCATTACGAAGAGTTGAAGAAGGAGCTGCAATGATTCGAACAAAAGGAGAACCTGGAACAGGAAACGTCGCAGAAGCTGTAACACACATCAAAAAAGTCAATGATGAGTTACGTGCAATTAAATCAATTTACGAATCAGGTGATAATCAAGATCTAGTCAGAATTGCCAGAGAGTTTAAGGTTTCTTATGACCTTGTAGAGCAAACAGCAAAAACTGGTAGACTACCTGTTGTGAATTTTGCAGCAGGCGGTATTGCAACTCCTGCTGATGCTGCATATCTTATGTCATTAGGATGTGATGGAATCTTTGTTGGTTCTGGAATCTTCAAAGCAGAAGATGCAAAGGAACGTGCAAGAGCAGTAGTACTTGCAACAACATTTTGGGAAGAACCAGATAAGGTAAAAGAAGCTCAAAAAATGATTGATGAAAGACAATCAATGTTGGGTCTTGACGTTAACACACTTGAGTTAAGAATGCAGGATCGTGGAAGTTCAGCATGAGTGGATTAAACATAGGGGTATTTGGAATTCAAGGAGATGTAGCTGAGAACATTAATTCTACTAAACAAGCATTAGATGAATTAGGCGAAACTGGAAATGTCACTCTTGTAAAAACTCCCGATGAAATCGAAAATCTAGATGGATTGATAATTCCCGGTGGAGAAAGCACAATGATGGGACAGCTTTCTTTAGTTAATGGTTCATTAAAAAAAATCAAAGAAAAAATTGAGTCAGGAATGCCTGTATTTGGAATATGTGCTGGATTAATTCTGCTATCAAAAAATGCAAAGGATAGAGTAATTGGCAAAACTGATCAGCCATTACTAGACATACTTGATGTACATGTCGAACGAAACTCATTTGGGAGACAAAGAGAATCATTTGAAGCAGAAATTGACATGCCTGAAATCGGAATTTCTGATTTTAACGGTGTGTTTATCAGGGCACCCTCAATATCTGACGTTGGAAGCAATGTTGAGATTCTTTCAAAATACAATGAAAAAATTATTGCAGTAAAACAAGGTAATATCGTAGGAACTGCATTTCATCCAGAGCTAACCGTTGATGGCTCAATGCACAAATATTTTGTGAATCTAATAAAACAGTCAAAACTAAATTAAAATTGTCTGTTTGATCACTCAAACTAATCATTCCTTAGCAATTCTTTTTAAAGATGAATAATTTTTTACTGTAAAATGGCTCAAAACACGCTTTTGGCAGGATTTGCAATTCTCACACTACTGCTAGGATTCTCAAGTGCAGTCTTGGATTTTCAGGCATTTGCACAATCATCAGATGATGACAGGAAAGATGTTGCCCAAGACAGACTGGAACAGCAACGAATTGAAGCAAAAGAAAAGGCAGAACAACGAATGCAGGAAGCAAGAGAAAAAGCAGAAGAACGTAAAGAGCAAGCCCGTGATCAGCTTGATGATAGAAAACAAGAAGCACGTGAAAAACTAGAACAAAGAAAACAAGAAGCACGTGAAAAACTAGAACAAAGAAAACAAGAAGCACAAGACAAAGTAGAAGATAGAAAACAACAAGCCAGAGATAAATTAGAAGAACAGAGAGAACTAGCAAAACAAAGATTAGATGAAAAAAGAGATGAAGTACGGGATACTGCCTCCGAAAGACGAGATGAAATTAAAGAACGATTGGAGACCAAACGTGATGAAATTAGATATAGATTAGAAGTAAAGAGAGATCAAGTCAGAGATAATATTTCTGATAAACGTGATGAAATTAGATATAGATTAGAAGTAAAGAGAGATCAAGTCAGAGATAATATTTCTGATAAACGTGATGAAATTCGCATTAAAGTTTTAGATAAAAGAGAAGATATCCGTGAAAAATTAATTGATAAAAAACAAGAGATTAAAGATAAAGTAAAGTCGGACGTTCTTGATAGGGTTCAAGATAAGATCAAAGACAAATTATCCGATAAAGCAAAAGATGTTGCTAGAGAGAAACTACAACTAAGAATTTCTGATGAAATTCATGATAAAATGATTCAAAAGGCACGAACAGAAGTTACTGCTTCCGCTAAAGCAAATGTCATAGATGATGTTCGCGATAAAATTACAGATGATGTTCGCGACAGAGCAATCGAAGCATTACGTGCAAATTCTGACCGATTAAGCGACGAAATGAAGGATCGTTTGATTGATGAATTACGTGACAAGGCAAAGTACAAAGCAGATTTGATTAAAGCAAAGATAAAAGAATCTGGCAATGATAAATTCCAACAATTAAAGATTCAATACAAAGAAAAAATTATTGATAAAGCAAATGAACGATTAGATACTATACGTGATCAAATCAAGTCACCTAGATTAGTTGATCAGGTAGAGGATGGCACTTACTATGGAATTAATCCTGACATTCCTGAGGAAGAGACCGTAAACTATTCACTAGAATTTAGAGGTGATGCTGTTAAGCAAACCGATTCCAGTGTGATTAAAGATGTAATTGGCACTTTGATATTGGAACTGGCTAATGCTGGTGATGTAAATGCAAAACTCAAAGTGATTGGTGGTGACTTTACCATAATTGATCCTGCAACTGGAGATGTGATTAACGTATGGGATGCATCATTTGGAAGAGCACGAGTATTATTTGACAGAAATGCTATGCAAGTTACTGTTAATGCCGTAGATACCAATGGAAAACATGGTACATTTAGAATGCAGGCTGATACTAACGGTGTATTCCCAATTGCATCTGGTGAAATAATGGATATTCATGCAACACATGGCAGAACATCAATTTCTGGTTCATGGATTCTTGATTTTGATGGAACACTAAGTGTTGACACTATAATTCCAATTAGCGAATTCAGTGATGTAGAAGCTGATGTACAGGCTGACATTGTTTCATCCGAACTCACTGAAGAAACAACCGATGAAATTATTGATGATATTGAGGTAAACCTTGATGAAATCTTAACTGATGAGGAATTGGCTGATTTCACTGAAGATGAAATACGCGAAATAGAGTCAGAACTAACTGCTGAAATTTTATCTGAACTAGAAGATGAAGTAAGCGATGAAATCGAAGATGATATCCAAGATGATGTGAAACAAGCAATCAATGCTGTTTCAGATGAGGAATAAGCATGAAGACAATACAATATTCAATATTTGCAATTCTCGGGTTATCATTGATTGGTTTTTCATCATTTGCCTATGCAGAGTCTGGCTCTATGTCAATCTTAGATCAAACAGTAGATTATGATATTGAAAACGGTCAGATTGTTGATATCTATCTTGATGTTGACTTTGTAGAATTGATTTTAGATTTTGTTGCAGTTGATGATGGCATTGTAGAGATAACCATACCACGAGGATTATTGGATTCTAAATTAAGCGAGACTGAAGATGATATCTTTTTCATATTGGTTGATGGCTTTGAGACCGAATACATTGAGATTGAATCTGCTATAGGTACAAGAACTTTGGTGATTCCTTTCTTTGGAGGCGATGAGCAAATTGAGATTATTGGAACTACCGCATTAGAACCTGTCAAGATGGTAGAAATTGAGATTCCAGGCTGGGTTAAGAACAATGCCGGTTGGTGGTCAGAAGGTGTGATTCCTGACTCTGATTTCGTATCTGGTATTCAGTACATGATTACCAACGGAATCATGACTATTCCTGAAACAGAATCTGGCCAATCAACTAGCGCTGACATCCCAGGATGGGTTAAGAACAATGCAGGTTGGTGGTCAGAAGGTAAAATTCCTGACTCTGATTTTGTTTCTGGAATACAATATTTGATAACAAATGGAATTATCGGCATCTAAACTGAATCTTCCTTAATCTTTCGAACGATTAGATAAGCTGCAATACCTGCAACAATCGCTCCAATTATCCATAGATCAAAATCCATTTGAATAGTAATTGGAACTACTTGTTTAAATCAAATTATGCATTGATATCAAGTCTTTTTCAAACGGAACAAGACTAGGTGGAACTTTAATGGCAATTGAATCCTTTAATGAAAGATCTTTACTCTTTTTTTCATTCCATACCTTGGAGTTGAATTCTTCTATCTCTTTGGTTATGGCACTCATATCTGTATGATCCTCTACGTCTACTTGCTTTTGTTTGTGGATGCTCTCTTCTGAGTAGAGTGTCTTCCATAGATGTTCTGTAATGAAAGGAGTGATTGGAGCCATGAGTTTCAATATTGTTGATAAGACTTTGTGAAGAGTATAGATTGCTGCATTTTTCTCTTCATCAGAAAATCCAATTCCATATGCTCTTGCTTTTACCATCTCAATATAATGTGCAGCAAACAGATTCCATGTGAATTCTCTAATTGCAATTGCTGGTACAAAAAAGTTGTATTCGTCATATCCTTTCTTGCATTCTTTGATTAGCTTGTTTAATTCTGATAGAATCCATTTATCAGAATCCAATATTTTTGTAGACTCGATAACTGGAAAACTAGATAAAAATCTTGAAACATTCCATAATTTGCTGAGGAATTTTTTTGTTGACTCTATCTTTTGTTCATTGCATCTAAAGTCATATCCGTGATTTATCTCACTTGCACTCCAAAATCGGAAAGTATCTGCACCAAACTTTTCTACTACTGGCAAAGGATCAATTGCATTTCCCTTACTTTTGCTCATCTTCATTCCTTTTTCATCAAGACCATATCCCATAATCCAGGCTTCTGCCCATGGTTTTTTCCCTGTCAGTTGCTCACATCTTAGGAGTGTATAGTATAACCACGTTCGAACAATATCCTTTGCTTGTGGTCTGATTCCGGTGGGGTATGTTTTTTTGAAAAACTCTTCATCTTTTTGGAATTTAGTCACAAATAATGGCGAAACACTGGAATCCATCCATGTATCAAACGTTCTCTCTTCTCCTACAAATTCTGAATTCCCACACTTTGTACACTTCTTAATTGGAGATTCATCCTGCCATGGTTTGAAATATTTTCCTGGCTCTGGAACATGTGGTTCTGAACATTTCTTACAATACCAGATAGGAATCTCAGTTCCATAGAAACGACGTCTTGAGATTGGCCAATCAATGGAAATTGATTCTAACCAGTTCATCAAAATTTGTTTGTGCATGTTGGGATGAAATTTAATCTCAGAACCAAGTTCTTTCATTTTTTCAACTGAATCTATCTGTTTCAGATAGTATTCCTCCATTGGAATGATCTCAATTGGAGTTTTGCTTCTCTCTGAAACTGGAGTTCTATGTGAAATCTCTTCAATTTTTTCTACAAAGCCTTTTGTTTGCAGATCTTCAATGATCTTTGTTCTTGCCTGTTTTGGTTTCAATCCTTGATATTCTCCGGCAGACTCTGTCATCCTTCCATCTAGCCCAATTGCAATGACTTCGTCTAGCTTTAGCTCTCTGAATAATGCAACATCATTCTGATCACCATAGCTACATACCATTACTGCTCCTGAACCAAATTCTTTCTGAGCAGAGTGATGCGTTTTAATTTCAACCTCGTTTCCAAAAATTGGAACGATTAATTTTTTCCCTACAAGTTTTGTGTATCTTTCATCTTCTGGATTTACAATCACTGTTTTACATGCGCATAATAGTTCCGGTCTAGTACTTGCAATGATTATCTCCTCACTAGAATCACTTACTTTGAATTTCATGTATACTAGTTTAGTTGGGATATCTTCGTATGTTATCTCAGCATCGGCAATCGTAGTGCCAGATACCCAATCATAGTTATTTGGACGTGTAGCAAGATACACTTGTCCCTTCTTCCATAACTCTATGAAAGTTGCCTGTGTGAGTGATCTATATTCTTCAGAATCTGTTCTATAATGCTCATCAATGCCACCACTTATTCCTAAATTCTTCATTATCTGAATCATCTCTGCTTCCAAGTCATCTAATGCTTCTCTGCACAATTCTAGGAATTTTCCTCGTTCTGTCTCCCTCATTCTAATGTTGTACTTTTTTTCAGTGTAGAGTTCTACAGGAAGTCCATTTCTGTCAATTCCTATAGGAAAATAGACATTTTTGCCAGCCATTCTTGCAGTTCTTGCAATCATGTCAATCTGAGCATAATGAGCGGCTGCACCAATATGCCAAGGTCTCCCAGATGGATATGGTGGAGGCGTATCAATTGTAAAATTTTCATTTGCTAGTTGAAACTTGTATAGGTTAGTTTCTTGCCAATTCTCTCTGATCTTCTTTTCTAATTCTGGATTCCAGGCTTTCTCTTGGATTTTTGGTTCCATCTTCTATTTTCTTGCAATGTTTGAGATGATATGCGAACCCTTGTTGTATCCCTCGTAAATGTAAACTCCTACTGCTTCTACATTTGGAGGAAGTTTTGGTGCTAAAATTTTGATAATTTCAGTTGAGAGGTTCTCTACGGTAGCTTCTCCCTCTAAAAGATATGTTGTATTCTTTGGAACTTGTAAATCAAATACTCCTTTTGGTCCATCAAATGAAATGTGATAGTGTGAATCATCTTCTTTGTTCATGTATTTTCTATTGATGAAGAATTTATGATCAAATACTCCGATTACTTCTTTGATGATCTTTTTTGCCTCACCAAAATCAATTAGAAGATTATTCTTCATCTGACCTACTAGCTCAACCATCACTGATGATGTGTGGCCATGAAGTATTGAGCATTTTTCCACTAGAGGAAGTATGTGCGCATAATCAAAAGTAAATGATTGATCTTCCATAAAGATTGAACCTGTCTGTGGATGCTTTTGATCATAAAATACAATATCTTGCAACTCTTTAATCTGGGCTGCATATTTTGGATGTCCAATTGCCATTACGTTCCAATCAAGTTTGCTTTCTTTGATCTCTCTGTATTTTTCAATGTCTTCTTCGTTATCAATTACTTCGATCAATCCTTTTTCAGTTCTAAAGTCCACTTTAATCTTTTTTCCATTAACTTCTAACTCATAATCATAATCATAATCTTGTCCCAAAAATGACAACATCTGGGCAATAGATAATTCTGTTCTGCTTTTTAGGAGATTTCCTTTTTTGTCAATATATCTAAAATCTGAATCAAGCATAGTCGGAGTTGTAGTCATTTGGAGTCTGTGGTCAGTAATCTGTATATAAATTCTGTAAAATAATTTTCAAAATCTACACAAGAGAATTTAAAATTTCAGCAAGGCATATGTCATTTTGAGTAATGCCTCCTGCATCGTGAGTCATCAAATCAATTGATATTTTGTTGTATACGTTAAACCACTCTGGATGATGATTCATCTTTTCTATCTCCATGGCTGCCCTTGTCATAAATCCAAATGCTTCATTAAATGAGGCAAATTCAAAATCCTTGTGTAGTTTTCCATCTCTGATTGACCACCCGGGAATGGATTTTAGAGCCTCCTCTATCTGCTCTTGGGATAGTTTTTGCATAATTCAAGTTTGTTGTTGTTAAATTAATAGTTTCAACACCGCAACCACTTTGTATTGGATTTTTTCTAAGTGTAATCATGGATGAGGCTCAAAAGGTTTTGCTTGAAAAAATAACCAACTCAATTAAATCTACAGTTGACGCAAAAAAAATCGGGGTTGCCTTTTCTGGAGGAGTAGACAGCACCATGATGGCAAAAATTCTGTCTTCTCTGGGATATGATGTTACCCTGCTAACCGTCGGCTTCAAAGACTCTCATGATATTGTGTTTGCTAAGCAAGTCAACGAACAACTAGGATTGCCTCACAAAATTCTTGAGATAGATCCAAAAACTTTTGAAAAAATTTCAAAGGATATCAATACAAAAATCAAGACAGATAATTTATCATGGAATGAAAACTGTATTGCGTTTTATTATGTTTCAAAACTTGCATCCAAATTAGGAATACGAGTCGTGGTTACCGCAAATGGCATTGATGAATTGTTTTGTGGTTACAATGCGTATAGGGACGTCGTATCTGATGGGGAATCTGCGGTTTTAGAATTAATGGAGAAGAAGCTTGCAAATGAAATAGAAATGATGAAAGCAGTAAACCACATTTCTTCTGAGAACGATGTAAAAATATTGCAGCCCTTGCTTACTATCGATTTTATTGATTTTGCAAAAAAAATTCCCCTTTATGATAAAATTAATGACAAGGATGATCTTATTCGAAAACACATCATACGAAAACTTGCTTTATCAGTTGGCGTTCCAGAAGTATCAGCTACTAAAAGAAAAAAGGCATTACAGTATGGAACAAAAATTCACAAAACTTTGCTAAAGTCTAGGTAAATTTCTTCGTATACTTTTGAACTGTTTTGTTTACATTTGAAATTATTGTAAACGAAGCTCCCAAATGACGTTGGGGAACAAAGATATCTTTGATCTCTTTTTCTGAAAGTTTTGATGATACTGCCTTGTCATTTTTTATTGCATCAAAGTATTCCATGTTCTTGTCCTTTGCCTCAAATGCAATTCTTTGAACATCTCTGTATGCTACAAATCTGGGTATCCCTTTCTTGATTAGTGCCTCCAAAACGAATTCTGCAAAAATTTGACCTTTAGTTTGGTAAAGGTTCTCTTTAACTCGCTTGTCGTTAACTTGTAGATTTGAGATTATCTTTATCATTGTTTCAAGCATCTCATCAAGTAGAATGGAAACCATAGGAAGAATAAAGCGCTCATTAGCTGAATTGGATAGGTCTCTTTCATGCCATAATGGAATATTTTCAAATGCTGTTCCAATTTGACTACGCAAAATTTTTGAGAGTGAAGAGATTCTTTCGCTTTTGATTGGATTTCTTTTTACTGGAACTGCACTGCTTCCCATCTGACCTTTCTTGAATTGTTCTGCTACTTCGCCGATCTCTGTTCTTTGAAGATTTCTAATCTCTATTGCAATTTTTTCTAACGTTGCACCGATTAATGATAACTGAAATACATACTCTGCATACCTTTCTCTTGGAATTATCTGAGTTGTAACTTCTGCAGGATATAGATTCAATCTTTTTGCTACTCTTCTTTGAACCTCTACTGCTTTTGCACCCATCAATGAACCAGTTCCAACAACTCCTAGGGTCTTACACATCAGTACTCTTTTTTTGAGTTCTTGAACTCTTTCCAAGTGTAGTGCCATCTCAGAAGCCCAGTTTGCAAATTTTAATCCAAATGATATGATGCTTGCATGTTGTCCGTGAGTCCTACCAACTGCAGGAAGCTCCTTGTATGTTACTGCTTTTTTTGCTAAAAGTATTGCAAGCTTTCCAATTTTAGGCTGAATTATAGAAATTGCATCCCTCATCTGCATTGAATTGCTTGTATCTACAAGATCATTACTTGTCAAGCCATAATGAATCCAAGGTCTTGTACTTGCAATGCATTTTTCACTTAACGCCTCAACAAGAGCTGCTGTATCGTGATCACTTTTTGCTTCTAATTGTTTTATTCTGTTGGCTGTAATTTTTCTTGATTTTGTAACTGCAAAAATGTTCTTTCCAGCTGATTTGGGAATTATTCCAATCTCGCCCTGTGAAATAGCAGCTGCACCTTCGATCTCTAATTGATAATTTACTTTATTTTGCTCACTAAAGATAGCCAGCATCTCTTTTGTACCATATCTTCCAGAATCTATTGGTAGAATTGCCAACATTTGCTATCATTTAACATCGAAAATAAATCTACTTCTTTGGAGTCTATTTCTGGTCTGTTTTTAGTCATTATTTATGACAATCACAACTGCAACTTTTAGGAACGCATCTATGGGCTATGCAGTCCTTGCACCCCTTACTTCGACCACTCTTTACACGAAGCCACTCCTTATCCAACTTGAATCTATTAGAAAATTTAGTAACATAAAGATGCTGAATTTTGAGAGTTTTTCCCACTGAGAAAAAAGAAGTCTCCTTTACTTTGGAGACTGGTAATACGTTAACTAGTTTATGTGAGCTTTTGGGCCACCAGCTAACACCGTGAGATGTCTCTGACTCAATGATTCCCATAGCAACGTGTTTTTGTTAAAAAATTGGGGCCAAAAAGGATCACAATTAGGTTAATTTTGTAAACCTTCCATTACTGATTCAGTGATGGAAAAAATGCTCACTATCTTAAATACAAATTTTGTTAGAGGAATCAGTGCTAATCCAATCCTCGCTGAACCAGGGGAAAACAAGGTTTGGCTTGAGTCGATAGATTAGCGTTTTCCCCATCTTATATGATTTAAATTGCTTAATTTTGGATCTTAAGCGATTCTCATGTCTTCTTTAACTCCAAAAAAAGTTCGTGACAATGAATATGTAATAAATCCTGATTCATCAAACGGACTTCAAGTACCTGTGAAAATTTTTGCAGACGAACAACTATTATCAAAAATGCTTACAGATAGAACAATTTCTCAAGCAATGAATGTTGCATCAATGCCTGGAATTGTAAGTCATGCAGTCGTATTACCCGACGGACATGAGGGCTATGGATTTCCTGTTGGAGGTGTTGCTGCAATGGATGCAAATGAGGGAATGATTAGTCCTGGAGGAGTTGGTTATGATATCAACTGTGGAGTGAGACTGATTCGCACCAATCTTACAGCAGAAACAATGCGACCAAAACTCAAGGAGCTAGTTACTGATTTGTTTAATACAATTCCTTCAGGTGTAGGCTCAAAAGGAGCGGTAAAGCTAAACACATCACAACTTGATGAAGTACTAGTTAGAGGTGTCAGTTGGGCAGTTGATCATGGTTATGGTACCAAAGATGACGTAAATGTTTGTGAAGAGTCAGGTCAGATTAAAGACGCAGATCCAAACAAAGTTTCTGATAGGGCACGCAAACGCGGAGCTCCGCAACTAGGTAGTCTTGGATCGGGAAATCATTTTCTTGAAATTCAGCAAGTATCTGAAATTCACGATGAGGAAGCAGCAAAAAGAATGGGAATTCAAAAAGGAAACATTACTGTTCTAATACACTGTGGCTCTAGAGGATTTGGCCATCAAGTGTGCAGCGATTATCTTAGAATATCTGAAAAAGCATTACAAAAGTATAACATCAATCTAAAAGACAGGGAACTTGCATGTGTTCCTAATTCTTCTGAAGAAGGCGAATCGTATAGAAAGGCAATGTTTGCAGCATTAAATTTTGCATGGAGTAATAGGCAGATGATCACACACTGGACAAGAAAATCTTTTGAGCGAGTTTTCAAACAGTCAGAAGCAGATCTGGACATGAAATTAGTATATGATGTAGCGCACAACATTGCCAAAGTAGAAAAACACAAAATCGATGGAAAAGAAAGGTCTGTAGTGGTTCACAGAAAAGGTGCAACTAGAGCATTTCCTGCAAATCGAGATGAAATCCCACAAAAGTATAGAGATTTGGGACAACCTGTATTCATTCCAGGTTCTATGGGAACTGCAAGCTGGATTTTACTTGGACAACCAAATTCTATGGATTTGACTTTTGGTTCTACTGCACATGGTGCAGGAAGAATGATGTCAAGATCAAAGGCCAGAAGAGACTATACAGAGTCTGAAGTAAAGCAATCCCTTTCCGATAAAGGAATTTTCATTAAAGCATTAACAAGAGACGGAGTAGTGGAAGAGACACCGCAAGCATACAAAGATGTGGATGCAGTCGTCAATGTTTCTCATGATTTAGGTATTGCAACCAAAGTAGCAAAACTTGTACCTATTGGTGTGATTAAGGGTTGAGCGAAGAAGACAAAGAACTAGAACAACTAAAAGCAAAACGCCTAGCAGAGATGCAAAGAAACCTTTCTTCAAAACAGATGCAGGAATCTAATAAAACTCAAGCAAAGAAACCTGCTAAAAAACCTCGTGAAATTTTGGTAGAGCAACTAGGATTTCGTGGACTAGAAGTACTACAGAATGCCGAATCTCAATTTCCAAATGAGACCAAAATGGTAGTTGACAAGCTTGCAGAGCTGATAACTTCTGGAGAAGTTGATGAAAAAATTGACGGTGGAAAGCTTCTGATGCTGTTTCGCTCAATTGGCATTAATGTTAGAATGCAAACGAAAATTAACATTGAGCAGGATGGAAAGTTTGTCTCCCTTTCAGATAAACTAAGCACCAAAAACGAAGAGCCTAGTGAATGATTCATGCCAACCATTCTAGAAATCAGCTCCACAAAGTACGATGATGATATTCCATTAATCAAAAAAGCACTGATTAATTTAGAATCAATCTGTGAAGTGCGTGACGGATTTTTAATTAGTGAACCAATGGCAAGGTTTGGCTGGACCTTTTTCAAGATTGCATTAAAACCTAATCTGTTTTTTGCAATAGAAAAAAAGTTTCATGATATGATTAACAACTCAAAGGGAAGAAAACCCGAAGATAGGTTTTCAAATTTTATGTCTGACTATTTTGCAGCTCGCGGTTGTGCAGTTAAGATAAAACTCTTAGACTACTAGACTCTACGTCCTCTTTTACCGCCTTTCTTTCTGGTGGTATCATGAGGAATTGGTGTAACGTCATCAATTCTACCAATCTTGAATCCGCCTCTAGCTAGTGCTCTGATTGCAGCTTGTGCACCTGGTCCTGGAACTCTAGAACCAACTCCGCCAACTGCTCTAACTCTAATGTGAAATGCTGTGAATCCTTTAGTTCTTGCTGATTCATTTACTGCATTGGCTGCTTTCATGGCAGCAAATGGTGATGATTCGTATCTGTCTGCATTAACATGGATTCCACCTGAGCTGATTGCAATTGTTTCAGCACCGGTAAGATCTGTCATGTGAATTATTGTATTATTATAACTGCTGTAAATATGGGCAATTCCCCATTTCTCCTTCTCTTCTGTCTTCTCCTCTGTCTTTTTTGATTTTGTTTTAACCTTAGTTTCCTCTACTTCGGCCTCTACTTGTTCTGGCTCTTCTACCTCTTCAATCTCTTTTACCTCGACTTCGGCTTCAGACAACGTCTAATCACGCCTTGAAGGGTTTAAAAAACATTAGTTTGAGAAATAGTTCCTATTCCAACTTAGATTTTCTCATTTTTAGCTAAAATTAAAGAAATCAGCTGATGATGAACTATTTGGGAAATTTACATCCTAATTTCATGAGCGATAAACAAGTAAAAACTGAGGCATGGGCTTCAGAATGGGGATTTCTTTTAGCATGTATAGGATCTGCCGTTGGAATAGGTAACATCTGGAGATTCCCATATATTGTAGGTGAAAATGGCGGTGGTGCATTTCTAATTCCCTTCATAATCATTGTTGGGAGTCTGGGATTCATTTTGATGTTGCTTGAATTTGCAATAGGGAGAAGATACAAGTCTTCAATCGTTACTGGATTAGCAAGTATTTCTAAAAAATTCAAATGGGCTGGAGCAGCAATTGCATTAGTAGCATTTGCAATGCTTAGCTACTATCTTGTAATCTTAGGATGGGTTTTATCATATTTTATCTCAAATCTTGGTCAATCATTTTTAGAATTTGAAAAATTCACTCAGTCATATTATCCTGTATTAGCTTTTACGGCTGTTTTGATTTTGACTTTTATTATTGTACGACGAGGAATTACTTCTGGAATAGAAAAATTCAACAAGATAGGAATTTTGTTTCTAATAGGAATTATTATTCCTTTGATGATTTATGGTGTGACTTTACCTGGTTCAACTGAAGGAATTTCATATTTTCTTAAACCTGATTTCTCTAGAATTGGAGAGCCACAAATTTGGTCAACTGCATTTGGTCAAGCATTTTTTTCTTTATCATTAGGTTCTGGCTCTTTGCTTACTTATGGTAGCTACCTTCGGGGTAAGCATTCGTTGATCCGTTCTTCTTCAATTATAATATCTGCCAATACCATGATATCGATATTTGCAGGAATTATGATTTTTTCATTTGTTTTCTCATTTGGAATGGACCCACAAGAGGGAATTCCATTAATCTTTGAAGTCTTACCAAATATTTTTTCTGACATTAATTTTGGCTTCTTTGTTGGTGCAATCTTCTTCTTCTTACTCTTAATAGCTGGACTAACTTCTGCAATAGGGCTTTTTCAAGTTCCAAACGCTTCTCTACAGGACTCATTTAATCTATCAAACAAAAAATCAAGTGCCATAATTGCAATTGGAATATTTTTAGTAGGTATTCCTTCAGCATTAAGTTATAGTCCAATTGAACTTGGTTTGTCCGGTGTTTTATTCCTAGATGGAATGGATTATGTATTTGGAACGTATGGTATTACAATCTCTGAACTGATTTTTGTAGTAGTGGTAACCTGGTTTGTTGATAAAAAGAAGATACTAGAAAATATTAACGCGACATCTAGATTCAATATACCACAATCGGCAATATCTGTGGTAAAATATGTCTCACCACTTGTAATTATTGCAATACTAGTATCCACTGCAATTTTCTAGATTTATTTAATCATTAAAACAAAACAAACAGAATTTTAGAAATGCATCAAAAAAGATCATATCTATTCAAAATCTCTTAAATTTTTAAGTGATAATTTCTTATAATTAACATGGGGATTTTTGATCGATTCAGAAAAAAACAGATAGAAAATTTAGGCATTGAAGACCAAAAAATTAAATTTTTGGAAATAACTTGGACAGAGCTCCTGACATGGCCAGATGAAAAAACTAGTCAAGAGATACAAAGAAATCTTGTACCTTATTATAAAAAACTAAAGAAAATGCAGATAGATGAATTACGTAATATGAAAATTGAGATAGTAGAGTCAAGAGATAAACATCTGCAAATTCCAGATTCCATATCACCAAATTTTCCCATGAATAAATTAAAAACTCCCAAATCCGAATTTACTAAATTGATTCAGGCTATTGAGGAAGAAATCAAAAATCGCAAACCAGAGTAAGACATTTTTCAATTACTTTATTTTTTGTGATGATATGATGAATGTAAATTACGAAACCAGCATGAATGATTTTTAATCATTCTTTGTCTTGTTTGGAACCTATTCCATTCATGTACTTGTCTACTTCGTAGATGGCAAGTTTATCACGGCCTACGACTTCGAATTTTTGCAAAATATTATCAAAGGTTTCTTCTTCTTCGATCTGTTCTTTTACGAACCATTGCATAAAGTCAAATGTACGGCGATCTCTTTCTTTTTCTGCTAATGTGATGATTTGATGTATGGATTGTGTTACTTTTTGTTCATTCTCAAGCGAAGTCTTGATGATTTCCTCCAACGACTTGACATCTTTTTTTGGTTCAGAGCATGCAGATATGTCTGCCATAGTGCCTATTCTATTCATGTAATGAACTATCTTTAACATGTGCTGTCTTTCTTCATCTGATTGAGCATAAAAAAAACTTGCAGCTCCTTCATACCCTGTTACTTCACACCATGAGGCCATTGCAAGATAAAAGCTTGAAGCATCAGATTCCATAACTATTTGCTCATTTAGAGATTTTCTCATCTCGTCTGATAGTTTCATACGTTACGTTTCGTTCTATTTGATAATAGTTTGTTTCTGATTTGTTGTTTACAAAATCAATATTTGTATAATTTCATAATGTTAGCTTATGTTTTATTGATTTTACCTACTGTAAAAAATCAATGTCATAATAACAGCTGAAAGCAAGCATTATGCTTTACCAGTTTTTTAATAATATCCAGAGTATCAATTCGTAATGACAAAACAAAAAACATTGAGCATGTTGCTGGTTGTCTCTGCCTTAGCAGTAGGCATCGGTTTCATAGGAGAATCATACGCTGAAGTGCGTACTGATTACTTTGCATCAGGTGATATTAGACAAGGAATTAACTCTGATACCACAGATGAAAAAAGCAAAGTTGGCTACTATGCAATTTCAGGCTTGGCTGATATGAGAAATTGGGTTCATGTTAGCATGGATTACTATCCGTCTGCTGATTCAACCTATGAAGTTCGTTTGGCAAATACCTCAACTGGCAATGAATTGGTTCTAGGTGAACTAAAAGGTGACGACAAGAGAGATCAATTCTCAACTGCAGAGGATCTCTCCGGGTATAATGTAATCAAGGTGTTTGAAATATCTGATACTGGTAATGTAGCATTGTCAGGACAGAGTTCTTTTGAATATCTTGATGCAGATAGAGCACCCACAAGACCCAACTAATTTTTTTTAATTATGAACTATGATAATCCCGTATTGAACTTTCATAGTTCATAAGCTACATTTGAAAATTTCAGCTTGACAACTTACAAAATTATTTGATTATAGATAATTTATCTATTACATGGATAGGTTGTTGGTAATAGCTATTTTAGGAATTTGGGTTTCTACTGTAACTCTAATTGGAATATGGTTAGTTGATGATGAAATCATAACATTAGATTTTCTTGATAATTTTACAAAAAATTACATTCTCATTGAAAACCAAATTTATTTAATTGATATTAGCCCTATAGAATCTGTTTATTTTTCCTCTTTCATGGATAATATTTCACTGCATTGAAAATGAGTTTAATTCATCGGGACATTATTGAAAACGTAATTATCTGTGTTGTTGTGATACTTGGCGCATTAGTTATTGCACTTTTCCTTGTAAATACAGATTTCTTTGAATTTGATTCGCAAAGTTTTTCTGATAATTTAACATCTTTTTGTAATAATCCACAATACTCTAAAATCGATTCTAATTTGCGTAATGCCCTCTGTGAGATATAGATCTCAAAATCAGCTATAGCAGATAATTTCAGCTATTTTTTTGAAATAATCTAATTAAAAACGGGATAAGACGATGATTATGTGTATTTGGGGTGAGAAATAATGCAAGAATCCCGCATTAGGACAAAGGCTGTGGTGGACACTCTTCATGATCTTACTGAAATTATTTCTGATAGTGATGATTACCTCATACCTAAAGAAATTCTAGTAAAAACTGATCCTGAATTCTTACGAATTTCTGATGAGAATTTTATTCCAAGGCAAGTGGTAGATATCCTTGGCGTATTGACCAAGCTTTATGATCGTGGATATGAGGATTCTATAAGAGATATTCAAAAATTAAGATAATTTTTCATTAACAATTCATGATAGGGATTTAGCTGAAATTCAACATTAAAGCTTAGAAAACATTATCATATTTTTTCTACAAATTCATTCATGTCTGACTTAGAAAATAATGAACTTGTAAAGAATCTAATCGATGAATTTCAGGCAAGCGGCTTGGAAGTAACATCAGCAAACTATGGGGGATTCAAAAAACCACACGCAATAAAAGATCAACGACCTGATGTTATAGCCTGGGATTCTGATAAACAACTATACTATTTGGGTTTGGTAGCAGATCCAGAAAAGATTGATCTAGAAAATATGGATAATAAACTAAAGATTCTATCCAATCTGGTTATGGATGTAGGATCTACTCAAAATGCAAGACTCCCGTTCTATCTTGGTATTCCAAAAGGAAACGTAGATGATGTAACAAAAATGTTAGATGATAATAATATTCCAAGAGATAATGTTTTTACTATAGAACTGTGATTAATTTTCTTTTAAAATTAAACTAAAATATTTGTTTTATTAATTATTTTCAAAATTATTTTGTATTATTTGAATTTTTTTTCTAGCACATTCTAACGCTTCATTTTTTGTATGAAAATGTTTAGACTTTTGACATATTGAACATATGTCTTTGTGATTATCCTCTGATGACATATCTAAGACGCTAAAGTG
The DNA here is from genome assembly GCA_003352285.1 of Thermoproteota archaeon. Lineage (NCBI taxonomy): Archaea > Thermoproteati > Thermoproteota > Thermoproteota archaeon. The sequence goes on along the minus strand of QQVN01000005.1, from coordinate 296,314 downwards.
TTGACAACTTGTTTTTTAGGAAAGTTATAGTTTCGTTCTAATGGAACTATTAAATCATTAATGTGTGGTTTTGGATCTGAGCATTCTCCACATCTAGGGAAAATTATCTCTGCATCATAGTTTACTTCTCCAATACTTTTCTCACAAATTACACACTTTACTACTTTCTTATCGTAAATATTCATTGTTATACCTCTATGGAATCAACATATTTTGCTGCATATTTTCGAAACATCGAAGTGTTTTTTCTAATTGTCACTGCACTTACGTTGCATTTTTTTTCAAGCTTTGGATATGATATTTTTTCATTATTTGCAGCACATGATAAATAAATTGCACCTGCCGCTAATCCTAAGGGATTTTTCCCCTGAACTATTCTATCTTTTATAACATCTTGAAGTATTTTTAGCGCCAATCTTTGAGATTTTTCACTAGCTCCTACCTTACTTGCAATTTTTCCTAGATAGTCAATGCAACCTGGATGCTCCAAGGAGATATTTAGATAACTTACTAATCTCTTGTAACTTCTGATTAGATAACGTCTTGTAACATTCGATGCTTTTGCAATTTCATCAACACTTCGAGGTATTCCTGATAGTCTACAAGCAACATAGATTGATGATGCCATCATGACTGGAATTGATTTACCGCGAATTAGTCCTCTACTTGAAGCTTTTCGATATATTGTAGCAGTTTTTTCAATTACTGAATCGGGTAATCCTAATTTTGGTTTTAATGAATCTAAATGTGCAAATGCCTTGCTCAAACTTCTTTTTTTTCCTGCATTTTTACTTCTAAAATCCCACATTCGGAGTCTATGAAAGCGCTTTTTTGTACTGTGAGATAACCTGTTTCCAGACGCATCTACATTTTTTTGACTTATGGTGCTAGAAATTCCCATATCGGGTATAGAAATCCTTGAAGGACTGCCAGTTCTGGCCTTAGCTGATGTTTTTCCATCACTGTATGCTTTTTCTTGATGTGAAAAATCGGCTATTCTTTCTTTGAGAACGTATCCGCAATCACTGCAAATTATCTCTCCGTTGGTTTCATCAGTAACTATAGAAGCGTGTTTATTTGTCAGGCATTTTTGCACGACTATGCTTTTCATAATGTTTCTTTGTTAATTAAAAAGATAAGAACTCATAAGCTTCCTTTATGATAATAAGCTATTTTTTTATTTTGGAATAAAATATTCTGATAGTATATTTTTTGAATTGTATTTGATGAATCCATCATATACTGATACTTGAGAATTTTTTTGAAAAATAAATTCTAAAAATCCATCATCATATCCTAGTTTTACCGAGGATCGATCTGTTTTAGCAAGAAATGTTTTTAATTTTTCTGGTTTGTATTCTCCTAATTTTTTCCACGAATCATCAAATTTTATGGTTTGAAATGATCTAAATGCAGTATTGTTGTATACAAAAGGCTTATCAAAATTGGTCAATGAACTCATTACTTGTACTTCTTCATTCATCTTAATGATATTTTATTGAAAAATAAGCTTAATATCAAATTACCAGCTTAATTGCAATTATATCAAATTACCTCCATTATACACTAATGAAAAAGACTAAACAAATAGACGATATGAAAACAGCAATGATAAAAGATCTTACAAATAGAGAGAACATATCAAAAAAGAAAGTCAAAAAACTCGTAGAAAATTTCATAGAGTCGTGAAACCAAAAGAAAAAATTCGTAGCGAGGCATTAAAATCTGCCCGGAGAGGTAGAAAATTATTAAAAAAAGAAAGTAAGGTGACAAAACAGCCTTCTACAAAAATGAATCCGATATCAGTTGAACGAAGTGCAGCAGGAGCAAATTCTCGAAGACATCTTAAAAAACAATAATCGATATACTTGCTAAGCTTATTTTCAAAATATTAGCTTATGAGTCCATAAATCGTATCTAAATTAAATTTCCATATGAAACCATATCGAACTAGAAAAGTTGGAAAAGGAGTCAAAAGACCAAATTCAAAAAACATGGTTGGAATGAAGACCCCATCAAAAACTAACAGCATAAAACATAGTATATCGAAAATTCACTCTTATCAAAAATCATCAATTCGAGAACTAAAACTGGATATTAAAAAAATTGAGAATACAATAGTCTCCCCCGTGGGTTTGGATAAAATTTCCGCAATAGAGATAGAAAAAATTCAGGATAAAAGAAAGCACATCTCATTGCACATGATAAATGTAATTAGTAATATTGTAGCATCCGCTAGAAAACTATCTTATCTTGAGGACAAATACCAAGCTAAATAGATACAAAATCAACGTGTTGGCTTGCTTCTTACACTTTTCTTTGATTTTTCCCAAGTGAATTCCAGATAATCCTTACACCAATCTAGGAACAAGGGGTCATTACCATAAAACATATTCCTTAGATCTGGTTCACCATTGTTTGCAGCAAAGATAACTCCTGCTTCTTTTTCGTTCATTATCACAATGGTGTCAAGATCAGATGAAATCCTTCGTTCAATTCTTCCCTGTTCGATTAGGGTGAAGTATCCAAGCTTTTCAAGAGTTTTGGTACGGCCTTCTGGTTCTATGAGATCTTTTGTAATTATGTGTCGATAGGTGGCGTTTTCTTTTATCCGCTTCAATAAGGGATCCACAAGTCCTGGAGGAGATTCCGTAATTGCATCAAAAACAAAAACTTTAGCATTTCTGTATATTGACTTCCATTTATCTAGAACAACTGTAACTCCTTTGATGTGCTTACAATTTTCTAATACCCCTAATCGTCTAACAAATTTCATATGCATATTTCCTAATTCATGAGTTTCAAAGAATTTTTGATTTTTTGATAAAAATGTTATTAGTGGCAATTGTGATAAAATTATTTTTCCATTAGTCGTGATGTGGTAATGTTCATCCGTGCCTTTTCTGACAAAATATGCACTAGAAAGACGGTCTAGATTCCGATGAATTTCTTGAGATGTAACTTTGAGTAATTTTGCTAATGATGATACTCTATGTGGTTTTTTGTTAAGATTTGATAATATTCTTAATCTTTGTTCGCTTGCTAATTCCAAGAAACATAATGCTGCATCCTCCATTGACTGTTCTTTCACATTGTTTGATATACATCACTTGTTAAAAATCAATCTAATAATATTACAAGCTTATAATCATATAATTAGCTGATGACATGTTATAGTTTGTAAAAATCACTAACTATCAATGAAAAATAATGCAGATAGATTTGGTATGATAATTGCAATTGCAATAACTGCAGTAGCTATTGCATTTGTTGGTACATTATCAAATCCTCAAGATAGAAACATACAGCCACAAGGACAAGCAGTCATTGATAGAGCTACCACTGAGTTAAAGGAAATACCTGAAGTTGCACAAGATACGTTTACAGACACTGTAGAAGAATTAGAAAAATTACCTACAGAAATCGAGGAATCATTAGATGATGTTGACAATATCAAAGAAGAATCAATGGATATTATCGAAGATGTGATTCCAGATGTACCTGACGTTGTAAAACAATCCAAAGGAAAACTCTTAGAAACAATTAGTATTCCTAAGGATACTGCCGCACCTGGGTGTGAAGAGACCAACTCTTGTTATATTCCTGAAATCGTGACAATTAAGCGTGGAGGCGAAGTGATTTGGGAAAACGTCGACAATGCAGCACACACTGTTACCAGCGGTTCAGCAACATCTGGTCCTAATGGATTATTTGATAGTGGACTCATTTATCCTGGTGACACTTATTCAATCCAATTAGACTTGGTTAACGAGTATGTGTATTTTTGTCAAGTCCACCCTTGGATGACTGGAAAAATTGTGGTAAAATAACCTCTTTTTTATTATATTCAAATCTGTAACTGTTATGATGACTTTCTAGTTCATCAAAGAATTGTTTTAGCTTGATTCATTATCCGGATACATATCATATACTGAGTATCAAATGTATGATACAAATTTTAAAATCTGTTTTTTCAAATTCTAATTTCTTTTTTAGATTTGTTCACTATGATGATCTTGCACTTTGTGGAACTTTACTTTCATCGATACTGATATTTTTATTTGTACTTAATACTGGCACTTAATTAGGATTTTTTTACCTCTAATAATGATAGCTGAATTGTAAGATATTAGCTTAGAAAATGTTATGTTGTTTTGAACTAATTTTTTCCTATGTCAGAAAATCATAATGAGTTAGTAAAAGGATTAATTGATAAATTTGATGAAAATGGGTTTGAAGTAATTTGTGCTAATTATGGTGAATTCAAAGAACCTGAGGAAATTCAAGGTGTTAAACCGGATGTAATAGCATGGGATTCTGAAAACGAGTTATATCATTTAGCATCTGTTATCGAACCTGAAGAACTAACTGATGAAAAAACTAGTAGACGCGTTGAAACACTATCTAATTTAATGATGAGTAATGGCAAATCCACAAGAACACGAATTCCATTTTATTTGGGAATTCCAAAGCAAAAATCTAACCAGATAGAGAAATTTTTGAATAATAACAATGTAGAACAAACCAATATTTTTCCACTGGAGGTTTAAGATATTGAGTCAAATTACATTTTCAAAACCAACAGTTAGTGACGGAAAAGAAATCTTCAGACTAGTTAGAGAAAACCCTCCTTTAGATGAAAACTCTGAGTATTTCTATCTCTTGTTATGCCATCATTTTTCTGAGACTTGTGTTGTTGCAAAACAAAACTCTCAAGTTGTAGGATTCATTACTGGATATGTCCCTCCAAATGAAGAAAAGACATTATTTGTTTGGCAAGCTGCAGTATCCCCTAAGCTTCGTGGGAAAGGCATTGCTGCAAAAATGCTTTATTCAATTTTACAAAGAGAAAATTTACGTAATTTTGAGTTTGTAGAAGCCACACTTGCACCTTCAAACAAGTCATCCTACTCATTTCTGATATCTTTTGCCAATGATTTAGGCACAAATTTTACAAAATCTCCTCTTTTTACAAAGGATAAATTTGGAGAATCCAAACACGAAGAAGAAGAACTTATCAGAATTGGTCCATTCAAAACTCAAAAACTAGTGGAGGTTTTTGCTTAATGCAAAATATCAAAAAATTTGAATCTAGAGTGCGTTCCTATTCTAGAGCCTTTCCTGTTACTTTCAAATTAGCAAAAGATGCATACCTATATGACGAACAAGATAATGCATATCTAGATTTTCTTTGCGGTGCGGGCTCAATAAATTATGGGCATAACAATGAGGAAATAAAAAAGAAAGTAATCGATTATCTTGATAGTGATGGAATTGTACATGGTTTGGATCTTGCAACAACTGCCAAAGAAGAATTTTTGAAAACATTTTCGTCATTAATCTTGGAACCAAGAGAATTGAATTACAAAGTGCAATTTACCGGCCCTACAGGTACTAATGCTGTAGAGGCCGCACTAAAGTTAGCAAGAAAAGTCACTGGCAGAACAAACATCATTTCTTTTACCAATGGTTTTCATGGTGTATCTTTAGGGCCTCTTGCTGCAACAGGAAATTCAGGACATAGAGGTGGTTCAGGTGTTCCATTAACCAATGTAACATTTATGCCATATGATGGCTACTTTGGAAATAAATCAAACACAATTGACTATGTACGAAGATTCTTAGAAGATACTAGCAGTGGAGTAGATCTTCCCGCTGCATTTATTGTTGAAACAATACAGGGTGAAGGTGGAATTAATGTAGCAAAAGACAGCTGGTTGAAATCTCTTTATGAACTTTGTAAAGAATTTGAAATTTTATTGATTGTTGATGATATCCAAGTTGGATGTGGACGTACAGGATCTTTCTTTAGCTTTGAGCAATCAGAAATAACCCCTGATATGGTTGTATTATCAAAATCTCTTAGTGGTTTTGGATTACCATTTTCTATGCTTTTGTTAAAGCCCGAACTAGACATATGGAAACCTGGTGAGCATAACGGAACCTTTAGAGGCAATAACTTGGCATTTGTTAGTGCAACAGAAACTCTCAAAAAATATTGGTCCACACAAAAGTTTGAATCTGAAATTAATAAAAAATCTCAACTTTTAAAATCTGAACTTGAGCGTATCGTGAAAAAACATCTTTCTGCTGATATGGAGGTTCGCGGAAAGGGACTAATCTTTGGAGTTGATTGTAGGTCTCCTGATTTAGCCAAGCAATTAGCTGATAGAGCATTTGAAAATAGGTTAATTCTAGAAAGGTGCGGTTCAGAAGATCAAGTTGTCAAATTCATGCCTCCTTTAACTGCTGATATCGAAACAATTGAAGCAGGTCTGAGAATTTTTGAAAAAAGCATTGAACAACTAACTGCCAATTCTGAAATTCAATTGGAGGTAAAAAAGAGGACTGAACAAAATTGATTATACGTAAAATTGACTCCATAAGGGAGTCCGATAGGACAGTTGATACTCCAAATTGGTCTAGTAGCAGACTTTTACTAAAAAAAGATAACATGGGTTTTTCCTTTCATGAAACTTTGGTGCGGGCCGGAACTGAAACCAAAATCTGGTACAAAAATCACTTGGAAGCAGTGTATTGCATAGAAGGAATTGGTGAGATTGAAGATCTTGAAACTGGATTGAAGCACCAAATTGTTCCTGGAGTAATGTATGCACTTGACAAACATGAAAGACACATACTGCGAGGAAAAACTAACATGAGAATGATCTGCGTGTTTAATCCCCCTTGTATTGGAACAGAAACTCACGACAAAGAGGGAGCATATCCGCTTCTTGAGGTTGAAAATTCATGAGCGTATCTAAAACAGTGAATGATGACTATCCTACTAGAAACAGTGATTCATTTCAAGTAATTTCTAGAAGAGATCCCGTTGTGTATGGGAATTCATTGCAACTTGATGTACTTGAATCTGATCAAGTAAAATTTTTTGAAGAAAATGGATATCTCTTTTTTCCAAATTTATTTTCAACAAAAGAGGTATCTACTTTATCTGATGAACTTGAACGATTATCAAAAAACAAAGATCTGAAAAAGCAAGAACAATTTGTTTTAGAACCACAAAGCGGTGAAGTGCGCTCAATTTTTGAAGTGCACAAAAATAATAATTTGTTTGAAAAATTATCAAAAGATCCTAGAGTAGTAAATGTAGTGCGACAGCTTTTGGGAAGTGATGTCTATATCACTCAATCAAGAATTAATCGAAAGCCAGGATTTGAAGGAAAAGAATTCTATTGGCACTCTGATTTTGAAACATGGCACGCAGAGGACGGAATGCCCCACATGAGGGCCATAAGCTGCTCAATTAGCCTTACTGATAATTATGAATTTAATGGACCTCTGATGGTAATTCCTGGTTCCCACAAGCAGTTTATTTCATGCGCTGGTAAGACTCCTGACAACCACTATCAAATATCTCTAAAACGGCAAGAAATTGGGACTCCTGATAAAGAGAATCTTGAAAAAATGGTTAAACAAAACAGTATTGATACTGCAAAAGGACCTGCAGGCTCTGTAATATTCTTTGATTGTAATTTAATGCATGGTTCATCAGGAAATATCACTCCATACCCTAGAAGTAATGTCTTTTTTGTATACAATAGTATCAAAAACAAGCTCGAAGACCCATTTAGTGCAAGTAAACCACGACCAGAGTATATCGCATCACGTGAGCCTCAAGTAATTACTCCTCAATCATTGGAAATTAGCATTTAACTATCTAGGATGAATAATATTGGAATCTAATCTCTTTTTCCCAATTCTTTCAATAATTCTAGTAGGGAGTATTATAGCAGTAATCAAATTAGTTGAATATACAAAATTTCAAACTCTAAAAGGATCACACAAGGCTACAAGTGTAATTTTCATAATTTTAGGAGTGTCTGAAGTTCTCTATCTCTCACGATCAATGGGGATACTTATTCCTGCTATAGAAATTGTTACTTCTCTAAGTGCAATTTTGCTCTTTTTCACATTTGTTTATCTTAACAAGCTACAAAATGCAGTATCTGGAATGAGCATAGCATTGAGTCCAAGAATGAATGTTGGCGATGAGATTGAATGTAAAGGCAAACGCGGTATTATTACACAGATTGGCTTATCAAAAACAATTGTAAAGTTGGAGGAATCTGACAGATTGATGTTTATTCCTAATAAAAAATTAGACGAAGAGATTTCTATTATTAAGAAAATTAAAACGACTCACAGTAATATTAAAACGAGATAGTATAACGAGGAGTTGGCAGGGGGAAATACTGTGAATCGTCTGATATACCCCTTCCTCGTCAAACTACAATGCGTGGAATTCTTGATAAAAATTCTTAAGCTTTGATTATGATTTTCAGCTTTACTTTCTAATTCTGTTTATAAGAAATTAAGGCGCAACTAATACAATGTCTAAAAAAAATGATTCCATAAAAGATGATTATGAAGAACGAATTAGACTGGAAAAATGGAGAATCGGCAAAAGGAATTTTCCATAATGATTCAGAAACAGCTTTACTTTAACAACAATATGCGCCAATTGATTAAATCATGCAAATTAGGAAGAGATTGGAAGAAAAACAGAAATTTTCATTCGTATAAAGCAGTACAAGAGGATGCAAAAATATTAGTTCAACCCATGCATGATTCAGAAACACGTGAACTTTCATTTAAAAAAAATTCTAATGTATTAATTCAAGATGGACTTTTACGTTTTCACAGCAAGGATATAAAAAATAATTTCTAAAAGCTAGCTTAATTTTCAAATGTACATTGATGAATTATTATTAATTATGGAGCGATAAAACAGCCATGACACAGGCATTTTTGTTGTTGACATGTGCATATAGATCAACAAATGTAAAAGAATCTCTAGAAAATATTGATGGAATTAATGAGATTAAACAAGTTTTTGGTGCGTATGATTATGTTGTAAAAACTGCTGATATGCCAAGAAAAGAACTACGAAAATTAATTAGCGAAAAAATTCGACCTGTCGAAAATGTACTATCCACATTAACACTTGATACTTTACCGGAGGGACGTAGTTTTGACTAAAAATTTTATTTTTGATATGTGTCGACAAAAAAGAAGAACAAACTACATGATTGAAAAAACTGAACAAGATCTAAATGAATTTAAAAACACTGGAAATCTTTTTTTATTGTTTTATAATCTGAAACAGATGGCAAGAATCAGATGATTTGTTAAAGAATCATATCAAAGTTTATTGATGTAGTTATACTCCTATAACTATGGCAAAAGTCACAATCAAAGGAGCAGAAAATGGACCCCTAATAGTAGAGGTTGATGGCAAAAGAGTTTCTGCGTTATGTCGTTGTGGAAAAACCGAAAACAAACCAAACTGTGATGGAACCCACGCAAAAATTGGATTCAAGGCAGACTCATCTGAAATCAAAGTCACAGAATAACTTCCATTTTTTTTAATTGATCGTATTACAAAATTTTGATTTAAGGATTCTTGTTAAAATCAAATTTAATCAATGGTTTTAACCAAAACCGCTATTTCATTTTGAAGGAAAATGCAATCCATTCAAAAAACAAACAATCAGATTGCAACCTATCTGATAGTTGGAGTACTTGCAACGGGACTGACCCTGTCTATTTTAGATTCCATTCAAAGGTCTGATGTAGAAATTTCCCCCACCAAAGGCACGCCCAAGCAAGACCCAACTTCAGAGATTACTCAATCTGAAAACGCATTAAATTCTATTATTCAACCTGTCAAAGATGGTATTACTGCTGATCTTACACTAAAAGCAAACTAGTACTCTTGACAGAGTTTTTTATTTAAAATGCCTCCAGCCTTTGTCTTTTAGAATGATTTTCTTATCATTATTTAGCAAAACTACTCCCTTTCCTTGAATGACTCTGCCAATCTCTATGAGATTGATCTTACTTTTCTTTGCAAATACCTGTAATTTTTTTACATTTCTTGGAGATGCGGTAAAAACTATCTCGTATTCTTCTCCCCCATTGAATATCAAATCTACAGGATCAAGCCTATTCTTACTTGCAAATTCAAAGAGTTTTGGGTTTGCAGGTAGTTTATCGATGAAAAATTGCTTGTTGCTCTGTTTTGCCATCTCATTTAGGCATGTGGAGAGGCCATCACTGGAATCCATTGATGAAGAAAACTTATTCTGATTTTTTACTCCAAATTCTAATCTGCATTGTGGTTTTTTAACAGAATTGATTGCAGTTTTCTTGAACGTACCATCAGCTTTTTTTCCTCTTAGAAGTATTTGCAAGCCTGCAGCAGAGTTTCCAAACTCTCCTGTTACAAATATTCTATCATTAATTTTAGCCCCACTTCTCTTTGGAATCTTTTTTGCAAAACCAAATAGTACAACGCTAATTGTAATCTCTTTTCCCTCATTTGTATCGCCTCCAAGAATTTTTATGTTAAACTCTTTAGCAGTCTTGGCAAAACCAGTAGCCAATTCACTGATCTTTTCTGAATTAACCTTCCTTGGAATAGTGACTGAAATGATTGCAAAGTTTGGTCTTACTCCTTTAGCTGCAAAGTCACTTACCGCAGAAACAACACTCTTTCTTGCAATCTCTGAAAATTTCATCTGTGGTGGTACATCTGTGCTCTCAACTAGAGTATCAATAGATGATACACACAACTCATCCCCAATCCTAAATACCTCTACATCTTCTGGGACAAATGATTTTCTTTGATTCTTTTTTTGAAAAATTTCTATAATTTTTCCTTCATCTAATCTTTTCATAGCATTGTCTAACTAGTTGTTCTGTGTCCTTTTGAACTTGTTGAGCCTTTTGAATGTCATTTGACTCAGTTGATACTCTGATGATATCTTCTGTGTTTGATTTTCTAATCAATGTCCAAGTATCTTCATCAATTACTGCTTTAATGCCATCAAGTGTACTGATTTCACTATATCTTTCCTTCATGGTACCAATCAAGTTTTCAATGACATCATCATGTAGATTTGATTCCACTGATACCTTGTTGCGAATCTGCTGATAACTTTCCATAAATGACAAGATATCATTAAAACTCTTATCTCCAAGCATTGATGCAATGAATCCGCTAGTCAATATGCCGTCTCTGCAATAGTTGAATTCAGGAAGGATGAAACCCCCACTGCTTCCTTCACCGCCTGCTTGCGCTCCTGAGCTCTGCATTAATTCAATTACGTTTGCCTCCCCCACCTTTGATCTTTGAACTGTTCCTCCATTATTTTTGATAAATTTCTCAACTGATACGCTTGAATCTATGCTTAGAACAAATTTTTTGTATCCTAGCTCAAGGGCTTTTGCAACGCCCAAGCCAAGTGTAACATCAGGTGTCTGTTTTTTTCCATTATTGACTACTACCAGTCTGTCTCCATCAAGATCAAATGCAAATCCAATCTCTGCATTTTTTGTTGCACTAAGAAGAGTATCTAATGAATCTGCAGTAGGGTCAGGTCCACGTGATGATGTGGAAACATCATCGTTTATCGTATTCACTGTACATCCAAGTTTTTTTAGCAAAGTTGGAACAATGTTTTTTGCAGCTCCTCCACCAATGTCTACTACAACCTTGGATGATTTTTTCATCTCTCCAATTAAGGCAGCAGCATCGTTTACGTAATCTGACTCGATTTTTTCCTCTTTGCCAATCTTTGCTTTTTGAATTTCCTGATGAGTAGTTACTGTCTTTAGCTCCTCTTCTACAATTCCTCTTCCATCTTTGATGAACTTCAAGCCATTCCACTCTATTGGATTGTGTGAAGATGTAACTACAATGCCTGCCCCAATCCTTCTTGCTTCTCTAAATACAACAGGTGTTGGAGCCATTCCCAAGTTTAGAATGTCTATTCCATTTTGCATTATTGCAGCACTTGCCGTCTCTCTTATCATATCCCCAGATGGTCTTGTGTCATTTCCAATTACACATTTTCCCGTCTCAATTAGTTTTGAAAAATTATTGCAAAATTCTAAAACATCATTTAGCAGCAAATCTTTTCCGAAAATCCCTCTGATACCGGAGATGGATTTTTTCATTTGATCAAAGTCAGAAAGGCTTTTTATAAACTCTGACAACTAAATCGAGTCATGCCTCGATAGCTCAGCCTGGTAGAGCGAACGCCTCGTAAGCGTTAGGTCGTGGGGTCGAAGCCCACCCGAGGCTCTAAATTATGATACAAAATTTTTAGAAAAAGATAGGAGCTTTATTCATCAAAGGCTTCGATGTCAACTTCTAATTCATCGGCCAATCCTTTCCACCATTTATTTTCCTCGTTATTCATATGCTCCCCCATTATACCCCTGGATCATCCTTTATAGATCTGTCGGTTGAATTGACTTTGATCAATCTTTGATCAAAAATACATCTTGTTGAAATTGTTCACACAATTACTACGCTTTTGGGGCCCTCTTTTTTCGAAGAACAATTATTGCTAATGCCCCTCCTGCACAGCTCCAAAAAATTGGCCATCCTAAAGGATCCTTGTTTGCAATCAATCCAAGATATGCATATACTGTTCCTCCGATTAATCCAAACCCAATCAATTCCAAAATTTTACTCACAGATCTTTCAGCCCCAAATTGACTAAAAGTTGAAAAGATATATTATTTTGTTATCTAGCCATCTCATGGATAAGTATCTTCTAGTTGTCTTGATGTTTCTTATTGCAGGAATGGGTATTGCTATTACTAAAGACCCGCCTGAACTAATATTATTTTACAGCATGCTTGGTGGCTCAATTGTTGTGATAATGTATGGCTCACTTAAGAGCAGATACGACAGAAAACAAGCTAAACGAAAAGAAAGAGAAGAACGCCGAAATAAAAAATCAAAGAAATAATCTATAGCTCTAATCCAAATGACTCTGCTATAGTTGAGAATTTCTGATATGATTCTAAGTATTGTTTTCCTTTTGGTGTAATTACGTAAGTGTGCTTTCCGTCATATTCGATAATGTTAATCAAACCAGCTCCTGTCAAGTTTTCAACAAATTTTGCCAGTCTTGAATGTGACAAGTTTGCCTTGGTTAGTAGCGAAGTAGTCTTGATTCCTTCTTGACCAGACTGTTCAGTAGCAGTAAGTAGATCAGCTACAATTTGCATACTAGTTCTATAAGCTACCATATCTGCTAAACCTTCAAACTATCATATAAGGGTATTACCATTCAATACGATCAGATACATATAATCCAGCCTCATTTTTGTGACAATGTCCAGTCAATCACCTATTCCTTGGTTTGATGATTTTCTTGGCGTTGCATATCGATATTTTGATCTCAGAATGAATATCGTTCCTCTGTTCTCTGATAGAAAGGAAGCAGTAAACCTATGGCATGATGTAATTCACTGGTGGGTAGATCCAACAATAAAAGCAAGATTTGTTGAAATTGGAGATCAATACTGGTTTGTTTTAGGCGCTGAAACAAAAAAGCCTGACTCAAACATCTCATTTTACAAGACTCTGGCAAAATCTGAAAATTATGAGCGCTTTAAGAAAGGATATGGTGGAGAGGCATATCTACGGCTGGGAATGTATTCAAGAAAATCAAAGGCAGACGTTAAAGATGATGCAATATGTGATTGTGGTCATGCAAAAGAGGATCATGATGATGCAAAGGATAATGATGAGTGCTTTTATGATGACTGTAAATGCAGAAAGTTTGAAAGCTTTCAAGTAACATTACTGAAAAAAAAGAAGACCATTACAGACATTGCATTTCTTAGCGAAGATGAAGTAAAAGATGACCCATTAGCATGGAATTGTCTTTATGTTAACAAACTGAACAAAAAATAATTCTTAGGCTTCTTTCTTTCCGTAAAGACTTACTCTAACATGTTTTCCAGGATAATGCTCTGAAATTTTCTGTGAATAACACTTGCCACATAGTGGTCCTTTGATTCCCCATTCATCCATTGGTTCATATCTTAATGAAATTGGATTTCCACAAACTGTGCATTTTGCTTTATCAGGCATTTTGATTCTGCTCTTAATGATCTATATAAAAATGATTTTGAAATTTTGCTCTCGTAAATTTGGGATCAGTCGTCATGTTAAATAATACTGTATAATATTGAAAATACGGTAGCAGTCTGGCCAATGTAAACCTCCTGCAAATTTTTACTTGGTTGGACTACTACCTTCTAATCTTACAAAATGTTTGAGACTAGCTTCTTTATGGCGTCAATCTCTTCTTCTTCTTGCTTGATTTTTTTATCAACAACACGAAGCATGGAGTCACTCCATACGTGATGGGAAAAGAAGTTGTGTTTTGTATTGGCAATTTCTATCTCATCATCTACTACTGTGTCTTCTAAAAATTTGGTAACAACAATGTCTGCAAGCTTTAGTATTCTAGTGTTAAGCTTGAAGCTGCGAAATACTGGCTCTAGCTTTATCACATCAGTCTTAAAATCACCTTTTGTTTCAAGTATTGTTTTGTGTAGGATTCTAAAATATACTGCAAGATAGAAGAGAGTTGCGTAACGTTTTGTCTTGTGGGCACCCTGTTTTCCATATTTGAGGGTCTTTTTGGCGTACTCTTTGACTAGATATGGATAAAGTAACAGTCTATAGTCATCCTTCAAGTTGTCATTAAAGACATCATCATACTTGCTTCCTCGTGGAAGGAACTGTGCAGGTGAACTGTATGCTTCTGTGGGTCTTTGTTCTATTCCTGCAACTAGAGCTTGTATGGCATCTTTTGCTACAATTACTTTTTTGTGATTGTCAGGAAGATACACATTGTATGATGGCTCACCAACATACTCACATTGTTTTGATTTGGTTTTAGAATCAAAAGAGCCTGCTTGAATCTCATAAAAGTATCCGGAATTTTTCAGCTGTGATTTAATTGATTTGTGAAAATCCATTAATGAAACTAGGTCTTTTCCGCGAACAGAGTTCTGAGAGTTTCTATACTTTGTAATGTTGTTTTGTTCTTGTTCATCATCTGCCTTTATGATGGTTACAGTCATGCTTCCATCAAGATTTTTTGTTCTCTTGGCATGATCTAATATTGAGTTTGATGTTTGAGCGCCATTAACGATTTGTGGTGCATACAAGCTGATGATATTATCTCCAACTTCTTCAAAATCGCTAACTACTATTGTAATGCCGTTGTTGTAGTAAAAGAATTTTCCAGGATCATTTTGTAATGTTTCGCGCAAGCCTTTGTTTACAGTCGTCTTAAACTGCATCCATTGTCGTATGTTTGATTCAAAGACATAATCCCTGTTCTTTGTAACAAATTCTGTTAATTCCCGAAGCTTCAAGATTCCCAAAATTGTATTGTCATGGCGTAGCATCTTTTCAAGTTTTATTGATGATTTTTTTCCTGCTGCCGGCTTTTTTATCCTGGCCCAAAGTATCTCTATTATTTCATCAATTCCAATAATTTCTACCGCATCATCCTCAAAGTCTACTCTTTGATCTGTTACATAGCAGCACTCAATCTTGAGGTGCTTTTCTTTAATCTTGGTAACCAAATGCGCAAGCTCTGGCCTCATTTTTGTAACGTCTTTGCTTAAGAGTCGCTTTACATCTTCTTTGAATTTAATTACTGCATCAACTGAGTGTGAAGTTCCATATTTTGATTGGAACAAACGAATCTTGTTATCTGAAAAATCCACTGGCAGGTAGGCATCAATTCCAAGATCATTTGCGCCATCAACTATTGCATCTGCAGCATCATCTTCTGTTGCCTCAAAGACTCTGGTCAAAACCCATTGTAGAAAATTATTCCCTTTTTCAACTTCGTTTTTTGCACTTTCAGCATATTCCTGAATACTTTGTTGAACATTCTCAGAGAATCCCTCAAGTGGTGGAGTGGAATTTTTTTGAATTAGTAATGAGCGTGAACCCGGAATATACTCTAGTAATCTATTTTGTGCCAAGCGATTTGCTTAACATCCTATATATTTAGAAAAGCTGGTAATTACATAATAACTCAATTTCTATGTGAATGAAGATGCAAAAAAAAATCTGGCTTGGCTTAATAGGGATCTCAATTGTAGCAATATTTGCTGTTACTCTACAAGTAAATATCGCAGACTCAAATAATTCCCAATCATCTTCTGAATTAGACTTTACATCAAAAGAAAAAACAACCGGTGCACAAGACACAGAATCTGACTATGACATTGTAATGACTAACAAATCATCAAGACCTGGATGTGAAAAAACAAATTCCTGTTATGTCCCTCACGAGTTTACAATCAGTGCCGGTGAATCTGTTACATGGAAGAATGATGATGTAGCGTTTCATAGTGTTACAAGCGGCTTTTATGATTCACCAACTGAACTTTTTGATAGCGGACATTTAGATCCTAGTGAAACATTTTCAGTAAATTTTGATAAAATTGGAGAGTTTGATTATTTCTGTACTCTACATCCTTGGATGATGGGAAAAATCTATGTAAAATAAGAGGTGAGGAAGGGATTTGAACCCCTATAGATAGGCTTTGCAGGCCCACGCATAACCACTCTGCCACCTCACCGCAGTCAGAAAAACAAGTAATCAACAATTAAACTCTTTAGGTCAGCTCTTGAAAAACTGCTTTGATGCAAGCTTGACATCTTCTGCTTTGACAGTCTTTCTCCCAGCATGATTTGACATGTCGATAGCATTTTTGGCAATCTGTCCAGCTATATCCTCAATAACTCGCCTTAGCTCATCAGCTGATTCGTCACTGACTCGCTCAGCCCCTGATTTTTTTAAAATTCTATACATAGCTGATAATCCCAGCTCTGTTGATTTCATAAATTTCATTTTTTAATTATATGAAAAAAGACATTGAGTGAAAAAATATCACAAAGGAATCGATTTATGCAGACTATTTTAACAAGTCACTCCAATGAAAAACATGACATGGTTGATGGATTCTCATATTCATCTTTCTGATCCTCAGTACGACTCTGATATGGAATATATCAAAAAGAGCATGGAAAAACTTCACATTAAAGCATGTTGCGTTTCAATGGATTATGAAAATTCTATCAAAACTATAGAAATATCAAAATCCAATTCGTTAATTCTGCCTTTCATCGGGATACATCCTGAAAAGGCATTAGAAAAACAAGACTCTGTTGTAGATCTAATTAATGAAAATCACGCAAGCATTGCTGGAATTGGAGAGATAGGACTGGACAGAACATATACAGAAAATGAAAGTGAATTCCTAAAACAAAAAAAAGTTTTTGAAGAACAACTGTCGCTTGCAGAAAAATACGACAAACCAGTATCTATTCATTCACGAAAAACCCTTGATGAAATTTTTGATGTAATGACCTCATACTCTCTTGATAAAGCATTATTGCATTGGTTTGATGGAAGTAAAAAGCAATTACAAAAAGCAATGGATTTGAATTTCTATGTTTCTTATGGACCTGTTATGATTTATGCACAAGACAAGCAGACTTTACTATCAAATACTACAGAAGAAAAAATTCTAGTTGAAACAGACGGGCCAGTAAGATTCTCCAGATGTTTTGCATTAAAATCTGCACAGATTAGCTTTATTCCTAGTGTTGTTTTTTGTGCCTCCAAAGTACTAAGAAAAACATATGATGAGATGTGTACCCTAATTGAGAAAAACTCTAATGCGTATTTGGGCGTATAGGTATAAAATACCCTCCCTGATATTTTGATTCGTGGATAGAATTAAGCGATTATCTATGGAAATACTAGAGGAACACAAATCACAATTTGGTGTAGACTTTGGTGATAACAAAAAAACCTTAGATAAAATCTCAATTATCCGTTCTAAAGGACTAAAAAATGAGATTGCTGGATACATCACAAAACTTCTCAAACATGAAATTCGAGATCAGCAATTAAAAGAAGAGCGAGCAAAACAATCAGCAGAACTTGAATCTCAAAGTGATGAGATTGAGGCAACTGAAGAATCTGATTCTGTTTCAGAAACAATTGAAGCCGATACTGAAGAACCAGAAACCTCAGAGGCTAAAGAATAATTTCCATTCTTTCAATATTGTAAGGTTAATTTTTAACCAATATTCATGATTCTTGATGGTAACTGTAAAACTTCTTGGCGGGGCAAAAAAATCCTTTTCAACTGAAAAAATTGAACTTGATGTTGAAAACTTGACAATTAATGAGTTACTTTCCAATCTTTTAAAAAACAAACCAAACAACACACCTGATCTTGATACAAAAAATATTCTTGTTGCAGTTAATGGCATTGATTCTTCTGCATTGGAGGGACGGGCAACAAAAATCTCCAAGGACGATATAGTGAGTATTATACCTGTTATTCATGGTGGATCTCCCAGAATCAAATTAAAAATTGGACGCAACCAAGTAGAATTAATCCACATAAAATCAAAACATAACCTTGATGAGTCATTTTTAGATTCACTTCGAAAAAAATATCCTAAATTAATTATTCAGGCTATATCTTCAAAATTTATCCTCAATTCAAATCATGCAAAAAAGATTATCATGCTTTCATTGGACTCTAAGAAAAATAACACACTTCTATCAAACAAAATTGAGACTGATATGTTAATGCGATTTGCTTGTACAACTCAAATTTCTGATGCCATATCAAAAGCTGGAATTAATCCTAATACTTTATTCACAATAATTTCAATTGGACCTAAATCTATACAAGATAAACTTTACAAAGAATTGGAGTCCTTTTTGAGCAAATCAAAAATTAATTCAGAACCATTTCTAAAAAAAGAATTTAAAATTTCTAAAAAGCATCTAGATGCAGTAGATTCTCAAACGCCATTGGAGGACATCTTGGTAGAAAAGGCTGCAGTTTTATTCGGATAACTCGCGTTTTGCAATTTCTATACTGAGAATATCTTTACCTGCTAAAACTGAAAGTCCTGTTTTATTGCCTAAAATTTCTACCAAAACTATCCAATCATATTGTTCCAGTGAAACTTTTCTTGAAATTCCGTCCGCTATTTTTGAAATCAATTCTGATTTTGAGATATTGGAATTTCGTTTCTCTATGGTGATTCTATAGGTTTGATCCTCCTTGATTTTTTTTGCAAGCTTTAGTGTTTCCTCTACAATTTTTTCAGGTGTGGTCTCAATTGAAACTTGAATCGGAATAACTCTTAGAATGTATCTGATTGACCATGGTTCATCTTCTATTTTTTCACGAATCCTTTTGGTGACATCCAAAGGCTCAACAGATGTTTCAACAGTTAAGAGTCCAGAAATGTTTGTTATTGTAACTTTGGGATCTTCATCCCCTATTTCTTCAAGTATTCCTTTGATCTCTTGTATGGTTTCAGTTTCAAAATGTCTTGGGCAGCTAACTATTAGATTCAAGTCTCTTGATTACCACCATTATGAATCCCTTTCCATTATTGAATCATCGGCTTTATGCTCAATCCTAACAATTAACTTTCAAATTTTCTTAATCTATAGTGTGTATCTTTAATAAGAAATTACTCCCATGCTTATTGTGAATCATAAAGTAATCGCAATTATTTTTGGCATGTCTTTGTTACTATCGCCAATTGTCTTAACTCAAGATGTGTCTGCACAACAAGTTCCGACTTGGGTGAAAAATACTGCTAAATGGTTTGGGGATGGATTAATCACTGAAAAAGAGTTTCTCAAAGCTATAGAGTATCTAATAGAAAACAAATTCATAATCATTAATCCATCTGATGATAGATCTCAAAACGAAACCCCTAAACCATCAAGTTATGATTCCTTTGAAAAAATTGTCGAAAAAGGAATCGAGGAATTAAAGTATGGTGACCATGAGGATGCAATTATTTACTTTGATGAGGCTCTAAAGAGAAACCCAGATAATGTTAGGGCAATGGTGGATAAGGGAATCGCAAAGGCAAGTACAGGTGATCTTGATGGTGCCAAGCAACTCTTTGATCAGGCAATAAAAATTGGAGAAAAAAACAAGTCTGTTGATTATCGGGCAGTAGTGAACGCTGGAATTGCATTATCAATATATGGAAATCAAACAGAAGCAATGTCTTATTTTGATAGGGTAATTGATAACTCCAATATAGTTAGACAGGAGACGCTATACGCAGCGCTAGTTAACAAGGGAATTGTTCTATACGAGCAAGAAAAATATCCAGAGGCCATTAGCTACTATGATCAAGCCCTTGAGATAAATCCTGGAAAACTTGGTGCCATAGTTAACAAAGCAAATGCATTACAAGAAATGAGAGACTATGATCAAGCCCTTGAATGGTTCGAAAAGGCATACAAGATTACAAAAGACCCTCTTGCATGGAGACCATCTTTTATTGTAATAACTGAGTAGACGTTAATTTTGAATTATTTGTTTTTTAATTTATATAAATAAGATATTAGCACAATACATTTTTGATGTTTATCCATGAATACATCCGAAGAACATTTTACACAGTTTCTGATAGAACATTTTTTACAAATCATACATGATGCTGTTGGTACTGTAGGGCCACAACATTTATCGCATACAAATAAAAGATTTCTTAAAATCGAACTTTCATTAAACGTAGTATAATTATGCATGCTACTATTCTTTTGCAAATTTTTCGTTACCGAATTGTTGGCATCAAACATCAAAAAAAATTATTTCAAGTATTATTTGTAAACTTAGTTTTTGTTGTGGCCTGCTATGATGTTAATAAAACTTGTGAGCAAATGATCCATTCATGCGTAAATTGATAGCACGCCACAATTTTACAGTTATGCACTAATAATAATTTTCAAACCAAGCCTGTAATAATATGAATAACGAGATAGGACGCAAAATAACTAGTCTTACATTAATGACAATTATGATAGCTGGCTCACTGACATTTGCTATCCCAGGAGTTACTCCTGAAGCATTTGCAGTAGCCAAACAAAGCAATCCACACCTCTTCGTTTCCGGCGAAGGACACAACTCACTAAATGAGATTGGTCCAGGAAACGTAATTGAAATTGTTGTAATCGACCCACTGATCAGTGACACTGACCAGGGTAAAGGTGAACCAAACGTATCACTCAACGGTAAGAAAGTTAGAATGGCACAAGCAACTGATGGTGCTTGGTATGCATATGTTGCAGATAGAGTATCCATGCAAAACATGGATGCAGTATTGGGCAACACCAACGGAACAGCTCAAGCCTTAGGACTTGGACTAAACGTTGGACAATTCTGTTTGAACAGCGCATCAACTCCACTAGGAATTGATTTGTCTGCAACAACAGGATATGCTGTACCAAGATACTTTGCAGCAGGTGCAGGTGGCGCAACTAGCAACGGTACTGATGGTACCACTGCATTAGTTGCATGCCAAGCAGCTGCAAAACCACTTACAGCCATTTCAGGAAGTGCAAATCCAAATCCAGGTGATAAAATAATGAACGTCATTCGAGAGAATGAAACTCTCAACAGTGGCGTTACAGCAACTGGACCAGGACAAATTAAATTCCGTGATACTAACTTTTGGCCATTCATTCAACTCTATGATGTTGCTGAAAACTCAAACATGAATATCGTATATAACAGAGCAGGTGGTAGCGAAAAAGTTACCCTACTCTTAGATGATCCAGTAGAGTCAAAGCCAGTACTTGACAGAACAAAGTACCCATTGGGTGCAGATGTTATTGTAACAATTACTGACCAAGGATTGAATGTTGATCCAACTGATGAAGATACATGGGTATTTGGTACCTCTTCCTCAAACAAGACCATATTCTATGGTGTTTATGATGAAGATGGTGCAGCAAGAGCTGTTAACACAGTCGCATTGAAAGATGCTTCTGGTATCAAATCACCAACAATGGGTGACCCACACTTTGATGAACTAGTAGCAATCAAGCGTTCCCCACAAGGAACAGTTCAAATCGACTTACAAGCTAACGAAGACTATCCAATTACTGTTATCACTGCAACAGGTGCAACCAAAGGTTCAGCCGTAATAGGCACTGGCGGTCAAATCACCGCTGCAAGCTTCCCAGTAAACTTTGTTGAAACAGGTGGCAACTCTGCAACCTTTGTCAACTATGGTTCTGGTGACAGCAAAGCAAATCTGATTATTGCATCAACTGCAAAAAGAGGACAGACATTTGAGATAGAATATGATTCTCCAGGATTTGTTTCAGGTCTAGTCGGACACTTCTTTGCAACCATTGATATGGATGGAGCAAGTGTTGGCGATGAATGGAACTCTGGTGAGAGAATCAAAGTTAGTTTAACCGATAACGACTCAAACTTGAATGCACTAACAGATGAGGACTTGGATGTAAACAATGCAGCCGTAAAGCTTATCCCAACCATCAAGATTGGATCTCCAATTACATTACCAACAACTACTACCGCATCAAGTACTCTAGTTTCAATAACTAACGGTACTAACGGTCAAGGTTCTGGCGGTAATGCAGTTACCTCTACAACAGTTGAATCATTCAGCCAAAGAGCAAGAACTACCGTACAGTCATGTGCTAACTCTCCAGGAGTTGGTAATCAAGCTAAATGTAGTGGCTTTGTTGATGGCACTTCATTCAACTATACATTCACTGGTAAAACCATGAATGATCTATCTAAATTCCTTAACAATGGAACAACAAACTCAATCTATCATTATCTTAACTACGACATTAGAAGTATCACCGGTGCATTAAATGCAACAGCTGTACCATTTAACATACTAATTGCAAACGCAACCACAGACAGTAGCTCAGCTACAACTGCAGTTAACGTAACCAAAGGCAAAATCACTGCTTCAAGCGGATTAATCCGATTGAACGTAGGTGGTGGCGGCGGTTTCGGTGGCGCAGCAGTTGGTGACTCATCAATTGGTGGTACTGGTACTCTAAGAGTAGACTTCCAATTCTTCCCATCTGGTGCCTCTTCTGGTGCCGGTAATGGCGGAACAGGAGGCCAAAAGATAATGACTCTTACTAATTCATCTGCATTAATGGCAGTTGTTGATTTCTTCAAGTTTGGTACCGACAATGACGGTATTACTTCCTCTGACAGATACAACAATGCAATTTACAGAGCAGAATTAGAAGAGACCGATGATAACACAGGTGTATTTGTAGGAACAGTTGAATACATTATGCTAAACCAACTAAACACTAACCAATCCTCAACATATGAGTCCATTCGAACAATTAATGATGATCTCCAGATTGTTGTTAACGAAGACTTTACTGATGAGGATTCAGTGAGAATTAACTATCTTGACTTGGGAGCAGACGGTGTCTCAACACAGATTGCTGACCAACAAGAAGCACCTTCTCACTCTGGTGTGGTTTCATTTGATTCAAACACCTACAAGATTGCTGATACAGTAACCGTAACACTTGAAGACCAAGACCTTAACACAGATACAGATACTATCGAGATTTACACCGTAGTCAGTGTACTTACTGACAAGGCGTACCAGGCTGTGGGTTCACCATTCTACGGATTGAACTCCGAAGGAGAAGCATTCGGTAGACTGCTTGACATCACATTTGATGATGCAAGATGGACAAACAACCCAACTAACGATGGTACCTTTACATGTGCACCATCTGGTGATACAGGTCTAGTAGCAACAGGATTTACTTTAGTTGAGACAACTGCTTCTAGCGGTGTCTTTACTGGTGACTTCCAAGTCCCAGCCGACTATTGTAACACTGATACTACAACAAGAAGTACTACGGGAGTTGATATGGAAGTTAACTATGTTGATTACAGAGACGCATCAGGTGAGATTATCGAAGTAGGAGATTCTGCAGGAATCAGAGCCAACACTGGTTCAGTCAGCCTAGATAGAACTGTTTACCCAGTTCCATTTGGTATTCCAGCAGACTTTACTGTTCCAACAGGAACAACTGATTCTAACGAATTCTCAATATTCCCAATTCATGCAACAGGAGTCCAAAGCCTTGCAACACAGGCTCCAAACACTTCTGCTAGCCCAGCTGCAACACCAATTACAAAAGCTGGTGCATTCTTGAACAAGGGTGACTTGACAATTCACGTCAGAGTAAACGATCCAGACTTTGATGTCTCAGCAAGCGGTGAAGATAAAATCGCACAATCAATTGCTGGTAAATCTGGCCCTGTGAAGATCACAGTGTCCAGAGCAGCCGAAGTATTGACACTAGCAACTGCTGGTAACGTAACTGCCCAACCAGGTAAGATCACAATTGGTAAAGATCCAGTTAGATCTCTTGATAAGGATAAACGAACCACAGAACTAGGACCAATTACTGAAATCGCACCAGACGCTGGCATCTTTGAGCTAGACTTTGTCATCAGATACACTGATGGTCCAGACAGCTCAATTTGTCCAACAACCACCTCATTTAAGCACCAAACAAACGGTTCTAGAGGCGGTGAACAAATGCGATTTGCAACTGCATCCGCAAGCGGTCAAAACTATTGTATCTTACAAGGTGATATCATCACTGTACAATACACTGACCCAACTGATGCATCTGGAAAACCAAACACTGTAACCGATTCTGCTACATTTGACCTTAGAAATGGTGTATTACAATCTGACAAGTCTGTTTACATTATTGGTTCTGATATGATCTTAACCGTAATTGAACCAGACTGGGACCTTGATAATGATGTTGCTGAAACCTATGATCTTGATCTCATTGAATGGGATTCAGACGCTGCAACCCTATCCATGGGTAATGCAGGTGGCTCAGCAGCTTCCTTTGATCCAGAACCATCTGACTTTAGAGAAACAGGTGACTCTACTGGTATCTTCCAGATAGTCATCGAGATTCCTGAAGTCTTGAAAGGTGACCGATTAGAGAGAGGTGAAGAGATTGTACTAGAATATACTGACTGGGGACCATCTGGTGCAGACTATGTTGGACAAGAGGAAGAGGACATTAACTTAACCATCTTTACATCCAACTTTGGCGCAACAGTAGAACTTGACCAGAAAGTTTACACTTGGACTGATAAAGTATACATTACCATCGTCGCACCTGACCACAACTTCGACAGCGACTTGATTGATGAAATTGGTGAATCAGCTAATGATCCAATCAAGGTATCTACAAGAGGCAACTCTATTGATAGATACAGACTCGTCGAGACAGGTACTGACACAGGTATCTTCACAGGTGAAGTTATCTTAACCGGCTTCGTTCACGATGCCGATGGTGATGGCGCTAACGATATTACCGCTCCAGCAAAGTCATCTGCAGGTGCAGGACCAACTGATGGATTCCTACCTGCTAAGGACAATGATGGTATTACAGTATCCTTTGAGTTCTCAGAGGATGAGACTGTAATAGGTTCAGCATTGATCAGATGGAATATCGGTGAAGTTCAGTGGCTTGAAGCAAGCTACCCAGCAAAAGGTACAGGTGTTGTACGCGTAGTTGACCCAGACATGAACTTGGATCCAGAAGCAGTCGACAACTTTAACATCGACGTCTGGTCTGACTCCGACGCTGGTGGTATTGACTTGACTGTAACTGAAACTAACGAGGCAACTGGAATATTCGAGGGAACAGTGTTCTTCACTACTACCGATGGATCTTCCGGTCACCGACTCAGAGTTTCAGAAGGTGACACAATCACCGCAGAATATGAGGACAATACACTACCTAGTCCATACACAACTGCAGACGAACTTGATATCACAGGCACATCGCTAATCGGAACAATTGTACCTCCTCTAGAGAGAGCTCCAGCTTCTAATGTTAGAGTTGTTGATGCATTCGGACGTGCACTATCCAGTGTATCCGTAGACCAACAAGTACAAGTCACAGCTGATTTGGCAAACGGCCAAGATAGAGCACAAGCATTTGCATACATTGTACAGATTCAGGATGGAAACGGCGTAACAGTTTCACTGTCATGGA
Source organism: Thermoproteota archaeon (assembly GCA_003352285.1). NCBI lineage: Archaea > Thermoproteati > Thermoproteota > Thermoproteota archaeon. The sequence goes on along the minus strand of QQVN01000005.1, from coordinate 270,554 downwards.
TTGAAGGATCCCTAACTGCTGGACAATCATTTAGTCCATCACAGTCTTGGACCCCAAGTCAAGCTGGAACATATGAAGCAACAGTCTTCGTATGGGAGAGCATTACCAATCCAACAGCATTGTCACCTCCAAATAAAATCGACATCTACGTAAAGTAATACTAGAAACATCAAACTATCCTTTTTTTCTTTTTTTGAATAAGCACTTAACGAAAGTTATGAAAAATTATTTTTTTACATGTCCTGCCAACATGGCACGCCACAATTTGAAAATAAATCTGATATATTATTTTTAGATTGATATACTATGTCTTACTGCCAATATGATTCTTCGATATCTCGATTGTTCATGTTATGAGACATTTCAGAATAATATTTTACGGCAGTAAGAATTTTTTTTATTCAAAATTTGATTGCGACTTAATTTAAAATTTCTAGAATATATAGTTGAAAAATAATTTACGACTTTGAAAAATATGAAAACTTGGCTTAAGGGATTAAACTGTAATTACACATGTACAGATAAGAGTTTTTAATTGTCTTACTTTTTTTCTGAATGCATTAATGAAAGCAAAATTAAGCATTCGCAAGATTTATGCCCATCCAATCTTATTTTGGAAGAACATTTGACACATATTCTCGAATTGGTCTTTTTGCACACTACACATAGAGTTGAAGGAATTAATGCACCGTTACAATCTTCACATGCAAACAGAATATTTCGAGCAAGGATGCTTTTTTGGTAATTTGATGAATGATTTTTCATTGGGGGGAAATCTGCTGACAGAATACAGGAGTCACGCACATCAGGAATTACCGTAGAAAAAACATCCGTTTGCTGCATGGTCACTACTACATGATTTGATATTTGACCATAATCGATGTTTTGTGGCCTGCCTTTTTGCCTTAAAGTGATCTTTAAATTCAAATTCAATTCACTTTGGCTGAATAGGTTGAAAATATCATTTGTAGTAATTGGTGGAATGTTTGTTATGTTTCTAGTATTTGCTGTATATGGAGTAATCACATTTGATATCAGCATTGAAGAGATGAAAAAATTGGTTTCTTCTAGAAATGATGTATTTGCCTTCAATATTATGCAGGATTTAGATCAACAGATTGAAAAAAGAATTTCTGCATTACAAGAACTGACTCGTATTAACGAAATTCAGGTGGCCTTAATTGCATCAAATGATAAATTCAAACATCTTGAAGAAGTTAAAGCTGCAAATCCACAATTAATTGATGCTACAATATCCAATAGCACTTTAACTCCATTCATGTCTGAAGTTATAGATAGGGAACTTACAAAGGAATTAAACCGAACTAAGGAACTTTACAAAGATGAATACGACTTTAACGTATTGCAAGAAATATCGATAACTAATTCATACGGTGCCAACGTCGCACTAAACTCTGCGATTACCGATGATAGAAAAAATGATGAAGAATGGTGGTATATTGCACGAGATAAGGGAGTGTACCATGATAATCTGAAGTTCCGTGAAGATTATGGAAACTATGTTATGACTTTTGCATTTCGTGTAGAGGACACAGAACATAACTTTCTTGGAGTTATGAGAGTCGTTGTAACAATAGATGATTTACTTGATTCATTCGTTAATGAGGTAGAACTTTTGAAATTACCTAATCGTAATGTTGTATTATTAGATGATGCTGGGAGAATAATTTATTCAGATGGAATTCAAAAATTTGAAAATGCACAACCTGTTTCATATTATGATTTAATTCCAAATGATAAAGACATTGGTAATTTTGAACTGGGAACGACCAATGAGGATTTGAGACTAATCTCTTTTGCAAAATCAACAGGCTACAAATCATTTGAAGGTTTTAATTGGATTGTCGTTGTTGATCAACAACGATCATCATTTGTCGATGAATTTGTAGATTTGAGAAACTCTATTTTATTAATTTCAGTAATTGGAATGATTGCTTCAATATTAATTGGATTTGGAATCTCTCAATTAGTAACAAAACCTCTGAAGAATCTTACCAATATGGCAAAATCTATCTCAAAAGGTGATTTTGATGTTAGAGCTAAACATAGTAATGTCACAGAACTTCAGATTATTGGAGATTCATTTAACCAAATGACTGAATCACTTCAAAAACTAATTGAAACAGAAAAGAAACTTGCAGAAGCTAATGCACAAGTGAAAAACGAACGATTCACTGCAATTGGGGAGCTAGCAGCAAACGTTGCACATGATCTTAAAAATCCATTAACTACCGTTCGTAGCTCAGCAGAGATTCTAAAACGTTCACGAACTGACAATGATCCTGAATTAGACAAGGTAATAGGAAGAATGGATCGTGCCATTGCTAGAATGTCTCATCAAATTGAAGGAGTCTTGAATTATGTAAGAACTACTCCCATCAACATGACTTCTGTGTCAATAAAATCTCTAATTGAATCAGCTATGGAAACACTTGAGATTCCATCTAGTGTCTCATTAGTGCTTCCAACTAAAGACGATCAAATAACATGTGATGCAAAAAAAATGGAGATCGTTTTCACGAATTTGATTTTAAATGCGATACAAGCAATTGGTAAAGATACTGGTACGATTAGTATTATGATAAATTCTGATGAATCCTTTAAGATTATTGAATTCCAAGATACTGGACCTGGTATTCCAGAAAAGATCATAGATAGAATCTTTGAACCACTTGTAACTACTAAGGAAAAAGGAACCGGATTAGGCCTATCCAGCTGTAAAAACATTGTTGAACAACATGGAGGATCTATACTTGTCAAGAATAATCCTACTACTTTTACAGTCAAGATTCCCATTTCAAAAAATGAATGATACAATCGAAAGTTTATCATATCGGTTAATTCATTTTTGATATATGTCCTCAAAAAAGACCATTTTACTGGTAGATGATGATGCAGATCTACTAGAGAATACTGCATTTATGATAAAAAATATGGGATTTGATGTACTTACTGCTGAAAATGGATCTGATGCAATTGAAAAATACAAGGAAATAAAGCCAAATCTGGTAATAATGGATGTCAAAATGCCTCAGATGGATGGTTTTGATGCATTTTTTAAAATAAAGAAATTTGATTCAGATGCAAGAGTAATCTTGATAACTGCTTATTCGGTAGATGAGAAGAAACATCTAAAGGCAAAGAGCATGTCTTTAATCACAACATTATCAAAACCATATTCCTTTGATACTCTTGAAGAGCTTGTAAACAAACATGCTTAGAGCGAATCTAGCTTTTTAATAGTTTTGAATCTCTTTGAATAAAACTCAATAGCTTCATCAACAAACCCATAATACCATTTCTTCAATTCAGGATCTTCTTTGAAAATCCTCTTCCATTGGCTCAGTGCTAACGAAGTTTGTTTTTTTGCATTTCCTAAACGTGAAGGAACTAACAAGGTAGTGAAAAACCAAAATGAAATTTGATCTGCCAAATCTTCTTCGTTAATCTGCTCAAAATTATTTTGGTATTTCACATTAAGATATGTCATCAATTCATACACTGGAAAGTTGGTAATATTTGCAATCTGAATATTATCCATAAACAAACCTCCTGCAAGAATTTTTAATCTATATACTTCATCTTCAATTATTTCTTTGAGAAAATCCCATTTTCCAAAAACCATTGGAAGAACATGTGAATATTTTGAAGCTAATGTATCTGATTGTTTGTTACTTAGATCTAACACGTCTAAAGAATACAAAATACCGTGTAATGATAATCGGTATTGATCAGCTGGAATTTTTAACATGCTCTTTCCATCTTTTACCACCAATCCAACATCAAGTAATCCTGATGTGTGTTTTCCACGAGCCATTCTGCCCATCAATAAACGTCGGTATTCTTTTTCTTGACTTCTGATACTTTTTGAATCATCAAGATGCGTTTTAGCCATCCCCCATGTGGTTAAAGTTCCATTTAATGCAAGAATTTCCAACATCCTTTGTATGTTCTCATGATGTTTGGGACCTGATTTTTTTCTAAAAGAATAGCTTCCAAACAGTCGTTGAGCAGTTGGACGTGTGTACATTTTGTAGGAATGAAGATTTCCATAAATCGCTCCTTGTTCTGTGGGTGAAGGCATACCACAATGTAGGAACTATCCACAAATAAAAACTAGATGTATTTCATATATGCAACAAAAATGCATCATAAAAAATCTAGTATCTCCTTTACAGGTTGAAGAATTAGCACAAAAATTACGCTTGATAGAGTCTAGATTGTTTTGGAGTATTGTTTACTGTATTAAATCAGGTGACCAAACAAGAGCACATATGTTGGCTCATGAAATATTGTATGTTCGTCATTTAAAGACACATTTACAAATCAAATGATTTCTAAGAACATTTTAAATACTATCAATGGTGGTTTGACATATTGAAAAAGATAATCGTTGGAATTCTTGTTAGCATTTTACTTACTACTGCTATTACTAGTCAAGGAACTGTCTTTGCAGATGTAACTGCCCCAAGGGATCAACTGGAATACGGAATTTCAGCAGACAAAGTCATCTGTAAGGAAGGCTATGTAAACGCAATTAAAAAAAGTAACAACACTCCAATTTGTCTAAAGCCAAACACTGCAGAAAAACTTGCAGCAAAAGGCATTGTAACAATCACTGCTACACAGGCAATGATTGATGAGGCAAAGAATTATCATGAAGCTAAACCAATTGGTACTATCACAAAACTAGTAACTGTAGTAGTTCCTGGAAGCTCTGGGAAACTCTCAAACAAAGTGAATATAGCAGCATACAATGTGGCATTTGATATTTGTACTCAAAAGACTGCAATCTTGGCTCCAGAAATTGCAGTAGAATCTGATTCTGAATCAAAAAGTGTAAAACTTGTTGGTCTAGTCCCATCTGAATCCTGTCAAACATCAGTTGTTCAGATTAGAGCTGCAAATCCTGATACCATCACATTAGAATTGCTTAACAAAGGTGGTTTGGCAAAAAAATTAACAGCGCTTGAAGATAGAGTAAACACTTTGAAGGCAGAATTAGAAAAAGTACGCAGTGGCCTTAGCAGTAGATTAAGAGATTCAGGTCAAAGCGCAGAAGTATTACAATCAGAAACTGAAAATATTGCACAAATTGTTCAGCTACGAGCTGACTTGAACCAAGCTAGAAATGAATTAAACAGATACCTATTCTCGTTAAATGTAATTCCAAAATTTGAACCAAAAACTTTGGATATCAAAAAATCCATTGCTGGAACTCCATTGGAAGGAATTGTAGTTAACAAACTAGCAGCAACTCCTGGAATTCAACAAAAGGATGTTTTTGATGTGGCATTTGAGATATGCTCAGGAAGCTCTGGCCTGAGAGTTCCCATAGTTATAGTTGCATCTGATGTTGAATCAAAGGCAGTCCAGCTTGCAGATAAAATTGCACCAAATTCATGCCAACTAAGTGGAACTAAGATAATGGCAACAACAGCTGACTCTATTAATGTCACTTCTGGCGAGACTGCAGAAAAATCAACTACAGTGTCAGATCTAGAGAAACAGATCACTGACTTGGAGAAGAAGATTCAGGATGAAAAGAGCTCATTAAAATCACTTGTACATGACCCAGCAAGACCTGCAAACTTTAATGAGAAATTCATTGAAATTTCTGAGAATATTAGAGATTACCGAGTCCAAATTCTCGAACTAAAATCAAAACTATACAGATATCTGTCTCAGGGATAGTCAATTCTTTTTAGGCATACCACATGTGAATGTACTTACCAATATATCAGAACAAATTGCTTTCAATATGCCCGATGAATCATGTAGAACATGCGGCGGAATGCTATTAGAATATGCGTTTTGTGGAAAATGTAGAAGTGTGATTCAGTATATCTGTAGAATATGTGGAAACAAAACATTAGAGCAATTTCATGAATCTGTATGTTTTGTAATGGAGACCCATAATGAAAAAACCTTCAAACATGCAGGACTTTTTACATATAATATTCAAAATAAAAAAGGCAGGCCACAAAATCAAAATTAATCTATTATATCAATTTCATTTTTGCGTTTTATGAAGGGGCACTTTTCAGCAATTACCTGCATGACTGCGGTATTTTCTTTGATGATTACAGGAGTATTTATCGGTGATGCGTTTGCGGAAAAAGAGATCTCTTCAAGCACAAAAAAACAATGTGAGAATCTTTACTTTAAGTATAAAGAATTAGGAGAAGTTGAATTTAAGAAAAAATACTCTCACAAAAATTTTCTAAATGACTGCATCAAACTTTACAAAGATAAAAATTGGTATTTTACAGGAAAATCAAAGATTGATAATCAATTTGATAAACTAAAGAAAACTACCCAACCTACAGCTGCACAAATAAAAATTTCTACAAAAATTATATCTACACTAAAGATAGGCGAAGAAAAATTTAACGTAAAGTTCTCATCATGTAATAAGGGCGAGTCTTCAAAACCAAATTTTATTATGACTAGTGATAAAGAAAAGTTTGTAGGCACTGCAAGTAAAATCTCAATTAAGGATACTTGTGACACTTACTGGGTAGTGCTTTTTGCTAAAAAACCCTCTACAATTTCCATTACGCCAATAGCTGAGCAGCCAACAAGTTTGGGATTACCAATAAAACGAATTTAGTAGGTTGAAACAATTTGGTAAGATTATTGCTCCCAATTTTGATAATTTTATCACTCGGCATAACAATTCCATCAGTTTTTGCATCTAGTATAAACACCAATGAAAAACAGTACTACTATGGGGATTCTGTATCTGTATATGGATCTGTTTCTCCAATAGTTGATGGTGAATTTATTGGTCTACGAATAATGAATCCAAAGAATACTGACATTGTAGCAATAGACCAATTTGTTCCTAAATCTGATGGTACATTCTCTAGAACTTACCTTGCACAGGGTCCAAAATGGCAGATGGATGGTCTGTACACCGTTACGATATTTTATGGAGAAAAATCACTAGAAAAGAAAATTCAATTTTACAGTAACAAAGAGAGTCAAATAATGTCTGTCCCTTCAGTAAAATCTGATGAAAAAAAACAGACAACTCCTAACCCAATAAAAAATCCAAAACTTTTGATTTCTGATTTCCCAAATATAGAAAAATCTCCCCAGTATTACTTTGATCGATATTACACAGAACCACAATTCAATGATTGGTTTGATAAAACATTTCCTAGCTTATCTGTAGAGGATGTAATTGGGTACAAATCCACACACGTTGATAATTTTCCTGACCAAACAAAATCTCCAAAATATTATCTGGACAGGTATTCCAATGAGCCAAAATTCCGAGAGTGGTTTGATCAACAATTTCCAGATCAAAGCATTTACGATGTATTGGGATATCCAGAAGAGATCTTTGTGAAAGTTCCTAACTGGATCAAAAACAATGCAAAATGGTGGTCGTCAGGCTTGATTAGTGACTCTGATTTTTTTACCGGCATTGAATACATGATTTCTGAAAAAATAATTCTCGTTGATGCCATCCCTTCACAAAATTCTTCGACTAAAGAAATTCCTCATTGGATAAAAAATACTGCAAAATGGTGGGGTGACGGATTAATTGGAGAAAAAGACTTTCTTAACAGTATAAAATTTTTAATTGAGAATGGAATTATTGCTGTCTAGTTTTTAATTAACCACAAGATTGCCAACTCTTGATCTGTATTATGAAACTGTAATTCTAAAATCCTTATTAGGTGATTGCTTTTTTGGTTTGTTGCCATGAGTGCGCCATTTGAAGACAATGACTTTGAAGATGAATTTGATGATGACCTAGATGAATTTGATGATTTTGAAAACTAAATAGTTAAACCAAAATCTTCAGCAAATCTACTAAATGTCTGATACGCTTGGAGGAACTCTCTTCCAGATGAGCTGATTCTATATTTGCAGGCACCTTGGGAGTTTACTTGTTCTAATAATCCCTGTGAAACCAAAGTGCTTAAAATTCGTGAAATTCTAACATGTGAAATGTTGGCTTTTCTAATTAGGTATGTTACAGATGCCCCATCATCATCCTGAAGATCATCTCGGGTTGTGGACAGTATGTCGCCTATTATCTTCATATGGGTCCTATATTCGGCCAATTCTTTCCAACATGACTTGGAAATTTTCCTATGAGAGTAATAGGATATTTAGCAATATACTAAAAAGATAAAAGAATTTGACAATTCAAAAATTTGAGGCTAAATTAACAAAATCTAGTCTTCTTCTATTTCCTTATCAAATTTGATTTTCATCATGGGAACTTTACTTACCGGAATGAACAATGAAATCAAACCTGCAATCTTTATTGCAATTGACAAATAATACAAGATAGATTCTGGGAATACAAACGAGTACCACCCAAGAAATTCACCTAATGCTAATAACGCAAGACCTGTCGCAACAAAAACTGCACCTTTCTTTTTGCTTTCAAAATATGAAAGCATTGTCTCAATAGAACCATACACTAGAAGAATAAATGATATGGCACGGAAAATGTGTTCTATGTGAATTATGGATAATGTAAACAGTGGAAAAACTCCAACAGACCTAAGGTATCGAGACTTTGGCAAAAATGATTTTATGCTGTGTGAGAATGCAATAAAAAAATAACCAACTGTTTGAATTCCAATTCCTAATGTTTGCACCCATCGTTCTATCTGTCCTGATTTTATTACAAAATCTTCTACCATGTAACCAATCCAAATTACAAAGAAACCAATACTGATAGAAAAAAACGCTAATGTTAGTCTAAATAGTGTGGGGCTGCCAGTATTTCTAAAACCAATATAAGACATTATGCCAATTGCTAATCCAACAATAAATCCAATCAAATTTAGAATGTTTTCTAATAGGAATTCCAATGGTTAGTAACTCCTTTTGAAATTAATTATTTTAATCTGATGAATCATTTCACTTGTTTGTTAATCCCATTCATCCAAAGTTCCTGAAGATTCACCTTCTGTACTTCCTGTGTAATCACCTAAAATGTCTGTATATGTGGCATCATTGTGAGCCACATATTTGACATATTCACCATAACTCATATCAAGACCACACTCTTCGCATTTGACAAACGAAAAGTCTGGGGCAAGCTCAGCATCCTTTTTGCACTTGGGACACTTTATCTTCATGCTTCTCTTGTCTTTGGTTATTTATTATTGGTTTAGGCCAAAAAAAGATAAAAAGAGTTCAAGAATTGTACATGATATGACAAAAACCTGCACTAAATGTAAAAACCAAATTCCTGATTCAGAACAACTCGATCCCGTTGCCGAAAAATACCCTTGTTGCAACAAATGCTGGACAGAGTGGAAGGAGTATAGAATTATGGTAATGAATGAGATGAGACTGGATATGTCAATGCCAGATCACAGAAAACTGCTAAAAAAACATGAAAAAATCTTTGCAGGAGTCCTTACCCCCGAGGGAGATGTAGTGGACTTTTCTAATGAAGACAATAGAAAACCCGACAAACCAAATCCCTAGATTCCTAGGCTTGCCTTTGCTGAATCTGGAATTATTATTAGCATTTTATTTTTCTGCTGGGGTTCTAACCTTGAAAAGATATTCTGAATAGTTTTTGAGATAATATTCTTCTCATCCTGCCTCAGTGACAGAAAAATCTCTAAAATTCCATCAAGATTAAACACAATCAATTTCTGTGGGGATTTGATAATCTCATTTACATAAGCTGAAAACAAGACATCTCTTTGCTCTTCAGACATTGTGGCCAAGGATTCTAGCCAAGTTTTAAATAATTTTGAAAAATTCGGAAATGGAATTGTGGGTCCTGCCTCTAACGCATTATTGATTATCTCAATTCTCTCCTCATCTGATAATGAAAAAAACTCGTTTAATCTTTTTTTTAAGATCGGCTTTCGTAAAAAATCTGGCAGACTAGCTAGATTTACAATAATATTTCCTGCATAATTTGGTTCAGCCAATGTGATCCATTGACTGGGTTTAGTTATTAATCATGTTACGGCACTTTAGCTTAAATAAACCAAAAAACAGTTCACGAATATGACATCCACAGTTGTTGTAGGTGGTTTTTTTGGTGATGAAGGAAAAGGTAAAATCATTTCCTATCTTGCGGTAAAGGATAATCCCACAGTTGTTGTTCGCGGTGGTGCTGGACCAAATGCTGGACATACAATCAAAGATGGAGACAAAGTTTACAAAGTTAGAATGCTCCCAAGTGGATTCCTAAATAAAAATGCCAAAGTGATGATTGGACCCGGCGTTGTAATTAATCCCGATGTGTTTCTAAAGGAGATTACAGATTTTGATGCATCAGGTCGTGCATTTCTTGACAAACATTGTGGAATTATCGAGCAGTCTCATCTTAATCAAGATTCTAAAGGTGAATTAAAAGAAAAAATCGGCAGTACCGGTTCTGGCACTGGGCCAGCAAATGCATCAAGAGCAATGAGAACACTAAAGCTAGCAAAAGACATTGATTCACTTTCATCTTACATTGATGATGTACCTCAAGTAGTGAATTCCGCCATTGAAAAGAATGAAAATGTATTAGTTGAAGGTACCCAAGGAACATTTCTTTCCTTATGGCATGGAACTTATCCATTTGTTACCTCAAAGGATGTTACTGCATCAGGAATTTGCGCAGATATTGGATTAGGTCCAAAAAATGTAGATGAAGTAATTGTTGTTTTCAAGTCATATGTGACTAGAGTTGGAACGGGACCGTTATCTAATGAATTGAATTCTGCAGATACTACAGAAAAAGGCTGGGCTGAATTTGGTACTGTTACTGGTAGGCCTAGGCGTGCTGCGGAATTTGATTTTGAACTTGCCAAACGCGCAATCATGCTTAACAGCGCAACCCAAATTGCTATTACAAAACTAGATGTACGCTTTACAGAGTGTGCAGGCAAAACAAATTACGATGAACTTTCAAGCGAGGCTAAATCTTTTATAAAAAACATAGAGGATAAACTCAAAGTACCAGTAACTCTAATTGGAACTGGACCTGCCATTAATGATATAATTGATAGAAGAAAATAATCTAGCCTCAAAATTTTTGGTTAAGTTTAATTTGGTATAATATGCAAAAAAAATGTGGACAGATTACCAAGATACATTCAAGTTGCATCTCCTCTTGAATTTTCACGACTAGTTTGTGCACTAGAGCGTGCACCACGAGTTTCATTTCTTCACAAGCACGATGGAAAAGATGTCCTGTCTGTTCAAATGGACTTGCTAAAGGAAAAACCCATCATCTACTATACTCCGATTGAAAGTTTTGATCATTATCTTAGCTATGGCTTTAGAGGTGGCAAGGAAGAATCAGTCTTGTCTAACTCCACGACTGATGCTACTCGTCTTTATTCTCCGATTGTTAGAATTCGCTCACTCCCATCTAATCTCAAGGCTGGAAATGGCACTGATGACAAATACCATCCAATCGAATTAGAGGATCTAGCAAGTCTAGCAAAACTCAGCTATGGATTTGAGGACGCCCCATTTCCGTTATTTTCGTTCCCAAAAGGCGGAAAATTCCTCCTAGGTGTTTTTATGAATTTTAACGAAGAAGGTGCATCATATTTCTGTCATGTTGCCCTAGACGAAGAACCACTAAAGCCATTTTTGAAATTCTCAACAAATAATGGAACTGATCCTTCTCTTGTTGACAATCCAGACGAACACGGATACTCTTACATCAAAATTATAAGATTAAAAGATACGCATCCATTGGTCGATTATGACCAGCTTCAAAACTAGAATTCGTTCAAAATCAAAGGAAAGCGGCAGGATTATTCTTGCTAACGATTATGACACAGAAACAAACGCATTAGAATCAAAGACTCTAAAAAATATCAAAACTCTTCACAGATATCTTTGTGCCATAAAACTAAATTTTCATCTTCTTCTTCCTCTGGGCAAAAAAGAGATCAGCAAGATTACCAAAACCGCACACAGTTACGGTCTAGAAGTAATTGCTGATATCAAGTTAAACGATATCGGAAATACAAATTTGGTTACTACTCAAAGATTATGGGATTTGGGATTTGATGCTGTGATTGCTAATCCAATAATGGGAATTGACAGTTTAAAGCAATTAATTTCCAATTCTCATAAAACTAATCATGGTGTCATAACTTTATGCCATATGAGTGCACCATCTGCAAAGTATACTTATGAGCTTGATGTAAAGCAAGAAAAAAAGAAAGTTTACCAAATCTTCTTAGAGTGGGCTCTAAATCAAAAAGCAGATGGGATAATTGTTGGGGCTACATACCCTGATGTAATAAAATACTGTAAAAGCCAAGCAAAAAACAAGCTAGACATTTACTCTCCAGGTGTTGGTACTCAGGGCGGTCAGGCTAGTGAGGTCATCAACGCTGGTTCTGATTTTCTCATAGTGGGAAGAACAATTCTAAATGCAAAGAATCCACTGGAAACTACAAAAAAACTATCAATGCAATCTTGAAATCAATTCATTAGCCTTTGTTAGTATGGTCTTTGCATTTTGATATGTTGTTTTTTGTATTGCTTCATTAAAATTCAGCCAAACAAAGTCTTGATGTTCATGAGAAATTGTGATATCTTCTGTCTTTGATTCTGCAAGGTAGAACAAAACTTTTTTGTGAATGGGAGTTCCTTCATGTTGAAAATTATATTCTATGGTTTCTTCAAATCCATCCATGAAAATCAAATCAGATATTCCTGTCTCTTCTTTTGCTTCTCTAATTGCAGTCTCACGAGGTGTTTCACCTGATTCCATCTTGCCTTTGACAAAATCCCAATGCCCTGATGGATAATGTAAGAGCAAATACGAATTTCCGTTCTCTGTCTTTCTAAAAATGACTGCTCCTGCAGATGTCTCTTCTAATGCCATGTCCTTTCTTACTTTCCAATCCTTCTTTTTCTTTTCTGATACATACGAATTGCTCTCATAAGATCAATCTTTCTAAATTCTGGCCAAAAAACATCCATAAAGACTAGTTCACTATATGCACTCTGCCATAACAAAAACCCACTGAGTCTTTTTTCACCTGATGTACGCAGTATCATGTCTGGTGATGATTGAGGTAAATGTGATGTGTAAAGATTTGACTCTATCTCATTTTTATCAATGTCTTCAAGCTTTATCTTTCCATCCTTGATTTTAGTTCCAATCTTTTTGATTGCATCTATCAGCTCATCTTGTCCTCCATATGCAATTGCTATGTTCAAAAAATGATTATCATAATTTTTGGTAGCATCATCTAATCTCTGTAAGACTTCTTTGATTGACTCTGGAAGAAGCTCAATTCTTCCCATACCTATAACTCTCATCTTATTTTTGTGAATCCTAGGATCCCGGTAGAGCTTCTCTAGTCTATTTTTTATCAGATCATATAGGTACTCTAGTTCTTCATCCTCTCTTTGCAAATTCTCTGCAGACAGTGCATATAGAGTGATAATTTTGATATCAAATTCCTCACACCAATCAAGTAGATTCTCAACTGCATCAGCCCCCTTCCAATGCCCGCTCTTAGGCAAATTCAGGTTTCTTTTTGCCCACCTTCTATTTCCGTCTAGAATCAAGGCCACATGGTTTGGAATGTCACCATTTCGAATCTCTTTTTCTAGTTTCTTAGAGTATATTCGGTAAAGCCCCGAAACATGAAATGCTGCATCCTTTATTCCGTTTATCTTGCGTCACCTAGTCTGTTTTTACTAGGATAATGATATCAGTGTTTTTCTTTAATTCAGGTTTGATAATATCAGCCTGAGAGCATTTCTTGATTTTTATGCTTTCGATATTTTTTGAAGAGAATTGTAGCGGAAATCAAAGTTATTGCCATTCCTCCAAGTAATGGTGGAATCAAACTAAATGCACTCTCATCATTTGTAATTACCAAAGTGAATTGTCCTACTGTTGGATAAAGTGAACCAAGGACTACCAATCGTAGTATGTCGCTAATTTGTCTCGGTACTCCACTTAACCAATTACTAAGTAAAATTCCTACAAATATTGTTGCAATTCCTACCCAAAGAATTGGAAGCGCACCTGATACAAATTCTGCAATCAAGACTTTGTTGAATATCTGATTAACAATATCTGCTTCTAAATTCAACAACGCAGGATCTACTGCATTAATTCCTGATGGAACAGACGATATGATAATAATAATTCCAGTAACCATTGTGAAGATTCTAATAAATCCCGCAGGAGTAGGCTTTGCCCAATTAGCTACAGCTCTATCCACATCAAATGCTCTGATCATAAATGCTCCGCCCAGAATGCTAACTAACACTGCAAATATCTCTGCAGTTAATCCTAAGATGGTTCCAATACCTCCAATTAGTAATAAAACGCCTGGAACTCCCAAAAAGAATTTTGAATATTTAGAATCATATGCAATCATTTTCAGATATTTACCAAACACTGCGTAAGAGTACTCTACACTTCTACTAACTTTCATTACTACTCTTTGTACTGATATTACTGGTACAACATTTTGGATAATTGGTATGACACTTTCATCATCTTCACCATCAGAAACAATTACTGCGCCGTTAGCTGAAAACTTTCCTAATGCCTTTCTAACTTCTATTGCAATTTTTTCATCTGCATGAAATCCCCTGTTCTTTGTACCGGCTACTGTAATGACTTCGACTTGATAACCCTTGCTAATCAAATCTTCATATGTCTTTATTGCAGAAAAAATCGCATTAGAATCAGCATCTTCTGGATCCTCAAGCGCCAATCTTTGAGCAGCTTCAATACAAGAGTCTCTACCTATTACTGGTGTAGCAATTCCAGTTTTTTCACCAACGTCATTATCTCTATCAACACAGATTACTAAAAGTCGATTTGCAGAGGATGAATTGATGTCCTTTTCTATCTTTTCTGTGTTCTGCGACATTCCTCTTTTACTTACAAAATAGCTTTTTAACGATTTCCAACAATTAAAAATATTAAACTTAGGTTTCCTTGCCTGTTTTTCAAGGTCTAGCCTTGTCTGATTGCTCAATTAGGCTATACATGTTATCTTTGAATTCTTGGCTTTTTTCAAGGCTACTTTGAATATCTGAATCTACGTTTTCAGCAATTTTGTTTGCTGCTACAATTGTTTCCCTAATGTGAGAATTATAATTTTTGAGGGCTTCCATGTAATAGGAATAACTCATTGACCATTCCTCATTTACCTCACTTTGAACTAATTGAATAATCTGTGAGTTAATCTGGGTTGATGATCCTTCAGCTGCATCAATGTATTCTTGGAATGTCACATCCCCATTAATCAAATTTTGAAAATCATCATCCAAATCTTCCATGATGATTTGATGAATTGCCTTAACGCCATCTAAATGAGATTCATAATCTGAAACAACAAAAGTTGCCTGATTATTTTGTGGAATTGTCCAAATCACAAAACTTGCAATTGTAATTGCAGCTAAAATTCCAATTGTTACTGAAATCCCTTTTTTTGATGCCATTTAATTAGAAAATATACTAGATGCTTATAACTGGTGGACCAATCAAAAATATCTAATTCGTCTTCTAAAACATAGAAAATATCTATTCTATGAACATAATGACTGAAAAATAATTAAAAACATGTTGATTACTGCAAATTAATTACAATGTCTTTCTCATGGGGCTTGAAAAATTTACACTCATCTAGTGCATAGTTAAATAATTTTTACAGCCTCTTCCTAAATAGGACTTCGTTCGTGATTTGCTAGAATGACTGAGGCATACTGTGTTAAATGCAGAGCAAAAAGGGAAATAAAAGATCCCAAAGAAACTAAATTAAAAAATGGACGACCTGCTGTAAAAGGCACTTGTCCAAAATGTGGAACCAACGTTTTCCGAATTGGTAAAATGTAGGAAGGCCTAGGCCACAAAGCTTCTTTTTTAAAAAACCCAATATAGGGCATACTGTAAAGTTTTTCATGGCAAAATCAGATTATGAAAAACTTTTGAAACGAATTGAATCAAACTTGTCAGATGATAAAAAAGGAAATGCTTCTAGATTTGAACTTCCTCCAGTTGACGTAATGTGGGAAGGGCAAAAAACTTTCTTGCGAAATTTTGCAGAATTTCCCAAAGTCTTACGGAGGGATCCTGATAAAATCTTGCAATACCTATCAAAGGAATTTGCCGTGCCTGCAGAACGAATAGGTGATAAAGCCATGTTTATTGGAAAACGTGATCCTGATGATTTTACTAGATTGTTTCAGATTTATGTCAAGGATTATCTAGAGTGTCCTACCTGCAAAAGCCCTGATACAAAAGTGGTAAAGGAAAACAGAATATCATTTTTAATTTGTGAGGCATGCGGTGCCAAATCTACATTGAAAGGCAAGTATGCATGATGAACTATTCAGTAAGAGTTACCGACTACCAAAAAAACCCCATGCTAAATATTTGTGATGCAAACATACTTGGAAAAGTAATATCAGAAAACGAATTAAAGATAAACATTAGCAAAAGCTACTATGGGGAAAAAATTGTTGATGAAAAAGAGGCTGCAGAACTTTTGAAAAAATCTTCTATCATAAATATGGCTGGTGAGAAAACCGTTTCATTATCAATTAAACTTGGAATTGGTTCAGAAGTAGGAGTGAAAAAAGTTGATGACGTTCCTTTTCTTATTGTCTTTAAAATGTGACTATCTTGAAATTATATTGAGTTTGAAATCTTTGAGTTATTATTTTCTAATAGATTCCTTTTCTAGTTCGACTTTCAAACATCATCTTACAAAAAATTACCAGAGATTATTAATACATGATTCAACAATTTGTATTGGATAGATGATGTAACAAATGTCAGATGATTTAGATAGAAAACTAGAATCAAAGATTGAAAAAATTTTAATCGATAAACAACACCGTGGAAAAATTTTTGATGGTTTTGATAAAAATAAAACGCTCAATGATGTGTTGGACAAACCAACTATGATGACTCTTTATGATATGATAAACGATGAAATTATTTCATATGTAAATGGTGTGGTAAAGGCTGGAAAAGAATCTGTTGTATTTTGGGCAGTTGATAAAAATAAAAATGACGTAGCACTAAAAGTGTATCTTGTATCTACATCTAATTTTAAAAAACGATCACAGTATCTAGTTGGTGATCCCCGCTTTTCCAGAATAAAGAAAGGAACAAGAAACATTGTATATCTTTGGGCCAGAAAGGAATTTACTAATCTGAGTCAGTGTTATGAGAAAAACATACCTGTTGTAAAACCAATCCATGTTTCAAAAAACGTATTGGCTATGGAATTTATGGGTAAAAATGGGGTTCCTGAAAGAAGGCTCTTAGAATCGGAGATTGAATATTCTGACTATGAGGAATCTATTGAATTAATCCGAAGATTCTACCAGGATGCAAATTTAGTCCATGGTGATTTTTCTGAATACAATATTTTCAAGACCTCTAATGGGTTGGTGGCATTTGATCTTGGTTCTGCAGTAGACATTGAGCATCCTAATTCCAAAGCATTTCTTGAAAGAGACATAAATAACATAACTAAATTCTTTGTTAGAAGGGGATTGACCATTCCAAATCCTCTTGATGTGATAAACGAGGTAACAAAATGAGCTTTGAAAAATTTATTCGAATACCAACAGATAGGATTGGATCCCTTATTGGAAGATCTGGTAGAACAAAATCCAAAATTGAAAAAAATTGTTTAGTAAAGCTGGATATTGATAGTGAGTCAGGAGAAATTCTAATCAGCGCTGATGGCAATATTGAAGACATTCAACCGTTTAAAGCAGTTGAGATCGTCACTGCAATTGGTCGAGGATTCTCTCCAGAGAATGCAATGAAGCTACTAAAAGGTGAAAACACATTACATGTAATAGACTTAAGAGAGTTTGTAGGAAAATCTCCATCGCAAGTTGAAAGGATAAAAGGGAGAATTATTGGAGAAGGTGGTAAGGCAAGAATGAACATTGAAAATCTAAGTGATACTAGCATCTCTGTTTACGGTAGAACTGTTGCAATAATTGGTGAAACCAATAAGCTAAAGATAGCTGTTGATGCAATCTCTGCCTTATCAAATGGTAGAATGCATGGTTCAGTCTATAACAAATTAGAAGGTGCCAGAAGACGAGAAAAAGAAGAGAAGTTAAAACTCTGGGAAGATCAAGATGTCTTCTAAAGAAAATTTTAATCAAATCTCACCAAGTGAGTTCTTTTATCGAAACCGAGATTTAGCTGGTTTTAGTAACCCGACTCGTTCCTTATACACCGCAGTTCGTGAATTTGTAGAAAACGCATTGGATGCATGTGACCAAAAAGGAATTCTTCCAGATGTCCATTTATCAATTAAAGCAGTAGACCCAGAACAACCAGATCCTAAACCATACATTCTTACAGTTAAGGACAACGGACCTGGCATTGAATCAAAGCATGTGCCACTTGCATTTGGAACTGTACTATACGGCTCTAAATTCGGGCTAAAACAGGCTCGTGGAATGTTTGGGTTGGGTGCGACCATGGCTATACTATATGGCCAAATTACTACTAACAAACCAGTTTCCGTTAAAAGCTCCACTGATGGAAAGACGCAAGAAGAGTACGAACTATTATTAGATATTCAAAAAAACAAACCTGTAATTCTCAAACATAAAACAAATGAAGTCTCAAAACAAGGCTTGACAGTCAGCATATGTCTTGAAGGCGACTATTCAAAGGCTGGTTCAAAAATTCGGGATTATGTTTATGAAACATCACTAATCACTCCATATGCAACAATTTCATTTGATGATCCTAAAGAGGAAAAATTCCGTTATCCACGAATTATCAAAACAATGCCTCCACCACCTACTGTAATCAAACCTCATCCTCATGGAGTAGATGTTGAAACCATTCGACGCATGACAGTTGATACTCTATTTGAGATTCCAACCGTAGATGATAATATGATTGAAAAAGTACGAAAAGAGTTAGGGATGAGTAAAAAATCATTTACTTTTACTGAAATTATGAAAAAGGCTAAACGCAAGTGGTCATCATTAACTCGACCTGTACGTGTTGTAGTTGCAATGATGTCATTTTTGCAAATGGATTTTGATAAACTAAGTAAAATCCGTGTTGATGATATTGATATTACAAATCATAAATTAACTTACTATGATTTTGGTCAATCAACATCCGTAGTAATTGATATGGATCCAAATGATGATTATTACAAGCAACTTAGTGGAACGGTCCAAGGTGATACTCTTGTGACATTTCTTTCAAAAAGATTTCAAAGAGTTGGTAGGGGAACAGCAGAAAAGTTTGTTCAATTTGCGGGTTTTAAACCTGAAAAACGTCTTGGTACCATGACGAATCAAGAACTAGTAAAGCTCAGTGACTCTCTAGTAAAGTTTGAAGACTTTATGTCTCCTGATCCTAGTTGCCTTGCTCCATTAGGAGAAGAACCTCTTGAAAAAGGAATAAAGAAATTCTTCAATCCTGACTTTTCTGCAGTAATTCAACGTTCAGCATCTGCATACTCTGGATTTCCATTCATTGTAGAAATGGGTATTGCATATGGCGGAGATATCCAAACTAGGGGCACAAAAGTTTACAGATATGCTAATAGAATTCCACTACTCTATGATGAAGGAAGTGATGTTGTCCTAAAAGTAGTCAATGAGACTGATTGGACTCGTTACAAAGTAAAAGGTGACGCACCACTTGTCATAGTTTCCCATATTTGCTCCACTAGAATTCCGTACAAGACTGTAGGAAAGGAAAACGTTGCTGACAGACCAGAAATTGAAAGAGAGCTAAAATTAGCGTTACAATTTCTATCTAGAAAATTGGCTGCATACATGTCAAAGAAAGGGCAAGCTGAAATGGCTCAAAGACGTGCAAATCTATACTCAAAATATATTCCACTAATTGCCCAATTCTGTACAGAATTGGCAGGAAAGAAAAATCCACCAAACATCAAAAAAATTCTCAAGGAGGAAGCAATAGTTGAAGAAAGCTAAGAAATCTGGCGGTAGCTCAAAAGAGAAACAAAACACTTTACTAGAATTACTCAAACAGCAAGGATTACTGACATACGATACACTAGAGAAAGGTGAATTTCCTAAATTCTCAATTCCTAGTAGGTCCGTTAGCAATATCGTATATGATTCCAAGCTTAGACAGTACATTCTTGGCAAAAACGCCGCTCTTCGTAGTTCTAAGAACACGTCCCAACTAAGATCCTTTACACAGCTAATATGGCTTGCATTTTTTGCAAATCGATTAACAAAAGAGAAGAAATCATCTACGTTGAGAGATGTATACTATTCCTCTCAAGCTTTTGCAATTGATTTTGAGGACCAATCTGAATCTGATAACATTATTGTTGACCTTGAAGCAGTTTTGGCTAGACCTAGAGAAGACTTTCATGTATTTCCAGAAGAGAGAAGCAGCGTTTTTGGAGATTTGAATATTGAATATACGGTTCCAGGATATGAAGGAAAAAAGATGAATCTTTCAAACCATCCAGATGGTTACGCTATTGGTCCTAGCCTTACCAGTGCAGAATTACTAGACACTAGCGCAGAAATCGTAATTGCTATAGAAAAAGGTGGACTTTTTACAAGATTCGTTGAAGAACAAGTGGATAAAAAATTCAAAGCGATAATTGTCGATACCGGTGGACAAGCTCCTCGTTCCACAAGAACTCTACTAAAGAGATTACATGATGAGCTCAGTCTTCCCGTTGTGATTCTTACTGATGGAGATGTGTATGGGGAACATATTGCTATGGTAATCAAATCTGGTTCTGCAAACGCCGCACACCTACGTGAACTAACCGTTCCTGATGCAAAATGGGTTGGTGTCTGGGCAACTGATATTGAAAAATACAAACTTCCTACAATTCCAATGACTGAATCTGACATCAAACGATGCTATGATCTTCAAAAAGATCCAAGATATCAAGAGGGAATATGGAAAAAAGAATTGGAAGTATTTTTGAAAATTAAACGCAAAGCAGAGTTGGAGGCTTTCTCAAAGTATGGTCTTACAAATATCACTGACAAATATCTTCCACACAAATTAGAAATTGCAAAGAGTCTATGATCTTTTAATTCTTAATGTCAAGACGCCATTTCTATATTTGAAATCAAAAATTTGCATATCGTTTGAACCTTCAATTGGAACTTCTTTTGAAAAGTTTCCACTTCCACGAATGTATAAGATTCCATCAACAAGTCTTACCATAATTCTATCTTCTGGCCCTGGAACCTCTGCGACAAATACAAATTCCTGATCACCTTTTATTAAATCGTAAACCCAGTTCTTTGTTTCTTGTTCTCTAACAGTGTATTTTGGCTTTTGTTCCTTTGTCATTTTTTTGAGAACTTGAACCCAATAGATCATAGTTACAGCGGCTGCACCAATCAAGATAAAGCTAACAAATCCTGCCCCTGCTCTTTGTGCCATAATGTACACAATTCCAAGAAAAATAATCACCATAATCGGAATTACAAAATTTAGTGATTGTTCATTTGAATATGCTCCCTTATAACTGGCCAATATTGCAAATGATGTTTTGCCAAATATAAAGCATATTTGGTTTTTATTACCAAATTTTGAGTATTATTTGAATGGATGAAAAAACTCCAAAAAAACTTTCAACTAAAGATATTATGGCAAAAGGATCCATCATTGGAGTTTTAGTCACTGCTCCCTCGCTTGCTGCATTTGCAATTAGTTGGTTAATTTTAGATGATTTAATCAAATCAGCAATCATTGGAGGAGTAATTCATTTCGTTGCTTTGGGTTTCTCTTTTAAAATTTCTAAAAAGTTCTTCACTACAAAGCCGGATTCAACAACCGAAAATAAATAATTCCTATCTTCATCACTAGCATGGATACTTCCCAGATAGAAAAAATCCTTGTTTCAGAAATTAAATTAACATCTATTCAGGCAAAAATATTTCTTCTAATAACCACAGAAGGAAAGATGACTCCGAATCAAATAGCAAAAAGACTGAATATCACTGAAGATGAGGCCTTAGAGTGTGCAAAAAACTTAATGAAATTAGGAGCACTTATTGATTTTAGTCCTACTGAGTTTGAGGCAATGCATCCTAGGTTTACCGCAGTAAACATGTATCGAAAGATGTGTGAAAGAGAAAAAATTGATTTCAAGCGGAACAAAAATGTTGACAGTATCGGGGTTTTACTTGAACGATCATACGATGCTGCAAGGACTAAATAGAACTAAATTTTTGAAGATTTATTGACAATGGACACGGAATCATGCAAGCATCAACCTGTATACTTTGGTGTTACGAACATCAATATCGATGAGCGAACCATTGGCTCCGTTGATGTTTGGCGATGTGCTGTTTGCAAGAAAAAGTTTTGTGAAGAAAAACAACTCGGTATTGAATCTATATCTGATATTGTAGGGATGCCAAAAATTGAACCTGATGAAAAATGGGCAGTTGTCGTATGTAAATTACAGAAAGGAAAGGACAAATGGAGACTGGCAAAATTAAAAGATAATTTTGAGTATAAACATGAATGTCTAGATGAAAAAATCATTCCACTCAAAGTTAATGAATACAAAGTCAATGATGAGAAGCATTGGAGCTTTCTGATTGATGAAAATGTTAACAAGGCAGTAGAAATTTAGATAAATTGGATCTCAAAGTTCACATCAACAATATTCATGGCAGTCAGATGGCTGCAAAAATCACTGGCAAATTCTCCATTGATGAAAACACGTTTAGATTCACAGCAATTGCTTTTGGACGAATAGGTGGTCAAAACGTGGGTGCAAAATTATCAAAAGAAACTGAAGCAGAATTAAAAAAATTAGGTTATGATGTAGAAGAAGTAATACTGAATCTTCAAACACAACTATTGCAGGGGAATCTCTCGTTACCTGATGGCCTAAAAAAAGAATCATTTGTAGATGATTAGAATTCAGCTTCTAAGAGTGCTTTTTCACAACTACAACTTCTATTCTTTGGAATATTCTCAATTAGATCAGTGAGTAATTTTTTTGTTCCTTCGACATTTTTTGCCAATGTTTCCAAAACCTCTTTTGCAGTGACTGGTTTTTCTGCCCATACATCATAATCGGTTACTGTTGAGATTGACGCATAACACATTTGCGCTTCTCTTGCCAATTGGCATTCAGGAACTAGTGTCATTCCGATAATATCTGCTCCAGTACTTCGATAAAATTTTGACTCAGCCTTTGTAGAAAATCTTGGACCTTCAATGCATACATATGTGCAATCTTTGTGAATGTGGCGATTTTGTTTACTTGATACATCAAGTATGGATTTTTGTAATTCGGGACAAAATGGGTCCGCTACAGAAATGTGTATCACTCTCCCATCTTCTGAGAAAGAACCTTTTCGTGATTTTGTAAAATCTAAGAATTGATTTGGTAAAGCAAAATGACCGGGTTCGATCTTTTCTTGTAGGCTTCCAACAGCAGAGGGAGCTATGATTCGTTTTATTCCTAGTTTCTTAAACGCCCAAATGTTGGCTCTAAAATTTATCATATGTGGTGGAATGGTGTGTTTTTTACCATGTCTTGGCAAAAATGCAATTTTCCTATCCTTGAAAACTCCAACTGTTATGGAATCTGATGGTTTTCCATATGGTGTTTCAATTGTTACTTCTTTTGATTCTTTGAGTAATCCTGAATCATAAATTCCCGTACCTCCAAAAATTCCAATCTCTGCTTCTTCCAACTAGTATTTCACCAATGATTTACAGTTGTATTTGCTGATTCCTTTAATTCCATTTAATTCCGTTAATTCAATTATAAAAGCAAAACCTGCAACTTTTCCGCCTACTCTCTCAATTAATTTGGCAGAGGCTTTTGCGGTTCCACCGGTTGCAAGAAGATCATCACAGATGAGAATTCTTTGATTCTTTTCTACAATATCATTTTGAATCTCTATGGTATCTTTCCCATACTCTATTGTGTATGATAATTTTGTTGTCTTTCCTGGAAGTTTTCCTGCCTTTCTTATCATAATCATTCCCTTGTTATAGCGAATTGCCAGTGCACAGGCAAGCAAAAATCCCCTTGATTCTATTCCTGCAAAAACATCAATATCTTTTGGATGAAAATATCTAGCAAACTCATCAATTACATACAATAGAGCTTGTGGATCTTTTAAAATTGGACTAAAATCTCTAAATAAAATTCCTTTTTTTGGAAAATTAGGGTATTCCGCAATCCTGTCTTCTAATTTCACAATACCTTGGCTCCTGTAGGGGAATAAAAATTGTATCTACTAGTATCTATGGCAAAACAAAAGTTGTACTTGCTGAATTGTATGCATCCTTTGCATTAATGGTGTAGATACCTTTTGGTGAATTTTTGGGCATAGGCCATGGCGTTGATATCTCTCCCTTGCCTGATGCTGGGAATTGTAACTTGCCAACTTCTTCACCCAATGGGTTGAGAATATTTATTGTGACTAGCTGCTGTGCACCAATTACTCTGATCTTCACAAGTTTTCCTACAGTGGGATTATTTTCAAATCCTTCAAATGTTACAATCATTCCTTCAACTTCTGTGTTTGTTACGACATTGATGAATGACTCATCAAAGTTTGATCCACTTCTACCTTCTACCTTCCATTTTCCAACAGGCGTGCCTGATGGAATCCTAAATGAACTGTCTGATAAAACTCCGTCCTTGTTAGTGTATGTCTCCTTTACCTTGACTACATTTCCTTGATTATCATACATTGTAATAGTTACAAGAATATTTGGCTTAGAATTTCCTAGAATCAAAACAGCCTCTCCTGGTTTGTAATCTAACTTTGTAGTTCTAATGTCAATTTCACCAGAGCCTGTCTGTAGTCCAACAGTAAACACTTCGGAAGTTTGTGATGTTCCTCTCTTTACTACCAATGTATACACACCTGATGCATACCCTGTCAAATCAATTGAATGTGATTTCTTCCCGTCAGGACCCAAGGTTACAGTTGCAGTAGCACTCTCCTTTGTCTTATCTGATGGGTCTACAACAATTATTGACATTGTTGCACTTGGTGGTCCATCTAAGGCAACAGTTGCAATTTCTCCTGCTTTGTAGTTTAGCTTGTCCATTTTTGCAATAATCTGAACTTCAGGTAATTGACCCAATCCTACAAGACTAATTCCCGCTTCTTTTCCTTGGAATCCAAACATGATGTATGTTCCTTGAATATCTGCTAGCGATGTAGGGAATTCAAACTCTACGTATCCAGTAGAGTCTACCTCAAAAATATCAGAAAATACCTCGGCGCCCTGTGGATTTTCTATGACTACTTCTAGAGTTTCATTTGGAATTGCGGTTCCATTAAATATTATTTTCTCTCCTGGCTCGTACTTTAATTTGACTGGAAAGATCTCAATTAATTCAGATGATTCTATCTGAATTTCTTTGGTGATGTGTTTTTTTCCATCAGTAATGTCAATAGTATATGTTCCAAGTGTTGCGTCTCCCGGAATAATTGTTTCATAGTACCACTTTCCACTTATGTTCACCTCAGTGGCATTTGTTGTAGTGATAATTCCATTTGGATTCGTAATTGTTGCAGTAACAGAAGTGTTTGGAGATCCTGTTCCAGATAATGATAGCTGTAATCCTCTGGATAATGTAGATGGTAGACCGCTGACCGTTAATGGAATAGTTGTTGTTTCTGGTACGTCGTCTGTTTCTAATAGTCTTAAGCTAACTGTCTTTTCATTCCCTTGGGAATCTTTTACACTAAAATTAACTCTGTCAGCTTGTTGTGCTGAAGGAATTTTTGTAGTAATCATAAAATTTCCGTCTCCATTTGATTCAAATGAATTGAGTTTTGTATTTCCTAAATACAAGTCTAGCTTTTGATTTTCACCAAACTTTTCACCTACTACTCTAATTGTAGCGCCAACCTTTGGTTTATCTGGGATGAACCTAAATTCAGAATTTGATAATATTCCTGTGGATGATGTTGTTTGTTCGGGAGTATTATCTTGTGGAGTTGAACTCTTTGAAGTTTCAACTGGAGTCGCTGGTAAATCCGAAACAAGTGCTTTACCTATATCAAGTTCTTTTTCTTTAGTGTCTAGTGCTTTCCAGTTAATTCCTGGCTTTACCTTGTCTGTCTTTACTCCAAACTTTACTGACTCGCCCGATTTTATCGGCTTGTCAGTAGTAAATACTAGAACACCTTGGGGAGTTTTAATTCCAGTCCATCCTGGTTCTGTCTTAAATGACTTGAATGAACCATCATCACTTCCAAGCCAAAGCCTAAATGTTTCAATACTTGTATTGCCATTATTAGCAAAATCAATAATTATGGTTTTTTCAAAACCTACACTTTTTGCTGAAACTGCATCTTCTTGTGCAAAAACTGCATGTGTACTAACACCTAATAACAAAATAGCAAATAATACACTAAAGATAATTCCCTTCATTCAGTTTCCTACCTTTGATTTACCTTAATTACCTTTTACCAATTACTATTTCTTACTTTTGAAATTATCATCCGTAATGTACTTAAGCCCTGGCTTTTGCTGCCTTTCCTTGCTCAGGTTTGGCAGAAGTAACATTCTGATATTGTCTGATTCGCTCAGCAATCAACCTGTATAATGATCTAAAACTATCTTTTGTCTTATCAGACAAAAAGTCTGTCTCATTTAGGGCAATTTTTTCACAAATGTATCTTGTAATCTCTTCATTGTCAAATTTACCCCATCCATCTTCCCTGTGGTCTCTCCAGATTGCTTGCAGATTCTCTATGATTCCTTCTTGATTTTTTTCTTGAATCTCTTCAGGAGTTAGATTGCTGAATCCTTCTTGTCTTAATTTTATTTCATATGTCTGATTAACCGCATAAAGATAATCTTCCAAGACCATGTAATCCTCCATTGACTGTACTGGTTTTCCTTCTCTTTCAAAAAATATTGTTTGAACCTGTGAAAAGTCATTTGCAACAAGCTGTGATGAAATCTGTCTTGATTCCTCACTGTTATCTAATAGGATAAATGTTCTGTATCCGTGATTTCTATAAAATATTGCTAAGGGTAAAACTGAGTTTTTATTGTATGCAGGAATTACATTTAATGGATTCATCGAAATGTTTGGATCCTGTAAAAACTTATCAAATGAATTAAGGTACATGCTATCTGACATTGTCTCAACGATAATTATTGGTCTAGAGTTTGTTCCAATCTCTCTGTCGGTGATTGATTGAACTAACCCTCTTGATAATCCATACAGAATTGGAGTCAGAGTCTTATCATCTGCATTCCAATAATCATAAAATATTCTACTGAGATGCTTTCTTTTGTCAAGCTCTACAACTAGTAGATTACCTGGTGTGTAATCAAAAATCATAAACGGTGAATGTGTGGCGTACAAAACTTGGTTAGAGCCTGCTAACTCTTTTAGTAAATCTGATATTCCCATCTGTTGTGTTGGGTGTAGGTTTCTTGCAGGCTCATCAAGTAGTAGTATTGCTTCTTTTAATTCTGCCCTCTGTGTCTCTGCTGCAAAGTTAACAATAAATGAAAATGTCCATTTAAAGCCTTCAGCTCTTCTGTTTAACAAACCTGTATTGGTAATTGTTCCATCTCGGTGAACATCGGAGATTACAACACTCATGATGTTACCTGGTTGATATCTCAAGTCAACATGTATTGGATCTCCTTTCCAAGCAGGATTGAGCCTACTTGTCAGGCGATTGCTAGCAGTATTTAGAAATTTTATTAATTTTGATGGACTATCATGAAGCTCCTCCATTTCTTGCACATCTAACTCTGCAAGATAGAAGAGATTTCTAACAGTCTCTGCCTTGTCAAACTCTTCAATATACTCTATACCATCGCGTTTATCTCCCTTTGATTCTTTGATGTATTCATTTAGGTTGATGTTTCCATAGATTTTTTTGTAATCCGAGAAATAAACAAATCTTGGATGTAGCTCACTTTCAATAAAATTAGTTAATGCTATCTTATCGGTGGTTCCAGATAACAGATTTGAAAATTGATTTTCCGGACTTTCATAAATTTTCTCCCATTCTTCTATTACTTGAGACTCTTGGCTTGCTAAAACATGAAACTTGTTACTAAAGTCCGCCATTTCACTGTCAAATTTTTCCTGAGTCTTTGGAGGTGGACCTTCAAAGAACTTTGTATCAAGCTGAATTCTAATGTGGTTTGGAATTGTTTCAAGGAAACTAAAAATTTTTGACTTAAAATTCTCCCATGAGTTTAATCCTCTGTTCTCGTCTTCACTAATTTGTAATTCTCCAAAATCATATCTTACCTTTTGATTTTTGTTGGTTCTAAACAGCTGAATCTTTTTTATTTCTGGTAAATTTGGAAACTTTTCTTTAATGAGCCTTGTTTCATTTGGGCTAAGTGAAAAATCTCCTTCAACTAGACGAATCTCTGATTTTAGCTCATCAGACATCTCATCACAAAGATCAAGGTCTGAAACAATCTCATCTTTGTTTAGAAGAGTTAGCGCTTGCAAAATTGTAGTCTTTCCACTCTCATTTCTTCCAACAAAAGCAGCAAGATCGCCTACTGTAATCTCGCCGGAATCATGAATGCAACGATAAGCTCTGACTCTGAATTTTCTTAGTCTCATCTAAACGACTAATTCGGTCCCTTCGATTTAACTTGTACGACAAATTTCTCTTAAATCATTATAATTACTAAATAGATATATGGGAACAAAAAATCAAGTATCGACGTGGCCAGAGGCGTCTTATACGTAGTTTTTGTGGTTCCCGTAGTACTTTCAATTATCTTTGCATCATCTGTTTTAGGCCAAGTCTTACAAGAGCCTGACAGAGAACTCAATATGATGCAGTTTGAGATTTCAGACAGACCAATCATTTCTAATAAGGCAATTGGAATTATTGGTTTGGAATCATCTTACTCCACATCTACTCCAATTGAGATTCAAGTTAGTGTAAAAGATGAAAAATTTGACTGTGGTGATCTGTATGTTACAATTTATTCTGCTTCATCTAAAGCCGTAGTTACTCAAAGCGGTTTCTTTGGTCAATGCTTTGGGGATGAAAGTATAATCTTACCTCTCGATGATGATTTTTCAGAAACAGTTGATGAGCCTGGAAATTATGAAATCAAAGTAGAAATGTATGATAAACAACAACAAAACATTATATCAACAGTGGGAAAGTTTTCTGTTAAATAAATGAGATGAAATAATGGCAAAAAAGAAAGACGAAGAACTAGCAATAGAAGCTGAAAAACTAAAGGCTGAGCTTGAGCAATTAAAAGAAACTAAAAAGAAATTAGACGAAAAAACTAAAACCAAAAAGACTGCAAAGAAAGAGCCAAAGAAACCAAAGAAGGAAGCAAAGAAAGAAGAAACTAAAACCAAAAAGACTGCAAAGAAAGAGCCAAAGAAATCAAAGAAGGAAGCAAAGAAAGAAGAAACTAAAACCAAAAAGACTGCAAAGAAAGAGCCAAAGAAATCAAAGAAGGAAGCAAAGAAAGAAGAAACTAAAACCAAAAAGACTACAAAGAAAGAAGAAAAGAAAGTAAAATTAACAAAAAAACAAGAAAGAGAACTAGCAGCAAAGAAAGAAGCAGAAGAGCAGCGAACCTTAGAAGAAGAATTAGAAGAACAACTCACTGATGCAGAGATTGAAAATTTTCAAATTGAAAAAGTCGATATGGAAAAACTCACAAACCGAGTTTGTGAAATGCTCGCAAAGTATGAATCAAATGGAATGTTTCAAAGTGAACTATGGAAAAAACTCAAACTTAGTAGTAGGGATGGCTCACGATTAGCACTAAAACTAGAACGTACTGGAATCATCAATAGAGAAAAACTACTTGAAAAAGGACGTTGGACATACAAACTAATTCTAAAAAAGACTCCAATTAGTACACAATCAATTGAAAATGCTCCATGTCTTATCTGTCCTGTAGAGCAAAAATGTTCCTTGGATGGTGAAATCAGTCCAAGAACTTGCCAATGGATTGATGAATGGGTCACAGCTGATTTGAAGAAACCAAAGGTTTCACAATGAAGCTAATTGACGCAAGGCGAGATCATTACAGAAAACTCGCCCGTGAACAAGGTTATCGGAGCAGAGCTGCTTTCAAACTCAAAGAACTAAACAAAGCATATCGAATTATTGGTCCGGGATTTTATGTTCTTGATTTAGGATGTGCTCCAGGAGGTTGGACACAAGTAGCAGCTCAACTAGTTGGCAATCAAGGCAAAGTTATTGGCGTTGACACATCTTATGTTGAAGAAATAGCCGGTGCCTACATTATGCGTGAAAACATCGAGGATGAATCCATCGTTGATGAAATCTTAGAGTACTTTGGCCGCAAAGCTAATGCAGTAATATGTGATTTATCTCCACAAGTAACTGGCAATTGGTCTGTCGATCATGCAAAGCAAATATCACTAAATTATGATGCAGTAAAAATTATGGAGCAAGTCTTGACTCACAAGGGAAATGCAGTTTTCAAAGTGTTCGATGGTGAATATTCGACTGAATTTCGTGATTATCTAAAAAAACAATTTGCCAAAGTAAAGTTAACAAAACCAAATGCAAGCAGAAAAGCTGCAAGTGAGCTATACTATGTTTGCTTAGGATTTGGACTCTAAAAAAACTCTTTAATCTTTTCAATATCTGCATCTGTTCTAAAACCCGTTGGATTTAGACATGTTTGACTTGCCTTAAAACCACTTTCTTGTAATTTCTCAATAATTTTTTCTAATCTTATCGGTGAGGTCTTTAATCTTGATGCAATTTCATCCAAAGTATAGTATGTGCCAGGCATGTCTTCTTCTAAAATGCATTTTTGAATTATTCTCTCACAGGTTTTATCCACTTGGAAATTTGTAGTTTCATCTAACATCAGCTCAAGAAATTTCTTATCAAACATTTTTCCAATCCATAAAGGACCTGCATGATGATTTTTTTCACCACAAGATTCACAGTTAATCTTCTTTTCTAATGATGTTTCTCTTTTTCCACATTTTTTACAGTGTATGATATAACCTAAATTTTCTTCTTGGTCTGGACGATTTAGAATTTTTAGATACACCCGATAATAATGCATGTCACTTTCAACAAATAAAGGAATAAACTCAATATCCAATCTTGCTGCAACACTTCTTATGCATCCTAAAATCAATCTGATAGCTATCTCATTTCCGTATTCTACTTTGATTGGAGTTCCTCCATATCGTCGCTTACATGCATTTTGGAACAGACCATGAAGAACCTGAAGGTCAGTTGCAGTAACTGATAGCATTCCACCGTGCATTGTTGCCCTAATACCACAATCGATGTATCTAGAGGGTGAACCGAATGGATCAATGTCTACTATAGTTCCTCTATTTCCTTTTTTAGAATAATCACTTAGAAAACGACAAATTTCATTTTCTGAAAAATCTACGTTTTTTAATTCATTTAATTTTGCAGATCTTTTTGCAATATCTAATGCACTAGGATTTAGATCATTAATCACAACTTTTTCTACACTTTTAATTTCATTTGAAACTCGTAATCCTCTTGCCCCTAAACCTGATAATCCTTCAAGAAAGATTTTTGGTCCATCAAAATTTTTTAAAAATGCAGAATATGCAATGATGGAAAAATCTCTGTTTAGTTTTGCCCTAGGGTTAAAGAATGCAGGCTCTTTTGGTGGAACTTTTTCAGTAATAGATTCTCTTGGAACAAGAAATTTTGTTGTTCCTTCTATGATTTCTGCAATATCAAAATCTGAATTCTGCATCAAAAGGATTTATTTTACAAACCTATTATGGGTATCGAGAAATTTTACCTGTAGCAATTTTTTAAAAATCCATTAAAACTTGCCAAATGAAGTTATAATTGAAATTTTCGTCTACAGTTTCCACAAAAACGCTGCTTTGTCTTTTTACTTTCTGTACCAAGTGGACTACCACATCTGTCACATTTTTCTTTAATCATTGTTATTCAATTTCTGTTGTATCTCTACTCTCCTCTGATTTATTCTAAACCCTTCTGTACTAACAAATTGATTATAGTGTGATGATTTTCTTTCACTAAAATGATTTAATATCGTTTCATAATCAGAATTATCGTGCAAGTATGCGGGGTAGATGATGCTGGTAGGGGTTCTTTGTTAGGGCCATTAGTTATTGCAGGAGTTTCACTACAACGATCAAAAATTAGAAAACTAAGCGCAATGGGAATTCGTGATTCTAAAAAATTATCTCCAGCAGAAAGAGAACGTCTCTACAAAAAGATCATTGAATTTGCTGATGACTATTATGTGGCTAAAATTGCCCCAAAGACCATTGATAAAAGCGTCCAAAAACATGATTTGAATAATTTAGAGGCCAAATACATGGCCAAAGTAATTACCAAACTCCAACCTGGTATATCCTACGTTGATTCTTGTGATGTAAACCCAAAAAGATTTGGGAAGGAAATATCAAAATTATCAAATGGTAAGAAAATTCGCTCATATCATCACGCAGATGACCGTTTTGTCATAGTTTCTGCTGCATCAATTATTGCTAAGGTAAGCAGAGATAGGGCAATTTCACGTTTACAAAAGAAATACGATGTAGGTAGTGGTTACCCTTCTGATGTTAAAGCAATTAATTTTGTCAAAGCATATTTGTCAGAATTTCATGAGCTACCAAAATTTGTTAGAGCAAGCTGGAAACCCGTTCAAAATATTGTAAACTCACACTAGTTTTTTGAATACGTAGCAATTACCATTGCATGATCTTTGTCATACGGCTTTAGATCTATAGTTTGTAAAACATCAAAATTTTTCTCCAATTTCTTTATTTGTTCTTCAATAATTCTTTGGGGTGATTTTGTGACATCAATACTTCTTGTCTTAATTACTAAAAACAGATAGCCCTCTTCCTTGAGATATAATTTACAATTTGAAATAGCAATATCTGTCTGATCTGGCTGTGCAATGTCACAATAAACAATGTCCACCTTACCATACATTGAAAAGTAATCTTTTGGTTGTCTTGCGTCCTGAATTATTGGTGTTATATTGGATCTGTATGATGCTACCCTGTCCAATAAATCACGTGCAACTCTGCTTGCGTGCTCTACTGCAAAAACTTTACCCTGAGGACCTACGATATCAGAAATATGACTTACAGTCGTTCCAGTGGATGCACCAAGATACAGTACTTTGGATTTATCTTTGAAAGGAAAGTCTTCAAGATTATTCCTTATTGCAGCTGCAAGCTTACTTCTAAATGCATCCCATGTTCTATACTCTACACCTTTTTTTAGAATTAATTTTTCGTTGTAAACCTGATTGCCTGGAATTAAATTTTCAGTAGCAAGTGAATCTCTACCTTCTGATTTAACCCAGACAAAAGCATTATCTTCTGCCAAACTTTTTTCGCTTCTTGCCTTTCATTTTTGATTTATCATTATCTCTTGACTCTCCTCTATCACTTCTTCTAAAGTCACGATTTCCTCTTGACTCTCCTCTATCACTTCTTCTAAAGTCACGATTTCCTCTTGACTCTCCTCTATCACTTCTTCTAAAGTCACGATTTCCTCTTGACTCTCCTCTATCACTTCTTCTAAAGTCACGATTTCCTCTTGACTCTCCTCTATCACTTCTTCTAAAGTCACGATTTCCTCTTGACTCTCCTCTATCACTTCTTCTAAAGTCACGATTTCCTCTTGACTCTCCTCTATCACTTCTTCTAAAGTCACGATTTCCTCTTGACTCTCCTCTATCACTTCGGAAATCTCCTCTTGGAGTTGGTTTTTTCTCAGTGGGTTCTTTGTACTTTTTACCAATCTCATCGACTCGAATGTTTAGCTTCTCAAGTAATGTCTTGTTAAGACCTCCTCCATACACATCGACTCGTGCAGCAATTGCAGCCTTTGCAGCTACTGCACGTGCTATCTTTCCACGCTGCCATCTTGGCGCTGCATGAACTAGTGCATGCTGAAATAACAATCCGTGTTTTGGTGGTTGGGAGCCTGTCTTTAATGATCTAAATAGTGCCTTTTCTGCACCAAGAACTTGAATTGTACTGGCAGGCATTGATGCAAGTTTCTTTAATCCTCCTGCTCTGGCAAGAATTCTTGCTCCCACTGCAGTTCCAAGAATTGCAGCAAAATTAGGAGCAATCTCATTCATCTGAATTTCAATATGTGATTCTAACTTTTTTCTTAAATCATGTAGTTCAACAATTTGTCTTGCTAATGACTGAACAATTGATAGATTTTCATCTGAAATATCCCCTCCACGACTTTTCTCACTTACTAAAAGCAACATCTCAACTTTTGATTCTGGAAATCCTGCATCAACAAATACATTCTTTGTTAGTTGAGATCTTTTTCCTGCTAAAACAATCTGTGCATATCCATATACACTATCAATAATGTTGTCTAATTCGGGAAAATGTAGCCCATACCACTCCCTTAATCTCGAGCTAACTCCGTTTCCAATCTTATCAATGTCATCTAATGTGTTGATAGCCTGAATGATGTGCAAGTCTGGACTTTCAGATACTTCGGTAACTTTTGATGAGGATAATTGAATAGCAAAATCTCGAAGTTTTACCATTGCATCGTTTTGATCTTTTGCAAAACCTGCTGTTACAAGAATTTCAGGCTTTGAAGCATGAATTTCATTTACTCCATCCTCACTCATTAATTGAGCATCAATAGAATTTTTTTTCAAAATTGATAACAATGCTTCATCACTTACAGAGATCACACCGTCAAGATTTGCAACATAATCAATCAGATCATGTATTCTGGCTTCTCCTTTTCGTACTGAAATGTACTCTTTTGATGGATTTGAGAATGGAAATGATTTCTTACATTTTTTCTCCTCGAATACTGCGATTCCCATCTCTGTCAAAACGACTGTCTGCATAACTAGTTGATTTCAAATCATTCCATTAAAAAAGGTACCAGCAAAGACTAGAATCAACTATTATATTCCAAAGTCAAACTAGATTTAAAAGTGAAACCCTCTCTTGCGACCTCCTTGGGACCTATCAAATTAGAGCGTCCAATAATGCTCGCTTCTGGAATTTTAGGAATTTCATTAGATGTCTTTAAGAGAATTCATCAGTCAGGGGCTGGAGCTGTAGTTACAAAGTCATTGAGCAAAGAACCATGGGAGGGATATCCAAATCCTACAATATTTAGCGTAAAAGGAGGTGGATGGATTAACGCAGTTGGTCTCTCAAACCCTGGAGCAACTAACTTTGCAAAGATGATTTCTCAAAACAAGGACGTTCCAATTATTGTCAGTCTTGTTGGCTCTGTTGGGGAAGACTTTGAATTCATGGTATCTCAATTTGAAAACTGTAAGGTTGTTGCATATGAGCTAAATCTATCCTGCCCTCATGTAGCAAAAGTGGGGCTAGAGGTGGGCGATGATCCTGAACTAGTTAAAAAAATTGTAAAGACTGTCAAAAAATCTACTGATGTACCTGTAATAGCCAAGGTTGGATTGGGAACTACTCATTATCTTAATACTGTTGGAGCATGCATTGATTCGGGAATTGACGCAATAACTGCAATTAACACCCTACGTGCCATGGCAATTGATGTTGAAACACAGCGACCAATTCTTAGCAACAAAATAGGAGGACTATCTGGCACTCCGATCAAACCCGTCGCGTTACGATGTGTTTTTGAAATATCATCCAAATATGATATTCCAATAATTGGATGTGGAGGAATATCTACATGGGAAGATGCCGTAGAATTCTTTTTAGCTGGAGCATCAGCAATTCAAATTGGTAGTGCGATTGGAGACAACTGGCTTGAAATATTTAATGAAATCAATGTTGGTATAGAAAAATACATGGAAAGAAAGGGCATTACAAAAATTGAGGAGATGATAGGCCGTGCAAAGAAATCATAATCATCCTACAATTTGTACTATTGAGAAAGTAATAGATGAAACACCTACAGTTAGAACCTTGATATTTTCTGATGATGTAATGTCTAATGTTTTACCTGGGCAATTTGCGATGGTTTGGATTCCTGGAATTAATGAATTACCAATGAGTGTCATGATTTCACAAGATAAGGGAAAGGCTGCATTTACTGTTCGTCGACATGGTCCTGCTTCTACTGGTCTATACAATATTGGTCCAGGTCAACAAATTGGTGTGAGGGGACCATATGGAAATTCTTTTGATATTAAATCAGGAAAATTATTACTTGTAGGTGGAGGTACTGGGCTAGTTCCTTTGATGCGATTAATCACTCATCTTAAACCAACAGATAATGTAACTGTTGTAATGGGAGCAAAAACAAAAGATGAAGTTTTCTTTGAAGACTTGGCAAACCATTTACTGCAAAAAAATAATCACAAAGTTATTGTCACAACTGATGATGGAAGCTATGGTACCAAGGGATTTGTCACTGATATTGTCGAAAAATTATGTAAAGAAGTAAAGTTTGATGGAATTTACACTTGTGGACCAGAAAAAATGATGTACAAGACAGTACAAATTGCAAACTCCAATAATCTCTTTGTACAAGCAAGTCTTGAGAGAATGATGAAATGTGGTGTAGGAATATGTGGTAGCTGCTGTGTGGGTGAAAACCTAGTGTGTAAGGACGGAACGATCTTTGATGGAAATTGTCTCTCTTCAAATCCTGAATTTGGTCATTTTTACAGAAACAAGGCTGGAATTTTGGAAAATTATTGAGACTGGCTAGGAAGGTTTAAAATAAATTAAGAAATTATTGCCCACAAGGGAATGGCACATCCAAAGATAGTATTGACAGCAGATCGTACTTTGATGTCGCCATATCGACACCTTTCTTTAGCTACGTTTTTTGGCTGTGCCCCTGCACTAGACCCACATCGTGATAAGAAGAGCTTTTGGTATAAAATTCTCAAAAACCAAGTGACTCCAAAAATTTTGTTTGATTTTATCTGTAATCCCATAGAACACACAAACGGTGTTGCAAATTATGCTCCATACGGACTACGAAAAGTAGAGGCAGGACTGTTACGTGATGGCTTTAGACGAGAAGATGTAGTTGTAGCACATCCTGATCATATTGAGAAATTCATCGGACCTGAAACCCAAGTAGTTGGAACATATGAAATGGATCCACTTGGAATGGGACCTGTTACTATGACCTTTACTTATGGACGAAAGCAGATGTCATATGATGAATTTTACAATAGAGATTTACACATGAGAATTAATGCCGCAAAGAAGAAGAACGGAAGCAATGCCAAAGTTATTGCAGGTGCTTCTGGAACTTGGCAATACAACTATGATCCAGAAAAAATCGAGGAATATGGACTATATGCAATCTTAGAAGGAGAACTTGGAGGCATAGCCCCTGAAATTGATGGACATGCAGGACGCTTTTTCAATTATTTGATTAATGGTGACTTTGAAAACATGAATCCATTTAGAAAACGAAGTGATTTCAAAGTAAACATAAAAGAATTCCAACGTGAAGGTCGCACACTCCATGGAAGATTTGTAAACTTTTGGGACAGACCAGACCTTGAAGATATTCCAGACATTGTAGAACCAAGTATGCATGGAATGGTTGAAGTAATGAGGGGATGTGGACGTGGATGCAAATTTTGCGATGTTACACTTAGAGCATTAAGATACTATCCGCCTGAAAAAGTCAAAAAAGAGATTGAGATAAACCTCAAAAAAGGTGGAGAAAAATCTGCATGGATACATAGTGATGATATCTTTGTTTATGGAATGGATCCAAAGACAAGCAAAGGCATGGAGCCAAACAGAGAGGCATTAGAGGAGCTGTTTACTGCAATAATGTCTACTGGCGTTGAACACACTAACCCAACTCATGGAACTCTTGCAGGTGCAATTGCTGATGAAAAACTAATTCCAAACATCTCAAAAATTATTCGCTCAGGAGCAGAGAATTTGATTGGTGTTCAATGTGGATTTGAGACTGGCAGTCTACGATTAATTGAAAAATATGCTGATAGAAAACTTGCCCCATACCGTCCAGAAGAATGGCACTGGGTTGTAAAAGAAGGAGTAAAAACTCTTAATGAGCACTATTGGGTTCCAGCATTTACCCTGATTATGGGTCTAGATAATGATGAGACCCCAGAAGATTCATGGGAGACAATTCAGATAATTAATGAATTAGAAAAAGAACAACCTGATTCCATGTTTACTACAACGCCTTTGACATTTGTTCCAATTGGCTTGCTAGAAAAATCTGAATTCTTTAACATTGGAAATGAAATGGACCCGGCACAACTAGGTGTCATGTACAAAACTTGGCAACACAACTTCAAGTATGGTATTCAAAAATTCATGACAAAGACTGGCGGTCAAAAAGGTCCCAAGAAATACTTCTTTAACATGATTGCACGTTCCTTAGGCGGCGTTCCATTGGGTGCAATGGAGAGATATGCCAGACGAAAGAGCCGCGAACACGAGCGAGTAATTGAGAAGATCAAAGCCAATTATTGGTAAATTTTATACAAATACATAAATTCACATCAAATCATGACTAATTATGGCAACTCACGGTTCGCTTACTAAAGCAGGAAAAGTTAGAGGACAAACTCCAAAGGTTGAAGGAAGAAAAAAAGTCGGTACTAACTCTAGCCTTAGAAACAAGAGCAACTTTAAGAAGCGATTTGTACTCAGTCGTATTCCTGGTCAAAACAAACCAGGACAAAGAAAAAGACGTCGTTAGATCTTTTTAGCTAAACTAACTCTTTTAGAATAATTTAACAAAACAACATCCTTATAAAGTACTAGTACCGTACCTTACGGTATGGTAGAAGATTTAAGATTAGATAGTTTGGAGGGTGTAGGCCCTGTAACTACAAGAAAATTAACTGACGCAGGAATCCACAATATTATGGATCTCATAGTCCGAGGTCCAGTCGAAATTGCCGAAATTACTGGCATGGAGAAAGACACTGCAGATAAAATTGTCAACAAAGCACGACAGCAACTAGTCGAAGAAGGATTAATTGCAAAAGACTTTGTCAGTGCAACTGACATCTACAAAAGAAGACAGGATATCGGAAAAATCACCACAGGTACTAACTGTCTTGATACATTATTGGATGGAGGCTTAGAAACCCAAGCTCTTACTGAAGTTTATGGTGAGTTTGGTTGTGGTAAAACACAATTCTGTCACACAATGTGTGTTAATGTTCAAAAATCAAAAGAAGAAGGTGGTCTGGATGGAGGTGTCTTGTATATTGATACTGAGAATACCTTTAGACCAGAAAGAATTGTTGCTATCGCAAAAGCAAATGAGATGGATCCAGAAAAAGTTCTAGATCGAATCATTGTTGCTAGAGCATACAACAGTGCACATCAAGTACTAATTCTCGAAGAGGCAGGACCAATAATTGAAGAAAACAACATCAAACTAATCATTGCAGATTCTGCTGTAGGTTTGTTCCGCTCTGAATATCTTGGACGAGGAACATTATCTGCACGACAGCAAAAACTCAATCACTTTGTACATCTACTATCACGTATAGCAGAGACATACAATTGTGCTGCAATTGCAACAAACCAAGTTATGGCATCTCCTGATGTCTTCTTTGGTGATCCTACAAGACCAATTGGAGGAAACGTTGTGGCACATACAAGCACCTATAGAATCTACTTTAAGAAATCTGGCAAAAAGAGAATAGCAAGAATGGTAGATAGCCCACATCATCCTGAAGAAGAAGTAATCTTTGCATTGGGTGAAGCAGGCGTAGTTGATCCTGATGAGGATGGAAAAAAGACAAAAAAGACTGCAAAAAAGACTAGCAAAAAAGAAGAAACAACAACTGACATCAAAGAAGAACCATCTGCAGAACCAACGGAATCTAGTGTAGACGAATCAGAACCAACAAACGAATAATTTTTTCTCCTGTTGTTGCCCATTGGGCAACAAATCATTTTCTTTTTTAATTTTTGAAAAAACCCTATCCTCAAAAATACAAAAGTTATGGCAAAAAATCAACTTTTACTACGCTTGGCGTTTTTCCTATTTTTTTTGATATAATTTCAATGAATCTGATGGTAAGAATTCAAAAGCGCATAATAGAGCACGAAATAAAGAAACTAAAGCATGAGCTTTATACTCTAGAGGAATAATCCTCTACTTTTTCATTATTCGAATACTTTGATCGGTAGGCTTGATTTCACGGTAAGTGTTAAAATAGGGCTATTCGAGATTTTACTCAGATATGACAACGAAAAAGCCATCTGGCCGCTCACATGGATTCAAGCATAAATCCAGGTCAGTCATGACAAAAAGCTCCCAAAGAGGTGTTTCATTTCTACTACGAGAATATAATGTAGGGGAGAGAGCATTAGTCATTATTGATTCCAGACAGCATAAAGGAATGCCTCACAGACGATATCATGGAAAGGTGGGCACAGTCACAGAAGTTGGAAGACGTGCAGTAACCTTGGATGTCAAACTAGGTAACAAGACGAAAACCTTAATCACTAGATTTGACCATATCAAACCGTTCGGTGTTCAATAATGGAAGAGATAAAGAAGAAACAGGCTATTTCGATTTCTGAGGTCAAGGAGATTCTTGAGAAAGGAGATCCAGAATCAATGGACCAAATTCAACGCTGGACATATGATTATGTTTCAAAGTTTGTAAAGATTGATCCAAAAGATGCAAAAAAAATGAAGCAGCAATTAGTAAAAGAATGTGATCTTACTGAAGAAGAAGCTGTAGAAATCGTAAACATTAGACCAACTACATTGGCAGAACTACGTTCTTTCACATTTGGTTGGAAAAAATTAATTCTTGCTGAAACGCTAGAAAAAATGCTGAAGATAATCAAGGAGAACTCCTAACTCTTTTAGGTGACTTTTTTGGAAAGGGCTAATGTACCCCCTAGAAAATATGAGGAATACGCTTACGTATTGGATTTTAATGCAAGGGGAAAATCATCCACTGTTCGTGGTCGTGAAGGAATAATTGTTACTGCAATAGGTGAAGACAGACTAACTCTATTAGAAATTTTAGGAATTCCAAATTCAACATTTGAAGTTGGAGAGCGAATATACATTGGAAAAGATGGAAGAACCAAAGTTTTGTCAGTACTGGGAAAACTACAGTATGAAAAAATCTCATCATCTGCACAAAGCGAATTACCTGGAGTAGTTGAAGACATTGTTACAGAAAACGAAGAGAGATTTGTAAATTATCTAAACAATGCACAGCCATTAACTCCAAGAATTCATGCACTTGAACTTATTCCTGGAATAGGTAAAACATACATGAAAACAATGCTAGAAGAACGAGAAAAGAAAAAATTCACTAGTTTTGATGATATACAAGAACGAGTTGGGTTAAAAGAACCAATAAAGCATATCTCTCAAAGAATCCTAGAGGAAGTAACTGGCGAAACTAGAATGAATCTTTTCGTCAAAAAATGATAAAGCGAAAGCGACTAGGACAACACTTTCTAACATCTAATTCCATTGCAGAAAAGATAGTCCGTACAGCAAAGATAACTAACACAGATACTGTCTTGGAGATAGGAACTGGGAAAGGAATTCTCATAAACCTATTATGTAAAAACGCAAAAAAAGTAATCTCAATTGATGCCGACAAAACACTTTACGAGAATGCAAAAAAACAATTCAGTAATTTGCCAAATCTTGAATTGCAACATGGTGATGGATTCAAAACTGGAGAAAAATTTGATGTGCTTGTCTCTAATTTGCCTTATTCAAAGAGTAGAGAGGCAATTGAATGGCTAATTCAGCAAAAATTTGAGCGCGCAGTAATAATGGTTCAAAAAGAATTTGCAGAAAAATTGCTCTCAAATACTGAAAAAAGAGCAATAAGCATTCTTGCACAATATTGTTTAGATATAGAAAAAGTACTACATGTAGGAAAAGAAAATTTCAATCCTCCACCCAAAATTGACTCTGTTGTTTTGTCAATTACATCTAAGAGAACTCTTTCTCTGAAAATGATTCATGCTGTAAACAAGCTCTTTTCGTACAGAAGAAAGACACTTCAGAACATTCTAAAACAATTTGATATTACTGCTAACTCTAAAAAGCGCCTTGATGAATTAGATGGAGATGAAATAATAAAAATTGCAAAACAAATTGCATAAAGGACAATATGATCCTGCAGAAGACACTTTCTTCTTAGAAGACTGTATTAAAAATGAAAAAGGCAAGTCTGCCCTTGAAATAGGAACTGGATCTGGATACCTAACAAAAGTACTTGAGCGTTCATTTGATTTTGTTGTAGGAACAGACATCAATCTTGATGTATTAAAAAACCAGACCTATGCATCACAGAATCTTTTGTGTTGTTATGGGGCAGATGCAATTAATTTGCAATTTGATCTTGTGATTTGTAATCTTCCCTATCTTGCTACTGATGAAATACTTGATATTGCAACTGATGGTGGAAAAGAAGGCCTTGAGATTCCATTACAAATAATCAAATCTGCAATTCCAAACATCAGGAAGGGTGGAAAATTTTTCTTTATAACTTCATCCCTGTCAAATTTTACAAAACTTGTCGAGGAGACAAACAAGATGGGTTTGAAAGCAAAAATTTTTGCAACAAAGAAATTATTTTTCGAAGAATTAATTGTCGTTGAAGCGATAAA
The DNA here is from genome assembly GCA_003352285.1 of Thermoproteota archaeon. Lineage (NCBI taxonomy): Archaea > Thermoproteati > Thermoproteota > Thermoproteota archaeon. The sequence goes on along the minus strand of QQVN01000005.1, from coordinate 227,991 downwards.
ATAATTATTTTCTTAGCTTTTCTTTTGCAATGTTTGTAATTGCATCTGCCATTTGTGTTGTAGTTGCATTTCCGCCAATATCAAATGTAACGTATTTTCCTTCATTGATTACTTGATTTGTTGCATCAAATATTGCATTTTTAATATCTGGCTCACCAAGATATTCTGCCATCCATGCACCAGATAGTACAGTCGCAGTAGGATTCACCTTGTTTTGTCCTGCAAAAGATGGTGCACTTCCATGAGCTGCCTCAAACATTGCATAATTCTCACCCATATTTGCAGAATAGATTAATCCGATTGAACCAATTAATCCGGATGCAAGCTCTGAGATAATATCCATAAAGAGATTTGTACTAACAAGTACTGCTCCATTGAATTGCTCGGGGGCTACTACTAGCTGTTGAGCCATGTTGTCAATGTAAATTTCTGATAACTCAATGTCGGGATGATCTTTTAGTGCAGTTTGTATCTCATCCCAAAATATTCCGTCTGTTTGTTTTAGAATATTTCTTTTGGTAATTGCAACCATTTTTTTCATATTGTAATCATTTGCCCACTTTAATGACGCACTGATGAATCTTCTACATCCTTGTCTTGAAATTTTTCTGATGGCAATTGCAACATCGTCGGTTAGTGTAGCTTCTACTCCGGTGTATAGGCCCTCAGTTGCTTCTCTAAAACAAACACAATCAAGATTTCTATTTGGAGTTAATCTCTGATATGTCTTACATGGTCTTATATTGGAAAATAATTCAAATTTTTGCCTGAGGGTTACTGCAACACTTCTTGGTGCTCCTGGAACTGGTATTGTAGTGGTTGGTCCTTTAAAACATGCATCAGTCTCTTCTAAAACCTTCATGGTTGCATCGGGAATGTATGATTTGTCCTTTCTACCGTTTCTGTCCCATTGTTCAGAACCTGCTTCACATAAAATTAATTCTGATTGCATGTTGCATTCTTTTAGCATCTTTAGCATGGCATCAACTACTTCTGGACCTATACCATCTCCTTTCATGATGGCTGCTTTCTTTGCCATGTCAGTTGCAAGTCATGATGTTACTTATTTAACTCTACCCTGAAAATAACCCTCTAGTCTACGAATTTTGTATAGAGACAATTTATTAGAGCAATTGAAAATAATTTTGTCATGTTACTAGTTCAACTTTCTGACTTGCATGTTGGTTCTCAATTTCAACAAGAAGTCTTTGATAAAGTTCTACAAGAAGTAAATGAGTTAAAGCCTGATGCAATCATAATTACAGGAGATTTAACAAATGAGGGACTGGTAAGTGAATATACAAAATGCAAACAACTAGTCTCTAAATTTAATACAAAAAAGGTCATAGCCCTTAGTGGAAACCACGATTATCGAAACACCGGTTATCTTGTGTTTAAAAAATTCTTTCCTTTTGAAACAATTAATGAATTAGGAGAAGATGTAGTTGTAGTTACCCTTGGAACCTCTAGACCTGATAGAAATGAAGGTGAGGTTGGATACAGACAAAACTTGTGGCTAGAGAGAACAATGAAAAAATACAAAAATCGCATAAAGATACTAGCCATGCATCACCATCTAATTGGAATTCCAGATACTGGTTCTGATCGATTAACTGTTATTGATGCAGGTGATGTGTTAAGAACAATTCTTGATACTGATGTAGATCTTGTTTTGTGTGGTCATAAACACCGACCTTGGATTTGGAATTTTAAAAATTTACAAATTGTAAATGCTGGAACTGCAACATCTGAACGAGTTCGCGGATTGTTTGAGAATACATACAATATTATCAAAATCGAGAACAAAAAAGTTCAAGTTGATTTGAAGATTGTTGGTGGAAAACGTGTCCCAATTGAGGATATCGTAAAAAACTACTCTAGATTTGGCGAAGAATGAATTTATTTACAGATTAAGTTTAGCATGCGTGTGCGGAGGTCGCCTAGCCTGGTAGGGCGTGGGATTGCTAATCCCATGTCCGCAAGGACTCGGGGGTTCAAATCCCCCTCTCCGCGCCATCCTTAGACTTAATAGACCGTTTCATGGATTTTTAAGAATGGGGCGTAGAAAGACCCAAAAAATTATCAAGACTGGGCCAAAGAATGTCACTACTGGAATGTGTCCACTATGCAAAACTATTGGTAGAATATTCATTATCGGACAAACAGGAAAAGAGCGAGCAAAATGTCCAGCATGCAATCAAGAATTTGATCTGTAGTTCAAAAAGCTAACAAAGGCCTCAACAAAATTACCCATAACTTTTTAAGGAAAAATTCTTCTTTTACAACAGCATGAGTGAAGAAGCAGAAACCATCTATGAGAGAGTCGCACGACTTGAAGATGAGGTCGCATCTCTAAGAAGCGAACTTGATGTCTTCAAAAAGGCCCTTCGCAACAAGATTGCAAGACATGAAATAAGAATGATCAAAGAAGGCAGAGATATCTCGTCTATTATTGACTAGACTTATCTTTGATACTTTTAATTAATTCTAAAATAAAATCCACGTCTTCTCCATTTGGATTCATCTCCAGATATTGATTTAGATATTTTAGGGCTACATCAGAATTTAGCATTCGTTCTTCAAGAATTCCTTTGTCTCTGATATCTTCCGGTGAATTATTTTCCAATGCAAGAACCATGTTGGTACATCTTAGGGATTTCTCATAGGCATAAGACTGCGCATACGAGTTCTTCAAATTTCTCGCTAGCCTAATGAGTATCATTTCTGTTGTTATCTCATCTAAAAAATTTGGCTCAAACTCCACTCCTTCACCAAAGTTTCTATCTAAAATTTCCTGAAGATCTGTAATTTCTAATAACCTTCCACCATAAAATGGATCGAGGATCATCTCTTCGTTGTACTTTACTACAACATGGCTTGGAAATCCTACGATCTTTAATTCTAAACCAATATGCTTTGCAACTTCTGCATAAAGAATTGACAAAGTAATTGGTATTCCTGATTTTTTATCAATTACCGCGTTTAGAAAATTGTTTTTTGGATTATAGTAATCTTCTTCATCTGCTTGGTAACCAAAATTATCAAACAACACTTCATTTAGCATAGAGATTAGGTATGTGGGATTTTTTACTTCAGTCACTGAAACTTTGAGTGCTTTGCCAATCTCATTTATTTTTTGTACGTAGGAATTAATGTCAAGCTCTGGATACTCAAGGAGTTGTGACATCTTGAGACATTTTTCTACTAAATTATACTGATCACTTTTTGCAAAAGATATCCATTCTGCTAAAAAAGGATCAAACTTTTCTTCCAATTTTTTAAATTCTTTTCAGGTATAGCGATGGGTCTTTTAGCTCTCTAGTGGAAGGAGGGTTCTCAATTAACATTTTAAATGCCTGCTTTCCGTGCTTTTCAAAAACAGATGATGTAAAGTCCTTGCCCATACTTTTTCTCACTCTGTATGAAGAATAATCAGTTCCCATAAACGTTGTAAGATAATTTTGGAAATCATCATCATCTCTGAGAATATCCTGTACTGCAAATTCTGCCATGCCTTCCATCGTAGTAAATGCAGCATGATGGGTCTGAATTGGGCCTAACCATCTCTGATAGATGTCTAATAACTCAGGAACCATTTCAGAAATTTTTGGGTCTACTTCCACTTTAGTAAACGTCATTACATCTGGCCCTAGCACATTTACGATAAAATTATCTGGATTTAGCATAAAAAACAGATTTGCTCTTCTTGCAACTGGGAATTCATCAGGAACAGAAGGAAGTTGAAGGTACTCTGATAACTTTGATGAAGTCTGATCATCTAAGGCTAAAATGATCCTTGCAAGCTCTTCATTTAGAGTATTTACCTTGATTACGGCTTCTTTGTTTACTCTGTGAAGGTTTTCCTGAAGAGAATGAACCGTTTCTTCAAGCATCGTCATCTTTAGTGCACCAGTGTATCCTGACCTCACTGACTCTGCTCTTGACTCATAGGGTGGACCCTGCTTGTACAAAATTATTTGTGGATAGCTTGAAAGAACAAATTTGTTTAGGTAAATTTTAGAGTCAAGATAATCTCCATAGGTAGTTGATATCTTTGAGATGTATCCTTTGGCATAAGTTGAATAAACTAAAAACTTTGCAGTATCTTCCTTTATCAAATTAGAAATCTTTTCTAAATTTTCATTTGCAACTGCATCGAATAGCTTATCAGTAAATATTCTGCCCGCATCATCTGCAAAGACCTTTTTTCCTTTAAGCATTTTAAAATCATGCAAATCTGGATACACTATCTTCAAATCATTTGAAACAGGAATTCCAACATATTGGGAGATCTTTTCTTTGAGTGAATCAAAAATTTCCTGGCATGACTTTTCAATATCTTCAAATTTTACTGTAAAACTAGAGTCCTCTGAAATTTTTTTGGATAGCTCTGAAATCTCTTTTTCCTCATTAATCTCAACTGATAATTGATCCATTAATGCCTCAGCAAACTCTTCGTACTCTCCCATAATGACTTGATTTTTTAGAACTAAATTTAACACTATCTAGCTTTGTGAATACGTATTAATCCAAATTTGCAGATAAAATTTACAATGCATCAATCAAGTCTAAATTTCATTTTTTGTGTTAGATGTAATGGGGCACTTGAGCTAGATGTTTTTTCATGCTCTGATGAAATCAAGGAAGGATTCTTACTTTGTAAAAAATGCGATATCCTGTATCCAATTGTATCTGGTGTTGCGATTCTTTGGAATGATTTTGTATCATATTTGAGCAGTAGAAAAGAGCTAGGGGGCCAACTACTCAATGAAGCAAAAAATTCCAAACTAAAGTCTCATATCAAAAAAACTCTTTCTAAAGTAGAAAAAAATGTGGAGGATCAGACTCTAATTGAGAAAAGATGGGCAACAATTTACCAAAATAATTCAAAATCAAAATTTTACTCAAAGATAAAGTCGATATTAAAACAGATTCAATCTGATGTCTCCTTGGAGCATGGTTGCTCTATAGGTACCATTTCTGAGCAGATGGCAAAGACAAGCAAGCAAGTTTTTGGCATTGATAAATCATTTTTTGCAATAAAGGCTGCCAAAGAAAAAAAACTATCAAATGCTGATTTTTTTGTAGCTGATTCTCTTTTGCATCCTTTTGCAAATCAAAAATTTGATTTGATACTTGCCCTAAATCTTCTTGAAATTATAGAACCAATTGATCTAATCAAAACTATTTCATCTCAGATGCAAAAGGGTCATCTAATAATTTCTGACCCGTATGATTTTGATAGAGGCAAAAATTCTGTCAAGCGAACTGTAAACGAAAAAGAACTTAGGGATGAAATAAAAAAATATTCTTTTACAATATCTAGTGATACAAAAAAGGAATCATTTATTCCATGGAATTTACAAATCGCAAAAAGAACTGAACTAAAGTACTTGGTTGATGTCGTGGTTGCAAAAAAATTATAGTGATTTTGTAAACGATAGACCTGATTGCTCAAAGCCAATCTTTTTGTAAAATTCATGGGAGTCTGTTCTTTGGTTTCCTGACTCTAGTCTTATTCTATGACAGTTTTTTTCCTTGCCTTGTTTTATGCAAGAATCAATTAGCATCTTTCCTAGTCCCTTTCGCTGATGTTTTTCTGAAACGATTAACTCTGGTATGTATAGTTCAGGTCTTTTTTGATTTAATCTTGTTAAAAACATCATACTTGCCATCCCAATTACTTTAGAGTCGTCTTTTACAACTAAAACTCCCTTGTCGCTATCTTCGATGTACCTTTTTAGCATGTAGCGAAAAAATTCCGAATCTGACTTGTCTTCAGGTTTTGGTCTTCCTAATTCCTCTAGTAATTCAAGCATGTCTGAAATATCATTGATTGATGCAGATTCCACCACACCCATAACTGTACCTGGTAGACTTATCTTAAGAACAATTCCTTGGGTGTGCCTTAACTTAATTCAATCACTAGTTCTAAAATAATTAATTCGAAGCTATCTAAACGCCGCCTGTAATGACTAATCGTGAATTTAGCAATTTTTGCACTATTGGCGTTTGGCCTTCTAGCTCTAGGCCTAAGTGCGTCTGTATATGCGGCGTCTGAGCCTGATCCTCCAAAAAACCTCCTAGCAGATGACGTGTCTCCTACGGCAATTGACCTCTATTGGAGTGCTCCCAACGATGATGGTGACTCTCCGATCACTGGATACAAAATCGAGTTCAAAATCGTTCCAGACGGGTATAATGTTCTAGTTGCAAACACCGGCTCAAATAGCACCTTTTACTTCCACAGTGGATTACAAACTGGTAAAACCTATGTTTATCGTATTTCTGCAATTAACGCAATTGGTACAAGTTTGCCTTCTTCTGAAGCAGTGGCTACTACTTCTACATCATCATCTCCACCTCAACACGTTCCGCCAAATCCCCCAACTGATCTTACTGCAAATGACATGTCACCTACACAGATTGACCTTACATGGAAAAAACCCTCAGCCAATAATGGCCCACAAGTAACTGGTTACAAACTTGAAAAAAAGTCAAACTCTACATCATATTCTGTTCTTGTAAACAACACGGCATCCACTAGCTATTCTGATACTAGCGTAGTAACTGGAACTACATACACCTACCGAGTATTTGCAATAAACTCTGTTGGAATTAGCAACTCTTCTGCAACTGTATCTGCAAGTACATCTGAAGCATCTGCACCCCCTGTTGAGGAACTTGCTCCTAATTCACCAAGTGGATTGTCTGCATTACCTGTGTCTCCAAGTGAGATAACACTTAGCTGGAATAAACCTGCATCTAACAACGGGCCGCCTGTTACAGGATACAAGATTGAAGTAAAATCTGGAACTGGTTCATACAATGTGTTAGCAGATGATAATGGTCCAAAGAGATTCTTCAAACACACTGGTCTTAACACTGATACAAAATACACATACAGAGTTTATGCAATAAACTCTGTTGGATTAAGTAGTGCATCACCTGAAAGTACAGCTCAACCAAAGCATACTTTTGTTCCAACTCAATTGATTGCAACAGATGTCTCCCCAACACAGATTGATCTTGAATGGCAGGCACCTTCACAAACCTATGGACAAAGCATTGTAGGATACACCATCCAGGAAAAAATCACAACTGGAGTTTATCAAACTATAGAGCAGACGAGTGATAAAAATACACGCTATTCTGTGACGGGACTTGAAACTGACAAGACCTATACCTTTGTAGTATTTGCAAGATATTCACTTGGTTCAAGTGATCTATCCGCAGAAGCATCTGCAACTCCTACCTCCGCATCAAAACCTCCTGTAACTGACACCGTTCCTTCTCCTCCAAGAAACCTAAAGGCTGCTGCAAGCTCACCAATTCAAATTGACCTTACCTGGGATGCTCCAATCAATAATGGTGGAACTGATGTCACTGGGTATAGAATCGATGCCAAAGTTGGTGCTGGTTCTTACTTTACTCTAGTTCAAAACACAGAGAGTTCCGTTAGGGCCTTCTCACATCCGGAACGTGAGCCCGGAACATCTTACACCTACAAAGTTTATGCAATAAACTCTGTTGGGACAAGTGCAGCATCAAATAGCGCAACAGCAACACCTAGCTCATCATCTATACCAAAAATTTCTGGAACTACTCCATCTCCTCCAACTGCATTAGAAGCTGTCTTGTCTTCACCGAACCAAGTTACGCTAACATGGAAAGTACCCACCATAGATGGTGGAACTGAAATTACAGGATACAAAATAGAATCAAAGACTGGTTCAGGAGCATTTGTAATGCTATCACAAAATGCAGGAACGAAAACAAATTACACTCACTCTGATCTAAAATCATCTACAACATACTCGTATAGGGTTTCAGCAGTTAATGTAATTGGCACAAGTAACCCATCAAATCTTGTAACAATAACAACAGAGTTTATTCCAAATCCTGATCCAACAAAAAGAATTCCAGGATTTCCTGACCCCACAAAGGATCCTCAATACTATGTAGAGCGATATCAAAATGAACCAGAGTACAAAGCTTGGTTTGATGAAAACTTTCCAGACTTTACCATCTATGAAGTAGTTGGATTACCTGAGCCGTCAACTGATCCTTTAACAGTCATTCCAGGATTTCCAGATCCTGAAGTTGACCCACAGTATTATGTAGATAGATACAATGAAGAAGAATCATACAAAGCTTGGTTTGATAAAAACTTCCCAAATCATACTATCTACGATGTAGTAGGTGCAGAGCCTCCTCCAGAACCAGAGTTTGGAGTATGTGGTCCTCAAACCACTTTGATTAATGGTACTTGTGAAAAGATTTCAGATAACACTGCAGGCGGTGGTTGTCTTATAGCAACTGCAGCATATGGAACTGAGATGGCACATCAAGTACAGTTCCTCAGAGAAGTAAGAGACAACACTCTACTATCCACTGAATCTGGAACATCATTTATGACTGGATTCAATGGTATCTACTACTCCTTCTCACCAACAATTGCAGACTGGGAAAGAGAAAACCCAGCATTCAGAGAGGCTGTAAAGGCATTCATCACACCAATGGTCTCCACACTTTCAATAATGACACTGGCTGACCAGGGCTCTGAAGAGCAAGTGTTACTGCTTGGAATATCTGTCATTGCATTGAACCTTGGAATGTACATTGCAGCACCTGCAGTAGTTGCAATCAAGGTAAGAAAGCACATCTTATCTTAACTTTGAGAATCATGATTGGGATTTGGGATATAATTAAAACCCAAATTCAGGTATTGTATGCCATACATGGATGAAATCTGCTGGGCAAATACTGAAGAATTTGAAGATGCTGAATTTGTCATTGTAGGCATACCTGATGAATCCCAATCTCACGCACTCCGAAAGGGCACTGAAGAAGCCCCCTATAGAATTAGGCAGATTTCAAATGAGCGTGATTCTTTTGAGCGGAGCGGGAAAACTTCGTTAGGACGTCCATTTACTGGTAGTACCAAGAAGGTTTTTGATCTTGGAAACATCACAAGAGTGGAGATTGATGAAACATTTGATAAAATCACTTCTTCCTCAAAAATTCCAATATCCATTGGTGGGGATCACTCTATCACTAGACAAATTATTCATTCCATGGCAAACCGCTTGGAAAAATTTTCATTAGTATACTTTGATGCACACCCTGATTTTGTAAGCTCTACTACAAACTATTATGGTTCTGTTGTAAATGATGTAATTCCAAACATTGATGTTGATTCAAGCATTCAGATAGGAATTAGAACCCCAGAACAAGAAGAACTTGATAACATAAACAAATACAACTTGCAAGTGATAACTCCTTTTGACATTCAAGAGCAAGGCATAAAAAAAATCACAGAATCTGTTTTGAATAAAATTGGAAAGAACGTGTATGTCTCATTTGATATGGATTGCATAGATCCTGCGTTTGCACCTGGGGTTTCTGTTCCAGTTCCAATGGGTTTGAGCAGCACGGATGCCATGTATATTTTAAAAGCAATTGCAGCTAAAGGTATAGTTGGAATGGATATAATGGAAGTATGCCCAAGTTTTGATGTTAAAGACAGAACATCACATCTTGCATCTCGAATTATCTCTGAAGTTATTTACTCATCAGGTGACACACAATGACTGAATTTGAAAATGAATTTACTTGGGGAAAGGCAGTGCAAAATAATTCTACAAATGAGTTTCATGCAAATTTTGACAAAGCAATAGATGAAGTACAAAATAATTTTGGCAAAACATATCCCATGATAGTAAATGGCAAAGAAATCTTTTCTGATTTTTGTTTTAACGTAAAATCTCCTGCAGATACTAGAATCTTAATTGCAAAATTTCCAAAGGCTTCCATTGAGGATGCCAAATCAGCCATTGCTTCAGCAAAAGAATCCTTTGAAAAATGGAGCAGTACCTCATACCAAAAAAGAGCCGAGATCTTTAGGGACTGTGCAAACATCTTCTCAATGGAAAAGTTTTCTTTGGCTGCACTCATGACATTTGAGAACGGAAAAAATCGCCTTGAAGCAATGGGTGATGTTGATGAGGCAATCGATTTTATGCGATTTTATGCCTACCAACTAGAAAAAAATGAAGGATTCTGCAAGCCCACATTTCATCCCAATCCTAATGAAAAGACACAAACCGTTCTCAAACCATTTGGAGTGTGGGGTATTATTGCTCCGTTTAACTTTCCATCTGCAATTGCAATTGGAATGACTACTGGTGCGCTAATCACCGGTAACACTGCAGTGCTAAAACCTGCAAGCGATACACCGTTATCATCATACAAATTTGCAAAAATTATCTTCCCAAAACTTCCTGCAGGTGCAATCAACTTTTTGACTGGTTCTGGAAGCGTTGTTGGCAAGACACTGATTGAGAGTCCAGATGTTGATGGAATTGCGTTTACTGGCTCACGCGAGGTTGGCATGTCTGGATTTAAGGAATTTACAAAATCATCTGCAAGACCCTTTATCTCAGAGATGGGAGGAAAAAATCCTGTAATCGTAACAAAAAATACTGATTTGGATAAAGCAGCAGATGGTGTATTGAATGCCGCATTTGGTTTTGGAGGACAAAAGTGTAGTGCATGTTCCAGAGTTTACGTGCAAAATGAAATTGCAGATCAATTTGTTTCTAAACTTGTTGAAAAAACAAAAAAGCTAAAGATAGGAATGCCTTGGCAAAAAGAAGTATTTCTGGGACCAGTAATTAACCAAGATGCAAAATCAAAATTTGAAGATGCTGTAAATGTTGCAAAAAAAGATGGCCAAGTACTTGCTGGCGGTTCTGTAATTAATGCTATTGGTCTTGAGCACGGATATTTTGTAGAGCCGACAATTGTAACTAAACTTCCTGAATCCCACAAGCTAATGAAAGAAGAACTCTTCTTACCCTTTTTGTGTGTTCAAAGATTTGAAAACTTTGATGATGCAATAAAACTTGCAAATCAAACAGAGTATGGCCTTACTGCAGGAATTTTTAGCAATGATCAAAAACAGTTAGATGATTTTTTCTCAAAGATTCAAGCAGGTGTTGTTTATGCTAATCGTTCTGCTAGCGCAACTACAGCTGCATTAGTAGCTAGTCAGCCATTTGTAGGTTGGAAAAATTCCGGTTCTACAGGTAAAGGTGCGGGTGGAGAGCAATACCTGCAACAGTTTATGCGTGCCCAGACTCAAACCCGCTGTGACTGAATAAGCGAGCTTCCCAAAAGCAAAATGTTTCGTTTTCTCTCCTTGATTCTTCTAATGGAATATGGTAGCCAGTTTGTGCCATAAGGAATATAGTCTGAAACAACAAATTTTCGCTTTATTAGGCCTGGCTTTATGTCGTCTCGAATTCCTCTAAGCATCTGAAATTCAAATTTTTTAGGGTATCTTTTTGATAAACGCTCTACCTTTGATATTATTTTTCCATCATGTGTTGCAACACCAAACTCGTTACCATTTTTGAAAAGAATCCTTACAAGTCTCATGAAATTTTTATCAACATCCTCTTTTGCCTTGAATGCAATCTTTGCATTCTCACTGTATGCTCCCTTTACTAGACGTATCTTGGCACCTATCTCGATTAAATTTTTTAGATCATCTTCAGTTCTCTTTAGATTTGCCTGCAAAGCAATTCCCAATCTTTCATATTTTGAGAAAAAGGAATTGTATATCTCAATTGTCTCATCCGTGTGATCAGCTGATTCCATGTCTATCCAAACAAAGATGTGTTGCTCTCGGGCATTTTGAATAATCTTTTCAAAATTTTTATGACATTCTCTTTGGCTAATTGACAAACCTACTTGAGTGGGCTTTACAGAGATTGCTCCTCGAATATTCCACTTTCTTAATGAATTTGAAATCTTTTGGTACTCCTTTACAGTTGTAGAAATTTGGCTTTTTGATGTATGGTACTCTCCAAGCTTGTTGATGATAACATTTCGTCCATTCTTGTATGCATCCTTTGCAGAAGTTAAGGCATCATCGATTGTGTTTCCTGCTATCCACTGCTTTGCAAACTTGAAAAGTACTTTTTCCATTAATTGAATTCCAAGTGACATCTACTGTAATTGGATTGATTAATTATTTATTTTAGTCCAAAAATTGGATGTGCAGCTTTTAGCTTTACCACAGGCAGATATGGATACCCGTGCTGAAACTTGTTTGTAAATTCCGCCTTTCCACCTTTATGCCCTGAATACTTTAGAAACGGAGCCGGAGGCTCATCGTCCTGCTCTACATAGTTGAAACAGAAAAACGTATCATCAAGATCAAACTTTGTAATGTATCCGATGTACCATTTTTTCTTTTTAGGAAATGCAAGCAGTGTGAATTCATAGTCTTCTGGCCATTCTGGGTCGTATGTTAGTCTAGCAAGGTCGCCTAACTCGTGTACTTTGATTGGCTTGAACTTGTCTTTTATTGTCTTTGTCAGCTTTATCGGAAAAGGTAACGAATCAAGCTCTACGATTGGAGCATAATTTCCTGCCCTTGTAATCTCATTTACAATAGAAAATGTCTCCTTTCCACCGAGAGGATCATAGGAGATGTATCTGCCATCTTTTTCTGATACTGTGAAAAAATGTAGAATTGACTTTGATAGAATCTTTCTAGTTGAAAAGATGTTCTTTTTTTTGTAAGAAAACTGGTAAACCCTTAGAGGATGCTCCCTCAGTGCGCACACATACCTTGCAAAATCTGCAAAACTAGCAGTCTCTACAAAATACTGGAACACCAATGCAGTGATTATTCAGTAATGTCTGATTAATGTTTGGCAGTCTTTAGATTCTTTAGAGACTTTGTTACTCTGTTTTGGATTCTCTTATCGCTAATATCTGGAATTATTCTCTCTAAAGACAACTCTTTTTGGGATAATGTCTCTGCAATGGCTAGTGAAGCACTGTATAGTACATCCAGTGTGATGTCTCTAATTCTAAGATCAAGCACTGCGCGCATAAAATATGGGAATACAAGTGCATTGTTTACTTGGTTGTTGTAATTGTACGAGCCGGTTGCAACTATCTTTGCACCTGACTGCTTTGCAAGTTTTGGTGTAATTTCAGGGTCTGGATTAGTAAGTGCCAAGATTATTGGATTCTTGCTCATCTTTTGCACCATCTCTTTTTTGAGCAAATTCTTTATTCCTGAAACTCCAACAAAGACATCTGCATCTATCAGACATTCATCAAGTGAACCTTTTACCTTTGGTTTTGTAATCTTTGCAATCTCTTTTTTGAATTTGTTTGTACTCTTTCTTCCCTGATAGATTGCACCTTGTGAATCAACTACAACTAAGTTTTTGCATCCTGCATGAGAGAATAACTTTGCAATCCAATATCCTGCAGAGCCAGATCCCACTATTACGATTTTGATGTTAGAAATGTTCTTCTTGACTAGTTTTAATGAATTAATAACTGCGGCCAATGCAACCATCGCAGTTCCTTGACCGTCATCATGAAACACGGGAATTTTTAACCTACTGTCCAACTCCTGTGCAATCTCTAACACTTTTGGAGATTCAATATCTTCAATGTTAATTGCACCAAAGACTGGCTCTATTGCAATTATTGCATCTATGATCTCTTTTTTGTTTGTAGTTGAAAGACAAATTGGGTATGCGCTAACGTTTCCATACTTGCGGTACAGCATTGCCTTGCCTTCCATTACAGGTAAGGCCGCATCAGGTCCAATGTTTCCTAACCCAAGAACTCTTGTTCCGTCTGTAACTATTGCAACATTGTTTGACTTTGATGTTAGTGAGTACTTTTGCTTTGGGTCTTTGCTAATTTCTTTGCAAACTTTGGCAACCCCCGGCGTGTAAATTATCTTTATGTCTTTTTGAGTAATCTTGTCTAGCTTGCTTTGGACAAAAATTTTTCCTCCTAGTTTTTTATGAAAAGCTATGGGATCCTTTACCAAGTACCTCTCTCATGATTTTTCGTCTAAATAAGAGGTAGCTACTGGTTCTCGTTCATTTTTTATTGAGTGCTTGAGTTGTAAAAAGCTAATTCCTTGCCTTATATTTGGGTCATTGATTGTAGCCCTATGTTCAAAAACATCTTTTCAAAACTGAAAAAAAACAACAAAGAAACAACTGAAAAAAAGGCAGAAAACTCTAAACAATAAGCAAAAAACTGTACAGTTTTAGTTCTAAGATCCTAACAAAAACCAATACCGATTTTTGGACATTCGTTCCGGTATGAGGATTATTTTTCTATGTGGTAGCTTGTAATGCCGGGGGTGGGTTTCGAACCCACGACCTCCAGATTATGAGTATTGCCTTCTTTGGAGAAGCTGGCACTCTAGGCCAGGCTGAGCTACCCCGGCATGAGATTATGCGTAAAATATTGCAAATTAAATGATTCTAAACCTCAAAAATGACTCAATTGCACTAATTCTAAAGATATTCCTGAATTTTTTTTGTATCAATATGCTGCTCAAACTTTGCAATCTTTTGTTCATGCAATGTGTACACGTGGCAGAAAGGAACTTTGCCTTCCTTTCCTGATTTGGATTTTACATGGTATTTTCCGAAAACTACTACTCTGTCCTTTCTGGCAAGAAATTCTTTTGGCAATGCGTGAAACTCACCAAAATTGGATAGCATCTTTGGAAAATAATCTTCCATTATTGCCTTGAATCCAACATATCTGCCGCCATTAGGCATGCCATTCATAGTAATCCACTCTATGTTGTCGTGGAAAAAGTCATTCAGTGAATCCTTCCTTTTGAAGGAATCATAAAATTTCTTTACGATTTCCTTATTTGATGACATCTTGCAAGAATTATCTCAATACATGGTATAATCCTTCAGATTAAAAATCACAAGGGTGGATGGACTCTGAATATTCTCGTGATTCATCATCTGTCAAAAGCGTCTTGTTAAACTCTACCAATCTGATCAAGTTTGAAAATGCCTGACATGGGCCATCAGTTGTGAACAAATCTTCGCATCTAGGGCATTGAATTATTGTATGCTTTCCCCAATCACATTCTACGTTTGAAATAATTTCAAAAATCACCATGTTCTCACAAGAGCTGCACTGTAAGGTCTTGTTCCGAATTTTTTCAATACAGTCTAGAACGCAGATTCATCTCCAAGTGAATATTGGCACTTTAGCTATGTATAGTTTTGATTATAATAAAAAGATGGAAAAACGATCTATCCCAAATCTACAACTGTTTTTGATAGTGTTGGAATGTCTCGCTCTACTGTTAGTGTTGCACCAGTTGAAAGAATTACTTCAACTCTAATTCTGTCTAGTGCCGCTGGTCTTTCTTCTGGAGTTGCATTACTGTCAAATCCAATTGCCAATGTTGCGTGCTCACCTTCATCTAGAATGGCATTTTGTGTTCCTCTTGAAACACTCCAGTATGTGAATGCATAAGTTCCAGATGTCAATGCTTGATCAACTGGGTTGTCTGCTGTTCCTAGTTCTGAAAATGCAGTAATTCCTGCATCAAAACCTCCTTCTAGACTTGTTGGTGTAGAAGCTGTTACTGCACCAATGTAGATATCATCGTATTCAATTGAATTGCTTAGATATCTTACTTGGATGTAGTTCTCATCGAGATTAACTACGTCTCCGCCTGATGCAATTCGAAGTGGAATTCCTGTTGCATTAAGGTATGGTGTTGTTCCACATCCCTTTGCAGATGTAGTACATGCTATGCCAGTTACTTTGCCTGCAACTTCTAAGCTACTTGATGCTTCATTCAATCCTGAGATGATTGCAGTCTTTGCATCCTGAGTAACTGAAAATCCAGAATTTAACACTACAAAAGCCAGTGCGGCTGCTACAACTACGAATGCAATCATTACGATAGCTGCTTCGACGCCTATGACTCCTCTATGTTTACTCCTAGTTGCTAGTTTCAATGTTGGGCCTACGTATGATGAGACTATATCTTAGTGTCTGTTTGAATAGGTTAAACATGACGTAACCATCTCATAAAGTATTACTATATTACATATGCTGTTGATGAAAATAAAAAAATAATAAAAAATAAAGAAAGACCCTTATCGGGTACTTTTTGCTCTTTTTGCAGCTTGTGTGAAAGCAGATTTTCTCTTTCTTGCTGATTTCTCAGCTTGTCTTGTTGCCTTCTTCAAAGACTTTACTTTGTTTAGTGCCTTTTGAAGTTCGTTCTTTCTCTTTCTGGCAACACTTTCTGCTTTTCTCTTAGCTTTGCTAGCTCCGCTACCTCTTGATGATCTTCGCTTTCCAGCAGTAGATCTTCTTGAGCTCTTGCGTTTTCCACCTGCAGATCTTCTCTTTCCACCTGCAGCTCTACGCTTTGTAGCTGTTCGTCTAGCTGATCTTTTTCTTCTTGCAGCCATGTTAAAACGCAAAGATCAAACGATAAAAGTAGTGCTTGTATAGTTTTTTTTGATAATTGACAACTTTATTTGTTAATTTTTTTTTGATTTTGATCATTTTTTCTTTTATTTCTTTGAAAAATAGAATTGTATAGTAAGCTTTAACTGCATAAAACCAACTAAAGTTGCGATCAAAACAACATGCGACGGTATGATGTTCAATGAACAATTTTGTTCTAATTTTGTCTGTAATGACACTAATGATTAGCTCAATAAGTGCTAGTGCATATGCATTATCAAGTAATGATGTTAAACCACAAATCTCATCAGGTGGAGATATCTATCGTGTCTCTAAAGTTCCAATACCTGTATCATTTGATGTAAAAGCTAGTGATTCAAATGGTGCATTGCATGTTCAGTGCGATAAGACATCAGGTTCAGTATTCAAGGTTGGCAAGACAACTGTTAGATGCATGGCAACAACATCCTCCGGTGATGCACTGAGAACTTCTTTTGTTGTAACTGTAGGATATGATATTGTGCAAATTCCAAACTGGTTCAAGCATACAACAAAACTCTGGACCTCCTCTAGCATTTCTGATCAAGAGTACATCAACACACTGCAGTTTCTTTTAGAAAAAGACATGATCAAAGTTCCGTTCTCAAAACCTCCAAAAGCACCATCTCCCACCGAAATTCCAGTTTGGATTAAATCAAACTCTGCAAAGTGGTCCTCTGATGGAATGACAAACGATGAGTTTTCAATTGGAATCCAATGGATGCTTGAGCGAGGAGTTTTGCATAATCAAAAGGGTAGAGTCTGATTGTTTGGAGTGGAAACAATGGTTACAGTCTGTTTACCGTGGGTGTGCAGAAACTACACACCAAACGTCTAATACTTTTTTTTAAAGCAAGAATTATGAGAATAGATTCATGCAGATGCTGTGGACTGACACTTTCTGTGAAAAAGTTTTGTGAAGTCTGTAGCCAGCCGCTTCATTTACAGTGTGATAACTGCTCCACATTTTCTGATGATCCTATTCATCTTTTATGCCAGCTACCGCGAATCAGCGCTGCATGATTTTGATAAATAAAAAAGATTAGAGTTTGGGCATACCAAACTTTGATTTTGCTGAAATCATAATGACTCCTGCTATTGCAATAATCATTATCACTGATGCAATTGCTCCAAATTCTGGAACAACACAAGTTCCGATAATTTCTATCTCTTCAGTTCCGCCTGCAAAGTTGATTGTAACTTGTCGCATGTTGGCGTCTTTGGTTTCTTCGAAGCTCTCTTCTTCACCGTCAACTAGTACAAACAGACTGTCATCATCTCCTGTACAACCACCTAGTCTTGCATCAAGAATTTCTCTTGGCAAGTCAACAACTATCTGTCCGTCACCTGTAGATGCAATCCCTAGAACCAGTGACTTTGCTTGCTCATCTGCCATAACATCAAGCAAAGTACCTCCTGTGATTACATGTTCAAGTGTAATCTTTGCAGGCTGTTTTGGTGTAGGTGTCGGGGCCGATACAGCTCCTCCTACTGTGAATGTGAATTCAGATGTCTGTTGCAAGTCTGGGTGACTGGCTACTACCTTGTATGCGCCTGACTTGAATGATGGTAAAGTTGGATGTATCAAATAGTTGAAGCTTCCATCTCCGCTTACCATCAAGTTAGGTGAGTAGATTAGTTTTCCAGTTGGGTCGTACACTGACAGGTTCACTCTCTTGTAAGACGTGATTCCTTCAGCTGTTCCAACTATCAGAATGCTGTCACTTGGGTTGATGTTTGTTTTGTATCCTGAAATCTCAATGCCTGGTGCGGCATAAGCATAGTTTACCGTGAAAACACCTAGTGTGAAAATTGCTAGCACAAACAAAACGCTTGTTTTCATATTAGACGAGACGTTCTTGGAGGTTATAAAATTTGGCCATGTTTTGCATCTAGAACCAATAATCATTTTCGTACTTGACTGAACAAGTTGAAAAAGAAGATAACCTTTCTAGTACTGCTGGGAGATGTCTTTCCACTTTACATCTGCACTTTTTACCCAAAGGAACTTTTTCTGCAATGCCGCTGTGTATAGCTTTTCCCACTCTGCGCCTACCTCATCTGTCCATGCCTTAAAGACTCTGGGATCGATATAGTTTCTCAATGATGTGCCAAGGTTGTAATCTTTGGTCTTCTCAGACAGGTCAATTTGCAGCTTTAATTTTTCAATTCGGTCTTTGAGCTTCTCTTTTTGCTTCTCTGTCTTTGGGGTGGATTCCTTTGCCTTCTTCAGGGTTTCCTTTTTCTTTTGCAGTGCAGTTTCGTAAGTCTTTGGAATAGTTCTTTTATGGTTACACATCTTTGCAGCCTCTAGGTTTGCCATCTTTGCGTGGTAAAGCTTCTCATTTGCTGATTTTGATTTTACATTATCATGATTTTTGAGGTAGCTGTTTACAACAGTTGATGCAAGATACGTTCTAAACACTTTGGCTGTTAATCCCTTCACTATGCTGGAATAGTATGCATTAACGTGTCTTGAGGTAATTCCATCAAAGATTTCATCTTTGGGTTTTTTGTTTGCAATTAATTTCTCCAAGTTATCGTAAAATTGCTTGTCCTGTCCTTCAGCTGGAACTGTCTCCTGCCATCTCACGCTGTCCTTTCCTAGAAAATCAAACTCTATTGCTTTTCCTGTTAGCTTGATGTGTTCTTTTCTTAGAGTGGTTGCACCAACGGTATCTGCTTCATCGGGATCCTTTTCATCTCCTACTCTCATTGCAGTTCTGTAAATAAGATAACACGCAGTTGCAATCCTGCTTAGTTTCGGATCCTTGCTCTTCATATCTTTGACAATGCTGTTCTTTATTTTCTCAATCTCCTTTGCAAGCTTTGTTGCCTTGTCGTACTTTGCTTGGTCACGTTCCTGTTTTAGTCCAGCAGTGTCTGCAAGCCAAACGTACTTTCTTTTTTGTGTTAAATCATCCATCCAGCTTGCAAGCCACATGGAATTTTGATCATGAATAATTTTGCCCCATTTACCAGGCGGTACCTTTGCATCCTTTCCTAGATTTAGTATGACATCTTCTGGAGTGACTCTCTTCTTCCACTTTCCTCTTAACGGATGCTCCCCTCTTCCAATAAAAATTCCTGGAGGCTCTGCCATGTAGTTTGCAACTTCAACTTCTTGCCCATCCATTACTGCCTTGCCGTACTTTTCTTTCATCTTTTCGCGGAGCTCTTTTCTTTTTGCAGCAAGTGATTTTTTTTCTTCCTTTGTCATCATCTCTTTGAGGTCTTTTTCTTTGTCTACAACTTTGAAAGCTTCTGAAAAGTCAATGTCCTCATACTTTATTCCTTTGAATTTAGGATCTAATGTCTTTGCAAAATCTGCTGTAAAGTTTTTCTGAAATACTTTGTCCTGAGCGTATGGCGTGTCTTTCTTCTTTGCCCACTGGTATATCATCTCCTCTTGGAGTAAATCAAGGCTAACCTTCTCTCCTTTGACCTTTATCTTGATTCCCTGAGACTCAAAGGCTGGAGGAAACAGTATTCCGTTATGTTGTAGTGTTTTCCATTTCATGATTTTTTCCCAAAATTGTAGACTTTGATAAATTCAGAATCTTGCGTATATCAATTTAACGTAGGTCTTGTCATGCCCCAAAGAGCTCTTTTTTCAAATAATTTTCAAACTCAATGTCTGTCTTCATCTTCTTTGCTTCAAGGAACATTGATGCATCATTGCCTACGACGTACCTTGGTAGTGGGGGGTTGTCTGATATTGCCTTGCTGATTGCCTTTGCAACCTCAATTGGAGGAGTGCCCATCTCTGCCATCATCTTAATACCTGCAATTACTTTGTGTGTAATCTCAGTGTATGGTGAATCTGCTTTTGGTTCTGTAACCTTCATTGAATCAAAAAAGTTTGTCTTGATTACACCTGGTTCGATGATGATTGTTTTTACACCAAACTGACCAAGCTCGTACCTCAAGCATTCGCTCAGTCCTTCTAGTGCAAACTTTGAGCTAATGTATGCAGGAGAACCTGGGAATCCAATCTTTCCTGCAACGGAGCTGATGTTGACGATAAATCCGTCACCCTGCTTTCTCATAATTGGTGCAACTTGTTGTATGAGCCTTATTATTCCAAAAAAGTTTGTCTCAAACTGTGCTTTGAATTCCTCGACTGATACATCTTCAAGAGAACCAAACAAGCCATATCCTGCATTATTTACTAAAATGTCGATTCTTCCTTTCTTCTTTAGGATCTCACTTACCGCCGATTCAATAGATTCTTTCTTGTCTACATCAAGCGCTAAAACCTCAACCTTTAGATTTTCTTTTTTAGCAATATCTAGAATTTTTTTACCCTTCTGTACATCTCGCATTGTGGCAAATGTAACGTATCCGTTTCTTGCAAGCTCTAGTGCGGTTTCATGACCGATACCACTTGAGCTGCCAGTTACAACTGCAACTTTTTCCATGATTCAAGGTATTTACTTTGACATATTTATCATGTGGTCATCAGGATGATGATCTGCTGCCCAGCCAATATCAATTAATTTTTGATAGCTGGATGTCTTCACACATGCTGGAACCCATCCGTTTGCTTTGAAGATCAACTTTCGTCCTTCATTGCACTGAATCATGTGGGGGTCCACTCCTGAATCCATCTGTTTTTTTGGTGTTGCAACTTGTTCGACTGATGTCTTTTCTACTATGGGGACAATTCTGAGAATTCTATCATCATTTACCGCAGGTCCTCCTCTTCCATCTCTGTTGCTTGTCAAAATATACAGATGTCCGTCAGGGCCAACGCTTGCATCTCGTAGTCTTCCAAACTCTCCCGAGAATAACGCTTCACTTGATAGAACAGCATTATTTTGCAGATCAAAATCTATCATTCGAAGATGTACTCCTCGAAGTGTAGCCACAAAAAACTTTTCACTCCACTCTGAAATTTTATCTGATTTGTAAAACGCTGCTCCTGATGGCGCCCAAGTTTCATCTCCTGTGTGTAGTATTGGGGAAACAAATTTTTCATCTGCCTCATCACCAACTATCTCTGGCCATCCATAGTTTTTGCCTGGCTCTATCACGTTTACCTCATCGTGTGCAAATCCCCTCTCCCCTGATGGTCCGTGTTCTGTAGCCACAAGATTTCCAGAAGAATCCCAATCAAGACCTTGGGGATTTCGGTGTCCGAGTGAATAGATAAGCGAATCCTCAAACGGATTGTCTTCGGGAACGCTTCCGTCTGAATTAATTCTTAAAATTTTTCCTGCAAGAGAATCCATCTTCTGTGAGCGACTGTAATCTGATGCATCACCAAGTGTAACGTACAGTTTTCCATCCGGACCGAACTTTATCCTACCGCCATCATGCCATGGTGCACCTGGAATCTTGTCTAGCAAAATAAATTCATCATAAAGTATGTTATCTGATTCTGTATAACGAACAACCTTGTTGTACGTGTTTAAGAAATCATTGTATGTGTAGTAAAGATATACGTAATGATTCTCACTAAAATTTGGATCTAACGCAATACCAAGTAAACCGCCTTCTGTTCCTGCAACATTTAGTGTTAGTACCGGTTCTGAATTTAGAACTCCGTCTTCAATTACTCTTACTTTGCCAACTCTTTCAGTAAAGAAGACTCTGTCATCTGGTGCAAACGCAATTGCCCAAGGAACTTCAAGATTTTCTGCAACTGTTTCCACCTTGACTCCATATTCGGGAAATTCCTGCGCATAAGATGTTGGAATAATTACAATCAGCAGTGCTGCAAATATTAAGAAAATTCCATTCATGATGTAACTCTCTTCAACAACAATATAATCTTGAAGCATTTCTTTTAGGTGTAATATCGGACAATTTCTTTCAATCGAGGCTGAAAATCAGGGGATCGTTTTTATGCAGTTAGAAAAAATTGCATGCTGGGAGCATGGGTGGAATGGAGAAAGAATTATCTCAAAAAGAAAAAGAAGAGCTAAACTCTAGAATTCTCAAAGCTTGTAAAGAAGATCCAGGCCACACAAAAACTCTATCGCAAGACTCTTAATTTCATACTAATGGCCTGTCGCCTTCAGTTGGATCCTCTAGCACTGTCTTCTCACCATCGTTAATTCTCTGCAAGACTTCAAGAGATGAGTACTTGTGAAGATACTCGTTGTTGTTTCCACATCTGTAAGAAAACGTGCACCTGGGACATCCTGCCTCGTTTTTGCAGGGGCACTCTTTTACAATGTACATGCTGCGCTCTAGTGCTTTCTCAAATCTATCGTAGAGTGCTTTGCTTGCACCATTTCCACCAATTGCGCCATCGTAAATGAATATCAGACCTGATGCCCCTAGAGATATTCCTCCAAGGTCCTGCGATACACCTCCGGTAATCATGTTGCTTCCTTCTATTACAACATGCTCTGTTGCATGGTATCCGCTTGCCTCAACATACTCTTGGTCTTCAGACTTTGCGATCTCTTTTTCAGGTCTTGGTGCATGAAATACTATTCCTTTAGTTACAAAGTCATACTCTAGCTTCTTCTCAAGCAGAACTTTCTTTCCCTGCGATACCTCTTGGCCTAGCTCAATGTTGACGTAACCGTAAACGCTCTTTTGTATGTGCAGCTTGCAAAACGCAACTTCCATCCCAAAGACCTTCCTTTGCTCATACACTGTTTCAATTGTAGGCCACTCTTCAGTTAGGGCTTTGGTATAGTATGGATAGTCTCTTGGAATGCGTTCAAGCTTTGCAAAGTTTTTTTCAGGATACTCAAACTCTTTTACTTTGTATCTGATTCCTGCAAGAAAGTAGATCGCATCCTTGTGAAGCTCTTCTAATGCAATGGGTAAAATTCTGTCTCCTACTTTTCTTCCATCAAGAAATATGTCAACTGAGCTTCCTATGCCTCGAATGCTAAACTCGCTTAGCAGCTTGTACACCGTGTCATAGTTTGGAACGATTCTGTTTTCTACTAAGACAAGGTTTCCCTCTTGAAGATGTTTTTCAATGATATCAGAGTGCTCTTTTAGCTCATGCCTTGAGATTGGCTTATCGCAAGCCATGGCCAAAACCTGAAACTCTTCAACGAAAGGATTCTTGGGGTCAATGTACGTCTTTTCTGTATCATCAAAATAGTCATCAGGGTGATTCTTGTAGTACTGAGATATTGGGTCATTTCCCAATGCCAGAAATGCATATCCTCTCTGTCCTTTCCTTGCCGCCCTTCCAATTCTTTGAACCAGTCTGTTTACAGGAATTGTAGATGATATCACTCCATCAACGTTTCCAACATCAATGCCAAGCTCAAGTGTTGGTGTGCATGATATTGCTTGTAGCGCATCCTCCTTGAATGCCTTTTCAACAGACCTTCGATAGTTTGCCATCAGCCCTGCCCTGTGAACCTTGATGCCAATCTTTTGCTTTCTTGCCTGCATTGCAAGCAGCTCAGAGTTTAGATGCGAGTTGCTAAACACCATCGTCTTGTGTTTTTTTTGTGTAAGCCTTTTTGTCAAATCAACCATCAGGGCACGCTGTGTTCTCAAGGATGGAAAAAGCATAACAAAATCTGTTTCGCTCTTGTTTCCAGACCCGTGAATGAGATTCATCTTTTCTCCAAACAACTTTTCGGTAAATTCTATTGCGTTATCAAGGGTAGCTGATGCTGCAACAAATTGAATTTTTTTTCCAATTCTTTTTAGCCGTTTGATGATATAGTGAACATTAGAGCCAAATATTCCGGTGTACACATGTGTCTCATCAACAACAAGAAACTTTATTGATCCAAGAAGAGAAGCAAATTTTGTCTGGTGAAACATGTGGTAGTGCAGCACATCAAAGTTTGTTACTATGATCTCTGGTGGTTCATCTAGAATTTTTGCGCGCTCTGTCTGTTTTGTGTCTCCGTCAAATACTCCAACTTTGATTCCAACTCTTTGCGCAAGCGAGTTTATCTTTGGAAACTGATCTCTTGCTAGTGACTTTGTCGGGTACACAAACAGTGCAAATGTTTTCCCAAAACTTTGCTTCTCAGAAAGAATCTTCTGTACAATTGGAATCAAAAATGCTTCAGTCTTTCCTGATGCAGTTGGGGCCTCAATGATTACATTATTCCCATAGATTATCTCCGATATTGCATCTTCTTGAAATTTGTAAAATGAATCAATTCCTTTTTCAGACAAGTACTTTGATATTTCACTGTCTAATCCAAATTCTGATACCTTTTGACCCATTTCTGGCTCTGGTTTTTTCATTACCTTGTAAAATGACACGTAATCCTTCTTTGAGTACAGTACAGATTTTGTAACCTCGTCTAGCTTTGCAGTGCCAATCATCTTTTTGATTTCTGCCTCATCGCGAATTATTCCCTGCTGCTGCAGTCCTTGCTGCATCTGGTCCTTGTTTGGTATCTTTCCCTTGTCAAACCTTGTTAGAAAATTCAGATACGCCTCATCAAAATTTTTTGTAAACTCTAAAATGTCCTCCAGCTTGCAACCTGGGCAAAAAATTACCATCTTCTTGTTAAATGTCCTTTGTATCTCTAGACGCGTCTTACAGTTTGGGCAGCTATACTTCATGGTGTCTCATAAGTGACTGTGAATGGATTTATTGTTTGAGAATTCACTTGAGCTATATCTGGGGGCATACCTCATTGATCGCACTACTGTATCCCTGTACCATGCCTATACTGCAAAATCCCGAGTCAAGGTAAACTCATCAGGTGTTTAAATTGGTAAACATGCCAGAGTTATCTATCATATACTGATACTAGAAGCATGACCAGTTACACAAATGAAGTAGCAAAGATTCATCGAAGCTTTCAAGCAGCTATCAAAAAAGCAAAATCAAGACAAGCTGTTCTAAACGCATACTGGAAGCACAAGAGAGAACACGAAAAGCTACTTGCAAAGCATCTCAAAGAAGAGATGGCTCTAGTCAACAAAATCAAAGGCAAGATGGAATACAGATAATAGAACTTTCCAACTATTCCATCTTTATTTTTCATGACATTATTAAGCAAGGTTTCCATAACAAATCTAAAATTGAAATCACTTACTCCAAACAAAATTTACAATGTAAACTGCATTCATGGAATGAGTGAAATACCTGACAAGAAGATTGATCTTATAGTAACTGATCCTCCATTTGCAATAAATTTCAAAGCTACAAAGGCAAACTACAACCGAACAGCCTCGCGAGTCATGCAGGGCTATAACGAAATAAAGCCTGAGGATTACTATGACTTTACTTTTCAATGGATGTCCGAAGCATTTCGAATCCTAAAGGATTCGGGAAGCATGTATGTCTTCTCAGGGTGGAACAATCTCAAGGATATTCTAATGGCTTTAGATGATGTTGGTTTTGTAACGATTAATCATCTAATTTGGAAGTATCAATTCGGTGTAGTGACAAAGAAAAAGTTTGTCACGTCACATTACCACTGCCTTTATGTCTGCAAGAATCCAAAGAAGAGAAAGTTCTATCCATTTTCTAGATTCAAAAAAGATTCCAAAAATAAAGAAGGCCGTAGCCTTCACTATAAGGATAAAGAGGATGTCTGGGAAATAAAAAGAGAGTACTGGACTGGTGATGAAAAGACTCCAACGAAACTTCCTTCTGAAATAATTGAAAAGATTTTGCAGTATTCTAGTAAGCGAGGTGATCTTGTACTGGATCCATTCCTTGGGTCTGGCCAGGTTGCAGTGATTAGCAAAAAGAATGGACGAAAGTTTCTTGGCTTTGAGATTGTAAAGGAATACTATAACTTTGCAAAAAAGCGATTAGACAAAAATATCTATAGAATTAAAAAGTAATTTCATTCTGTCTTTTCCGTTTCTTTTTTTGGCTCAATTGGTTTTCCAATCTTTGATGAAATAATCTCTCTTAGCTCATCAGTTGTCTTTCCGGCAAAATTAATTCCCAATGATTTTGCAATCATCTCAAGCTTTTCTCTTTCATTTTGCACAGGACCTGAGACCTGAACATTTTGTGTGCTAAAATCTTTCATTTGATTCTGCACTTCGTCTCTAGCTTTTTTGTATTCAGCAGAAGCACGTCCTAATTTTTTTGCTGCCTCTGGCAGCTTGTTTGTTCCAAGAATCAGTACCAGTGCTACAAAAATAATGATTATCCACTCACTGCCTGCAACATTTAGGGAAAAATCAATCACGCATACAATTACTCAAATCTTAAATTAAAGATTTGGATTCTTTTTTGGCTCTAATTCCTTACGTTTGATTATTGAGAGAATCGTAACTCCTATTCCTATTGCAAAAAATATCAGATATGGAGTACTGTTTGCTTGAATCTCTGATATTATTCCAGCAGAAATTGGACCTATTGCCCATCCTATGCCAAAGATTGTCTCATATGATCCAATGATTGTACCTGAAATCTCCTTTCTTGTTTTACTCAGGATTATTTCGATAGTCAATGGGAAGAATATGCTAAACCCAAATCCCATAAACAAAAATGCAACCGCAAACTCTATCATTGATTCTGCACCAAACGATATTAACAATCCTGTGGCAATTGATGCAGCAGCTGCAATCAGAGTATGACTAGTTCTTCTTGCCAGCTTTCCTGCAACTAAAAGTGTTGCAATGCGAGAGATACCAAATATGAAAAATAACATCTCGATTTGCACATCACTCATTGAATTATCATTTAGAAACGCAGGGTATACTGTCAAAATTATGCCAAATGTCGATGTACAGTAGATTAACATTATAATCACATGTGGAAATTTTTTCATCTCCCTTATTGCATCAAAAGAAAACTTGGCGGCATGCTCGCGAATTTTGTATCTTGATGATGATAGTGATGAAATTATTGCAAACGCAAGAATGAATGCTGCAATTTGGAATACTATTCTTAATGATACATCAAGATTTTCCAAAAGTATCGAGCCAATCAAGGGCCCGATGGTGAATCCGGCAACAAAGAATCCTGTAAATCTTGCAATGTTTCTTACTCGCTGTCGTCCATCACTTACATTGGATATGATTGCCACACTTGGGGGCCAAAAGAATGCATGTGCTATTCCTGTCATAATTCTAAATCCCATTATCTCTGGCACTGATTGTGCAATGGATAACAGATACACTGAGGTTGAGTTGATTACAACCCCTATTGATAAAAGATATCCATTGTTGAATCTATCCAGTAGCAATCCAACAAACAACGGGATAAACATGTAAGGAATAAAATTTGCAAATCCAATGAGTCCGATTTCTGTATATGATGCACCGATTACATTTTTTGCAAAGACTGGTAGTATTGGACCATGTAATCCATAAGAGATTCCAACTAAGAGTCCAGTTACATTTACTAAAATTAAAGCTCTTTTCATTTGTATGCGGCAACCATTATTGCCCCACCCATAAGATCTTTCTCAAATTCTACTTTGGAGAATTTCTCCCTTAACATCTCTTCGAGTTTTTTGTTTTTGGGCCATCTCTTGTATGTTCCATACAATGTTCCAAACTTCAAGCCTAGTCTGCCCCCTGCAATTAGCGCAACGATAGGCAGAATCGCTCTAAGATAAAATGAAACTCCTAATCTGATAAATAGCTCATCAGGTTTTCCAAGATCTACTATTACAAATCTACCTCCGTCCTTCAACACTCGATGAATCTCTGAGATTGCAATTTTCAAGCTTATGGCATCTCGTAATGAATAACCGCAAAGTACTGCATCAAACTTTTCATCTTGAAACGGAATGTGTTCAAAAACTCCGCAAGACATATCTGGTGTTTTTTGGAAAAACATTCCTGTGTTTTTTAGCATTGGAACTAGCGGGTCATACAGTGTAATTGTGATATCTTCATTGCAAATCCCTGATGCAGTTTTTGACATGTTTCCAAAACCTGAACCTGCATCAAGAATTTTGTTTCCTGGAAGAACTCTGCCAGAGATGCCTCGCTTTCTGTGTTCCTTGTCTTTTCCCAATGAAATGTATGAATTTACTTTATCATAAACTGGAATGATATCCCTTAGTACCTCAATTACCTCTGCCCAGTAGCTACTGCCTAATCCCATTTAGAAAATAACCTCGTCAAAATAATTTTTTAATTTATGATTAAAACTAAAGAGCAAAACTACACTTTGAATTTTTGGCTAGCAATTTGCTGATATTTTTCAATCTCGCTCTCTGTGATCTTTTCTAAAACTTTTTTCTCAGTAGTGATTTTTGCCATCTTGATATTTTTTACACCGTCTTTCTTTTCTGATTTAATGCTGATAGCAGCTACTGCAAGTGCGGCTGCATCTTCTAAACTCAAGCCATCATTGTATGTTTTCTCCAAAAAGTCTGTTACTTCATCAGCTGAAGCCCCAATTGCAACTGCTGCATATGGAACAAAAGTTCCACTAGGATCTGTAACATAGATTGATTGACCTTTCTGGTCAACTCCTGCAATGATTAGTGCAACACCATATGGTCTGACTCCGGAATACTGTGTAAACTGATGACACTGGTCTGCTAGATGTTTTGCAACCGTCTCTACCTCAACTGGTTCATCATAGGTCATCTTGTTTCCTTGTGAGAAGAATCTTGCATTATCTACTTGAACTCGAGCATCTGGAATGTATCCTGCTGCGGCCACGCCGATATGCTGGTCGACTTGGAATATTTTTTGAGTAATATTTGATGTCTGTAATGCACGTGGTTTTTCCTCAACTGCCATGATGATACCCTCTTTGGATTTAATCCCAATTGCTAGGGTTCCACGCTTGACTGTCTCAATGGCATATTCTACTTGGTAAATTCTACCATCTGGAGAATACATTGTAGGCGTCATATCATAACCGCGTGATGCCATCATTTCAAAACGAGTTTATGCTAAGTCAATTTAAGGGTAATTGTTAACTCTAGTCTCAGTTACTGTGACATATGGTATAGATCTGGAAATAGTATTTTATGCTATTTTCAACAATTATGATTGGTCATGAGTATTTCTCAACTGATGGAATTCCGACAAGTCATCCGATCTTCAGAACTAAGCCCTGAACGAAAGATTGATCGGCAAACAAAAAAACTCTTGATGTATCTTTTTACCAGTACCAGAGGAGGCTTTACAAGATTAAGAATTGTAATGATGCTTCTCAAGCAACCTCTTAACACACATCAACTATCGCAAGAACTTGATTTGGACTACAAGGCAGTTCAACATCACATGAAGGTTCTTGAAAAAAATAACATCGTCTCAAAAATTGGAGACAAATATGGTGCAATGTATCATCTATCTAATTTTCTAGAAATAAACATTAGAGCATTAGATGACGCAATTGAAAAATTAGAGAGACAGATGACATTCAAAAAAGTGTACATCTAATCATTGAAAATTTATCAATTAGCGATCAAAAACAAATTTCCAAATTCAGATAAGGACAGCGTTTAAATACAATTCTAAGATCATCAAGTTGGTTAATTTGGCAAATGTAGATCCATTTGAGAATGCATCACAACAAGTTCATGATGCATGTGATGTTTTGGGAATTAAAGACAAAGGAATGCGTGATTATCTTACAATGCCAAATAGATTGGTTAGAATTAAAATTCCCGTAAAGATGGATAACGGAAAGATTCGTGTATTTACTGGATTTAGAAGCCAACACAACAATGACCGTGGACCATACAAAGGAGGAATTAGATACTTTGATCCAGAAGGTGGAGTAAAGTACATGGAAAGAGAAGTCATGGCACTATCATCATGGATGACTTGGAAGTGTGCAGTAGTGGATGTTCCATTAGGTGGTGGTAAAGGCGGTGTTTTTGTTAATCCTAAAAAAGAAAAACTTAGCGAGGGTGAGCTAGAAAGAATTACCCGAAGATTTGCTTACATGTTATCTGAAGTAATAGGTCCAGGAAAAGACATTCCTGCACCAGACGTCTATACAACTGGAAAAGAGATGACGCAAATCATGGATACTTTTAGTAAATTAAATGAAAACAAATACTCTCCAGGTGTAATTACTGGCAAGCCAATCTCAATGGGTGGTTCTTTAGCCAGAAATGTTGCAACCGGTCTTGGTACTGCATATTGTGTAAGAGAAGCAGCAAAAACAATTAAACTAAAACTCAAAGGCGCCAAAGTCGTATTACAAGGATTTGGAAACGCATCAACATTTGCAGGTGAATATCTTGAGAAGATGGGCGCTAAAGTTATTGGAGCAAGCGATTCTAAAGGTTCCATAATTGTACCAAATGGTTTCAAAGTTAACAAGTTAATCGAATACAAGAAAAACAGGGGCTCTGTAGTTGGATTCCCTGGAAGCAAAAAGGTATCCACTGAGCAATTACTTACAACAAAATGTGATATCTTGATTCCTGGTGCTTTGGAGAATCAAATCGATAAAAAGATTGCAGCAAAATTACAATGTAAAATTATTGCCGAAGCTGCAAATGGTCCAACATTACCAGAAGCAGATCCAATAATTTACAAAAAGAAGATTATTGTTGTTCCAGATATTTTAGCAAACTCTGGCGGAGTATGCATATCATACCTTGAATGGGTTCAAAACAACATGGGGTACTATTGGTCATTTGAAGAAGTTGCAAACAAAATGGAGGCAAACATTACTCGAGGCTTTAGAGATACATATGCACTATCAAAGAAACATAAAATTGACATGAGAAGAGCTGCAATGGTTTTGGCAGTTGGTAGAGTAGTAGAAGCATTCAACCAAAAAGGCATCTGGCCTTAAATTTTCTATACTAAATACGATTCATAACATACTAGTTGTTCAATAAATCGAATCTTTCCTTTAGTAATCTCTACGAGTTTTTTCTTGTACGATAAATCAATTCTAGTCCTTCTTTGTATCTGATAGATTATACGTCCAGTAAGATATTTGCCCTTTCTATCTCCATCAAGAAGCATAATGACTGTATCATAATTTGCTATATGATCAGAAAACCTTGTAATTCCTCCAAATTTATGAAATTGAATTATCTTTCCTGAAAACCCAATCTTTTTCAAGGCTAGTTCGTCACGTTTGCCTTCAACTACGACTACACTTTGGGTCTGCTGGTTTAATGTATCAACAAAGTTTTGGATGTCTTGAATCTCTTGTAATGAAACTTGCACGATAACAATAGTCACTTGAACATATTAAGAACTTTGGTGGATAATAACAAATGAGTGATGTTCTTGCAATTCAGAACACTCGTATTGAGGGCTCAGGATTCCTTGGAAAAATTCTTTCATCTGATGGGTTTGATATAACATCAATTAATGCAAAGCATGAAAAGATTCCTGATGAAGAATATTCATTTCTAATTGTTCTGGGTGCACCAGAATCTGCAAACGATGATAGAGATTATTTGAAAAAAGAACAGGAGCTGATTCGGAGATACGTTTCAAAACAAAAACCTGTCTTAGGAATATGTCTGGGTTCCCAGTTAATTGCAAAAGCATTTGGCGCGAAAGTTTTTCCTGGTCCAAAAAAAGAGATTGGATTCTATCATGACCTAATTCCAGAATCACAAACTGGACTCTTTTCTGGATTTGATAATCCGTTTACAGTATTTCACTGGCATGGTGACACATTTGATCTTCCAAGTTCTGCAAAAAGACTCGTCCGCTCCTCAATGTATCAAAATCAGGCTTTTCAGATTGGAACTGCAGTCGGTCTTCAGTTTCATCTAGAGGTTGATGACTCTATGGTGAATCTTTGGTTGGATAACACTCAAGAAAAGATTGACAAAATCCCGTACATTGATCCTCAGAAAATACGTGATGATATTGATGAAAATATCACACTTGTTAATGATAATTTAAGAAAATTCTACAAAAATTTCAAATCAGAATTTGACCTTTGACCAAAGTTTAATATATTGAATTTTGTTCTCACCGATCGACTTATGAATTCTGTGAAAAAAATCTTTGATGAAACAATTCAAACCCGTCACAAGGTTATCACAGAAGAACTATCAAAATCAATTCTAAAATCATATGGCATTAAAGTTCCAGGTTATGCCCTTGTAACATCTGCAGATGAAGCAGTCAAGCAAGCAAAGAAGCTAGGATTTCCTCTTGTTATGAAAGTCGTCTCCCCACAAATTCTTCATAAAACCGATGTTGGTGGAGTTAAAGTTGGAATCGATAATGTCGCTGATGTAAAAAAGACATTCAATGACATGTATGGCAGATTATCCAAGAAAAAAGGTGTTGAAGTAAAAGGTATTCTCTTAGAAAAGATGGTTGACAAAGGCGTTGAACTAATCGTTGGTTTACAAAATGACTCACAATTTGGTCCAGTAATTATGGTTGGAATGGGAGGAATATTGACTGAAGTAATGAAGGACGT
Organism: Thermoproteota archaeon; assembly: GCA_003352285.1. Lineage (NCBI taxonomy): Archaea > Thermoproteati > Thermoproteota > Thermoproteota archaeon. The sequence continues at coordinate 195,410 of QQVN01000005.1, read as the reverse complement.
TGCCTTTAGAATGCTTCCAATTACTACATCTGATGCAAAATCAATGCTAAATGAGCTAAAGGGCTCTAAAATGCTCAAAGGATTCCGTGGAAGCAAGCCAATTGATCTTAACATGATATCAAAAGCACTTGTTCAGATTGGAAAATTAGGTGTTGATAATGCATCTCACTTTGATAGCATTGACTTTAACCCTGTGGTGGTATATCCAAAATCATATGCAGTAGTTGATGCAAAAATTCTACTCAAAAAAGAGATCAAAAAAGATGCTATCTCAAAAGCAAAACCAAACGCAGAACACATGGAACAATTCTTTACACCAAAATCTGTTGCCCTAGTAGGTGCATCAGCAACTCCTGGAAAGATTGGCAACTCTATTTTAGACAGTCTAGTAAATTATGATTTCAAACAAAAAGTTTATCCAATTAATCCAAAGTCAGAAGAAATCTTTGGACAAAAATGCTATCCTTCCGTAGCTGCAATTCCAGATCCAGTTGATCTTGTTGTGGTTTCAGTTGATTTGTCAGTAACCCCACCTGTCTTAGAAGACTGTGCAAAGAAAGGAGTTCATAATGTTGTAATTGTTTCTGGTGGAGGAAAAGAATTAGGCGGAGAAAGAGCAGCATATGAGGCTGAAGTTGCAAGATTATCTGCAAAACACGATATCAGAATTATTGGTCCTAACTGCATTGGAATGTTCAATGCTGCTAATCGTCTTGACTGCGCATTCCAAGGCCAAGAAAGAATGGTTCGCTCAAAATTAGGAAATGTAGCATTCTTCTCACAGAGTGGAACAATGGGAATTAGCATGTTGGAGAGCGCTGACTCATTTGGTCTATCAAAGATGATCAGTTTTGGTAATCGTTCTGATGTTGATGAAGCAGACATGATTTGGTATGCTGCAAATGATCCTCAAACCAAAGTTATCGCATTATATGTAGAAGGATTTGGCGATGGTAGAAAATTCATCAATACTGCAAAACGTGTAATGAAAGAAAAGAAGAAACCCATTGTAATCTGGAAGAGTGGAAGGACAGCTGCAGGTGCAAAACAGGCTGCATCTCATACTGGTTCCCTTGGTGGTTCAAATGCAATTATCATGGGTGCATTCAAGCAGGCAGGAATTATTTCAGTTGATAGTTATCAGGATCTTGTCGGAGTAGCAAAGGCTTTGGCATGGCAACCTGCTGCAAAAGGAAATCGTGTGGCTATGACTAGTAATGGTGCTGGCCCGATGATTGGTGCAATTGATCAATTAGAAAAGCATGGTCTTACAATTGGAAAAATGTCTCCTGCACTAATCAAAAAGATGAAGGATCGTTTCCCACCTGCAGTACCAATTCACAATGGTAACCCCGCAGATGTTGGTGGTGGTGCCACTGCAGATGATTATCGATTTGTCATTCAACAATTCATGGATGAGAAAAATGTTGATATTGCAATGCCATGGTTTGTCTTCCAAGATGACCCACTCGAAGAAACAATCGTTGATTATCTTGCTGAATTCCAACAGAAAAAACAGAAACCAATACTAGTTGGATGCAACGGTGGTCCATACACTGAAAAAATGTCAAAACTGGTTGAGAAACATAATGTTCCAGTTTACAGCGACCTTAGAACCTGGGTAGCTGCTGCTTCTGCTTTGGCCCAATGGGGAAAAATTTCAAGTTCCTAGAGAACATTTAAGTTCAGTATCACATCGCACATATTCAATGTCGCTAGTTACTACATCTACTTCTGATGGCATTTGCACTGTCAAGATAAACAGACCTGATAAACTCAACGCAATGAACATGGATGTTGCAAAGGAGTTAATCAAAACATTCGAATCTATTGGAACCGATGACAAAATCAAAGTCATCATTCTCACTGGTGAAGGAGAAAAAGCCTTCTCTGCAGGAGCAGACATTGAATACATGTCAAAAATTTCTGCAGACGAATCAGTCGAATATGCAAAACTTGGTCAGCTAGTTACTTCAACAGTAGAATTAGTTAAACAACCAACAATTGCTGCAGTAAATGGATTTGCACTTGGCGGAGGATGTGAACTTGCAATGTCTTGTGATATTAGAATCGCTGCAGACACTGCAAAACTTGGACAACCGGAAGTAACAATCGGTGTCCCTCCTGGATGGGGTGGTACACAAAGATTGATGAGAATAGTGGGCATAGCAAAAGCAAAAGAGCTTGTGTACACTGGTAAGATGATTAAAGCTGATGAGGCAAAAGAGATTGGTCTGGTGAACCATGTTGTTCCATTAGCATCACTAACAGAAGAAGCAAACAAAATGGCTCAACAAATTGCTGCAAACTCTACGATGGGAGTTTTAATGTCAAAGATTGCAATCAATAAAGGAAGAAACGCAGATCTTGATACTGGACTGTCTCTAGAATTATTGGCTTGGAGAAATTGCTTTACACATCCTGATCGTAAAGAAAGAATGACTGCATTTGTAAACAAGTCAAAAAAATAAGCTATCCCTAATTTTCCTTCTTATTTTGTTAAATTCCTAGTCGGTACCGTGTGAAAAGCTTATTATAATTTGAGAATGCATTTTGGTCATGGCAACTGAGCAAACTCAAAAAATTGTAACTGTCACTCCAAAGGCTGCTGAAAAGATCAAAGAATTCATGGCTGAGGAATCTGAGAAACCTGAGTATCTTCGAGTTTATGTTCAAGGTGGAGGTTGTTCAGGATTATCCTATGGAATGGGATTTGAAAAACAACCAGAAGAAGATGATAAGGTAATTGAAGAAAACGGAGTAAAACTCGTTATCGATAGTTACAGTATCGACCATCTACAAGGTGCAAACGTCGACTATATCGAGAGTCTGATGGGTTCTGGATTCAAAATCAACAATCCAAACGTAACCAAATCATGTTCTTGTGGTCACTCTTTTAGCACAGAGTAAACACTCTCTTTTTTCCATTTTTATCTTTTAGAAGAGGATCCCAAGCTCAAATTTTAAGAAATTTTTGCAGATTTTACGGATTTTCTGTAAAAACTATCGATAAGCAAATATATTCAACTCTAGAAGTAATCTCATTATGTATAAGGAGATGATAATGTTATGTCAAAATCAGGAATTGTCAAATATCATGTTAAGCTTTCCTATGAAGTTGATGGACTCGTTGAAAGGGCAGATATAATCGGCGCAATCTTCGGTCAAACAGAAGGACTGTTGGGACCAGAGATGAATCTCAACGAACTCCAAAGAGTATCCAAAGTTGGAAGAATTGAAGTAAACACCAATAGCACTGCAAACACTACAAAGGGTGACGCACTAATTCCAATGAGTACTGACATTGATACCTGCGCACTAATTGCTGCAGCTATTGAGAGTATTGATAAAGTTGGACCATTTGATTGTAAATTTACTCTAGATGCAATTGATGATGTAAGGGCTGCAAAGAAAGACGATATTGTCCGAAGAGCAAAAGAGATCAAGCAAAAATGGGCAACAAAAACTGTTAGCGAGGGTGACACCATGCTAAAAGATGTTCATGAAGGCAACTCTGGTAAAGTTATGACATACGGACCATCAAATCTTCCATGTGGTTCTGGCGTCTTTGATTCAAGTTGGGTAATTCTTGTCGAAGGTCGTGCAGATATTATCAACTTACTTCGAGCTGGTTATGATAATACACTTGCAATTGAAGGTGCAAGAATAGATGAATCAATAAAAGAACTCTGTAACAAAAAAGATCATGTTGTTGCATTTCTTGATGGTGACAGGTCTGGCGGCTTTATTCTCAAAGAGCTAAAATCAGTTGTTAACATTGATTATGAACTTCGTGCAGATTCTGGAATTGAAGTTGAAGAACTCACTCCGACAAGAATTGATGAAATTCTTGGTCCAGTTGCAAAAGAAATTGAAGGAGGTTCTAAACCAAAGACAGCTGCAAAAACTGAGGATAAGCCTATTGCAGATTTGGCATCACAGATTTATCCTAATCTCAATGAAACTCTAGAAGCAATCGCACTTGATGGTGACAAAAAAGAGATATTCAAAGTACCAATTAGTGAGCTTGTTAGCAAATTATCAAGTCAATCTGGAGTCAAGTATCTTGTACTTGATGGAATCATTACACAACGATTACTTGAAGGTGCAAAGAATGCAGGAATAGAATGTGTTATTGGTCATAGAGTTGCAAAACTAACTAATGCAGACGGATTAACTCTAAGAACCTTTTCAGAACTAGGCGTTGTTTAGAATTTTTAATGACTGACATTAAGATTCAACACATTCTTACGCTATCTTATCTCTTATCAAAAGGCGCAAAATACAATTTTGTACCTGTAACTACTTCCGCATTAGGAAAGAACATAAAAAAATCTCAGCAAGCAGCATCCAAGCACCTTGTGGAATTAGAACAAGGTGGGTTCATAGAAAGAATCCTAAATGGAAGGGTGTCTTCTGTAAAAATTACCTCAAAAGGATTTGCAGAGATGATAAAACTCTCAACAATACTGAATTCTAGCCTGAAATCTTCACCCTCGCACATTGAGCTTCGTGGAAATTTGATCTCTGGAATGGGAGAAGGTGCATACTATATGTCGCTTAAAGGATACACAAAACAATTCAAAAGTAAAATTGGATATGTACCATTTCCAGGTACTCTAAATGTCAAACTAGATTCAAAAGAAAACATTGAATCAATCAGGCAATTTGATGCCTTGGATGGAGTATTGATTAAAGGATTTTCTGATGGAAAGAGAACATATGGATGGGTCAAGTGCTTCTCAGCTACTCTAAACAAATCAGTTGACTGTCAATTAATCAGACTAGAGAGAACTCACCACGATCCTTCAGTAATTGAGCTAATATCAAAAACAAATATTCGAAAACACGCAAAATTATCTGACGGCTCCAAAGTAGTAATTAAAATTCCAATCAATTCAAAATAATTTCAAATGTACGAGAGTTAATATCATTGAGTGAATCACAAAAAGTGAGAATTATTGAAAGCAAAAAAACCAAGTGATTCCAAGGCTGAAATAACAGTTAGAATGTTTCCATCTGAAGCAAATCCTGCTGGAAATATCTTTGGTGGGGAAATTTTAAAACAGATTGATACTGTTGCAGGAATTGTAGCTCAAAGACATTGTGAGACCAATGCAGTCACTGCAAGCATTGATCGTGTAAATTTTCTAAAGCCTGTATTTGTTGGAAATGTCTTGGATTTGCATGCAAGAATTAACTATGTCCATCGGTCTTCAATGGAAATTGAGATTACTGTGGAGGCTGAAGACCTTCGAACTGGCAACAAAGCCCTTACTGGTACTGCCTTTGTTACAATGGTTGCATTAGATGATAATGGCAAGCCCACACCGGTACCAGAATTAATTCTTGAAACTGAAGATGAAAAAAAGCGATTCAAAGATGGTGAAAAACGAATGCAGCAAAGAATCAGTGAAAGAAAAAAACTTTAACGATTAGAAGTAATTTTTTTGAGGATCTAAATGCGAATCGAAAGAGATTCGAACTTAATTAGATATCGTGTATTGCATCGCCGTATTCTTTTTCAATCTTTGAACTTGAAATCTCTGGTACGGGGGATTGCAGCCTTGCAACCTTGATGTCTAGATTGAGTTTTTTGCACCCATCAGTGATGAACTTTTCCTGGTGAACTTGATCATATCCTAGTGCAATGATCTGAGGGTTTACAAACTCGACAGTCTTGAAGATATCTCCTTTCTGACCTATGATACACAAATCAACCATTGAAAGAGAATTTACCAAAACCCTTCGTTCATTTTGATTGTGAAGCGGTCTTCTCTTTTTCATCTTTTCAGCAGTATCATCTGTTGCCACTACGACAACTAAGACATTACCAAGCTCTTTTGCAGAGTTTAATGTGTGAATGTGGCCTGGATGGATAATATCAAAGACTCCTCCTGTCAATACTACCCGTAAGGAAGTCCTACCTACTTCAGTCAACGTGTATTTTTCCTTCTCAATTAACCCATTATTTCTTAAATTCAAAATTCTGTCTATAACATATTCCTCAGAAAGATTGCTCTTTTGTCTCACTAATTTCACAGGATCGCCCCCAATAAGGTTTGAAACAAAAATTGAACAGAGAATTGAGTTATCTATTTCATCCAAACTGTATAATGTAATCTTGACCCTTTCTTTAACTCATCGATACTACATTTTGGGGTCCATACCTTTTGCAATTCTTAGTGCATCTACTAGCCCATCAGCATACCCTATGCTAAGAATTGCTACATCATCTTTTCCTTGCTCCAAAAATTTCTCTGCGTCTTGAACATACAGTTCTGCATTCTCTAAAATTTCACAATATTCCTTAGAATCTTTGTAATGAGGAGCAATCTCTTTTATTGCATCTCTAACCATTGGAACGTACTTCTCTAGCATTTGAGTTGGGATCTTTTTTATTTTCTCAGAGTTACTAACGGGCTCATCCAGACATTTTACCAAAACTTTCAATGCGTCAGACTCTGTAAAGTGCAAGTTGCCAGGAATTATTATGGTGTGTGGGGGCTTGCCAAAGTCTACATTTTGAATCTTGTTAATACTTCCACAAATAATTTTTTGAGTTTTAAATCCAATTCTTGATGCAACAATTACAAATGTTGATTTACTAATTACCTTTCTAATCTGTTCTGCTTCTGTCTCTATCAAATCATGTAATGCATCATTTGGTTTTAAAAAAAAGTCCTTATCCTGATTGTACTCTAAAAGCAAAATGGTATGATTTCCTTCAATCAAATTTTTGTATGTTACATAATATGGTGTAGTTAATGATTTTTCCTCACTCATTATTGTTGCAATTCTTCCTACTTTGTAATAGTGTAAACCGCACTCTCCGACCATAGATGTAATGGATGATGCAGCATGAATGGAATACGTTTTAATTTTTTCATTAATTGCACGGGTTCTTAGTTCTATGTGTGTAGTTGCAATGTAAGGATCCCCATATGAAATTAATGAAACTTTTTTCCTTTTAGCATTTTTTAAAATCTCTTTTCCATCTTCTACCATCCATCGTTTGGCAATCTTAAACTCCCCTTTGATTTTTTTCTTAAACTTTGAGAGCTCTACTTTACTAATCGGACTAGTAAATGCCTCAAGGTAGACAATATCTGATTTTTTTAATACATCGAGTGTTTCATTTGATAATGAATTCAACCCAGAAACTCCGATGCCAATAAACCACAGCATTATTGGTTTTTTCTATCGTGTAGTCTTTTTAAATGATGCAAGGTCTTCTTGAGGACCTCAATTCCTCTTAGGTACTCATCAATTGAGACCTTTTCATCAATGGTGTGCGCCTGATGTGGGTCACCTGGCCCATAAGTTACCACAGGGATTTTCATCCTATTGCCTATGACATTCATGTCTCCTGTGCCTGTTTTTCTAATCAAAGTTGGTCTTGCATGCTCCACCTCCATGACTCCTAGGGTAAATGCTCTAACTAGTGGTGAGTTATGTGGTGCCTCAAATGGCTCTGTCTCATCGAGAATAGAGTAGAATGCTTCGACTTCTCTTTTCTTAGATACTTCTTGAACTGATTTTGCAATTTTTTCTTCAACCATCTTACAATTCATGTCGACTGGAATTCTAATGTCCAGAATCGTTTCACATTCCTTTGGAGTTACATTGTGGCTTGTACCTCCTTTGATCTCAGTGATGGTTGCAGTTAACATCATGCTCTTTTTCTTTGCGTCTTGCCCTGCTTCTAGTGCTCTCTTTACTTCCTGAGTAAACACTGCTGATTCTTCAATTGCGTTTTTTGCAAGCCATGGTGCACTTGCATGAGCGCTGTCACCAACATTGATCTTTAGATTAATTGCTAAACGACCCTTGTATGCAATGGTTACTTGTCTGATTCCACTTGGCTCGCCAAACACTGCATAGTCTAAATCTAATTTTTGTTGTACTAGATTTTTAATTCCTGTTGCGTTTCCTTCCTCATCAACTGCGCCACAAAATATCACTGTGCCATTATTGTTCTGCACAGATGCTGCTGCAAATAACATTGCCATCAACGGAGCTTTTGCATCAGATGCTCCTCTGCCAAACAGATTATCGCCTTCTTTTCTAACCTTAATCTTTCCTGGAACTGTATCCATGTGTCCACACAAAAGAATTCTTGGCGAGCCAGAGCCTTTCTTTGCAATAATATTTCCAACCTCATCAATGTGAATGTCTTCAAAACCAAGATCATCACACTTGTCTGCAAGAAATTCTGCAACTGGCTTTTCACTTAATGACGGTGTGTACAATCGTAGTACTTTTTCTAGCATCTTTACTGCAAATCGTGGTGTAACTGTAAATGTGGAATCCATTTCTATCTTTTAGATTCTAAGGCGTAGTCAATCATGAGTGATGGAATATCAACTTCACAGACTCTAACTGTGTTTTTGTATTCTGTAGTGTTGTTTACTTCGTGAACGACGAGTCCCCTGTCGTCACTTTCCATCAAATCAACGCCTACGATTTGTCCCTGGACTGCATTTTTAGCTTTAATACAAATATCTTCTAATTCATTAGTGACCTCACATTTTTCTGCTCGTCCTCCTAATGCCATGTTTGTCTTCCAATTTCCATCTCCAGAATTTCTATAAATTGCCGCCACTACTTTGTCCCCTACCATGATTGCTCTAATGTCCCGTGGTGGTCTTTGCACAAACTCTTCTAAATAATGTATTTGATAAATTGGATACATCTTTTCTCTTCCTTCTATAATGCCTTCTGCAGAATCTTTGTCATTAATTTTTGAGATCATTCTTCCCCAACTTCCAACTGTTGGCTTGATGACTTTTGGATATCCTTCTTTTTCAAGTGCTTCGATTGCAGCTTCTTTTGAAAATGCAACAGTAGCATAAGGAGTTGGAACTCCAAACTTTCTTAGTAACATATGAGTATACAATTTGTTTCCTGCAAAAATTCCTGTATTGAGACAGTTGATTACGTTGACCCCCATCCCTTCAAGTGCTGCAGTAGAGTGAACATTTCTGTAGTAACTTACGCATCTCTGGATAACTGTTCCAAAACCATCTCGTTTGCTGTCTAATTGTAATGAAAGTTTCTTACAATCAAACATTTCTAGATTAACGTTCTTTTTTTTTCCCGCTTCTAGTAACGCTTTTTCTTCCCATCGGATGGTATCGTAAAGAACAGTAATGTCAGGGGTCACTGCCCCCAATCCTCGCCTACCGTTTGGGCGGGCTTTAGATCAAAACCTCCTGATGATTTAACTAATTCATAACTTGCACCACATTCTGGGCAGGTTACAATCTCTCCTTCTACTGCATCGCTTGGGATTGAAATATTTGCGTCACATTCATCACAACTTGCCAATTTGATCTCTCACTTCCTCTCCATTATTTGTCATTAATTATCTTTCTTTCCAGCCTGTCTTCTAGTGGGATCTCAATCAAGTCACCCATTCGCAGGTTTTTCAAGCCTGCAGCCACATCTTTGGCTCCTTGGTCGTCTTTTTCCAAGCCTAATAATGACATTAGATAGGCAGCACCAGTCTTTCCTGCCAGTTCTCCAAAAACAATCCTCCTTCTATTACCCACAATTCTTGGTGGGATTGGCTCGTATGCAGCAGGGTTTCTTAGAATAGCTGCAAGATGAGTTCCTGCTTTATGCTTGTATGCTGAGGTTCCTACGATTGGTTTTGAATCATATGGTGGAATTGAGGTATAATCTTCAATTAATCTAGAAAGATCCTGTAACATGTCTAGTCTCAAATCATTTGGTGATTTGTAAAGATAAGTCAAAGCCACTGCTACTTCTGCAAGTGCTGGAATACCTGTTCTTTCACCAATTCCATCAATAGTAGTGTGAATCTGATCCACTCCTGCATCACATGCTGCAAATGCATTTGCTAATGCAAAGCCGATATCATTGTGTACATGAGCATCTAGTGGTGTATCTATTTCATCTCGAACTTTTTTAACAAAATTATACATTCCAATTGGTCGCATAATTCCAACAGTATCAGGTAAACTAATTCTATCTACACCTGCATCCGAAATTGCTCGGCACACTTCAAGCAAAAATTTAGGATCTGCTCTACTGCCATCCTCTACTGTAAATCTAATTTTAAGACCATGTGACTTTGCATACTCTACAGTTTCCACTGCGCGACGTAGTGCCTCTTCTCTTGAAATTCTTAACTTGTCTTTAAGATGAATATCTGAAATGCCTAGATAACCTGCAACCCATTTTGCATCACAGCTAAGAGACACATCAATGTCTTCTTTTAATGCTCTACCATGAGAAACAATATCTGCTTTTAATCCTTGTTTGATAATTGTTTTAGTTGCTTCTTTATGATCTTGTGATACTACTGGTGAGATTTCAATCTGGTCTACACCAAAATAATCAAGCATCCATGCAATCTGAATTCTTTGTTTGTTTGTAAAAGATACTCCTGGATGTTGTTCCCCTTCACGAAGGGTGCTGTCAAGAATTCGTATCTTCTTTGGATTCTTTGAATATGCGTTGTATTGATTTGCATAGTGATTCGGATCGTTCATTGCAGAATTCGTTAATCAAGTCAGTAAATATAAACATATTCGTACTAACTTCGTCGATTTTAACGCTTTTTGATCCTAGATTAGTTAAAAGGAAAATTAAAGATCCGATTCTCGCTTAGCTTATTGTTTTAAGAATAATTACAGAGTTACTATCCACCACGCCAGGAACTTTTCTTATTGCATCAATACTACTGTTAATTTCTGTGATGTTTGGTGCACTCATGATGACAATAATGTCGTACTGTCCTGTAATCTCATAGACTGTTTTTACTCCGTCTAATTTTGTTAGTTTTGTAGAAACCTTTGATGTATCCATTCCTGAATCCACTGATACTAGTATAATTGCTTTTGTTGCATTCTCTTCTCCTACTTCAATGGTGAATTTTTTAATCGTACCACTATCGACTAGATTTTTTACTCTACGTCTTACAGCAGATTCTGATAACTTTAGTTTTTTTCCAATATCTACAAATGATTCTCTAGAATCGTTTCTTAGGGCTTCGATTATTTTTTCATCGATTTTATCTCTAAACATTACGTCTTTCTTCCTCTCTTGTTAGCAATACATCTAGTGTATCTAAAACTTTTGTAATATCTTCTTCAGAAATCACAAGAGGGGGCAATAGTCGAAGTATGTTTCTGCCTGAGTAAAGTAGTAAAATTCCTTCCTTGATGCCCTCCATCAAAATGTCTTTTACTTCGAATTTCAATTCCACTCCAATCATTAGGCCTTTTCCCCTTACTTCTCTGATGATATCGTGTTTTTCTTGTAGCTTTTTCAAACCATCAATGAATTTTTCTCCATTTTTCTCTGCATTTTTTATCAATCCATCTTGTGTAAGTGCATGAATTGTTCCAATACCTGCTGCACAAGAAAGTGGATTTCCTCCAAATGTTGAAGAATGTTCTCCTTTGCTCATGCATGACAGAATTTCTGGTTTGACAAGTGTTGCACCCATTGGTACTCCTCCTGCAATTCCTTTTGCAAGGCACATAATATCTGGTGTTGTATTCCAGTGCTCTGATGCCCACATTCGGCCTGTTCTGCCAAGACCTGCCTGAATTTCGTCAAAAATTAAGAGGATTCCTTTTTCATCACACAGCTTACGTACATCTTCCAAGAATCCATCTGGTGCAACATGTATTCCACTTTCTCCCTGAATTGGCTCCATTATTACAAATCCAGTATCCTCATTAATTGTAGAACGTAATTCGTTAATGTCGCCAAATGAAGAAAATGATACTTGCTCTACGAGTGGTTCAAACATCTTTCTATATTTTGGATTAAATGTAAGTGATAATGCTCCCATTGATTTTCCATGGTATGATCCTTTCATTGCAACCATTCCTTTCTTTCCAGTAAATTTTCGAGCAAACTTGATTGCAGCTTCAATTGCTTCAGCTCCACTGTTGTTGAGATGAACTTGAGACAATCCTTTTGGAGTTTGCTTCATTAATGTTTCAAGAAATTCTTCTCTTGTCTTGTTGTATAAGGAACTATGAACTGTAATTATCTTATCCAGTTGGGATTTGATTGCATTTACTACTCGTTCATTTCTGTGTCCTACTAGTGCTACACCATAACCTCCCATGCAATCAACATACTCTTTTCCATTAGTGTCCCATACATGGGATCCTAGTCCTTTTTCAATTGTTACTGGAAATCTTTGATACAGACTTCCCATAAAGTCGTCTTCAGTCATTTTCAATTACCGTACAATTGTCATGTGCAATAGCACTTGAGATTGGATTTTCCTTTTGTCCATTTGCAATTAGGGCTTGTTTAACCCCCATATCTAATGCTTCTGTTGCTGCAAGAATCTTCTTTTCCATTCCAGGTCCAATCTTTGGACGTATCTCTTTTGCTTCTTGTAGAGATAGTTTTTGAACTAGCTTATCATCCATTAACAATCCATCAACATTGGTTACAAAAAGCACCTTGTCTGATTTTACACTTCCAGCTACATATGCTGCTGCTCTGTCCCCGTCCACATTAAGAAAGTCACCTTCTTCACTAATGGCAATTGGCGAAATTACAGGAGTTAGTCCTCGCTCAAGCAGGGATTTTATGAAATCTGCATTAATTTCCGTAATCTTTCCTGTATATCCGCCATCTATTGCCTGTTTTCGACCTTTTTCATTAATTATGAGTAGTTTTTTCTTTCTTTCCGCCTGAATAGTTTTTGCATCAACTCCTGAAACTCCTACTGCATTAATTCCGTTTTTTTGCAGCATCTGTACAATTGTTTTGTTAATTCGTCCAGACATTACCATTGTAAAAATTTCTGCAGTCTCTTTGTCTGTGTATCTACTTTTAATTCCGCTTGGAGATGTTACAAACTTTGGTTCTTTACCAAGTTGTTCACAAACTTTTGTTACTTCTTTTCCACCGCCATGTACAAGAATTACTCCTTCTTGTTGTGAAATTTTTTTTATGTCTTGAATTGTACTTGGATGTAAATTATCAACGACACTCCCACCAATCTTTATTGTAATCATTTCTTATACTGGCGTTAATGGAGTGTATCTTAATCCATCCATCTCATCAAATCCTGCCATGACATTCATGTTTTGAATTGCAGATCCTGCTGCACCCTTCATTAGATTGTCTGATGCTGAGATGGCAATTAGTCTATTGTTGTCTTCATCTAAATCAAATCCAATATCACAAAAGTTTGAACCAACTAGGAATTTTGGATCTGGGAATTTGTAAAGACCTTTTTTATCACGAATTAATCTAACAAATCTTTCTTCTCCATATGCTTGACGATACAATTTCCATAATTCTTTTTCTTCCATCTCTTTTGTCATGAATGTGTGGTTAGTACATAATATTCCTCTTACTACATCAACTGCATGTGGACTCATTGATACACGAATTTTCTTTCCTGCAATCTCACTAAGCTCTTGTTCGATTTCTCCAGTGTGTCTATGCTTTGCAGGTTTGTATGGTCTGATTACTCCTGCACGCATTGCATGACTCGTTCCTGCTCCTGCTCCTGCACCTGATGAACCAATCTTTGAATCAACTACTATATGCTCGGTGTCGATTAGATTATTCTTAATTAACGGAGCAAGAGCTAGCATTGAAGTTACTGCCATACAACCTGGGCATGATACAAGTTGTGCATTTTTTATCTGCTCTCTATGTAATTCTGGAACTCCAAATACTGATTTTGAAAGATAATCTGGGTGTGGATGTTCCCAACCATACCATTTGCCATAATCTTCTGGATTGTGTAACCTATAATCTGCACTGAGGTCGATTATCTTTAAACCTCTATCATATAGGGCTTTTACAATTTCTGTTGCAGTTCCATGTGGTACTGCAGTAAATACTAGATCACACTTGTCTGTCATTTTATCATAATCTAGTTCTGAAAATGTTAAATCAGTAAACCCTTTCAAACTTGGTTGAACTCTGTGAAGATACTCTCCGACATGTTGTCTTGAGGTAACCATTGTGATCTCGACTTTTGGATGGTTTACCAATAATCGTAAAGTTTCTCCTCCAACATAACCTGAGGCTCCAACAACTCCTACTTTCATGATATCCCCTCTTGTAGGGAGGTATAATTTATTTCCTAACGGAGTTTACTGCAAATTCTATCATTTCTTTTGGAATGTTTCGTTTTGCAACTCTTGATAATCCCTTAAACTCTACTGTATTGTTAACTTCGTGGACTACTAGCCCTTTTTCTTTGTCCTCCATCATATCTACGCCTAAAATTCCTCCTCCGACGGATTTTGATGCCTTGATTGCCAAGTCCTCGATCTCATTTGTTATCTCACAAAGCTCTGGATCAGCACCTAAGGCAATATTTGTCTTGAAACCTTCCGACTTTCTGTACATTGCACCTACTGCTTGTTCCCCTACTGTTATTACACGAATATCTCTTGGGGGCCTCTTTATCATCTCTTGAAGGTAGTAAATTCTATCATGAGGACCATCAGTGAGTTCTCTTATCTCAAACACTGCATCCATTGTGTCTTTGTCTTTTAGTGGCATAACTCCTCTTCCCCAACTACCAATTACTGGTTTTATCACCATCGGAAATCCAATTTTAGCAAGATTTTCCTCAGCTCCTTCTTTTGAGAATGAAAAGTATGTCTTTGGTGTCGGAACTTTGTGTTTTGCCAAGCACAATGTCATAAACATCTTGTTTCCACAATTTGTTGCAACGCTGAATTTGTTGATTACTGGAATATCTAAAAATTCAAGGCATGATGTAAAATGAAGACCTCTAAAGTAACTGACACATCTCTCTAGTACTACTTGACCGAAATCATAGTCAGTCTTCTTACTCTCCGTGTTTAGTTGTGTGATCTTTGCATCTATCATAGATGTGTCATATCCAAGAGATTCTGCCTCCTTTTGGAGCATCTTCTCTTCTGATCTTAATCGATCAAATACGACACAAATCTTTGACATTACTCTCCCCAGTCTTCGCCAACACTTTCTGCTTGTTTTAGCTGTACGTTTGAACCTTCTTTCTTTGCAATCTCAAAGTCAGCACCACAATCAGGGCAGGATACGATCTCTCCTACAGCGGCGTCATCGGGAATGTTTAGATTTGCATCACATTCTGGGCAATTCATAATTTTCTTCACCTTTTCTTTTGTAATTTATTAGCTTCTGTTGATTGCATTCCCCACAATTCAACAAAACCTTTGGCCAATTTTTGGTCAAAAGTAGATTCTGATCCATATGTGGCAATATCGTGACTATATAGTGAGTATTTTGACTTTCTTCCAACAACTCTCATGCTTCCTTGAAGCATCTTGATCTTTACAGTGCCTGTGACTCTACTCTGAGACTTTTCAATGAAGGCATCCAAGTTTGACTTTAATGGATCTTGCCATAATCCTGAATAAGCCAACCAAGACCATTCATCATCTACAATTGATTTGAATTTTGTTTCATGTTTTGTATGGACCATTTTTTCAAGATCAGAGTGCGCTTCTATCAGACATGATGCTGCTGGAGTTTCATAGACCTCTCGTGATTTGATTCCAACTACTCTGTCCTCAATATGATCAACAATTCCAACACCTGCTGCACCCGCCTTTTTGTTAATGTATTCAATTAGGTTAATTGGCTGCATAACTTTCCCATCAACTGCTACGGGAATTCCTTTTTCAAATTTAATTTCAAGATAAGATGGTTTTGTTGAAAGATTTTTTGTTTTGACCCAAATGAAAGCATCTGAAGGTGGCTCGTTGAATGGATCCTCTAGCACTCCACCTTCTATAGCTCTTCCCCAAAGATTTTGATCAATACTAAATCTTTTTGCAACGTTATCGATTTTGATTCCATGTTTATTTGCAAATTTTAATTCAGTCGTTCTATCCAAATTCATATCTCTAATTGGAGCTATAATTGGTAAATTGGAACCTGCACGTAATGTAATATCAAATCTTACTTGATCATTTCCTTTTCCTGAACAGCCGTGTGCAAGAGCAGTAACTTTTTCTTTCTTTGCAATTTCTAAAACTTTTTCAGCAATTAGCGGCCTTGCAAGTGCTGTTGCAAGACAATATTTTTTCTGATAAAGTGCATTTGCTTTAATTGAAGGGAAAATATATTTTTCAACAAATTCTTTTCGCGCATCAATATTGTAATGTCGTTTTACTCCAAGTTTCTTTGCTTTTGCAGCTATCTTTTTTTGGTCATCTCCTTGACCCACGTCAATTGTTACAGTTACAACATCCAAGTTGTGTTGTTCTTGGAGATACTTTACAACAACTGATGTATCTAAACCACCAGAGAATGCAAGTATTGCCTTTCCAGTCATATCGCACCTGACTGACTGTAGCTTGAAATTTATCTTTTGTGTTGAGAATCTAAAAAATATTTTGAGGGCAACTGAAATTATTTGCTGCAGCTAACTAGCTTAAGCTAAAATCCGATCATTATTTATCGGTCAGATATAACGCTGTTTTATGAAAATTACCTTGGTAGCTATTGGTATAGGGATTGTTGCAACTTTAGCTATAGCTGCTGCACTATCTATTCAGTCGGAAAATTCTCAAGATGAAATTCGTGTTGGATATTTCCCAAATATTGGTCACGCAATACCTATTGTCGGTCTTGAAAAAGGATTTTTTGTCAAAAATCTGCCTGATGTACAAATCAAAACAAGAATTTTTGATAGTGGTCCACAAGCAATAGAGGGATTGTTTGCAAATTCTATTGATATTGCTTATGTTGGGCCTGGTCCCGCAGTTAATGGATTTTTAAAATCTGATTCTAATAATATACGAATTTTGGCCGGTGCAGCAAGTGGAGGTGCTAGTTTTATCGTTCATCCTGATTCTAACATAAATTCTATTGATGACTTTGCAGGAAAACGAATTGCAGCGCCACAGGTTGCAAACTCACAAGACGTTTCACTTAGAACTTATCTAAAGGAAAACGGTCTTGAAACTGCTGAACGCGGTGGCTCTGTTTATGTATTGAACGTTGCAAATCCTGAAATCTATACGTTATTTATTAAAGGAGACATTGATGGTGCTTGGATTCCAGAACCTTGGGCAACCATCTTTGTTGAAAAATTAAATGGTAAAAGACTATTCTTTGAAGAAGATCTTTGGGCAGACAAAAAATTCTCATCTGTATTACTAATTGCCAGAGCTGATTATGTTGAAAAAAATGATAGCATAATACAAAAATGGTTAGAATCTCATCAAGAAACAGTAGAGTGGATTAATCTGAATAATGAAGAAACAGGACTTATTTATAATGACTTTTTGCATAATGAGCTTGGTACTACACTATCTGAATCTGTACTCAAAGAATCTTTTTCAAATATAGAAATTACATCAGATCCAATTCCAAAATCAATTGAAATTTTTGCAAAACGATCATATGATTTGGGATATCTTGGAAGAAATGGATATGACCTGACTGGAATCTATTATTCTAATCAAACCCTTGGAACTAAACACATGGAGATGATTTCATATCATGACTAAACTTGAAGCAAAAAATATTGTAAAATATTTCAAGCACGAAAAATATAATCTAAAAGCTCTAGGAGGAATTAATCTCCAAGTCGAAGATGGTGACTTTGTATGTCTTGTTGGTCCTTCAGGATGTGGCAAGTCTACATTCTTACGCATAGTAGCTGGACTTGAGAATCCCGATGAGGGTGAGATACTCTTTGATGGAAAGCCCGTTTCTGGTACTGGACCTGAAAGAATAATGGTATTTCAGGAAGGTGCACTTTTTCCATGGCTAAAGGTCATTGATAATGTTGAATTTGGCTTGAAGATGGCCGGAATACCAAAGGAAAAAAGATCACAAATTTCTCATCGTTATCTTGACATGATGCAGCTAACCAAATTTGCAGATTCATACACATATCAACTATCTACAGGAATGAAACAAAGAGTGGCAATTGCCCGAGCCCTCGTAATGGATCCTGATGTGTTGCTAATGGATGAACCGTTTGCTGCTCTTGATGCACAAACTCGTGACCTATTGCTAGTTGAAATGCAGCTTATCTGGGAAAGAACCAAAAAAACAATCTTGTTTGTAACTCATAATGTTTCTGAAGCTGTAGTTCTTGGATCAAAAGTTGCAATATTTAGTAACCGACCCTCAACAATAAAAAAAGAATTAGCAATTGATTATAGAAGACCAAGATTAGCCGAAGACGAACAACTAATGAAACACCAACAAGAGATTTTAGCCGAATTAAGACCTGAGGTTAAGAAAACAAAAGAGTGATGATATGAAATCTAAAATGTTATGGAAAAAAATTGCATTTTACATTGCAGTAATTGTAATCTGGCAAATAGTTGGAGATCTAAATTTCTGGCCCAATGAAATTTTTCCATCTGCATATGAGGTAGCCGAAGATCTGGTGTATAGCGCATCAGATGGAAGCCTGTTTTATGGAATTGGAACCAGCATTGCAAGATTAATCGTTGGATTGGCAATTGCAATTGTAGGTGGCATAGTACTTGGAATTTTCATGGCAAGAGTTGAGACTGTAAATCAAACAATTGGCTCACTGGTATTGGGATTACAATCTATTCCATCAGTAGCTTGGGTACCATTGGCGTTAATTTGGTTTGGCATTAGCGATGCAGGAATTATTTTTGTTACAGCCATTGGAGCAATATTTGCCGTAACAATCAACACATATTCTGGAGTCAAAAACATTGATCCTCATTACATTGAGGCTGCTCGTAACATGGGTGCAAAGGGTAGTCAATTAGTGACAAATGTTTTGATTCCTGCTGCATTCCCATACATGATAAGCGGATTCAAGCAAGGATGGGCATTTGCATGGAGAGGTGTTATTGGAGCTGAGATTCTATTCTCATTTTTAGGTCTTGGATTCCTGCTTAATGTAGGGAGACAAACAGTTGATGTCTCACAAGTAATTGCAATAATGATTATCATCATGGCAATAGGAATCGTTATTGATGGAATTGTGTTTAAACGTCTCGAAAATAAGGTAATGTCAAGATGGGGATTAAGATAATAAAATTCCCAAAGAACCCTGAATTCTAGGTCTGGCTTGAGTCCTTTGGGAGAAAATGACTCCTATCTACAATTAATTCTTGAATTTAATAGAAAGTTGTATGTTCAAATCAATAAACACTAGAATTGATGCATTATGCATTCTTTGCAATCTCTTCTCTTATTCGAAGTGAGACAAAAAATGATATCAAAATCACCGCAATGGCAAATATCATTACTCCTGAATAATTAAAAACAAAAGCAATAGTTCCTCCAATCACTGGACCGACAACTGTCGCAATTGAAATTGTAGAGCTGAAGATTCCTGTAGATGTTGAACGAGGATTATTCTCCATTAAATGAAAATTACCTCCAATAAAGAGAAACGCCCAAGTTCCTCCGACTAGTGACATAAATGGAATTGCCATCCACCAATCAGAAATTAGTATAAGCCCAACAAAAACAAAGCTAGTCATCCCTATACCAATTTTGAATTTTAATACATGCGGAATTTTTATTCTTGATGCCATCAATGTCATTATAACAAACGCAGTCAACGTGTTTGATACATACACAATTGACACCTGATACAACTCTGCACCCAATTCCTCCATTAACATAATTGGTAAAATTGTCCATACTGATGTAGCACCAATATGCCTCAATAGTAACGAAAGAAAAAGAAATTTATTTTTTACAATAACTTTTCTTGTTGTTCCAGAACCTGTTTCCTTTTCGATTAAGGTATTTGGTAATTTCATAGAGATCAACAAGCCAACAAAAAAGAATCCGCTGCTTACCAAGAACATTAATTTCACATCATTGGTAATTCCAGCAGCAATAATCCCCGCCATCCAACCTAACGCGTGAAATGAAATTATTGAAGCGACCTTTATCTTATCTTTGCCAGATTCATATGAATAGGCTATCATTGCTGGAATCATTATTCCACTAGCAACTCCTGCTCCTACTCTAGCAAGCAATAACAAACCTGTGTCGTCTGCAAAATAATGCAACCCAAAAGTAATGGCACAACTAATGAATCCTATACGAATGAACAATAGCCTTTTTCCCATTTTATCAGAAATTCTACCAAAATATAGCTCTGAAAGAATCTGTGCGAAACTAAATGACGCAACAATTATGCCAATTTCAAATAACGAGTCTGTTACTCCTTTGGCAATAATTGGCATGAATACAAAGAGGATTGAAATTCCGGCATGTTGAAAAAACGTAGCTCCTCTAATTCTATTTGAAATTCCAACTTTGTGCATTTTTTATTCCAATTTTTTGTTTTTTCAACCTAATTTGAAACATGCAATAATGATTCTACCTTTTTGTGAAGGTTATATCGCGGCAAAGAATTTAGTAGTAACAAATTCGTTTACAAATAGAATTTGACTCAAAAAGAACCATTTCTTGAAGCCCTCAAGAACCGCGTACTTCTCTTTGATGGTGCTATGGGTACTGAAATTCAGAAATTTGATCCAAAGCCTGACGATTTTCCTAACGGTAAGGATGGATTCAATGATGGCCTTGTCATCACTCATCCAGAATGGATAAAAAAAATTCATAAAAAATATCTTGAGGCAGGAGCTGACTGTATAGAGACAAACTCATTTGGCTCAAACAAACTAAAGCTTGATGAATATGGTTTTGGTGATCAAACTGTTGAATTTAATAAAAAAATAGCTCAACTTGCAGTAGAAACCACTACTGAATTTACCGATAAACCACGTTATGTCGTTGGCTCTATGGGCCCTACTGGGTTTCTTCCTAGCTCAAACGATCCAGACCTAGGACAAATACCACTAGATGAAATTCGTAGTGCATTTGCTTTACAAGCTGAAGGATTAATTCTTGGAGGAGTTGATGCATTACTTATCGAAACAAGTCAGGATATACTTGAAGTAAAACTTGCAATTGAGGGTTCACATCAAGCTATGGAAAAAACTGATAAGAAAATTCCTCTTATTGCAAATACTACTCTTGATCAATATGGAAAAATGCTTCTTGGTACAAACATTCAAGCAGCATATACTACTGTATCTGATATGGGCATTGATGTCTTTGGACTAAATTGTTCTACAGGTCCATTAGAGATGACCCCAAGTGTACAATGGCTCGATGAGCAAAAAGAGCATAATCTCCTTGTCGTTCCAAATGCTGGGATGCCTGAAAATGAAGGAGGAAAGGCCGTTTACAAAATGAGTCCGGAAGGAATGGCTAAAGCATTAGGCGATTTTCTTAATCAATTTCCAAAAGTTAGAATTATTGGCGGTTGTTGCGGTACAAACCCTGAGCATATTCGAGCACTCAGGAAAGTAATTGACGAAAAAGCTCAATCCAATAAGGGTTAAGTATTTAGAAAAATCGTTAGGTAGAAATCCATTGGTAATCCCACGTGTAAGTTCATCATTAAAGGCAGTTGAATTAAGACAAGAGCCAGCTCCAATGATTATTGGTGAGCGCCTTAACACACAAGGTTCCAAAAAAGCAAAGGAATTGGTCCTTTCTGATGACTTTGATGGCTTGGTTGATTTAGCAAGAAAACAAGTTGAAGATGGTGCACACTGTCTTGATGTTTGTGTCGCTACTACAGAAAGATCAGATGAATTAGAGTTTATGTTGAAATTGGTAAAACGAATTAGTCTTGAGGTAGATGCTCCACTTGTAATTGATTCAACAGATCCTGCAGTAATTGAAGCTGCAATTACACAAATTCCTGGAAGGCCAATAATTAATTCAATTAATCTAGAAGGTGATGGAAGTCGCTTCAAAAAACTAGCTCCTTTGATGGCAAAATATGGGGTTCCAGCAATTGCATTATGCATTGGCCCAAAGGGAATGGCAAAAACACCTCAACAAAAACTAGAGACTGCAGAATTATTATATGAAACCGGTAAACAATATGGACTCAAAAAAGAACAATTCATTTTTGATGTTTTGACTTTTACACTTGCAACAGGTGAAGACGAATTCCTTGATGCAGGGAAAAACACTCTTGAGGGAATAAAACTGGTAAAGGAAAAATTTCCAGAGTCATATACTGTTCTTGGCTTAAGTAACATTAGCTTTGGATTGGTTCCATATGCACGAAAAATCCTCAATTCTGTTTTCTTACATCATGCAGTAAAAGCAGGCTTGGATGCAGCAATAGTCAATGCAAAAGAGATTGTACCATATGGGGAAATTGATGAAAAAGAAAGGAAACTAGTTGAAGATCTAATCTTTAACTCTCATCCTGATGCGCTTTCTGACTTGATAACTCATTTTGAAAAAATTAACCCAAAGACTACCTCTACCAAAAAAGTTGATGTTGATCCTACATGGAATCCTGGAAAGCGAGCCAACTTTAGAATAATTAATCGATTAAAAGATGGAATTCAAAAAGACGTTGTTGAATCTATTGCAGATAAAATTTCTAAAAGTGATTTACTTATAGAAAAAAATGGAACTCTAGAGCTAAATGCTCCTAAGGAGGTTACTCATGATGGAGCCATCAAAACTTTGAATGAGGATCTACTGCCTGCCATGAAAGAAGTTGGAGATAAGTTTGGTTCAGGTGAGCTGATACTTCCATTTGTACTCAAATCTGCTGAATGTATGAAGGCGGCAGTAGCAGAGCTTGAAAAATATCTGCTAAAAGAAGAGGGCTCTAGTAAAGGAAAACTTGTTTTGGGCACTGTATATGGGGATGTTCATGATATTGGAAAGAATCTTGTAAAAACAATTTTTGAAAATAACGGATTCACTGTTTACGACCTTGGCAAACAAGTTCCATTGCAAAACTTTCTTGAAAAAATAGATGAAGTAAAGCCAGATGCAGTTGGTTTGTCTGCCTTGCTTGTTTCTACTTCAAAGCAAATGCAATTTTTTGTAGAACATGCTAGAAAAAACAATATGAAAATTCCAATTCTTTGTGGTGGTGCTGCTATTAACAGCAATTACATTAATCGTATCGCAAAAGATGGTGGGATTTACGAATCAGGAGTCTTTTACTGTAATACAATGTTTGACGGACTAAAAACAATGGACAAATTGGTATCTGATCAAAAAGAATCTTTATTACAAGAATGGAAATCGCGATTAGAACAATGGAAGGAGCCAACAAAATCTTCATCTGACGTTGCAAATCTTCCACGAAGTAAAATTGAACCTGTTACTCCGCCCACTCCTCCAAGTATTGGTGTCCAAATAAGATTGGGCCCTTGGGATATTGATATGAACAAAGTGTGGCCTCTTTTAGATAAAAAATCTCTATTCAAATTATCATGGGGTTTACGTGGAAAGGCAGGAGAGGCTTCTGAATCTGATCATGAAAAATTACTTGAAGAATGGAAGAAGCGAATTATACATGATGAATTATTTGAACCAAATATCGTGTATGGGTACTATCGATGTCATGGTAAAGACGGAAAACTAGTTGTTAAGCACCCTAAAGGAGAAGAGGTAATCTTTGATTTTCCACGCTCTGCAAAAAGCAAACATCTTTGCTTGGCAGATTATTTTGGAGAAGATGACATTGTTGCATTCCAATCAGTAACTGTTGGCAACAAAGTTGCAGATATCATTGAAAAATGGAACAAGGAGGATAGATACACTGATGCATACTATCTTCATGGTTTAGCTGTAGAGTCAGCTGAGGCTTTGGCAGAATGGGTTAATAGAAAAATTAAGAACGAATTAAAGATTGGTGAATCAAGAGGTCTTCGTTATAGCTGGGGATATCCAAGTTGTCCTGATGTGTCTCAACATAGTCTGGTCTGGAAATTACTAGAGCCTGAAAAATCTGGTATGCGACTAACTGAGTCTGGGCAGATAATTCCTGAGCAATCCACAGCAGCAATCGTGGTTCATCACCCTGATGCAGAATATTTTGTTCTTTGATTATTTTACAAATGATGAGACAAATTTTTTACCGCTCATAACATTTTGAACGACTTCTACCACGTCTTCAATCTCATATGGTTTGTAAATGATCTCAGAGGCTCCCAATTCATTGCATCGCTTTGCTGTCTTATCAGTCAAATCTGCAGTGACCATTATGACTTTAGCATTAGGGTCTAATTCCTTAATCTTTTCTAGTGCATACATTCCATCATAATCTGGCATCATTACATCAAGTAGAGCGATATCTGGATGGTGCTCTTCATACAATTTGACTGCATCAAGACCGTTGTAACCCTTACCTACAACCTGGCAGTCTTTTAATTCTAAATACTCACAAAAAATATCCAGAGTATCTATGTTATCATCTACTACAATTACTCTAGTTTGCATGATTATCTGCACCTGACATGATATGATTACTATGAAATTTGATTACAAACTTTTGTTTGTTCAAATGTACATCTGATTTCTTATCTGGATTCTTTAATCTGCTCAAGCGTAGATTTTGCTAGGGTAAAGTCATTTGGCGAAGTCAGAATCACACTTTCTGAAATATTTGCAACTTTTTCAATAAAGTCTGCGACTCTATTTTGATAATTTGACCAATCAAGTCTGAGAAATTCTGCTGATTTTTTGTTCTTTTCAGAAGGGAGTAACACCACAGGAATGACCTTGAATCCTTGAGGCTTTAGTTTGTCAACAATTCTTGCAACTTCATCTTCGGTATGAATTACTTGAGTTACAAATCCTGTTGGCTCTGCATCGATTTTTTTTTGTATTTTTTCAAAATCAGGATAATTTGGAAGTGATAAAAAAAGATCAATTTTTTCTCTAAATCCAATTTCTTTGAAATGTTTTACAGCTTGACTTGGAATTAATCCTGAATCCTTAGGGCCTGCAGGTGGGGCATCTCCTTTGAGGATTAGCATGCCATTCAACCCTAACAATAATGCATCACACAGTGATTGTGTTAATGATGTCAAGTTTCTATCTCGTGTACGTAAGCTAGCTGTGATCTTTAGCTGTTGATCTTTTTTCCTAATTAGTGCACCTACTGTAATTGGTGAAATTCGTGGTACCCCTAACACTGAATCTGTAAGATGTATGCCATCACAATTTGGTGATATATCCACAATCCTTTGTTTGAGCTTACTGACCGATTCTTCTAATTCCTTATGTGATAGAATAGAATCCTGAATAACTTTGGGTGGATTTATCTCAAATCTAATTGGCATAATGAATGAGAAAAATTACTTAGTTAAAACCTTTGAATGATAAATTCAATAAATAACAGGTTTAATGGATATTGTGCAATTAAACGAAATTAAAAAAACATTGAAAAGTAATTTTCAAAATATTGAACTTAAGCCTGATATCAAATATGCATCAGTTCTTGTTGTAATCTATAATTCTAACCCACTTGTCTTAATGACAAAAAAAGCATCCCACCTCAATATTCATGCCGGAGAGATTGCATTTCCAGGTGGAAAATGGGAAACAGGGGATATTGATCTTTTAGATACAGCGTTACGAGAAACTCGTGAAGAGATTGATCTTGATGTTAAGCGTGATGATGTCGTTGGCCAACTAAAATCTGTAAATACTTTGAATTCTGGTTTTGTAATAACTCCATATGTTGCAGTCTTGGAAAATTTACCTCCTCTAAACGATAATCATGAAGTTGAATCTATACTCCGCATTCCTCTTGCACCATTTTTGAAGACCCTATCTCCAGATCTAGATCCTCATCATCAATCAATCAAAGAAATGTACACTCTCAAGTTTGAGGGCCATATAGTGTGGGGAGCATCTGCAAGAATCTTAAAACAAATTCATGACCTGTTTTCAAAAAACAATCTTGTTTAAGATGATTTGAAGTACTCCTTGCCCAAAAAAACCGAGATTCATTTAAAAAGAGCTTTTCGTGCCTGAAAATTTATGGCTGCGCGAAAGTCTTCCCCAAGGAAAATTCGTTTAATTAAAAAACAGAAACAGACATCGCCTGTTCCAGCTTGGGTCATTTTAAGGACTAGACGTTCAGTTAGAACTAATCCAAAGCGTAGAGCTTGGAGACAAACTGACGTGGAGGTAGGATAGTTGTCTCAAGAACTAGAACGTGTTTATACAATTAACCTAGGTAAGGTTCTCCTTTCACCTGATAATCAAAGAGCAAAACGTGCGATCAATATGATTAAAGAATTTGCAAGACATCACATGAAAACTGAAGAAATTAAAATCGAAGAGGATGTTGCCCATCAAATATGGTCAAGAGGAATTAGAAGCCCCCCACGAAAGATTCGAGTAAGAATGACAAAGACTGATGAAGGATTCATTCTGATTTCGCCATATGATGCTGATGCTGAATTAACAAGTAAATCTGATGACAAAGAAACACCAAAAACTGAAAAAATATCTACCGAAGTAGAAACTCCTACCGAGCCTGCAACTGTTGAAACTACTGTTGAGGAAAAGAAAGAAGCACCAGCTAAAGAAGACAAACCAAAGAAAGAAGCACCAGCTAAAGAAGACAAACCAAAGAAAGAAGCACCAGCTAAAGAAGACAAACCAAAGAAAGAAGCACCAGCTAAAGAAGACAAACCAAAGAAAGAAGCACCAGCTAAAGACACTTCAAAATCTAAGAAAAAATAATTTTATTCTAATTGATACAAATCTAATTTGCAGTCAATACTGCAATCTGGTTCATCCCAATCTAATGTATTCTCAGATGGGATTACGCCCAAGGGATCATATTTTTCAAATTGTGTCTCGCCTTGTACACTTGATAACATAACAATTCTTGATTCGTCTGATGCACTTGTTGAAAGGTCAACTCTTGTATTTTCATCATTAAACATTCCTCTTGTTATGTTAGAGATTGAATTTAACAAGCCAACTGACATCGAGTTTCCGCCAATTACGTGTAAAAGTGAGCGTTTAACACTAGATGGAGGTGCGTCCTCGTACAACATCTTTAATGAATCTCTTAATGATGTCTCTAAATCTTGATTGGATTTACTAGTTGATAGAATGTTGGTATCCTGTGGGATTTCTGAGTCTTTCATTGAATCAATTGCGTATAAAATTGCTGAGTTTGCAATCTTGTAACAATTATCGATAGTAAGATCTGGATTGCTATCTAGTAGTGCGTCATTATCTAAAACGACTGTACAGTCACAGTCTGCTCTGATACGTTTTAAAGCGATTCCAGAGTTGAAGATTCTATCTTTTTCATATTTGAATGGCATTATAGCAAATGATACTGTGTTTTTGTTATTTTCTTTGCATATGCGAGAAATCACTGGCGCCATAGCGGCTCCATCTTTTCCAGCAAGATTGGCAATCAAAACTATAGTGGAATAATTTGAAATCTTGTTTTTAATAGAATCTGCATTTTTTGAGGTAACTCCTCTAATCAACTGAACAGATGGATTGATGATGGATTCTGTAGAGATTTTTATGAACGGGTGAGATGTCTTTAGGTCTTTTTCATCATGACTGATTAAGAGACACTCAGCATCTAGAATGTCTTTTGCTTCTATGGCTAATTTTGAGCCTGCCCCTCCAATTCCTACAAAGAGAACTGGATTTGTCAATTGATTACTCATTTCAAATGCTATTCTATATTTTGGATAAAAAACCTTCTTACGTAGTTTTAATCAAATTACCGATCTAAAATTTTTAGCTTATGATTTTGCCGATCAGACTTTGAAATGAGACTTTGACAATTTTGACCATTGGCGATGCTCCAATCTCCACATTGTCTGGCACAAAGACTGGTTTGTATGCATAGTTTCTTCCCTTGATACCCTCGTCGGTTTTTTCATTGAATAATACTGGTCCTTGCCAACCTAACCACTGTTCATTGTTTTCAAGGCTAATCTTTTTTGTTAGGTCAAAAACCTCTTTACTTCGTTTCTTTACTTTTTCAATATCTACTTGCTTCCATGTTGCGGCTTCAGTACCTGGTCTTGCACTATATCTTGAGAGATTCACCACATCTGGTTTTGTTTCTTTGAGTAAATTTACAGTATCATTAAAATCCTCATCAGTCTCTGAGGGAAACCCCACGATAATATCTGTAGAAATTGTAAATTTTGGAAATTTTTCTCTGAATCTCATGACCACATCTCTAAAAGTTTCTGCCGTGTGCCCACGTTTCATGTCATTTAGCACTTTGTTATTTCCACTCTGAACCGGTATGTGCAAAAATTTGTAGACTTTGTCATTTTCAAAAGCTTTGAGCAACCCTTCTCTAATTCTTGGCATGTACATAGGATTCATCATTCCTACTCGTATTCTAAAATCTCTTGGAATGTCGGAAACAGCATTTACTAACTCTGAAAGATCTGATCCAATATCTAATCCATAGCATCCATTATCTGTAGATGTAAGCCAAATCTCCTTGCATCCGTCGTCAACTTCGGTTTTAACCTGTCTTACAATGTCCCCTAACCTGTAACTTGAAAGATCTCCTTTTGATAATTTGGTTTGACAAAAAGTGCATTCACTCATGCAACCACTTGCAATCTCAACTATTCCAATAACCGGATTTAGTCTAACTTTTGGTAATCCTACTTTGTTTAAATCAGAATCAAGTAACTCTATTTTCTTTTTTCCATTTAATGTGGCATTAATTACCTCAAGTGTTTTTCCTAGTGAATTTGGACCAAGTAGACTTGCGTTTTCTGAAAATTTTTCTACAGTGCTTTTCTCTGCCTTTGGAAGACAGCCTGCAATGACAAGAGGCTTGTCTTTTAGTGATTTTATTCTGTGAATCATCTTGTTTGCAGTGGCATCCTTTACTGAGCAAGTAACTACCACACTCAAGTCTGAGTCGTCTGAATTTTCAGCAAGACTGTGTCCGCCATTTACCAATAGACCCGAAATCATTTCCGAATCTGCATAGCTAGCAGAGCATCCATATGCTTCTACCCAAATTTTTGCCATTTTTATCCAAATAACGAATCTACTTCTTTGCTAGAAAGAAGCTTCTTTGATACCACTAATTCCCGAATAGTTTTTCCGGATTTTAGTGACTCCTTGAATAACTCTGCAGATTTTAGATATCCTATCTTTGGAGTAAGCAAGGTAACGATTACTGGACTGTTTTCAATATCTGCCCTGAGCTTTTCTTTGTTTGCTGTTAAACCATCAATCAAGTTTGCAGAAAATATCGGAAGAAAATTCTTTAACATATCCGTTGATTCTAGCATGCACTTGAGCATACCTGGTAACATAACATTAAGCTCAAACTGACCACTTTGTGCTGCATGAGCTACTGCAGTATCGTTTCCAATTATGTTGAAGCAAACCATGTTCATACATTCTGCAAGTGATGGGTTTACTTTTCCTGGCATAATCGAAGATCCTGCATGTACTGCTGGAATTCCTAATTCAGCTAGTCCTGCAATTGGACCTGATGCCATTAATCTGATATCATTTGCCAATTTGTTAATTTCTAGTGCAAGATTTCTCAACGCTGATGATAGATTTGCTACTGCAAATTTACTTTGCAGACCATGTTGCATGTCTTTTTCGGGTTTGAGTGAAAGTTTGGAAATTTTTCCAAGCTCTGTTATTGCTATTTTTCTATAATCTTTTGGTGTATTTGCACCTGTTCCTACAGCAGTACCACCTAATGCAACAAACTCTAATTCTTTTGTTGCAGCAACTATGACATTTCTTGATTTTGTAATTGATGTTGCAATTGCTGCAAATTCACTTCCGAGGGTTACTGGTAATGCATCCATTAGATGCGTTCTACCAATTTTTTTAAATGAAGAGAATTCTTTTGATTTTTTTGTAAGGGATTTTATCAGAGTATCGATTGCTGAAATGGTATCTTTCATGTTTAACAATATTGCAACATGCATTGCAGTTGGGAAGGTATCATTACTTGATTGTGACATGTTAACATGATCATTAGGATGCAGGTGCTCATACTCGCCTCTTTTCTTATGTAAAATTTCCAATGCAACATTAGAGATTACTTCATTTGAATTCATGTTAAATGCGGTTCCAGCACCAGAATTAATTGCATCAACAAGAAATTGATCCCTATATTTTCCAGCAAGAATCTTATCACATGCTGCAACAATAGCCTTGCCTCTTTTGGAATCTATTGCTTTAGTCCTCATATTGGCAACTGCTGCTGAGCGCTTTATCATTACAAATGACTTGATTAAATTCTCATGAGACTTTGAGCCAGTCACATGATACTGCTTTATGGCTCTGCCCGTAAAAGGACCATAATACGCGTCTGCTGGGATCTGGACTTTTCCCAAAGAATCAATGTCTGTTCTGTACTTCAATCAAAATATCACAGAAAATACCCGTTAATCATTCTTTTTCTACATCAATTCATAAATTCATATTGAAAATTACTGCAACTATTATATATGCACGAATAAGATTCTTGCTCAATGAATAAGCGTATTAGTATGCTATTTACCATCGCTGCAGTCGCAGTAATGGGAGCAACGCTATTCGGAAGCACATACACAACAACCCAAATTTCTGGACAATCTTTTGACATGAACAAATTAGATGTTGATGTCATGGAGAAGATCCACAATATGGGTGGTTTAGAACTCGTTATGCCAAGCGCATATGCAGAAACTGACTGTGGTGCAATTCCAAAAGACCGAAAGGTTGTGGAATTTAACATTACAGGTGAGAGTGCACAGTTACCAATTATGGGTGGTAAGACCTTTAATGCAATGACCTTTAGCGGTCAGATTCCAGGTCCAACACTTCGTGTAACTCAAGGTGACGTCGTAAAGATGACACTAACAATTCCAGCTGGAGAACCAACCCCACACGGAAATGATATGCACGCCTCTCAAATGTCTGCAGGAAACTTTGGTGCAGTAATGCCAGGAACCTCTAAGACTTATTGCTACATTGCAGAAGTCCCAGGTATCTACAAGTACCACTGTTCTGGTGTTGATGTAGCTGCCATGGACCAACACGTACTTTCAGGTATGTATGGTATTACCATTGTTGATCCAATTGATGGTTACAAAAAACTCATGACAGAAGGAACCAAAGTTATGAATGGCAAAGTTGTCCAAGACAGAAAATTCTTGTCTGCTGACGCTTTAGAGTTCCAACTACAGTACAACCAATTGTACTTGAATGACGACGGAAACTATGACATGAAAAAGATGATGGCTCACTCTACAACTCAAACAGTTGTTAACGGTAAGGCATTCAGCTACGTACCAAATGAAGCTCACAACGAACTCATTATGGGCGATGCAAAGAAAAACATCTTTGTAGCACAACCATGGAATTCCGCTGATCTGAAACAGCATCAATCACAACTATTGTTCGTTGAAGCTGGCCAACACACCAGATGGTTTGTTGAGAACCAGGGCAATGAACCAGTTTTCTTCCACATTGTCGGTGAAATCATTGACAGAGTTGTTCAAGGAAACAGGGTTCAAGCACAAGGAACAGAAACTTGGTTGATTGGTGGCTCACAAGGTGCAATCATGGATGTAGTCTTTGATAAACCAGGTGTATACGTTGCAGTGAATCACGATTATGCTGCAATCTTTAGTGGTGCCGCAACCGTAATTGTTGCAGGAGATCCTTTCGGTCTTAACGAACAATTAGGTACAAATGCAAAATCATATGCAGAACTACTTGGTAACCCAAGCAGTGCAGTTCCACCAAAAGGTAAAAACAGCATTGACCATCCAAAATTAAACTTGAATGGTGAATACACTGACAAACGTGCAGCCGAGATAGCCAAAAAACTAGGAATCTAAATCCCTAGATTTTCTTTCTCTTTTTCTATTCACACAATAATTATATTCAGTGAATAATGGCAGAACAACATGAGCTTTAATGATTCTGTGTTAATTTGCGACGAAGTTGATAAGGTATTAGAAAAAATTCTCAAAGAAAATGGATTGCAGGTAACATATGAACCAGAAATTACCCCAGAACAAATCAAAGAAAAAATCTCTCAATTCAACATCGTAATTGTTCGAAGCAGAACCAAGATCACAAAAGAGATGATTGACAAAGCAGAGAAATGTAAAATCATCGCTAGAGTTGGAGTTGGTCTTGATAACATTGATCTAGATGCTGCTAAAGCAAAAAACATTCGCGTGATAAATGCAGTTGAAGGCGCAATGACAGCTGTTGCAGAACTAGTACTAGGTTTGATGTTCTCATTAGCAAGACAAATACCAAGAGCTGATAGAGGAATTAGAAATGATCAATGGCTAAAAAAACAGATGTTAGGTACTGAGCTAAAAGGCAAGTATTTGGGAATTGTTGGATTGGGAAATATTGGAAAAAGATTAGGTCGCTTAGCTAGAGGTCTTAACATGAATATTATTGGTTATGATGTAGTTCCAATTGATGAAGAGTTTGCAAAAGATGTTGGTTTAATGAAAGCTGACTTGGATACTCTATTACAAAGTTCTGATTATATCTCATTACATGTCCCATTGTTGGATTCTACTTATCACTTGATAGATGCAAAACGTCTGTCCACTATGAAAAAGACTGCAAAGATAATCAATACTTCTAGAGGTGGCGTCATAGATGAAGATGCCTTGTACGAGGCACTCAAAAATGGTAACCTTGGTGGGGCAGCTTTGGATGTCTTTGAAAAGGAACCTGCCACCGGTCATAAATTGGCCTCTTTGGATAACGTCATTTTGACGCCTCATATGGGTGCTCAGACAAAAGAAGCTCAGTCCTTAGCTGCAAATGTTATAGCAGAAAAGATAATACAGATCCTTAGAGGCGTAATCTAAGTTTGATACCAAAAGTTGCCTTCCTTCTAGTGGTCTTTGCAATATTTACCACTGGAGCTGCTTATGCAGAACCTGGTAGCATAGAAGTAGATATTGATGGAACTCCTGTAACTATCAACTATGATGCTGAAGGTGTAGATGTCGTCAGTATAGATGCTGACCTTGACTTTGTGTCGTTAATCATTGATGTTGACGTTTCTGGTTCGCCAGGAATTTTAGAGATCACTTTGGAACGAAGCTATTTTGATTCTGTTTTTGATGGAACTGATGAAGATTTTATAATTATTGCAGATGGTGAAGAACCAACATTTGAGGAAATTGAAACCACATCTACTAGTAGAACATTACAAATCGAATTAGAAAACGGAACTGATGAGCTTGAAATCATTGGTACTGATATTGGCATTCAACCAGAACCTGAACCAGCTCCAGAACCAGAACCTGAACCAGCTCCAGAACCAGAACCTGAACCAGCTCCAGAACCAGAACCTGAACCAGCTCCTGCACCAACACCTGAGCCTAAGCCAGAACCAACACCAACAACCACTCAACCAAAAACACAATGTGGACCTGGAACAGTGCTAAAAGATGGTGCATGTGTATTGGATCAATCTTGTGGACCTGGAACAATTCTTCAAGATGGTGTTTGTGTACTTGATGAATCTAAATCAACTACATCCCCCGGCATGGGTAAAGAATTGATTATTGGTGTTGTAGCAGCATTTATCGTTGCATTAATTGTAGGCTTTGTCCTCTGGATGATTAGCAGAGGCAGTAGACAAAAATAATTTTAGAAATTTAATCTGTTTTATTTAGTGCTCTTACTGTATTTGGAATTCTCTTCTTTCCTTGTTTTACCATGTCAATAGTTTCTAGTAAATAATCCATCTCAAATGGTTTGAAGATTATTGCTTCTACATTTGATTCAAAGAGCCTTTTTTGAGTAACACCTGCTGTTGCGGCTGTAACAAAAATTACTTTTGCATTTGGATTGATACCCTTAATTTTCTGTAAAGCATAAAATCCATCATATTCTGGCATTATGACATCTAATAGTACTACATCTGGCTGCAGTTTTTCATAAATTATTACCGCCTCAGCGCCATTTTTTGCCTTGGCAATCACATTTAGATTTTTTATGCTCAAATACTCTGATAGTACTTCTAAGCTATCATAATCGTCATCTACTATTATAACAGACGTATTATCGGGGGCACTTACCATATTGATAATATATGTGATATTGGATTAACCATTTTGAAAAAATATCTGTCTAAAGAAAACAAACACTATTGAAATTTCTTTAAATCATTTTCTTATATTCATTAAAAATTCATCTATCTATCCTATTGACAATGAAAACTATCAATTTCACCATTCATTATTTGATAAAACTCATATCCTGAATATACCTCAGATACTACAAGTGGAATAAATCCCAAGATGGATGTATTGTAATTTACCTGTACGAACATTTTGTTACTGTCTATCCTTGCAATGTCTGTTCCTGCAAATTCTGTATTCATAAAGAGCAACATTATGGGCGATGAATTTTCTTTCATATCTGAAATTCCAGTAGCTTCAATCATAGAATTTGAATTGATCGTAACTGGTTCCACCGTAAAGGTACCGAGTTTCTGATTATCAAAATACAAATCCATATTGATTGCTCTAACTGTGACTGGAAATTCTGATGCATTACATAACTCAATCTTTCCACCATGCATCATTACTATATAATCAAACGAACTATTTTGATTCCATCTGAATTCAATGTTTTCTACTGATGTTGCATTAACAAATGAATATGCAAGCGTTCCCACGATGACAATTGATGCTATTATGACTATGATGCTATGTCTGTTCACTTTCATCACTTGCATTGATGACTATGACTCCAATTTTTATTAAATGTGCTAAAGCATTGGCAAATTCTTCATCAGAAATCCCATTGTCTTCTTGAATCCATAGTTCTGTAGTATATCTGAACCAATCTGGTATTGATGATTCATGATTCTCTTGTACTGCTTGCTGTTGGATAACAATCACATTACTCTCTATCAAATATTCAATACCTTTTGCAAATTCTGAATCTGAAATCAAACCTTCAATCCACCATGCCCCTAGGTCCTTAATCCATACTGGAATGACTACTTTGCCAGAATCTTTTACAAAAAATTTCGTTGAGTGATATTTTCTATCATAATCCACTTCTAGGGTGTATTCTCCCTCACCAAAAATTTCTGCACCAAATGGATTGGGTGCAGTTATTGTCGTTATTTTTTCAGAAATTGGTAAATTAATTGGAGAACTCTTTTTGCCTGATGAATCAACTATGTGTATCACTGCAAAATCTCCAGTTACATTATCTACATTTATTGTGAATTTGAGAAAATCTCCAAAGTAATACGTCTGCTTGTCAGTTGATATCTGAATTCCTCCTTCTTGAGCAAATACCGTGGCCGTTGATAACATCATTAAACTAAACATTAATAGAATTTTTTTCATAAATTTGTAATTACATCGAGTAATAAAAACCCAAATTAGATGTTACAAATATTATCTAATTATTCCTAACATTCATTCTTTCTACAAGACTATTTACTGACTGTAGAATTTTTCTTGCTTCTTCTTTATTTTCTAGTGATTCTAATTGTTTTTTTATGACCTCGATTGGGTCTTCCTGTTTTTGTTCACTTTGCATTGATTCCTTCTTCTGAGCTAAAACAAGCTCAGCTTTGATTTCAGCTATCTGCTTGTCTTTTTCTATTAAATCTGATTGAGTTCTACTTACTTGAGACGTAAAGTATTCCATCTTTCTCTTTATCTCTTCTCTTTCGTTTTCAAGAAATTTTATTGCAGCCTCTATGTCGCCTGCCTTAATGTCTTTGTACTTTATTTTATCTAATTGTTCTTTTGTTTTTGGTTGATAAAATTGAAGTGAGTCGATCTCTTCTTGGAATTTTCTTTGTCTTTCATGAAACATATCTAATCTTCTTTTCTTTTCCATTATGCTTTCATTTACGAATTTTAGATACTGTGCAGTGTTTCCAACCTCGTCATTCATTTTGTTTTTTTCTTCTTCATAGACTTCAAAATTTGTTGAAGGTTCTCCATATTGATTTTTAAAAGTAATGCTTCTGTCTTGGACTTCCATTGCATCTGCAACTTCAATCTTTTCTCCAACACCAGTAATATGCGCCCATTCATCTTCTGCAGATACCTCTCTTTTTTTACGGTTGATGTGCTTTCCAGCCATGTTATTTTAGGTATTGATGAAAATATGATTTCATAGGCGTCCAAAAAGAACAGACAATTTCTGAAAAATCATTCGTTAATAGGTAAATTCTCTGTCCGTACATCTCAAACAAACACAAGTACATCAAATTTTATTTTCAAGTAAATGTCTATGCAAACCTCAAAACCTGATTTGCCAAATCCATTAATTCAAAATTTATCAGAGGTTGCGGCTTCGGCGTTTAAAGAATTAGAATCTACTAAACTGGATTTGAAAGAAAAGGAAATGCAGTTACGTGAGATTGCTGAAATTTCAAATCAAAAAATTAACGCTGCTGCTAAACTTAATCAGGATTTGCAAGGAAAAGTTGATCTATTACAAGATCTTTCTCAACGCCTCGAAGAACAAAATGATGAACTAAACAGACGAAATCAAGAGATGCAAATTAAAGAAAAAACTTACAACAATCTAAATCAAGAACTTCGTGCAGAACTTGAAAAAGTTACTGTCAAAGAAAAGGAATTGGAAATTCGTGAGCAATATCTTGAAAAAATGGTTGATGAAAAATCACAGCAGTTGTCCCGCTCTGAAAAAATGGCTACCATCGGTGAATTGACTTCTAGATTAGCACATGATCTTAGGAATCCACTTTCAGTCATTAAAACAACTCATGGTATCATGAAAACAAAACCTAACATGAAGATTGAAGAGCGATTACAGTATAATGGAAGAATAGACCGAGCAATACTACGTATTGTCCATCTTGTTGATGATGTTTTAGATTATGTCCGTGTTACTGAATTAAACCTGCAAAAAGTTTCTCTTCGCGCAGTAGTAGAGTCTGCTATTGATTCAATAGTGAAACCTTCTGACATTAACATTAACCGTCCAGAAAAAGATGTCAGCATTAACTGTGATTATAGGAAATTAGAAGCTGTTTTTGCTAACTTGATTACTAATGCAATTCAAGCCATGAATGAGGATGGTGACATTACTATTCGAATTACTGATAAAAATGACAAAGTTTTGATTGAATTTGAAGATACAGGTCCTGGAATTTCAGATTCTATTGCATCACAAATCTTTGATCCAATGTTTACCACTAAATCTTATGGTACTGGACTTGGATTATCAATCTGTAAAAGTATTGTCGAAAAACACGGCGGCGATATCACACTATCTTCTAATCCAACCACCTTTAAGATTACTTTACCAAAGAACCTTTAATTTTTTTAAGCATTCCATATCCTGCTAGTATTATTCCTGCAATCAAAATAGTTATTCCTACTGTAAACTCTATCTGTAATCTACCTTGTAAACCGATTGTATCAGTTGATTCTGTAATTTGTTCTACATTTTTTAGGTATTCTAATTGTGGATAGTCATATACTACTATCAATGAACCAATTATTATCAAAATCAAGCCTGCAAAAACATGTGCTGGTTTCACAATCATTGAAAATATTGCCTGATTTTGATTGTTACTGCTTTCCTTCAAAGTTTTTTTTGAAATCTGGCACGAATTTTTTCCTTGTTTCTTTGTACTTTGATATAGTAGTTAATGAGATCGTAAATCATCTCTTCTGCTGATAATTTCTCACATTCTTGTGCAGATTCTAAAAAATCGATATAGTCTTTATCATTTAGAGTTAGGATGATTTTCCTCAAGAATGAATGTGGTCAATTTATTGCTAAAACCTGATCAATTGATTTTTTGCTGATTTGAGGTTAATTCCTAATTTTTCCTCTCTCAAATTGCAAATAAGATATTAAGGGGATTTCGTTAGTTGGCGATATGCCTAGTCGTCAAGACCAAATTTGGGTTCAATTGTGGAAGGAAAATTCTCCAGACATTCGTGATAGGATTGTCGGATGGCGTAAACAAAATGCTATGACTAGAATTGACACTCCAAGTAGAATTCAACGAGCACGAAGACTAGGATACAAAGCAAAACAAGGAATTGTAGTAATCAGAATGCGAGTTGGTACAGGCGGCATGAGACGACAACGCCCAAGAGGTGGTAGACGACCAAAACATCTTGGTGTTACTAGAATTAAAGCAGACGTAAGTATGAAACAAGTCGCAGAGAATAGAGTTATGGAAAAACATCCAAACATGAAGCTATTAGGTTCTTATTTTGTTTACAAAGATGGTATGCACTATTGGTTTGAAGTAATATTGGCAGATCCTCATCATCCAAGGATTGCAAAAGATAAAGAACTTAGGAAACGAGTTCTACCTGGCGTAGCATAAATTGAAAACATTACTGGTACTTTTAATAATTTTTACAACTGTATCTCCCGCATTTGCAGCACCCTTATCTGATCGTACTGGTTTGAAACAAGACTTCATAATTGAAACGGGTGGTTATGAGTTTGAAGTTGAAACTGTCTCTAATTTTGATGTAAACAAGATTAATTTTGATGCCGAAGGAAAACGATTAACGCTGACAATTGATAGTGGACTAGAAAATAATTTAGCAGAAATTTACATTCCTAAAAATTTGATCAATGGCAATTTCACTTTTTTCCTTAATGATGTAGAAATTTTTCCAAAGGTACAGACAAGTGAGCAAATATCATTTATTACACTTGAATTCGTAGGTACAGGAAAACACACTCTAGATATTATTGGAACCACTTACCTACCAGAGTTTTCTGAAATAGCTCCTTTGGTTTTGGCTACTGGACTGATTGGTCTTTTATTTTTAAAAAAGCGGTCACTCATTAAGTAATGATTGAATCATTGGTTCCAAATTACCGCTCTGCCCAAAGGATACGTCTCGTAATATTCCTTTTCTGTCAACTAGAATTGTAGATGGTGTTCCTTGCAAGGAAAACATCTCAAATGTTTCTGCAGTATACTCTTTTGATTTCATGTAATCTTTGACTCTTTGAATAATCTGAGTGCGATAATCTTCTGGTTGTGAATCAAATGCTGGAATTTGTGAATAAATAAAATCCATAATTCTTGCATTATCGATCTCACCTGTTTCCTTGATAAGGGAATCCATAGCTACTGGAAATGGTATTTTATATGGTATTTTGTTTCCATCCAGCTGCTTGTATTGACCAAGTGATTGAAGGGTATCTCCAATCACTTCTCCTGTTTTTAACAATAATTTCAAATTGTCTAGTGTATTTTTATCAAAATCCTCAAACGCTGTTGCAATGCCTACGACTCGAACTCCTTCATCCTTGTATTTGTTGTAGATGTTTATCGCCTCAGGTATGCCATACATAAAACATCCCGGACAATTTACTTGGAAAACCTCTGCGAGAATGATCTTGTCTTTCTCCTGATCAAAATTTGTTGGCATTCCTTGGACCCATTCGGAAATTTTGAGATTAGGTGCTTTCTCGCCTATCTTTGCTCGCATAATTTAGTTGATTTGATTTTCTATTAAAAACATAACTATGTCTTTCCTTAATTTGAAAATACGAATTAGGATAATATATGAGACTAGGTGGCATTTATCATTGAGTCAAAAACAAGTCGTGACTGATGAGCGATTAAAACTATTTTCCGAAATGGAAGAAAAATATGAAAAAAAAGATGTAAAATATTTTGTAAATCTTTTAGAACATGATGATTATGTAGTGAGAACTCGATCAACTTGCATCTTGGTAGATTTTGGTGGAGAAGACAAAGTACCCTACATTGCCAAAGTTCTCAAAAATGATGTTAATGAGCTAGTCCGACACGAGGCTGCTTTTTCATTAGGTCAAATGGGTCATTCAATATGTGTTCCCCATCTAGTTGATGCCACATTAAATGATCCTAGCATGTTTGTACGACATGAAGCTGCAATAGCATTAGGTGTTGTAGGAAATAAGGAGGCAAAAGAAGCACTCCAAAAGGCTCTAAATGATCCTGATGAGCCAGTAGTAGAATCAGCAGTTGTTGCTTTATCCAACATTGAATTTATGGAAAAACTTAGCAAAAATGAAAAGTTTGCCAAGCTTACTGGCGGCTAGAGTGCTGTAACTACCGTTCCTGAATTGGAAGATTCGAATCTGAAAATCTGCTCAACTGCAGAATCTTGAAAAATCTCTGCATCATGAGTAATTATAATAAACTGCATAGGTACTTTTTCTTGTAGATTTCCTATCTCTGAAAGTTGAGATAGAACTTTGACTAATGATCTTCTTCGTTCTTCATCTAAATGCATTGTTGGCTCATCTAGAATGACAAAATTCAGATTGGAAGTTCCTAGTAACTGAGTCATTCCAAGTCTTAGTGCTAGTGCAATGCTTACCTGCTCCCCACCACTCAAAGATTCTAAATCTAAACTGGTGGTTTTTGAGTAACAAATTATTGATACATCCCTAGCTTTTTCTGATAACTCTATTCGCTGAATCTTTGTGTTTAACATGGATAGATATTCAGATGCCTTAAGTGAAATCATGTCTAATGCCCATGATCTTAAACTTGTTGCAACTGGACCGTCACGACTAAAAACATTGTTTTGAATGTTTACAAGATTATCGATATACTGTTTGACAACATTCAATTCTTTTAACGCTGATTCTGTTTTGGAAATTCTTTCTTCATCATTTCGAATTTTTTCTTGTATGGCTCCTAATTTCTGATCTAAACTACTTCCCTCTCTTTCTTTATCTGTCAAAGAATTTTTCAAATTTTTAAATGATTCAAAATCAAAATCTTTTGTCTGTTCTTCAAGTTGATGGATTTTTTCATACAACTGCTTTGAGTGTGAGTCAATTGATGCAATCTCAACTAATTGTCTTGAATTAATTGTTAATGGAATTTTTTGTATGTCACTACGCTTATTTTGTACTTCTTGTTTTAATTGACTAATTTCTTGAATTGATGTAATTGAATGAGTTCGGAGAATTGTTTCTGCATCTCTAATCTGCTGAATCTTCTTTGTAAAATCATTCTTCTTTATAGTGTATGCTCCGTGATCCTTTTCCAACTTTATAGTCTCATTTTTCATTCTATTGATCTCTTCTCTGAGGTGCTCTTCCTGAAATAATGGATTCAAATGATCAACTTTAGAATCACACACTGGGCATTTACCGTCATCAAGATGTAGTTTTTTTGCAATAGATTCTTGTTCATTTAGAGAAGCTATTTTCAGCTTAAGGCCTTCAATTTTCTTTAACGAATCTTCAATACTTTCTTCAATTGTTTTTAATACGTTTTCCAAATCATTTTTCTTCGTAATTATGTCAAAACAGCCTTCACATTCACTAATTTTCCTCTCTTTTTGAGTGATATCTTTCTGAATTGACAAGATTGCATCTTTTGCATATTTTACCAATTCATCTTTTCTCAAATTTAATTGCTGAATTTTATCCAATTTGGGGGAATCTCTTTCTATTTTTTCTTTAAGTTGTTTTATCTCATTTTGAATTTTTTCTTTTTCTGCAATGATTTGTTTATGTAAGGGAATGTTTTTTTCTACTTCTTCTTTTGATCTATCGACCTCATTTTTTAAAAAGTCAATTTGCGTATCGTCATAGTTTAATTCAGTTTTTATGGTATGTCTGAAGTTTTTTAGAATTTCTTTCATAAATTCTGATGAAATATCCAGCTTGTCGATACCTATTATGGCATTAATCAACTCTTTGAATTCTTTTGGTTTTGCCTTGATTATTGAATTAAGTTCTCCTTGCTGAACAATTGATGCAATTTTTAATTTTTCAAAATCTAAACCAATGGCTGATTCAATTTTTTTTGTCATAGATTCTCCAAATTGCTTTCTTTCTCCTTCTGCAATTGGAATCCAATCTTCCTCTTTTCTCTCTAAGAATTGTGATGACATTGTACCCTTTGTGTCTATTTTTCTAGTTGATCTATACTCTCTATCTCCCACAGTAAACGTAATGCTTGCAAATCCTTGATTTTGTCCCCTACGTACTAATCCTTTGTTAGATTTTCTTGTGTGTTGTCCAAATAATGCAAATGTAATTGCATCAATAACACTTGATTTACCTGCTCCATTATGGCCTACAAAGACTGTAACTCCATTTTCAAAATTTAGTTTTGTATCTGAGTGGGATAGAAAATCTCCAATCTCAACTGTTCTTATCATTTAGTTTCTCCTTTCTGAATTGTCTGTAATTATCTACAACCATCTGATTTGCTATTTCAACCTGATTTGAAGTCAGAAGCGGGAGTAGTTCGTTTATTGCAAAATTTCCAAGATGTTCAGATTTCAACGAAGTTATTGCAAGCTTTAGTAACTCATCATCAATTTTCGCAGGTTTTTCCAAGTAAATTGATGAATTATCTCCTTCTCTTGCAATTTTCCATGAACAGTATAATGTCTCAGGAATAAGACGTGAAACTTGTGCTTGAACAACATCTGACGGTATGTCTTTACCTCGAATTTTAATATCTACAATCGGCTTTTTCTTTGAATTTCTAAACTCTCCAATAATCTGGTCAATAGATGAACTAAGATCATCAAAATTTACCACAAGTGATCTCTGAGCTCGAAGTTCAAGCTCTATCCATTCAGGCTCTGCATTTTGACTTGAAATATCCACTTCAAAAAATCCTTTGGACGTTTCCTTAATTCCTTCACTGGTGGTTAATTCCGTTGAACCTGGATATGCTAGCGGTCCTCCTAGATTAGTAAATGATTTTAAAAATTTGTCATGAAGGTGACCCATTGCATAATATGTAAAATTTTTTGGAAGATCATTAGCACTTAATTCTCCAGCAAATTTGTTTACTTCCGATAACCCTTGATGTAATACTAAAATTTTATGACCTTTGAATTCTTTTGCTAAAGAATCAACTTTTGCAAATTTTTCTTCAAATTCATTTATTTCACTTTTTCTTATTTTATCAAATCCAACTATCATGACATCCTTAAAGTAAATGGGGTCGCCTTGTCCGATATATTTTGAAAATTCAAGTTTATGATAGACGTACGGAACCGGATATGCCCTTATTCTACTAATATCATGCTCTCCTAAGATGAAAAACGATTCTATGTTATTTTGTTTTAGTTTTTTTAATGCATGAGCCATATGCATTATTGCAGTCCCACTTGGACTTGGAGTGTGGAAAATATCTCCGGCAAAAATTACAAAGTCCACTTTATCTGCAATTGATCTGTCTATTGCCTGACTAAATGCTTCATAGACATCGTTCTCTCTTTCTTCTGAGTTGTATTGAGTTAATCCTAGGTGTGTGTCTGAAATGTGTGAAAAACGCATTCTAATCAACTAACAAGTCTTTTTGAATAAGTTTTTGTGTTGATTCCTTTGCGATTCCTTCAAATTTTTTTGCAACTGCCCACTCTGTCACTGCATTTTGATCTGCTCCCCTGGTCTTTTCTTTAACTTCTTGAATGTGAACTATTGATGGAAGATTTGCCCATTGTCCAACTAAAATTGCATCGCCTACATTTAGTGATGTTAATTGCTCTATCAAATTTTTACTGATTGATTCAGCCGCTGACGTGATTTGACTCTGATCATCTTCTTGAACAATTTTCATTATTGCAAGTGAACCCATTTGGCTTAAAATATTTGGATCTAGGCTCCTTGGTCGCTGTGAAACTACTGCTAAACCGAGTCCAAACTTTCTACCTTCTCTGGCAATTTTTGATGCCCAATACTTTGCTTGTGTATCTTCTCCTTTGGGAATAAACACGTGGGCCTCTTCAATTACTACAAAAATTGAAGTTCCAAATCTAGGGGACCTCTTTGTTGTTTGTTTTGCATTTTTTGCACGAATTGATTCTTTTCTGTCATTTAGTAATTCTTGAAGATAATATGAAACAGCTACATTTGCCTGTTTTTCACTAAGGCTAGAAATATTCAGTACGTTAATTCTTCCCTCTTTGATTAGACCAATGGGATCAACTACATCGGGATCTAAAATATCTGAAAATTTATGTTGCGCATCATCAATTTTGTCTTGAACCCTTCCACCAGAGTATGTGTATTCTTTTTTGTCTTTTTTATTTAGTTGAATTATTTCTTCTACTTGATCATTTAGTGCCATCCAGAAGTCTTTACTTTCTTTAACTTGTTTGGTAAACGCCATACGAAGAATTCTTTGTTGAATACTAGCATTATCCCGTATCTCTAACACTTCCCCAAGTGATTCTGCATCTAAAAGTCTGGGATTGATCTTTGCATCAATCACATTAATTCTTGGAATGGCTAGATTACTGTAGTCGTCATGATAATCAAAAATTATCACAGTCCCACTTAGACTGTCAATTTGTTTTGCTAGTAATGAAACTAGATTGCTTTTCCCCATTCCAGTCATCG
Source organism: Thermoproteota archaeon (assembly GCA_003352285.1). Taxonomy (NCBI): domain Archaea; kingdom Thermoproteati; phylum Thermoproteota; species Thermoproteota archaeon. The sequence goes on along the minus strand of QQVN01000005.1, from coordinate 151,247 downwards.
CCAAAATTCCAACATGACGCGCAACTATTTTGTTGATGTTAATTTTTGCATCAATTTCTGGATTCCTTAAAAGAGAACCAATTCTTATCCATTCATTTCCATCAGGCCCAAAAATTTTCTCCAAATCTTTTTTTGATGCTTCAAGAATTTCTGTTCCTGGTAATGGAGGTATTGCAGGAACTATTGATTGACCTTTTTGTAATTTATCTAAGAAACCCAAAATCATTATTTGTGATGTGTACCCCTTATCTCGTTTGTTAATCTCTGCAATCTCTTTGCTTTCTACTGCTTCATCAAAATTTCTAACATCTGATAATGCTACACTTGAAACATATGATCTTTCAACTAATCCTAAAATTTTACCTTCATCAGAATTGATAATAACATATTCTCCTATTGATAGTGCTCTTGAAGCTAGAGCAGTAATTCTTGTAGGTTTTGATTCTCCAATTACGTATCCTATGATCAACCTAGGACCTCCCTTGAACCAATCTCTGTTGAAAGTCCATGCAGACTAACTAATTTTGCAAGATCTTTTCCACTAATCTTACAATTGTTGTGTGCAAGCTTTAATGAATATGGGTATCCGCCAACACTATTTTTATACAGTTTATTGAGCAATTCCTTAATTTCCGTTTCAGTATAGTCTTCCCCTAGTAATTCAATTTTGATTAATGGTAAGGATTCACTTAATCTAGCATATGTAGATGATATGATTTTGTCTTTACCATAACTTGGATCCTTAAACAACTTGCTAAATCCAGGTGATTGGGTTGCATGATTAAAATAGAATATGTCTCCTGCAATTGAGCCTAGTTTCTCAAATTGAGCTCTGGTGTTTGATGTTTTGGAAATGAAAATAACATTTCCACGTTTTTTCATTACTCGAACTATTGATGATGTGAGGGATGATTGTCTTGTCATAAATTGAGAATACAAAGAGCCATCCATCAAAACTAAATCTGTTAAATCAACCGTCTTCTCGCAAGCTTCAACTTCCATCTTACTTGCAATAGACGAAATATCTGATTGAGGATATCCCAAACCAAAATCATGTAGATCTTCTAGAATCTCACCATCTGATTTTACAGAAACTGCAGTGACTGCCCACATTTCTGCGCCTTGGAATTTGGTACTGTTAAAACTACTGTCAATACCTGCAATTACACTCTCAATTTTTTCTGGAACAAATTCAACCCAATTTTGTCGTGCTTCTTCTTTAATTTGCTCAAATTTTGGCCCCCTAAGAATTTCTAGAGTCTTTTCACGCCTCTTTATGGCATCTTTGAAGACACTATTGAGCATAGGAGTACTTTGATCCTGAAGATAAAATCTTTAGGTTATGCCAATGTTTTACTAATAATAGACTAAAATTAATTACAAGTTGAATCCAAGACGATCTAATTGAAAAAAATTGCTTTGTTAGGATGTGGGGCGATTGGCACTCAAATAGCATTATCTATTGATTCTGGAAAAATTCCAGCTTTGCTTACACATGTGTTTGATCAATCTGAAGAGCGCTCAAATGAATTGATTTCAAAATTATCCAAAAAACCAGAAATTGTAAAAAACTCACATTTACTTTCATCAAATAACGTTGATTTGGTAGTTGAGGCAGCTTCTCAAAATGCAGTCAAAGATGTAGCATTAAGTGTTTTACAAAATAGAAAGGATATGATGATCATGAGTGTTGGCGCTCTGTTGGATGAATCCATTTTTGAAATTCTTTATGATGCATGCAAAGAATTTAAAAAAACAATTTATCTGCCATCTGGGGCAATTGCCGGTCTAGATGGTATTAAAGCTGTAAAAGATGAACTGGATGCAGTAACTTTGACTACTACAAAGCACCCAAGATCATTAAAAGGCGCAAAATTTTTTGAAACTTCTGATATTGATATTGAATCAATCTCGGCGCCTACTGTAGTTTTTCAGGGTTCTGCTAAAGATGCTGTTTCATTATTTCCCGCAAACATCAATGTTGCAGCATTATTGAGCTTAGCCGGATTAGGAAGTGAAAAAACATCTGTCAAAATTATAGCTGATCCGAATTCTATCACTAACACACATCAGGTAGAGGCAATAGGTAAATTTGGAAAGATGTCATTTATCGTTGAAAACATACCTGATGCAAATAATCCAAAAACAAGTAGACTGGCTACTTTGTCTGCAATTGAAAGACTGAGGGAAATATGTTCTCAAGACATTCAAATTGGAACCTAAATTGGCAATTATTGCCATAAAAGCGTGAATTATAGAAATTACCTGTCTCTTTCTCATTCTTTAAATTCGCTCATAAATCACTCACAATAGTTTGAATTTACAAGATGAGATACTTGCATTAAAGAAAGAAAAAGACGTTGTTATCTTAGCTCATAATTACCAAATTCCACAAGTTCAAGATGTTGCTGATTTTGTTGGTGATTCTTTAGGTCTTGCACGTCAAGCTGCAAAGACTCAACACAAGACAATCTTGTTTTGTGGTGTACACTTTATGGCTGAAACTGCAGCCATAATATCTCCAGAAAAAAAAGTATTGATACCTGATCTGGAGGCAGGATGTTCTCTTTCTGATTCCATAACTGTTAATGATCTAAAAAATTGGAAAAAGCAACACCCTAATGCTATTGCTGTAGGTTATGTCAATACTACTGCTGAAATCAAAGCAGAGCTTGATTATTGTTGCACTTCGTCAAATGCAGTAAATGTAGTAAAAGCGATTCCAGAGGATAAAGAAATTTTGTTTCTACCTGACATGTTTCTTGGCTCCTTTGTATCTAAAATGACTGGAAGAAAAAACATGTACATCTGGGCAGGTGAATGCCATGTACATGCTGGTATAACGCCAGAAGATGTTACACAAAAACTTGATTCCATGAAAAATGCAGAATTTGTCATTCATCCTGAATGCAGCTGCACAACTCCTATGATGTATGATGTAGCTGCAGGAAATTACAAAGGAAGACAAGTACAAATTCTGTCAACAGAAGGCATGATGAATCATGTTAGTAAATCTCAATCAAATCAATTTGTTGTTGCAACGGAGACTGGAATATTATATAGAATGCGTAAACAAAATCCAGAAAAAACATTTGTTGCAGCGTCTGATAAAGCAGAATGTCAATACATGAAGATGATTACTCTGCAAAAAGTCTTTGATTCTTTATCTGAAGATAAATATGAAGTTAAAGTCCCAAAGCAAACTGCCGATAAGGCCAGACTTGCAATTGAAAGAATGCTTGCAATAAGTTAACTTCATCATTCTTATCACTTTTGAAATCACATGACGGGATTATTTGGGAAAAAACCTAGCGAAAAAGAATTTTCAGTACGCAATCAAATGAAGGAATTACGAAAGTTAGTCAAAGACAAGCAATATGATAAGGCAATTAAGATTGGAGACGAAATACTTCGAAAAACCCCTCATAATCATGATGTGCATTTTATCGTTGGAGGCATATACTACATGCGAGGTAAATTAAAAACTGCATTAGTACACTTTGATGAGGCATTAAAAATAGGTGAATATGATCCTGACGTGCTTTTGTTAAAAGCAAACGCTCACTTTAAGCTTGGTCAAATTAAAGACAGTATTGCATCTTGTGAGAAATTAAAAGAGATTGATCCAAAAAATAAATCACTAAAAGAATTAGAATCAAAAATTCAACAAAGAAACAAAAACTAATTTTTAACTTCTAGGCTCAAATCTATGCCCATAACTGAATTTGTTATGGAACCAACTGAAATTATATCGACTCCTGTTTTTGCATATGATTTAATGTTCTTTTTTGATATTCCTCCTGATGCTTCAAGTTTTACTTTATCTCTAAGCTTATTTTTCTCTAAAATCTTAATTGTTTTTTTAATCTGATTTGGCGAAAAATTATCTAGCATGATTATTGTTGCATGCTCTTTTGCTGCAATCAGTGCATCTTTTTGGTTTTCTACTTCAACTTCAATTTTCTTGTGTTTTTTTCTGGCTTTACGAATTATCTCCACTAATGAATCTCCTACCTCAATATGATTATCTTTTATCATGACCATGTCATCTAGTCGCATTCTGTGTTTGAACCCTCCTCCAATACTTACTGCTTCTTTGTCAAAGAATCGTAAACCTGGAGCCGTCTTTCTTGTTGCAAACAATTTTGTCTTGTTATTTCCAATTAATCTGCTTAACTCGTTTGTCTGTGTGGCTATTCCACACATTCTAGATAACAAATTCAATGATGTTCTCTCACATGATAAAATTGAATCTGCATTCCCTGAAATTTCCATAATTACATCATTTGGATTTATTTTACTACCGTCCGTTTTCTTAATTTTGACTTTGCATTTTTTTAATGTAAAAACTTCTTTTGCATATTTTGTTCCTGCCGCAATGCCTTTCTCTCTAGAAATTATCTGAGCACAAATTTTCTTTTTTGGTAAAAGTGCACTTGTAATGTCTCCTTTTCCTATATCTTCAGCTAGAAATCTCTCTAAATCTTTTTTTGGACTATTGCCCAACTTATGTTACCTTGATTGCGTACTTTCCTTTTGATGTAATGCCTAAGGTCTGTGCAATTTGAGAATTTTCTGGATTAACTACTAGAACAATTCCGTTCCAGTCTGGGGTAAGATCTGATGATTTGCATGCGGGACAAACTTTTCCTGTTGTAACGAACTTGCATTTTCTACAAGCCATCTCTCTGACCATTTTACTTCTCCTTTACTTCTACAGCCTTTTCTTCTTTCTTTGATGGCTTGTCACTATCTGCATCGCTTCCACCTTTTTTGATCTCTTCTGCAATCCATTCATCAGCACCTAAGAATGGCTGTCTGCATGTGATTCCTATCTTTCCCATTGAAGCTGCTTTACCTAATGATACAGCAGTAATTCTAGAACGTAATGTTGAACCAACTTTGAGAGTTCTTCCACTTTGATTTGCAAGAATCATTCCTGACTTTACATCACTCTTCAAATAATCATCCATTACTTGTGAAAGGTGTAGTAATGCGTCAGTTGGGCCAATTCTAACAAATGCACCAAAGTCTGTAATGTCTACAATCTCCCCTTGAACAATCTCTTGTAGTTTTGGATAAAATGTTAATGCCTCAAACTCAACTTTGTGAAATGTTCCTCCATCTCCGGCTACCATCTTTCCCATCTCGTCTACTTTGGCATCTAAAATCATAATGATGTATCCCAAATCTGCATTGATCATGCTTTCGTACTTTTCTTTGAGAATGTTGATTGCCGCTTTTTTGAGAGTTGTGCCAAACAAGCTAGGTGGTATCCTTACAACATCGACTAGGGTAGATATAGAAAACAACTGTGCACTGATTTCCGAATCTGAATTTATGAATCTTTGGGTAATTTTTCACAAAATTTACAGGTATTTTTACGATTGTTCAATTATTCTTAATTTGAGATGATTTCCCAACCTATCTTTAAATAAAGTAAACGGAGCTTTTCACCCATGGTTGGAGTAGATCAAGTTCTCGAAAAACTTAGTACTGTTATTGATCCAGATTTGAAAAAAGACATTGTATCAATGGGGATGATAAAAGATTTGGAACTCAACCAAGGAAATCTCAAATTTACATTAGAGCTTACTACTCCTGCATGTCCGTTTAATGCAGAGATTGAAGAAGATGTTAGAAAGGCCATTGGTGAAATTGATGGTGTAAAAAACTTTGATCTAAATGTAACTGCAAAAGTCATGGAAGGTCGTTCACTTGATGCTGATACAGGGATGGCCACTGTTAAGAACATCATTGGTGTAGCAAGTGGTAAAGGTGGAGTTGGCAAGTCAACAGTTTCATTAAACTTAGCTTTAGCATTATCTCAAACAGGAGCAAAAGTAGGATTACTTGATGCAGATATCTATGGACCTAGCATTCCATTAATGCTTGGGATGAAGGATGCATTTATGGAAGTTGATAATAACAAATTACAACCAGCAGAAACAAATGGGATGAAAGTCGTGTCATTTGGATTTTTTGCAGAACAATCTCACCAAGCTGCCATATACCGAGGACCAATTATTTCTGGAATCTTAAAACAATTTTTAGTAGATACTAACTGGAGTGACCTTGATTATCTAATCGTTGACTTGCCACCTGGAACCGGAGATATTCCTTTAACTTTAGCTCAAACAATTCCAATCACTGGAATACTTGTTGTAACAACTCCACAAGATGTGGCAAGTAATGTTGCAGTAAAAGCAATTGGAATGTTTGAAAAGCTGAATGTACCAATTATTGGAGTTGTAGAAAATATGAGTAGCTTTGTATGTTCAAAATGTGATGAAAAACATTACATCTTTGGTGAAGGTGGTGCCAAAAAGATCAGTGAACAATTCAAGATTCCATTTATTGGCGAAATTCCATTAAACTCTGGAATAATGTCTGGCTCTGATCTTGGCAAACCAATAATGCTAACTGATCCAAATTCACCAAGTGCAGAAGCTTTCAGAAACTCTGCAAAGAACATTGCAGCTCAATGTAGTATATTGGCTGCTAAATTACAAGAAGAGATGGCTTCTGAAACTGCACAAGAAAAACCTGTTGAGGAAAACATACCAAAAACTGATGCAGGTCAATCATTAGGTTCTGGAACGGCAGCAAGTACAAATCCTTCAAACTAATTGATAATGTCGTGAAACTTCCAGAAAATCTTCGTGAAAAATTAAAGATTCCTTTAGGAGCACTTATCCCTAATGCAAAAACAAACAAAGAAGAAATTTTGAAACTTTTACCCAAAGATGCGTTTGTTATTACTGTTGGGGATGCTACAACAGAAAAAATGATCAAATATGGAATAATTCCATCCTTACAAATTGTTGATGGACAAGAAAAACGCGTTCGGCGAAGTCCTCCAACCGAAACTTCTGTTACGACTCACCTGACCTGTAATAATCCAGCAGCTGAAATATCTTCTGAAAGCCTTGAAACAATTAAGAAGGCATTTAGCTCAAAACCACCCGTTCGAATCACAGTCCATGGCGAAGAGGATTTACTTGTTCTTCCTGTATGCATCAATGCACCTGAGAATTCTGTAGTAATGTATGGTCAACCCAATGAAGGGCTAGTATTTGTAATAATTACTGCAGAAATAAAACATAAAGTAAAATCCCTACTTGATCTAATGAATTAGGGGTATGATGAGACGGTGGCTGTATGATACATGATTACACTACTAAAACTCTGACCCTCTTCATATTGACAAAATGAACAAAACTCAAAGCAACAATTGACACTTTAGAATAAACCCGCAATCCAAAATAAAGGAACATGAAGCTAGAACCCGAACTCCGCTTACAAATTTTAGAAAAAATTGGAATATATGCAAATAGGTTTTCTATTCCAGAACCGAAAGTTCTTCTTACCACAAAAGAGGTTCTGGAAATGCCAAAAGAAATGACTGAAGGACGACGTACATCTGCATACAAATACTATGGTGTGTCGTACCTTCAACACAACATGATATTCATTAATGTTAGAAAGATACCTGACGAGAGAAATCTTGAAAACACTATAGTCCATGAGTTGATCCATATGCGATTTCCATATTTGGCACATGGGAAAAGATTCAACAAGTTAGTCAGGCAAGGAATTCGTGGTAAAACTTTTGCACCATATCGTAAAAGAAAATGAAATTTTTCTAATTTTTTATCAATGATTTATATTTCGCCCGAATAGGCATGCAGGTATTAAAATGGAGGTACAGGAACTTCTGCCAATTGGGGCAGGTATAGCTTCTTTTGTTGTAGCTGCCGGCCTTGTGGCATGGATTACAAAACAACCCACAGGTACAAAAGAGATGATGGATATCTCAAACGCTGTCAAAGTTGGGGCTGCTGCATTTCTCAAAAGAGAAATGAAGATTATCATTCCAGTTGCAATCGCACTTTCAGTAATCATAGGCGGATTTTTGCAACCTTCAAACGGAATTGCCTTTGCAGTAGGTGCCACTTTATCTGCAGTAGCAGGATTAATTTCATTAAAAATTACAGTAAAGGCTGCAGTACGAGCAGCACATCTTAGCAACAGTGGACTGGGTAAAACATTTGCAATGGCCTTTAGAGGTGGTGCTACAGTAGGATTGGCAGTTCCGGCAATGGCTTTATTGGCAATAACTGGACTTTATCTGATTTATCCCGATCCAATTACAATCGCTGGTGTTGGAATAGGTGCAAGCCTTATTGCATTATTCATTAGAATTGGTGGTGGAATATTCACCAAGGCAGCAGATATGGGTGCTGACTTGGTTGGAAAAGTTGAAGCAAACATTCCTGAAGATGATCCTAGAAACCCTGCAACGATTGCAGATAATGTAGGAGATAATGTTGGAGATGCAGCTGGAATGGGTTCTGATGTTTACGAATCTTATATTGTAACTATACTTGCAGCATTACTTATTGCAGCACTAATTGGCGCACCTGAACTCTTCCTTTATCCAATCCTTATTGGAGCATCAGGAATGATTGCATCAATTATTGGAGTAGTGATAGTTGGCTCTAAGAATGTCACTGATGTAATGAAGCCTTTGAATCGTTCATTTTATGTCTCTGCAGCTATTGCAATTGGTCTAAACTTTGTATTTACGACTCAATTTATTGGTGAATCCACTGCAGCATACGCATTATTTGGCACTACGGTAATTGGTGTAATTCTCGTCCCTGTGATTCAAAAGATTACAGACAAGTATACAAATTACAAATTCGGACCAGTTAAAGAAATTGCAGACTCTGCAAAATGGGGTTATGCATCATTAACATTAATGGGAATTATCAAAGGACTACAATCAACAGGTCCTTTCATGATTGCACTAGTAGTTGCAATTGTTCTTTCATATAGCATTTCATCTGCCGCTGCTCCAGAAGGTGCAGACCCAGTACTCTATGGAATCTTTGGAACTTCATTAACTGCAATGGCAATGCTAAGTCTTGCTGGAATTGTTCTGAGCATTGATGCATTTGGACCAATTGCAGATAATGCTGGAGGAATTGTAGAGATGACTGGAATGGGTGAAGAAAATCGTAAGGTAACTGATGAAATTGATGCAGTAGGAAATACTACCAAAGCCGTTACCAAAGGATTCGCTATAGCAAGTGCAGCATTGGCAGCTCTTGCAATGATGCAAGCATTCCAATTTGAGGCTTCTCATATCTTTGAAGGAGTTTTAGAATTAGATTACAGCTTGACAAATCCTGCAGTAATTGTAGGTTTACTAGTAGGTGGATTAATCCCATTTATCATCACTGGTCAGCTAATCAACGGTGTATCTAGAGCCGCATCTAAGATGGTAGATGAAGTAAGAAGACAATTCAAGGCAGACCCTGAAATTCTCACTGGAAAATCTACTCCGGATTACGCAAAATGTGTAGACATTGCAACAGTAGCATCAATCAAAGAATTATGGAAATCCGCTGTTATAGCTATTATTGCTCCAATTATCTTGGGCGTATTACTTGGTCCAACTGCAGTAGCAGGATTGCTAATGGGTGCCGTTGTTACTGGAATTTTCTTGGCATATCATTTGGCAAACACTGGTGGTGCATGGGATAATGCAAAGAAGTTAGTTGAAATGCAAGGAAACAAAGGAAGCGAAGAACACAAAGTCGCAGTAGTCGGTGATATCATTGGCGACCCATACAAAGACACAGCAGGACCTGCACTAAACACTGTAATCAAACTATTAAACACAATTGCAATAGTCTTTGTATCTGCATTTGTTGCAATAATTGCACTCTAACCCTCATTAATTACCAAAGTCATATCCAACTCGTCTATTTGAGCTAGTACTGCTTTTTTGAGTGCCGCATTATGCTTGTCGCAGAACTTGAAGTAATCATCTTCTGTAAGAAAGCAGCCACAAATCCATTTGGTCTTTTTACTTCCTTCTACAGTTAGCTTGACGTACTGAGGTTTTTCCATGTTCTGATTTACATTGTAGAGTAAAAAAGATTTCAGAATCCATTAATTTTCTAGAATGAATTAATCTCCAAGTTTATTAGGATGGGCAATAACCCTCTCATTACAAGATCCACTCTATGCTAAACCTTTTCAAAAATAAACGAAATTCATTCATTGTAAGTTATATCATACTGTCACTAATTCTTGCTCCTCTAACTGCAAACAATGTCTCTGCACAAACTACTGATAAGGAGATAGAAAATGCCATAAAAAAATACGAAAAGACTGTAAAGGACGCCAAGGCAGCTTATGACAAGGTAAGAATTGACAAAAATGCTACCGATCAACAAAAGAAAGATGCAAAGACAGTATACTCAAAGGCACTAAGTGCTGCCGAGGCAGAACTCAAAAAAGTTACTGAAGGCACTAGCAAGTCTTCAACAAACTCCCAATCCTCAGGAACAAATACCAATTCACAATCATCATCTAACACATCAAATATCAAGGATCCAATAGAAAAGGCATTAGCTGATGCAAAAGCAGCATACGACAAATCACTTGCTGATGCAAAAGCAGCATACGACAAATCACTTGCTGATGCAAAAGCAGCATATGAAAAAGCAATAGCAGAGATAAAAAATACGTCAGGAAAGACAACTAGTTCAACTACATCAGGTTCTGGCACTACGACAACTGCAATAACTGATGAGATAATCAAGGCCAAAGATCCTGTTACTGCTTACAATACTATTGTGGCAAAAGCAAAAGCAGCATATGAAAAGATTCGTGGAAGTGATTCATCTACTACGAAACAACGAGATGATGCAAAAGCAGCATACGATAAAATTGTGACCGAAGCAAAAGTAGCACTCAAAAAAGCACGCGAATCTAAATAATTCTAAAAATTAGAAAAAAGGAGTTTATGGACAGCCTTCCATCTTTTGGATGAAATAACCGTTCTTCTCTATTGCTTGTGCTACTGGTTCAGGTGCACCCTGTGAATGACAGAATTGGCATTCTTCAGTAGTAACAGTAGAGCCTGCTTCTCCTACAGTTGCAAGCCATTCTTTTGCATACTTGATTGCCTTGTCATGATCTTTTTCTTTTGTGATCACATCAAAGTGCATTGTATGTCCGTCTTTGGCTTTTACGTAGGTATCGTATACGTGAATCTCCATACAATACATTGCAAGTAAGGGATATTTAATTCAAGAAAGAGTAATCATTCGTGAAATACAATATTCTAGTGACGATTCCACACCTTGAGAATATTTCATTAGAATTAGATGATTCTACTTCTCCAAATACTGTCAAGCAATTTATTGAAAAACTTCCTTTCACATTATCTCTAAACATTTGGGGTGAGGAAATTTACACAGATGAGTCCCCTGTATCTGAATCTGAAGAAAATTCAAAATCTCCAGTTAAACTCAATGATGTGACATACTGGCCCCAAGGAAAGGCAATTTGCTTATTTTATGGTCCTACCCCAATTGGTAAAAAGGGGGAGATAACTCCATACTCGCCAGTAAATGTTATTGGGAGAATCATCAAACCTGACAAAAAAATTCTCTCAAAGATTAAGGATGGACAAAAAGCAACTTTTCAACTAGTCTGAATAGTGACTTCTTTAACTGATTCATTTAGGGTGTATGCCTTAAACTCCTTTGAAACTCCTGAATAAATTACCCAGACTACAGGATTACTCTCCATGAATCTCTTATCTGTATTTGATGGAACTGCCATTGAATCTGGATGGGAATGAAAGATTCCGACAATCTCCAAGTGTTTTTCTTCTGCTGTTTTGTATGCCTTGATTAACTCTTCATTTGATATTGTAAAGTTGATTGGTGACTCTTCTATGTTTTTTGTAAAGTAAATCTCTGTTACTATTGCTTTACTGTCATCGTTTTTTCCATACAGTATGGCGCACGACTCGTTTGGTTTTTCTTTTTCTGCATGTTCTAAAAGTTGTCTTTTTTGATTTTCATTAAATGAAATAGTATTTTGCAAAACTATTCAACAATTACAGTGCCTTCCATCCATGGATGCACTATGCAAAAGTAATCAAATGTTCCAGCTTCGTTAAATGTTTGTGAATATGATGCTCCTGCACCTATAATATCAGAATCAAAGCCTCCATTCTTGTCTGTTGAGGTATGTATTGCAACATCATTGTTTATCCATTCTACTGTAGTACCAATACTTACTGTAATCACATCTGGGTCATAGTATACTTGACCTACCTGCTGCACTCCTGCACCTTCTGGGATCAAGACCGTTTCAGTGATTGCTTCCTTTGGTTCTTCGATGATTAAAGTTGCAATCATCCATGGATGCACTATGCAAAAGTATTCGTATTCACCAACTGCCAAGTCTGTTGTATCTAGTCCAAACTTTTCGCCTGGTCCAACTAGTGATGAGTCAAATGTTTCACCAAAGTCCAACGAGCTTGTAGCAGTATGTGCCACAGAGTCTTCATTTACCCATTCTACAACATAACCTTGGGGTACATTTGCTACATCTGGATCATAGTCTGGTGCTCCTTGAACGGATGACCCTTCTAACATCTTGATTGTAAATACTGGTGTTCCTGCTGGAATTGCTTCTGGTTCTTCAGCAACTTCTTCAGGAACTTCAACTGGTAACAGATATGGTTGAGGACCTACTAATCCAAATGCTACAAACATTATGATTCCAGTACCTGCTGCTAGTGCAAAGATTGCTCCAACAGGTTTGGCATACTTTGGCATCTTCATTACTACATATGCCATTACAATTGCCGGAGTTGCAATAATCATCATAACTCCTGCAAAAATTCCCATAGTACTAATCGAATTTAACGTAAATCCATACATTGCAAATGATAACACAATTGACATTATGACCAAAGTCGTTGCTTTGGCCCTGTTGCTTGTGGAAATTCCTCCATTGAGAATTCCAGCTGATAATATGATTAATCCTATGAATAAAGTTAGGCCAGTAAGTGCATGCATGCCGTCAATGAAGGTGTGAGCAATTCCAGAGTACGAAATAGTTACGCCTGCTACTCCAATTGCAGTTAGCCCCATTCCTGGCATCATGAGGTCCCAATCACTCATTTGTGCTAGCTCAATTCCGCCAGATACTTAATCCTTTTGAAATTTCATGGATCTGCAAGGTCGAATAAATTAAATCCAGTAGTAAGTCAAGCAGAATGCTTGGGATTTAGCGAAATATTGGAGATATCCAAACCTCGAATTGTTGTTCTTCTAGTGATCACTGCAGTCACATCAATGTATGCTGGCAGCAAATTTGTTGGCCCTGAACTAGACATGTGGGGTCTTTTACACATCATTATTGCTGGTGCTCTTGCTTCTGCTGGTTCAAGTGCACTAAATCATTACTATGATAGAGACATTGATCCAAAAATGAAGAGAACAAGTACTCGTCCAATCCCATCTGGTAATCTTGCTCCAAATCATGCATTAATCTATGGACTAGCTGTTAGCTGTGCATCCGTAATCTATGCTTACTTTACTCTAAATGTAATGTCTACTTTCTTTATTGCCCTTGGCATCTTCTTTTATGTTATAATTTACACCGTCTGGCTCAAACGTCTTAATACATCAAATATTGTGATTGGAGGTTTTGCAGGTAGTGCTGCATCGATGGCTGGATGGGCAGCTGCAACAGGCTCCATGGATTTACTTGGATTCCTAATTGGATTTTTGGTCTTTGTCTGGACTCCTTCTCACTTTTGGTGTCTTGCAATGAAGATTAAGGATGATTATGAAGAAGCTGGAGTACCAATGCTACCAGTTGTAATTGGAATGCAAAAGACATCCAAGTACATACTTGGCAATACTCTGATCTTACTACCTTATTCGTTAATGCTTTATGCATTTGGTTTGGGTCTGGTGTACACTGTGATTGCTGCAGTTTCTGGAGGACTGATGCTTGCATATCATTACAAACTTACAAAGAATCCAACATCTGACTTTGCATGGAAAGCATACAAAGTTACTGCTCCATACTTGACAATAATATTTTTAGCAGTTGCATTAGATGCTGCGTTTCACTTTAGAATCTAATCTGATTCTGCACCTGGAAAGCTTGCTTCATAATCTCTTTCCATCATTTCTTTATTGGCCTCATCAATTACGTCTTGTTCAGTTTGCTGAATGACCACTTCGATTCTTCTTGTGTCTTTTGCAAGCCATGAAACCTTGATCAATCCAAGTATCTCTAAATCTAAAAGTAATTTGTTAAACCTATCTTCGGCAATCACAATTCCTTCTTTTACAAGTGCTTTTGATAATTCAGAATCTGTTAATGATTCTTCATCCTTTATCATCTCATATACTGTATTTTTTAGAGGAATTGCCATTTTAACCGTAAAACGTCTTGTCTATTGATTTGGGAACAACGTTTGATATACTTTCCCTTACTGAGGTATACCATTGATCAACCTCGCTAGTGATTGATGGTCTGATCTTCTTAAGAGCAGCAGCAAAATCACTACTTGAAATCTTTGGAGAGTTGTTCTGCATGGCAGTAACTGCTGCTTCCCTACATAATGAGGCTAAATCTGCACCAGTATAATTTTGAGTTGTTACTGCAATTTCTTGAAGCTTGATATCACTTGCAAGTGGCATCTTTTTGGTCAAAATTTTGATAATCTCTAGTCTTCCTTTTTCATCTGGTGGTGGAACATAAAGAACTAAATCTAATCTTCCTGTTCTGAGTAATGAATTATCAAGCAAGTCTGGCCTGTTGCTTATTCCAACAACTACTACTCTTGATGATACTCCTTCTTCTAACTCTGTTAACAGTTGACTGAGAATTGTTTCTCCAACTCCCCCTTCATCATTTGATTTGAATCTGGCAAGTGAATCAAGTTCATCAAAGATAACAACACATGGGGATGATGCTTTTGCTTTTCTGAAGATCTCCCTTACAGCTTTTTCTGATTCTCCAACCCACTTTGATAAAATTTCAGGACCTCTTACTAGAATCATGTTAGCGCCGCTTTCAGTAGCTAAGGCTCTTGCAAGAAGTGTCTTTCCACAACCTGGAGGCCCGTAGATTAAAGCTCCTTTGGGAGGTTTTATTCCCATTGAGCTAAACTTTGTTGGATCTTGCATTGCAATGATAAGATTATCTTGTAAGGCACTTTTGACATCATCAAGACCTCCTACATCTTCCCACCAAACTTTGGAGCGTTCAACGTAAAACTCCCTCATCGCAGTTGGGACGACTTCATGCATTGCATCGTAAAAATCAATTAATTTTATCTGCATTGACTGCAAAACTTCTGATGGTATCTTCTCTGTCTCCAAGTCAATCTCTGGAAGATATCTTCTAATTGATTTCATTGCAGCCTCTCTGCAGAGAGATTTGATATCTGCACCTGTATACCCGTGAAGCTCTGCTGCTAAATCTTTTAGATCAACGCCATCTGCTAGGGGCATACCTCTAGTATGAATCTGCAAAATTTCCAATCTTCCATCTTCATTTGGGACTGAGACCTCAACTTCTCTGTCAAATCTACCTGGTCTTCTTAGCGCTGGGTCTACACTATCTGGTCTGTTTGTTGCTCCCAAGACAATTACGTTTCCTCTATCGTTTAATCCATCCATTAATGCTAACAATTGTGCAACGACTCTCTTTTCAACATCCCCATATGCTTCCTCACGTTTTGGAGCAATTGCATCAATTTCATCAATGAATATTATGCTTGGAGAATTATCTTTGGCTTCTTTGAAAATGTCTCTTAACCGTGCTTCAGTTTCACCATAATACTTGTTCATTATTTCAGGACCATTAATAGAATACATGTTTGCTTCTGATTCACTTGCCAAAACTTTTGCAATCAATGTCTTTCCACAGCCTGGTGGTCCATAAAGCAAAATTCCACTATGTGGTTCTACTCCTAATCTACTGAATAATTCTGGATGACGCAATGGTAGCTCTACAATCTCTCTCATTGCCTTTACTTCTCCACGTAATCCTCCGACCTCTTCATATGTCACACGTGGTTTTCTATCTACAGTTGCTTCAGTTGAAATTGTAAGTGTAGTTGAACGGTCTATCTTTACTACACTCTTAGGAGATATCTTGTTTATTTTAAAA
Organism: Thermoproteota archaeon; assembly: GCA_003352285.1. Lineage (NCBI taxonomy): Archaea > Thermoproteati > Thermoproteota > Thermoproteota archaeon. Next base: position 135,233 of record QQVN01000005.1, on the reverse strand, counting down.
TCCATAGAGTTTCCAAGTATCATTACTGAAATCTCATCGCCTTGCGATAATGGTAATCCCTTTAGTCTGTTCTTGACAAAGTCTGTGAATTCTTTATCAACTGTAACAACATCTGTCACTGGCATCAAAGAGACTGTCTTTGCTACTTTAGTTGCAACTTTTTTTATCTTAATTATGTCATTAATTGACGCGCCAATATTTTTTCTTGTTTGACCGTCAATACGAATTATCTCGGGATCTTTTTCATCTTCATCAGCTGGCCAAACAACTGCACAGCTTGAACGTGAACCCATTATCTCAATTACATCTCCTGGTGTGACTTTGAGAAAATCCATCGCATCTGGACCGATTCTTGCACGCTTTTTTCCGATATCTCGCTGTTTTGCTTCGCCAATTCTCATTTGAAGGGGCTCGTCTTTGCGTGCCAAGGTACACCTATTTCATATCTACTGACATTCTGCTCATGTTCAAAACTTCAAACTCACTTACGCCTTTGACTCCTCTGACTGCATTTTCTAGTGAATCCATTTGTCCTTCTTTATCATCTAAAATGAATTCTGCCTTGATGAACTCTAGACCGAAAGCTAGTGGTTCTTTTGCATGACGTTTTAATTGAATTCCATCTTTTAGAGATGTCTTGATCTTTTGAGCAAGATCATCTAAATCAACATCAGTCCCAGTTGGTAGAATTTTTACAACTAGCAGTAACTGTGCCATGTCTAAGGCCCCTTAAAATTACATGATGTGCATGTATAATTTCGTGCAGACTCCCTACAACTTTGGCATCGCCAAATTAGGACGGAACCGCAACTTGGGCAGTTAAATTTTACACATTTATCATTAGGCATGATGTGTCTATGACAACAACTACACACTGGTAATGAAATTGTAGATGACATATTTTGCGGTGTTTACCGACCGCATTTATACCTTCCTTGGAAATTATACTAATTTGATGCTAGCAGTTTTTTTATTTCGTTTCCAAACAATGCCTGGGCAGTCTTTAATGATCCTTTTAATCCTAATAACTTTACAATTGATGAAGTGTGAAAATCAAAATCATCTTTTTCAGAAATATCTTTTATCATATCTTCTGTTATCGAATCTGATAATTTGTTGATTGTATCATTTTCTAATCTCTCAAGTATGTTTCTTGCAAATGATTGTTTTTCAAATTCTTTTCCAAATTTATTTTTCCACTCTTTAGGATATTTTTCCAATTCAGCAGTATCATTAGTTTCTAAAAGTTTTGATATCGCCCTACCTGCCATAATTCCACCCATACCGCATGAAAAAATTCCACCTGCTGTAGTAGGCTTTGATTGTCCGGCCGCATCACCAATTGTCACTATGTTTTGATTGATAAATTTCTCAATTGGTCCCTTAATCCAAATTGGTGCAAAGATCTTTCTAATTACTGAATACTTTCCTTTTGATGATAAAAACTCTTCAAGAACCATTGCTGCATTGATTCCCTTTCCTGCGACTCCAACCTTTCCAGTTCCATTAGATGATGGAATTATCCAAGCAAAGAATCCTGGATATTTCTCATTATCAAAATACACCTCTACTGTGGATTTGTCTATCCAATCTGCATAAACTTCGTATTGTGCCGAAGATAAAATTCCTGTTCTATCTTTTTGTATTAAAGAAGACACTCCACGTGCATCAACGATTATTTTGCATTCCTCAAATCCATCACTTGTTCTAACTCCCTCCTTTGAAAATTCTTTTACACTTGTTCTAACCCTGATGTCAGCACCATTTTTTTGTGCTTGTAATGCTATCTGTTTATCTAATTCTCTTCGGTTAATTTCAGCAACTCTTTGTTTTTTTGAATTGATTGTTATTGTTTTATTATTTGGAAAATGAATCTTTGCTGTATCAATTAAGTGATCAAATGTCTTTCTATGTGGAATAATTCCAAGGTCGTCTAATGCAGTCATGCTAACTAATCCCCCACAATGTTCAGGGGTTCCAATTTCATAATCTTCTTCTAAAACTAACACTGAATGTCCGTTTAATGCAATTTCTCTTGCACAAAGTAAACCTGCTATGCTTCCGCCTGCAATTATTACATCATACATATCTGATATCTTTTGAGCAATTATTTAATTCTAAAAGAAATTTTTATGGATTTTATTCAAATCCATTCAATTTTGGAATTTAATTATACCTGATATGGGTTTGCATGAACTACTTTGAAGATCTTTACAATGTAATTGCCTTCAAAGATATCAATAGCGTTTCCACCATCATCTACATTTCTGACTCTGAATTTGTATTCATAGGAACCATCTCCCTTTACATCAACTTGTGCAACGTGTACAGGATCTTCTCCTTTGAAGAACTGTATGATCACTGGATATCTTTCAACTGGTTCTGCAATTTTTCCTTTAACAAATCCCCATGGAAGCGTATTTCCTTCTGGTACGCTCATGACTGTAGTTGTCTTTTCCAAGTTAATTTCATCATTTAGTGGAATGATTGTAGTCTGTGTTTGTGAAAACGCATCTGGGATTGTTGAGATCAATCCTATTGCAAACATTCCCACAACTATACTGGTTAGTAACTTCATGGACACAAAGCGAGGATCATGCTTTAAAAAAATTTCTCTTAATTTATTCAAAAAAATATTTAAAATGACATAAAACTCGAAATTTTCAAATGCCCAACTGTTTAATTTAGAGAAGATATCTCCACTGTGTTGAAATAAGATGGGTGAAATAAAACAGGTAATTGTAGTTAGGACTGATCTTGGAATGGGTAAGGGAAAGATTGCTGCCCAAGTTGGGCATGCATGTGTCCTTGGTGCTGAAAATGTTAGAAAATCAAATCCTAATTGGTTTGAAAAATGGTGGCTTGGTCAAGAGAAAGTTGTTGTTAAGGTTGAATCCCTAAAAGACTTGGAAGAAATTAAAAGACATGCAATTGACTTGAATCTACCATGGGCTGAAGTCACTGATGCTGGACATACTCAAATTGCTCCTGGAACAGTTACGTGTATTTCAATTGGGCCTGCACCAGAATCAAACATTGACAAAGTTACGGGAGATTTGAAATTACTTTGATTGGCAAATTTCAGTGGAATAAGATATAACAAGGCATTTTGGAGTTGTTTTTGTGAAAAAACGTACCAAAGGAATTATCATGTTTGCATTTCTGGGCGGTATAATGTTGACATCAGGAATAGTAATTGCAATTCCTAACATTGCTCCAGTTGAAACTGATGAAAATATTACCATTACTGGTACTCCTGCAGATAATTATCCCGATGAACAGAGAGATAGATTCTGTGGTACGGGCAATGCAAAGTCTACGTCATACATTAAAGAGTTTAAGCTTCCAACAGTATGTGCACAACCTCATGCAATAGATACTGATCCTCAAGGTAACATTTGGATTGCAGAATCTAACACGGGAAATTTAGCAAAATTTGAACCCTCAACAGAAACTTTTGTTGAATTTGAAAATCCAATGTGGCCTGAAGGTGCTAACGCTGCAATGTGGGGCTTGGATTATTCTCCTGATGGAACATTTTGGTATACTGATACACGAACTGATTCAATTTGGAAATTCTCTATTGAAGAAGAAAAATTTGACAGAATATCATATCCTTCAGAAACTGAATCATTTCCTCAACAGATTAAAGTTGATGGAAGTAAAATTATAGTAAACGACTTACACGGCGGTAAAATTACCTTTCTTGACCTTGCACAATCATCAGGGCAGCTGACTTACTTTAGTCTTCCATCTCCACTTGAGGGATATCTTGCAGCAGGTTTTGATTTAGATGCAAACAATAACTTGTGGTATACTAATTGGCTTCCTCAACAAGGCGGAATTTTGGTAAAGTTTGATACTGAGAAGTATTTTGATGAGTTTATTACAATTGAAGAAAGTAATGATTTACCACTTGGAAATTTCATAGAATTTTACAACTTTCCACCTGGAATGAACACTCCTAATGGATTGAGTGTTGGACCTGATGGAAACATCTGGATAGCCGATACATCAAGTAGCAATTTTTTCAAGTTTAATCCAGACGATGAATCCTTTACGAGATACGTGACCTCACCACCTCCATTATCTTCATATGGGAATTTCACTGGTGTTGTAAAGACTCCCGTATCTAGACCATATTGGACTGCATTTGCAGATGATGGCAGATTAGTCTTCAACGAACAAACTGCAAACAGAATTGCTTTATTTGATACAAACAATGAACACCTAGTTGAGTATCTAGCACCATCTAAAAATCCTGCATGGGCTGATTGTAGTCCTGTGGATACTACATGTGGACTGGCACAAATGTTCAGCTTTACGACTTCTGGTGAAAAAATTTGGTTTACTCAATGGGCAGAAAATAACATTGGATTCGTAGACACTTCAATTCCATTACCATATGAAGTAGACATTAATGAAAATAACATTACATTGCGTAAAGGTGAGAGTACAGAAATTATCATGACTGTTACTCCTACTGGTTCATCTGATATGTCTGATGTATCATTTGTCTCTTCTACAACAGCAACATTTTCAGATCTTAAAGTAAAGAGTGATGTTGACAAGTTTCAACTAGATGCAGATGCACCACGTCTGATTAAGATATCTATATCCGCAGGTCAATCTGCACTGTCTGGTACACATAAAGTTCTTCTCGGAATAGATGCAAATGATGTCACTGTATCAAAGTACATTACAGTAAAAATTATCCAATAATTTCAAAAAGATGATTAATTTATTTCAAAAAAATTTTTGATTTTATGATTCCAAAAATTGATTCACATATAGGAATTTTTGTTTACAGTACAAATTTTCCTGGCGTTGGTGGAAAAATTAAACAAAAATCAGAAGATTTTCACGTCTATGAAGTAATTTCCAAAAAATCAGAATCACAAATTAAATCTGATTCTGGTTTTGCTGTCTTTAAATTAAAAAAACAGGGAATCGATACAAATCATGCTTTAAACTCCATCCAGCGACAAACTGGTTTACGACTAAAGGCGTTGGGTCTCAAAGATGCAAATGCAGTAACAGAACAGTATGTCATATCATTAAAATCCATGAATGCAGCTAAACCTTTTGAATCATCAAAATTTACACTAACTCCAATCGGATATTCAAAAAAACCACTTTCAAAAAAAGACATGATTGGAAACAAATTCAAAATCAAGATCTCAAATGCAAATTCATCATTAACTGATTTTGATGAATATGATAAGATTTTGAATTTTTATGGATATCAGAGATTTGGTTCTACACGACCTGTAACTCATCTTATAGGCAAAGCAATCATACAAAATGATTGGTCATCTGCAGTTGATTATATTTTGAGTTATGAATCTGAATATGATTCTAAAGAAAACTATGAAATTCGCAATAAACTAAAGGATACAAAAAATTTAGCCAATGTAGAAAATTTGGTTCCTCCGCAGATGGATCTTGAAAGACTAGTTATCTCTGAAATGATAAAACACGATGATCCTCACACCGCAATTCGCGCCCTACCAGTTAATATGAAAAGATTCTATGTTCAAGCATACCAATCATATCTCTTCAATAAGACACTAAGTATGGCTTTTGATAGTGGCGAAGATTTGTTTAGCATAAAGGAAAATGATGTCTGCTATGACTCAAATGGATTACTAGGAAAATTTAACAAGGGTTTAGACCAGAAACTAGCAATTCCTCAGATAGGTTATTCTTATTATAAAAAAACAAGATTTGATTATCATATACAAAAAATTCTAAAAGATGAAGAAGTTACTCCAAAGAATTTTTACATCAAAGAATTACAAGAAGCTAGTAACGAAGGTGGTTTTCGAAATTCATCAATTAGATGTGATGATTATATTGTAAGCGATGATACTATAGAATTTACATTATCTAGAGGTTCATTTGCAACAATAGTACTGCGAGAAATCATAAAACCAAAGGAACCTCTCCTAGATGGTTTTTAACATAAAATTAATATCTTGATCCTAACTTAGACAAAAAAATGCTGGTCCCATGTCCAACATGCAAACGTTCTGCTGACATTCCAATTGATAGTAAAACTGATCGATTAAAACCAGGCGTTAGATGTAAACATTGTTCATCAAAAATCACATAATCTTGTTAACCAATATACTTGTTTATTGATCTTAAAGCAAATAAACTAGAAACGCAATATTTGATTTATGCATTTAGGATTTGAATAAAATGGAAAAAGCATTTATCCTGATTAGTTGCGACGTTGGTTCTGAAAACGAACTTTTTACTAAATTAAATGAGATAGACTGTGTCTCTTCAACCACAATTACTTATGGTGAGTATGATCTTGTTGTCGAAGTTGAAACTGAGACTCCTCAAAAAATGGATGAATTTGTCACAAGTAAAATACGAAAATTCCAAAAGATTAGATCTACAATAACACTTAGAGTGACCGCTTGAACCTAACTACTATGCCCGAAATAATAACTCCAATTCCTACTCCAGCAATAATTATCCCAAGCGTTATCCATTCTGGGTTTGCATACATAAAAGAAGACTCTGGACCAACTTGCCCTTGGCCTTGAAAGTGAAATATTATCCCAAAAATTGAAATTATTATGCCTATGATAATGAGGCTTTTTCCTAAGAACATGACTCTTTTAGATTTTTCTAATAATTAAGGCAAAGAGAATTGATAATTTGAACAAATGATTTTTTGTTTTTTCTTTAATCATCATTTTTGAAGCATCTTGTGTGTATAATTGGGAGTATGATGTAACTGAATCTAGAGGACCAAAATATTTGGGCCTAATTTTGTTTTCATCTGCAGCAGTCCTGGCCTTGGTCTTATATCTGATATTTCATCCACAAATTGCCGAAATTAACAGTGAATCTGCCATTTTACTAAACATCATGTTTGGACCGTCTTTGGCCATAGGTTTTCTGTATGGACGAAAGATCACACAAAGAGCAGTCATCCCTGGAGAAACACGTAGCCCATTCAAAAGAACACTAGTCAAAATACTACTCTTCTTTTTTGTTATTGGCGGATTGTTTAGTGCCGTAAACTTTGCAATTAATGAAGGAAGCGTGATGCCCTTATCTTCCATTTTAGATGTAGGTCTAATCCCCTGGGTGACTGAATATGTAAATACAAACGGTGGAGCTACATTCCTAATAATCTCAAGTATTACCTTGATGGCCTCTGCAACAAAAAAAATTGTTGGCATGGATGGAACGTTGAATAGAATTGTAAGTTTTGTTGGAACCTTTATCTTCTTTTCAATGCTTGCGTTAAGCTTTACTCAGACAAATCCTTCTCATTCTGAAGTTTATCTTTATACATTTTATCAAGCGGGAATTATTGGTGGTGCACTGTATGAAATGAATAGATTAACACGAAATCTCAACTTCTATGAAGATTATTCTAACGGATATCTTTAGGAACCTTCTTCAAAATCTACATAAATTCCAGCAACATCGTTGTTAAGATAATTGTGGAATTTCTCACACTTTGGATCTTTGAAATCAATCACTTTGCATTCCTCAAATAGTAGAGTATTTGCACGTTGAATTTTGTCTGCATATAATACATCTTCGCCAATTGCAATTCCGACTAGTGCAATCACAACTAGTGATGCTGCGACCAAAATCATAGAATATCCAACTTTGGCATGATTGTGCGGCTCTGCCATTCTCAAATTTTGCTCCACTTGGTTGCATTTATTCGTTTCAAGATCGACTACAAAGAAATACAAAAATGAAAGCCATTCTTACTCATATTGTTTGACTATACAAATTCTGCATTATGAATTTCTAGGTCCTATCAAACTTGAAGAATGGGGTCCGCCAATGGAAGAAGTTGTCTATGTCATGTTATCAAGGGAGAAAGATAACTTTACGATCATTTATGTAGATCAATCAGAAAAGACTGAAAAATCTGATTTTTTCTTAAAAAATGACAAATTCAAGTGCTGGCTGACTCATGCAGGCTCAGAACAAAATCTTTACTTGGCGATTCATCCAATGTGGAAATCAGAAAAATCTGAACGTGAGAGAGTAGTGTATAAAGTGGCATCAAAATACAGCCCTGTCTGTAACAAAGATTAAGAATTATTCCAATGTATGTGGTATGTCATGAACTGTCCTTGTTGTGGAACTCTAATGAAGAAAGAAAAGGAACTAGAAAATTCTATTTTAATGAAGTGCTCTGAATGCGGTCTTAGCGATACTGTACTAAAGTCATGAGTTGAGTTTTCTCTGAACTTCAAATAATTGTAATGTCACCAAGTCAATTGCTTTTTTGAGATGCTCAAATTCATTTATTGAATGAATCTGACCTTCAACTAGGGCACGAAGTACCTTTACAACTCCTTTTTGATATTCATCGGTAGATGCAACCTCTAGTGCATTTACTTTGGAAAGTAGAACGTCAAGATCTTTTTTCATCTCCTCAGCAGGAGCATGTTTCTTCATTACTTGCTATTCATAGTCAAAGTATATGAATTAATTTACATTAGTTCCTCATCAATCTGAGATATCTCATCCATGTATTGGTTACATGGGCAATCCGGAATTTGACATGCACCAAGTTTTAGAAGTGATGAGCTCTTCTCTGATGGTCTATGTGCTTCATCAGTATGATGACATTTCTTACAGTGCATGAAAGAAATTTTGGAGACTGTTATTTAAAGAAATTTTAATCTACGGTACTAGTACTGCACGCGCTTCTATTTCAGAATTTTTTAATTTTAATAGAACTTCATTTGCTTCTTCTAGTGGATACGTTTCATATACTACTGATAAATTATTTTCATGAGAAATTCTTATCACTTCTTCCATGTCTTTTCTTGAACCAATCAACGTTCCTTTGATTGTTTTTTCTTCAAATGTTGGGAAGTTAGGAATGTTTCCAACTGTTGCAATAACTACTAATCCTCCTTTTTTGATTGCTTTAATTGCAGTGTCTGTGACTTTTTCAGATGGTGCAAAAACAATTGCAGCATCAAGAAATCCAATCTTGTCTTTTAGATTCTTCAAAAATACTTCTTGATTGTCCTCAAATGAAATAACATAGGATGCTCCAAGCTTTTTTGCTACATCAAGATGTTTCTTGCTTCGTGATATTCCTATGACATTACACCCCTCAACCTTTGCAAATTGTATTGCCATGTGTCCTACTCCGCCAATTCCAAAAACCCCTATCTTTTTGCTTGGCTTTGGTTCTGCTGCTTTTACCGCCTTGTATGCTGTAATTCCTGCACAAAATAAGGGTGCAGCATATTCGGATTTCATAGTATCTGGAACCTTTGTTGCAAATTTTTCTGAAACTGTAATGTATTCTGAGTAACCTCCACGAAGTGATTCACCTGTTACTACATTTGATTCGCAAAGGTATTCCTTTCCTTCTAAACAATATTCGCATTCTAAGCATGATTCTAACAATGGGGTTATGCCTGCTCTATCACCTACCTTGAATTTACTAACTTTATTTCCAATCTCTACTACTTTGCCTACTACTTCATGACCTGGAACTGTTGGTAGTGTTGGTGGGATACCTAATTCTTTCCAATCTCCTTCAATTCCGTGTAATTGTGAGTGACATACTCCACATGCTTCAATTTTTAATAAAATTTCATCTGGATTTTTAATCTCATGTTTATCTATTTGTGAAAGCTTTAACGGCTTGTTCTCTATAGGGCCTAACTGTGTTAACATCATCGCCCTCATCTTTTCTACCATGATTCGTGAAAACCTTTAACATATTTTTAGATTTGTTAGGAAGAAAATTAAGCAATGAGTTGTTACTCCAAATATGGATTATAGGCTAACTGAAGAAGACAAAGAACGAGTTTCACTTCTTCAAAAGGTTACAAAAAAGGGGTTGAAAGAACTGAATCTTAATGAACTTCAAAGATTGCAAATTTTAGTTGAAAAGAAAGATTACAGTCATAGCAAAAAAGCACAAAAATCAAAATCAAAATTATTGGCAAAGATCAATGTTGCAATTTATGAACATGAAGAAGGGCGTCAAGGAATCTAATTAGATACAAATACGGTAGTACCATAATTTCCATGTGGCTGAAAATAGCTTAATTCATGAAACTAGTCCGTATTTACTGCAACATGCAAAAAATCCTGTTAATTGGTATGCGTGGAATCAAGATACGTTGGAGAAAGCAAAGAAGGAAAACAAGCCCATCTTTCTTAGTGTTGGATACAGCTCATGCCATTGGTGTCATGTTATGGCCCATGAATCATTTGAAAATGATGATATTGCACAAATAATGAATGAGAATTTTATCAACATCAAAGTTGACCGAGAAGAGCGACCTGACATTGATGATATCTATCAAAAGGTATGCCAGATTGCTACCGGGCAAGGAGGGTGGCCATTAAGCGTATTTCTTACTCCTGATCAAAAGCCCTTCTACGTTGGTACGTATTTTCCCATTCTGGATAGTTATGGACGGCCTGGGTTTGGTAGTATTCTTAGGCAATTGGCTCAAGCATGGAAAGAAAAACCAAAGGATATTGAAAAAACTGCGGAAAATTTCTTAAACACCCTTCAGGGATCTGAAAAAATTTCTGCGCCTTCTGAGATAGAAAAATCCATTCTTGATGAGGCTGCTGTAAATCTCTTACAAATGGGGGATCCAACATATGGGGGATTTGGTAATGCACCAAAGTTTCCAAATGCTGCAAATATTTCGTTTCTCTTTAGGTATTACAAAATTTCAAAGATATCTAAATTCAAAGAGTTTGGATTGAAGACATTAGATAAGATGGCAAAAGGTGGAATTTTTGATCAACTTGGTGGTGGATTTCATCGCTATTCTACTGATGCAAGGTGGTTAGTACCACACTTTGAAAAGATGCTTTATGATAATGCATTAATTCCAATTAATTATGCTGAAGCATTTCAGATTACAAAAGATCAATTTTATCTTAATGTAATGAAAAAAACACTCAATTATGTTCTAAGAGACATGACTTCTCCTGAAGGTGGATTTTATTCTGCAGAAGACGCTGACTCTGAAGGTGAAGAAGGAAAGTTCTATGTTTGGTCCAAAAAAGAGATAACCCAAGTACTTGGAAAAGATGCAGATGTCTTTTGTTTGTACTATGATGTAACCGATGGAGGAAACTGGGAAGGAAACTCGATTCTCTGCAACAATGTTAATGCCTCATCAGTTGCTTTTCACTTTGGTATATCTGAAGATAAAGTAAGAGAAATCATTAATGCCTCTTCTGAGAAACTTTTGCAAATTCGAGAAAAACGAATCCGCCCAGGCTTGGATGATAAAATTCTCACCTCTTGGAATGCTTTGATGATTACTGCTTTTGCAAAAGGCTATCAGGTCTCAAATGATGAAACCTATCTAACCGCTGCAAAGAAATGCGTTTCTTTTATTAATGAAAAACTGTTTGCAGATGGAAAACTTCTTCGTACATACAAAAATGGTACTGCAAAAATCCAGGGCTACTTGGAAGATTACGCCTATTTTACAAATTCTTTGATTGATGTTTTTGAAATGTCCCCTGATGCTGAATATTTGGAAAAAGCTAAAGTTTTCGGAAATTATCTACTGGATCATTTCTGGGATGAATCCCAATCAAGCTTTTTCATGACTGCAGATAATCATGAGCAGTTAATCATTAGGCCTAAGAGCAACTATGATCTTTCAATGCCTTCTGGGAATTCTGTTGCTGCATACGCACTTTTACGATTATATCACTTGACTCAGGAACAAAAATTCCTTGAATCTGCTACGAAGGTAATGAAATCTCAGGCCATGATGGCAGCTGAGAATCCATTTGGATTTGGATATTTGCTAAATACCATCTACATGTATCTGCAAAAACCATCCGAAATCACTATTTTAAATTCCCAAAATGATGAAATGACAAATTTTATCTTCAAAGAGTTTCTGCCCGGCTCTATTGTTGTTGCCATTAAAAATAAATCTCAATTGGATAAACTATCTACTTTGATGTTCTTTGCAGGAAAAGAGTTTCATCAAGACAAAACAACTGCATTTGTATGTAAGGATTTTTCTTGTTCGCTACCTCTTGAAAAAATCTCTGAAATCGAAACACTCATCTAATTTTTCTTCATATCTATTTGCAAAATTTCCCCAACTTGTGGTCTTCCAAGTCTTTCATAACGATTTTTGGGCATTGCAATGTTGATTGAAATTTGTTGGTAACTTTTTATTTTGACAGTTGGCTGTGCTTGGAGAATTGCATCAAGTAATGGCATCACTTGTTCTTTTGTTTCTGTATCTAATCTTTTAGAAACCGAATCAATGATCATCTGTTTTTGTGAAACAGGTTCGGTGTTGACATTTTCAACTAGTGATAGTTGGACAACTTGACCATTATCAACAATTTGTTGTATTCTAAATTCATTAATTTCACTCAATGCTTTTCTGTTTCAATAGTTTGCATTTATCTCTAACTATACTGATGATTTCTACGTAATCGTTTTAATACAAAAATGCCTAATTCACGTATCGCAAGTAGTGGGAACAATTCTCACATCGTCCTGCGATGCCACGACCAAATCCCGAGATAGTATGAGAACTGTGTCCCTCAAGAAACCACTTCTCAAAAAATATTATTCTTCACTGGTGTTTTTTTTTGGACTATCTGGGTCTTCAAGTATTGCTTTTTTTATGAGTGGGGCCCTGTCTTTTAGAATCTTGTTGAATTCTTTAATGTCCTCAAGATCTGGTGTTTTTTCTTGATTCTGATACGCCTGTAAAAATCCTGAATATACACATCCAGAAATAATGCCAAATGCTGTATCTGCCACTGAATTGATTTCTGGAACATATGATTCTGCTATCTGTTTGTATGATGCTGCTTCGCTGATATAGTAATCAATTAAGCTATCAATGAAATTTTTTGTCTCTTTTGCTATTGCCATGGATTAAACCTTCTGCTCATAACTTGGTAAAAATCATATAAATTAATAAAAATGCACCTTATGAGGTCATTAAGAAATGAGTGCTAATAGCGGTAATATGCTTAAAGGATTAATTGCAGCAATTGCAATTGCTGCCTTTTTTGGTGGTTATGTTTTGGGTACAAGTTCAAGCCCATCTGATGATGAAATTGCGAAGCTAATCATGGAATATAATAAAAAACCACTGCAGATACAAGAGGCGGTACAGGCCCCAACTGACCCGTCTCCGATTTTTGTATCTCATGATAATGATCCTTTCATGGGAAATCCTGATGCTCCAATAACCATTGTAGAGTTTTCGGATTTTCAATGTCCGTTCTGCTCACGTTTTTACCAAGAAACTCTTCCATCAATTGAGCAAGCTTACATCAACACTGGTATGGTTAAACTAGTTTATCGGGACATGCCTTTAGGAATTCATAAAAATGCTATTCCTTCCCATATTGCAGCAGAATGTGCAAATGTTCAGGGTGCGTTTTGGGCATATCATGATATTTTATTTGAGAGACAAAATCAATGGCAAAACCTAGACTCTATGTCATTAGAAGAAAAACTAACCGAGTATGCAAAAGAACTAGGCCTTGATTCTTCGTTTAATTCTTGTATAAAGTCAGCAAGCATTCTAGAAGAAGTTCAAAAAGATTATGCGCAAGCAACTGGCTATGGTGTTACAGGAACTCCAACATTCTTTATAGGAAATGATGAAATTGGATTTGTAAAACTTTCAGGGGCAAAACCCTTTTCTGACTTTCAGAGTATTATAGAGTCCCAACTAAACACGTAAAAAGATATTTCGTAATCTTTTGCTTATGTGGAAACTCGAATTAGAAGAGCAGTACTTTCGGGTGTATGATTCTAAAAAACAGATTGCTGGATACTTTGATCCTAGTTATGGGGACATATATCCACGAGACAATGAGGAAGAAATAATTGAGAAAATGCTAAAAGAGCATGAAAAAGTACCTGGAGGTTTTTTGATGCTACCAATGGTAAAGTTTGGTATTTTTGATCCTGATTATCAGGCAGATATCTCCACATTAGAAGCTCAGCTCAATTCTGCAAACCAAAGAATACAGATGTGGAAAAATTTTATGACTCTCTCTGGAAATAATTCTCACTTTGTTCGATTATCTCACACTGATCATGACATGCTGAGCATTACTTTTCCAGTAAAATTTTCAAAACCAACTCCTCTTGATAAAAAGTTACTTTTAGAAGAGTTGGAGCCTATTTTGGATCAGCTGCAGACACAAGGTTTGTTATGAATTTATTGGGATATTTTGTAAATGCAACATATGCGATAATGGAGGAAACAAACAACAAAGATGTTCCTAATGGAAATTCTGGAACTGCTGCATACTCTTCAGATTCTGCAATTAGTGAATAATCGACAACTGTGCTTGATTGTGTTTTATCTGGAACTGATACCAAAAAAAATGCCTCAGAATTTGATCTTAGGTAATCTGGTTCGGTGTGTATTCTTTCTACAGCTGCAACATTACCGCTTCTGTCATAGAGTGTTGCCACAACAGATACGATGTTTGCAGTAATCTCACCCTTGTTTGCTACTGTGCCTTTTATCATTAAATTATTGTGAGCATCTCTTAATATCTCAGAATCTATGACATCGATAACTTGATTTTTCGGTGTCGAGACTTTGTAATCTAGTGCAAGCAAATAACTATCAATGTATGCGACATCTTTTCCTGTAGCTAGAATCTCAAAGGGACCTTTCATCCCCGGCATTATGGTATTGACAAGTGAGCTTGCAGAGATGGTGTCAACTAATTCAGAATTTGCATATAGTGATGAAGAAACTTCAATTTGTGTTATGGGTGCATCAAGACCATTGTATATTTCTCCTACAATGTGATAGGAACCATCAATTCCTAGATATTGCTGATCATTTTGTATAGCGACATCTGCCCATGCATTTGGAATTAAAAAAATTGGTAATAAAAATAAGAGATATCTCAATAACTCTACTTGTCAATCATAATTAAAAGGAATTATGGTTTGATTCCTGCCTTTACTGCATTAAATTCTGATAATCCTGCCATCTCGTACTCAAAAGCCTCTTGAAATATTGCATCTGCTCGTAAAAGATCGTCTGTATTGCCTGTTTTGGCCCAACTAATTATCAGATTCTCTGCCTCTAGTTGAGTCTGCGTTGACAACTTTAGCAAATCTACTGATGCCTTAAATGGTTCAGGTGGACTCAAAGAGTCATATCGTAAAATTAATTCCTGCATCTTTGCAGTATGTTTCTCTGCTACTTCCAAAAATTCCTCCTTTGAAATTTCTTCATTTTTTAACATCTTTTCACTTGCCAAAAATTCATCTTGGGATTTTTTTAATTCCTCTTGAATTTGCTGAATCTCGTTTCCAAAAGTAAATCCTTTGATCTTTACTTGGTCTATGTAATAGTTGTACCCCACAACTCCTGAAATTATAATAACTGCAATGCTTGCAAGAACAATGTTTTGAATTTTCTTCTTCTTCAAATTTATTCTATATAGTTTCCTTCAACATCTGTTTTTAATTCTATAACCATGACTGTTCCACTAATGAATGACTCATTTCTTATTGTTCTTACTCTGCCTACATCCAAGTGATGTGGCCAAATCTCGACAACAATTGCACCCACCTTGACATTCTCTGGAGCATCTGTCAGAACAATATCTTCTTTTTTTACGCCATGTGTTTGAAGAACTTTTAATGAATGCTCAACAAGCGGTTCGGGATTGTTGTGATTTATTGCCCAAACTGTTCCCTCATATTCTATCTTTTCCATGTCGTATCAAAATTCCAGTGTGTCTAATATAACAATCATTCGGGATTAATTACATTTAGAGTCATTGTACTGACTACTCTTGCCAGTTTTCTTATTTTTGTACCTACAATCTTTTCAAACTCGTCCTGAGTCTCTGCATGAACTTCTGCAATTACATCATAAGCGCCAAAAGTTAAAAACGCATTTTTTATTTCTGGCATGGTTCGTAATTCTTCTACAATATATTCTTCTGCGCCTAAATCACAGTTTAACAAAATGTAGCCAGAATGCATCTCTTAATTTATCTGTGTATTACTGACTCTTAAGTTTTAGATTTTTTCCAATATCTACCAGCGACTTCGAAGACCGTAATGGTTCTTCTCTGAGCTAAATTTTCTATATGGCTTTCTTTCAGAATTTCCACTCTCTTTTCTATTATCTCTTGAATCATCATCTCTTCTATAGGAACTATTTCCACCATAACTACGTCCGCCGTAACTTCTTCCACCATAATTGTTTCTTCCACCGCCTTTGCCTACTCTGCCATCTCTGGCGTCCCCATCCCTTCGGAATCTTCCTCCACGGTTACCATAGCCACCACTGCGCCCATATCCGCCTCCTCTTCTGGCTCCTCCACCGTATCCTCCATACCTTCTTTGGGGTACTTCGCGCTTTAATGGGTCAGGAATGTTAATCTCAATTCCCATCTCTTGGTTTAGATCAGTCATCTTTACTTTGATCTGTCGTTTGATAAGATTGAATTCTCCTACAGATGAATATGATACAAGTGTAATTGCTCTTCCTTTGGCTCCAGCTCGTGCGGTTCTTCCGATTCTATGGAAATAAACCATCTCTTGGTTTGGAACATCATAGTTTACAACCAAAGCCACTCTTGGTACATCAATTCCTCTTGCAGCTACATCTGTTGCAACTAAAATTTCTGCTTTTCCAGTTCTAAATCGTCCCATGGCTTGTTCTCTTCTGTGTTGTGACATGTCTCCTTCGATTGCAACTGCATCAAAGTTACTTTGGTGTAGCATTCTTGTGACATCACGAGTTCTGTGTTTAGTTGAACAAAAAACAATTGACTGTCTGCCTTTATTTTGATTAATAAAATCAATTAGATACTTCATCTTGTCTTTATCTTTGATAACTAGATATGATTGATCTATTCCTTCTCCACTAAGATCATCTGCGTCAAGAAGAAACTGTTTTGGATTTCTCAAATACTCTTCTGATAATCTTAATATTTCTACGGGCATAGTTGCTGAAAACAATGACATTGTCTTTTCATCTGGTGTTTTATCTAAAATGAACTGAATGTCGTCAATAAATCCCATATCTAACATGGTGTCTGCTTCATCTAAAACTACATGAGCAATATCATCAAGGTCTAAAGAACCCCGTTTTAGGTGATCGATTAATCTTCCTGGTGTTGCAACTATGATTTCAACACCTCTTGCAATAGCTGAGAGTTGTGGTCCCATACTTTGTCCACCATAAATTGATACGACCTTAATTCCAGTGTACTTAGCGAATTTTTTTATCTCTTCTGTAATCTGAACTGCTAACTCTCTAGTAGGTGCTAAAATTAATCCCTGAATTCCGTTTTTTGGAATAATTTGGTTTAGCATTGAGATAGAATATGCACCAGTCTTACCTGTTCCGGTGTGTGCTTGACCAATAACATCTCTTCCTGTTAGTAAAACTGGAATTGTAGCCTCTTGAATAGGGAATGCTTCTTTGAAGCCCATATCTTCTAGAGCATCTAGTACCTCTTGTCTTACTCCTAACTCACTAAATTTTGTCATTTTATTTTTCTCTCGTAAAGCAATGACGAAAACAGCATCATTGCCTGATCGTCATTATTTCCAATTTAACTGGTCCTTACACGTATAATAAACCATTGTAAACTTTGGATGAGCTAATTTGATAAAATTTGATGAGCCAATGGCGAGATTTGGACTCGCGACCTTTCGCTTACAAGGCGAATGCTCTAGCCAGGCTGAGCTACATTGGCACGGAGTACAATGAAATTTCAGATAGTTTAAAGTGTTCTCTCCTCATTTACCCCGTCAGTTTTTATAATCTCGGATTGTGCAGATCAGCAATGAAATACATCCCGCCTCATAAACTAAAAGTGATAATGGGTTTGTTCTTTGGAACTGGTATTGCAGGAATTTTTTTAGGTCTTAACAACAATGTGTTTTATTTGACATTTCTTGGAGTGATTAATCTCTGTCTTGGTGGATTTGCCGGATGGATATTTCTTACACAAAAACCAAGATTACGAGACAAACGTAAGGAAAAGTGACATTACAATCATTATGTTGGTTGCAAAATGCATCGCATACGAATGATTGATACCCTTTTTGTCATAAACATACTTGAACAAAAATCCAATTGGTATTAGGAATAATGCAGTGTGTACTTTAATTCCCATTGCAATATGAATGAGTGCCCAAACTAGTACCATCTTTTTGCTTTTCCTAAAGTAAAATTCTTCTACATAGTTGATGTGAATAAACATGTACACCAACAAGGGAATGAAAGGAATTATTCCCCAAATTCCCTGTTCTGCAAAAGGCCCAAAGGCAATATTGTATCCAAGCCAGCTCCAATTTAGAAAAGGAATCGTATCTAGAAAATCAAATAATAAAATAGCATAAACAATAACTATTCCAAATGCAAATGGTGCATACTTGATTGAACGTAATCCTTGTTTTAGATCACTTAGCCTTTTTTTGGTGTCCTTGATTAAAAGAAGAGATGCACCAACCGTCAAGACATAGTATCCTACAATAAAGATGTCTGATTCAAAAAACGACTCTTCCAAAACACTCAAACCCTATTTACATAGTATAAAAATTCTAGTTAGAAACCAGTCATTTGGGAAGCAATTTGTTAAATATTGAGCATGAAGATAATTCCCATGCAAGAATCTGAACCTGCACCAAACTTTGAGCTTGATGCACATGATGGTTCCAAGGTTTCCTTGAGCTCTTTTAAGGGAAAAAAGAACGTAGTCTTGTGCTTTTATCCAAAGAATCATCTTTTTGCATGTCCTTCAAAAAAAGTCTTCAAAATGGCCCAAAGTATAATTGCATCCTATGATGATATCGTTTCTACTGATTCTGTACTGTTTGCAATTTCTATAGATACCATTGATTCACAAAAAAAGTTTGTAGATGAATATGAAATCCCATACAAGCACCTAAGTGATACTAAAAAAGACACATGTAGGCTCTATGCTGGCTTGAATATAGCTGGATTACCAAAGCGTTGTACATACATTATAGACAAAAACGGACTGATTAGGAAAATCTTTAGAGATATCTCAGTAGAATCTCACGGGCAGGAGATACTTCAAACTCTTAGACAAATTGCGGATTCCTCTGTTTAATCAAAATATAAATAATAATATCTTAGAGAAATGACAAATTGTTAGACCTAGTAGCAAAGAAATTATTTTTAACAAAAGGAAAAGGAGTACACGAAGATAGGCTAACTAGTTTTGAGTATGCCTTACGAGATGCAGGAATTGCTGGAACTAACCTTGTCTTAATCTCTAGTATTTTTCCACCACATGCAAAACTTGTCTCAAGAAAGGAAGGATTAAAGCTAATTAATCCCGGACAGATTCTCTTTACAATTTATTCCCGTAACCAAACTAATGAACCGCATAGATTAACTGCTGCATCAGTAGGAATTGCACAACCAAAGGATCCTAATCGATATGGATATCTTTCAGAGTATGATTCCTTTGGACAAAGTGAAAAACAAGCAGGTGACTATGCAGAAGACATCGCTGCACAAATGTTGGCATCATCTTTAGGCATTCCTTTTGATATTGACAAAAGCTGGGATGAGAAACGACAACAATGGAATATCTCTGGACAAATCTACAAATCATCAAACATTACTCAAACTGCAATTGGAAACAAAGATGGTAAATGGACTACCGTGTTTGCTGCAGCAGTCTTGATTGTCTAGGCTGATTTTCTATATCCTTTAAGGTAGTATAATGCTGCACCGATTGCTACTATGGCAATAATTGCAACTATGATCATTGATTCGTAATTTTCCTCGACGTCAACATTTTCTATAATTGGCTTTTCGGTAAACTCCCCGCCAAATCCTGTTAACGTAAATTCCAAGTCTTCACTTTTTACTACCGATTCTTTTCCAAAGAGAAACTTTCCTTCAATTTTTTCACCTGAATCTGGATCAAATATCCAACCAGTCTGGGTTACATCCGTTGGGATTTTTTCTTCATCAATAAGATGAGTGTCCATCAAACTACCTCGAACTTTTTCAATACTGGTTGATTCTGGTGATAATACCACTACTTGTAATAATGAATTTAGTGGATAAAATCCTCCCGAAAAGTATGATGATCTTCTTAATTCATCTGCATGTAAAAATTCTAATGGTTTAATGGTGCTCACCTTATCAGCAGCATTAGGATAATCAATTGATAATTTTAGTTGAAATAACGATGCATTATCTCTTGGAATAATTGAAAATGTCATACTTGCATTTGGATCAGAAGACATCTTTTTTGCATTTTCATAAAATCCTCCCGAATCCCTAATTACTTTGGGTATCAAAATTGATGAAATCTTTTCATACATTGACATTGTGTCCTCAAGCGGCATTACATATACTGCTGAAACTGTTCCTCTTCCTGAAACAACCCCTGATGTATCAAGTAGTTTGTTTGCTTCATCACTGTGATGAATGTATACTGAATGAAATTCTGCGTTAGTATCAAAAACTCTGTTAATATCATCAATTAACGAATCCCCAATCATTCTAGTTCCATCTTGAATTGCATTGATACCTTTCCAGTCTGGATGCTGTGAAACATTAATCAAAATACATGCTTGATCAAAGACTCCGAGAATGCATCTTTCTTCATTTGTTAAAATCACTGAGATGATCTGCGGATTTTCTCTAATCTTTTGTTCAACGTCTGAGGGTATCTTCATCTCTTGATTGCTGGTGCTCTGAAGAGTAATTGATGCAGTTACATTGTTTGATATTTGTTGATCAATTAACACCTGTCCCATCTCTTGGAATGTTGCAAATTGGAGTTCTTGGGAATCTGCTTGACTGATTCCAAAGGAGGCTATGGCAATTGCGATTATGGCAAATACTCTATACACAAAATGCACGTTTCTAATTTACAGTATTAAGGTTGCTACAATTTATTCTGGATTTTTCTCAAACGTTTAAATTTCTAATATGGAATATTAGACTTGACATCGATTCAAACCGATCGGGGAACAAGCCGGCAGCCTGTGCGTATGGCTGTCGGCCCCATTAATTACAAAATTATTCCAGTTTACTTAATTCCTTGACTTGACTATTGACATAATCAAAGCCTTCCTGCCAAAATTCAGGTGATCTTATATCAAAACCGTACTCTGCGAGCAGCTTTTCTGGTTTTTGTGATCCTCCCGCAGCTAAAATCTCAATGTATGCTTTACTAAAACTTGTACCCTCCTTTTTGTATCTCTGAAATAACGATAGGGCCAGTAAATTCCCAAAAGAGTATGCATAGCAGTAAAATGGTGTATGATAAAAATGTGGAATACAACTCCACTCTATTGCAAAATCATCAGTTAATGCAACAGAGCTTCCAAACTGAACTTTCAAATTTTCAAGATATGTTTTTGAAATCTGATCCACTGTGGTGCTTTCTGCAATTTGTTTATGAGCATCTACCTCAAACAAAGTAAAAAATGATTGTCTTCCAATTGTTGCATATAGATCATCAATCTTTTCAGAAAGCATAGCTCTTCTTTCACTAGTCTTTACCTTATCTGCTAGATTTTCATACAAAAGTAATTCTGAAAATGTTGACGCTGTTTCTGCCAATGGCAGTGGTGCATCCTGAACAAGAATTGATTTTCCTTCAGCTGCTTGACTATGGACTGCATGACCTAGCTCATGTGCAAGTGTAAATACATCTCGTGATTTTCCAGTAAAGTTCACTAGTACAAACGGGGTAATCTTTGGAGATAGCGTACTGCAGAATGCCCCATCTCTCTTTCCTGGACGTATTGAAGAATCGATATGATTCTTATCAAAAATGTTTTTTGCAAACTCTGCAAGCTTTGGACTAAACTTTCCTAATGATTCAAAGACTAGTCTGACTGATTTATCGTATGGATAATTTTTTTCTTTAACCTTTGTATTTGTTGGAGCATATAGATCGTATCTTCTAAGTTTCTTTAGGCCTAACATCTTTGCTTTTTGTTGAAAGAATTTTTGAAATACTGGAGCATTTTTTTTACATACATGCAATAGTGAGGATACTGTTTTGTCGTCTACATCATTACCAATGTTTCTCATAGAAATAGGAGATGGATATCCACGAATGTCGATTCCTTCATCTTTCCAATTAAGAACAATGTTTTGATAAATTTCGCCTAGAACTCCTCTGTTTTGTGAATATTTTGATAATAGGACTTTGTAAGCTGCTTCTCTTGTCTTTCCATTAGTGCTTCTAACAAGACCAGATAATTGCTCTCGAGTCATTTTTCTTTTTTTACCTCTTAAGATAATTGAGTACTCAAAGGCGTTAGTTATTTTATCATAGAGCTTGATGAGAGCGGTAATTCCCGTCACATCCAAAGTATTGATTATTCGCTCTTCTGCCTCACTAAGGGAGTATTTTGCAACAAGGCGTTTGTGTCTGAGATATTGGGCCAAATCTCCTGCATCTTTGATTAAACGGTTTGCATTTTTTTCATCAATTCCTTGCTTCCACCATAAATCAAAGAATAAAATCTGATTAGAGACATCTGAGCCCAGCTTGCTCATTCTTGTTAATAGTGATGTTGCCTCATCTGATTGTGTGTTTGCAGAGTAGGAAAGAGATGCATATCCTCCAACAACACTAATCTCTTCAGAAATTGTCTCTAAATTTTTGATAATTTTTAAAAATTCTGATGTTGAAATGGTTGGTTTTAGTTTTGATTTTATCTTTTCAAATTCAGTTGCCTTTTTTTGAATACGTCTAATTTGATTTTCAAATTCTGGTCTCTTTGGATCTTTTACTAGCTCTGTTAAATTCCAACTTCCAGCTTTGTAGACCATTTAACATTGTTAGTTTAGACCACTATAAAATCAATAGTATTCTTTGTGAACATAACACCACTTCCATGATTTATCTGGAACTGCAATCATTACTGGATGTCCAGACTCTTCAAAATGTTTTGTAGCGTGTTTGCCATATGATGAATCACAACATCCTACATGACCGCAAGTTAAACACATTCGTATAGCGACCCATGGTAAATGCTCTTCTTCACATTCTTTACATCCTTTTGTTGTTGGTTCGACATTTTTTTCTTGTGCAAAATGTTCACATAATTCTGTCATGTTGTAAATTAAAAATTAGAAAATAAAAAGTTAGCTTGGATTAATTTCTTAAAAAATTACGAACAAAAAAATTAGTCTAGTCTAATTAGTCCTATCTAATTTTCAAATCCTTTATTGGTAAAGAAGTGTATGTAATGTTATGAATGCATGGAATAAATTTTGGAAATGGTATGAAAATAAAATTCTAGGAAGTATAGTCATAATTGCAATTATTCAATTCATCCAAATTCCACATATGGTATGGAATGCTGATTTGTATTTACAGACAGGACACATCAGTAGGTTACATCCTGCACTAGACTGGTTACTATATGGTGTTGACCTAATTGAGATTGTATCTATCATTAACGTTGGTATGATTATGTTTAGTCTAATCAAAAAAAGACGTGCACAAAAAGTCGAAATTCAAAAACAGTCAAAATGAGCGACTTGTAATTCTTAAATTCATCCTAGTTTGAGACTAAACATGTTCAAGAATATTACCGTGGCTTTTATCACCAGAAGTGTTCGGACTAAACCATTCATGGTTGGTATGGCTATGGCCCAAAAATTTAATGGAAATCTCACAATAATTGAATGTGTACTTAAGAAAACTCCAAAGTTCGTACTGTTTGAGACTAAAGACGACAAGCAAGCTGCAAAAAAGCAAAAACTTGCAGGTGAAAAAACTCTAAAAGAATTTGAAGCAAAGGCAAAAGGTGCAAATATTTCTGTAAAAACTGTTTTGGCCCTAACAGAATCCATTCCTGATTGGATTCATGATTATGTAAAAGAGCACAGAACTGATTTACTAATAATTGATCATCCTCACCTAACTGATTTTGAAGAGTCCTATTATGATGATATAATCAAAACCATTTCTCATGAAGTTGCAGTACCTCTACTATTGTTGCGTTCTTAGGATTACAGATAACAAAAATTGTTGTAGGGAAGTCAGGGTTACTTGATAATAATATTCAACTAAATTTTTACTGAACCTGCTCGATCTTCCACTGATCATTTACCCATAGGCCAACAACCTTAACAGGTAAATTCCAAGATTTGATTATGTCGACCGATTTTTTTATCTGAGAAATATGCTCTTCCTTTGATACTGGGTTTCCTGCACAATCATGATGCCCTGCTATTGCAATCAGTGATGAGCCATGAGCATTTATTGAAATCTGGACTTTGGCTTTAATTTGATCAATTTTTTCTGGATTTTGTAATAGAGTCTTGTCACATCCTGGCTCTGTAACTGTGTCCACATAATCAGCAGAATGATTCTTCTTAATCCATTCTGATACTGGGGTTTGTGTTCTTCCGTCTATACAATTAATTGCTGTAGCAAATTTACCTTCTGCCATAATACCAAATTCTTATTCTGTGTTTTATATTTTATCTAGTCTGGTTTTAACAGTAAGAACCCAAGAATTACACTCAATCCGATAAAGATTGCAATTGTTTTCCACATCTGGCTCCTAGCTTTTTCTTTTTCATATACTCGTCTTGGGGTGATTCCTTCTATGAAAAATACGGCTGTAGTGCCCAAAATCAACCCTATGACATTGGCTGCAGTTAGAGTTAGCGCACTTGAAAATATACTGAAATTCCATAACGCAATTCCGATTCCTGCAACTGTTGCTGGTGGAACTAGAGCTGCTGCAATAGCTACACCGACAAGAATGCCTGGGATTTTTGTAGTCATTGCAATCCCTCCTGCAAATCCTAGAGCAATAGCCACGCCTAGATAGACAGGTGAAATTTCAGTCCTTGATAAAATTTCATTTGTCATAGGTAAATCAGAGAATTGTAATGCTATTGCAGTAAGTATTGTTCCTGTTGCAATTACTGCTGCTAGTAGTATTAATCCTGAAATTGTTGCCTTGTAAACTTTTTGTGGTTTTCCAACTGCAACATTAAATGAAAATGCAGTAATTGGTCCCAAAAGTGGTGAGATCAACATTGCGCCAATTACTAAAGATGCATTGTTTGCAAATAATCCAACTGTTGCAACACTAGCTGCAATGATAATCATGAAAAGAAGATTCTTGTTAAACTCTACACTTGGCTCTACGATTTCCTTGAATTCTTCAGATAGTTTTTTCTTTTCAACTTTTTTGTGCTTTTCTTTTTCTTCCTCTTCTAATTTATTGATGTATTCAGATAAAGTAGCATCAATTGTTTGACTGGTAATGAGAACTTCTTTTTGTCTAGTGTCGACAATTTTATTTAATTCGTTTACAAGGTTTGAGGCTAAAATATCAAGACAAATTGCGGTGTATCTAAGTAGTTTGTCTTCATCATACATGACCAAATTTAGGTGATATGGGACCTTGTATTTTTTGAGAACAAATTCAATCGCTGAACCTCGTTGCTCATGACAGGTAATCTCTATTTTCTTCATTTACTATCCTTCATGTACTTGATCTTGTCCTTTAATCTTATCCTTGGCTTTAGGAAATAGTGGACCGGATGGGATTTGAACCCATGACCTTTGCGGAATTTTTAAAATTCATACGCAGTGTGAGTGCGTCATCCTAGCCACTAGACAACCGGTCCATAGGTGATAAATTTGAACAAGTTTTTGTGTCTTTAGGTTATTCTTTGAAAAGACTATTTCTTAATGCCGAGGTTTCTATTCTTTAATCTTAGATAGCCGTTGTGACACTTTCTGCATCGTGTAGCGGCAATAGAATTTCTAGCCCCGCAGTTAAAGCAAACTTTCATGTGAAGACGTGCTTTTTGAGCAATCTGTTTTTTTTGTGGGTCTGTTATTGGCATCTTATTTTCTCCCTAATTTCCTCTCTTTTAATTTAATCGGAATAACTATCCATCTTTTTGGCTAGCAACACAGGCACTTCTACTGGTCTTTTTGCTACAGGAATGTTTGCCTTGTTAAACATTGAAACCTTTGATTCTGCAGAACCGTATGTTCCCATCACGATTGCGCCTGCATGTCCCATTCTTTTCTCCTTTGGTGCTGCTCTTCCTGCAATATATGCGACAACTGGTTTTTTGAATCCACTATCGATAATTCTCTTTGCAAGTAGTTCTTCTGCGTCTCCTCCAATTTCCCCTACTATGACTAGCCCTCTAAGATCAGGCAAATCTTTGACCATCTCAAATGCATCAATTAGTCTGGTTCCATTTACTGGGTCTCCGCCAATTCCAATAGTTATGCTTTGACCAAAACCAGCTTGCGTAAGGCTGTTTGAAATCTCATAAAGTAATGTACCGCTTTTTGATAGTACTGCAACATCTCCTGCCTTAAATGGACTAGCAGGCATAATTCCTATCTTGATTACCTCTGGAATCATAATTCCTGGAGTGTTAGGGCCAATCACTATTGCATCATTTTTTTGTGCTAATGCAAGAACTTCTAATGTGTCTCTTACTGGGACATGTTCTGGAATTGCAACAAGCAATTTGATTCCTGCTTCAAGTGCATCCTTTGCAGCACCTAGAAAGAACTTTGCTGGAACAAAAATTATTGAAATTTTTGCACCCGTAGCATCGACTGCTTCTTTTACAGAATTGTAAATTGGCACTCCTTCAAATTTCTCTCCTCCCTTTCCCGGAGTTACTCCAGCTGCAATGTTTGTTCCATATTCCATCATTAATTTTGTATGCAACGAACCAAATTTCCCAGTTATTCCTTGAACAATCACTGGTTTTTTCTTAAAGTCAGGATCACTTGGTTTTCCCTGTAATAACTCAAAAACTCTTGTCATTTCTTAATCCCCATAACTGCTGCATTGATTGCATCTTCTACCGAATCAAATAATTTTGTCTTTGTGTCTTTGAGCATCTCTTTAGCTTTTTCAGATTCTGCCCCTCGTAATCTTGCAAAGACTGGTAAATCAATCAGATTATTTTCATATGCTTGAATAAACGCTGCTGCTACAACTGATGTTTTGACAATTCCGCCATAAAGATTAACAAGAATTCCTTTGACTCTCTTCATTTTACTAATCAAAGTTAATGCTTCATAGACTGATTCAGTTGTTGCACCACCTCCTACATCCAAAAAGCATGCTGGTTTTCCTCCATTATCTGATAACATGTCAAGTGTAGACATTACTAGTCCTGCACCATTTCCAACTACCGCAATGTTTCCTTCAAGCTCTACTAGAGAAAATCCACTCTTTTCTGCTTTTTCTTCTAATTCTGATTTTTCTTGATACTTTTGTAATTCTTCATGTCTAAAATTAGAGTTATCATCTGTCATGACTTTACCATCTAATGCTAATAGAGAACCATCACCAATAATGGCAAGTGGGTTAATCTCTGCTAATTCTGCTTCTTTTTCAATAGTTAATTTTGATAATCTTTTCAAAAAGTCTACCAGGTCATTTGATGCTTTTTCATCAAGTTTCATCTCTTTTGCTACTTCACGAGCTGTTGCTTCATCAACATGACCAAGTCCAACTTCTTTTATGATTTGATTCTTTACTGATTCGATCTCTACTCCTCCTTCAGCTGATGCAATGATTGTGTAACACCTTTTACTTCGATTCAAAAATAATGATAGATACAATTCTTTTTTGATGTCTGCCATCTTTTCAAGTAAAATTGCTCTAGTCTTTTCTCCTTTGATTGACATTTCTAGGACCTGAGGATACTTTAATTCAAATTCATCATCACTGTTGCATTTTTGAATTCCTCCTGCCTTTCCTCTTCCGCCAACTGGAACTTGAGCCTTTATGACAAATGGATATCCTAATTCTTTGGCATCCTTTCTTCCCTGTTCGATATCTTTGGATGCTTTACTAGGTGGAACTTTAATTCCATATTCTTTGAATAATTCCTTGGCTTGATACTCTAATAGCCGCATGCAAGAATTTTGTCAATTACGGTCTTTATAATCTATGATATCATTTTAGCTGATTTTCAAGCAGAGACACAATTTGCAAGAACCGATCTCTACTTTTTCTGATTAATTTTTCTGGATATTCATCAATTGAGAAAACAAACTGTTCATGAAATGTTGGTGGTAATACGCCGCCAGATGTAACCAATTGCTCTATGATATGATCTTGGGTAAGGGTACAAACAATCTCTTCATATGACTCTCCTTCTTCCTCTAGTGTTTGCCTGTATAGAATAATTGGTGAATTTGTCTTTGCAACAACAAGTGATGCTTTTCTTAAGAGCTCAGTAAGATGCTGAATCTGCCATGCATCTAGACTAATCTGTTTTACCATGTACAGTATACGCATTTTTTCTATTTATTATGCCTGTTTAGCAAAAAGCTAACTACTTGGTTCACTGTAAGTATAATAAAATTCACGCCTGAAAAAATACTGCGCTTTTATACTTATTTTGTTAGAAATAATATCCATCCATATCAAATAGAATTTCTATGGCCTCCAAAAGGCCTCCCTAAATTCTATTCTACTGAAATTCTAATCTTTTGACCATCTAGGTCATCATCTTTGTATTGTTTGCATGATTCCTCAAAGTTGATTTTTTGCACTCTGACTAAAAATGACAAATCTTTTGCTTTCTCTTTAATCATCTCTGTTTGTTCATCATCCAGTTCCAAAATTGATGCCACACTCAAAACATCTGTTGGGTTGTATCCTCTTTCTTTTCGCAAGGTCTGTAATCTTCTTGCAAGATCTTTTACCAGTCCTCTTGCCATCATCTCTTTGTTTCTTGTAGTTGAAATAAACACAATAAATTCATCCCGTTTTGCCATTGCATATCCTTCCTTTGCATCAAAATCTATTACAAAGTCTTGTTTATCTAAAATTATTTTATTTCCTTCCACATCAAATGTAAATGAACCACTTTTGTCTAGTTCTGAAATGATCTGTTCTTGTTTCGTTTCCGCAAACATTTGCACCAGTTTTCCCATGTGCTGTTTTACTTTGGGACCGATTTGTTTTCTTTCTAGCTCAATCTTTGGTACAACAGGCAGGCCCAGATTTTGTAACTGAAGGAACTCCTCCAAACCTTCACTCTTTTGAGTTTCTATGATGGAATACTTTTCAACATTCAGCTGTGAAATCAAGAGCTCAGATAAGGATTCTAACTTTGTTTTATTTCCTTTCTCTACACAAATTATTGCCTCATTTAACGGCCATCGTCTTTTGAGCTTTCCTTTCATTCTTGCAGCTGCTGATACTGATACTGCATCCTTCATCAAATCAAACGACTCTTCTATCTTTTCATCAATTAGGGATTCTTGAACTTGTGGCCAGGAATCAAGAAGAATACTATTTTTTTCTGAAAATGTATTTTGGTACAGATATTCAGTGGTATATGGACAAATTGGATGTAATATCACATCCAATGTTCTAAGAATCTCCTGTAGTACTGCATAAATTGCAAATCTTCTGTCTTTTTTTGAATCATCTTCATCCCATAATTGGCCTCTAGTAATTGGGATGTAAATTTGGCTAAGTAGATTTATGATAAAATCTTCAATAGCTTTTGCTGATTCGTGAAATCTGCATTTGTCATTGTGTTCATTTGTTTTTATTATTAATTTTTGAAGTTTTGATAACAACCAAATATCTGGTGACTGCAGTTGATTGTTTTGTTTTGCCCATGTCGCAGTCTTTGATTTATCAAATTTATCGAACTCGCTGTTTTGCTTAAAGTACAAATGTAGATGATATAGAGTACTAAGAACTTGATATGGTCTTGACATTAATTCTTCTGTGCTAAAATTAAGAGGTTCTATTGGACTTGATTTCCACATGAAATAAAATCTAATTAAATCAACAGGATATTTTTCAAGTAATTCCTGTGCATCCAAAACATTTCCTAAACTTTTACTCATCTTACTACCATTTTTATCAAGTACATGTCCTTGAAACAAAAATGCATTGTATGGTGATACTGGTGCATTGTTTAAAATTACATTTTCAATTAGTAGTGTATATGCCCATCCTCTTGTTTGGTCTATTCCTTCTGTAAAAAACGGTGCAGGTATGTATTCTGAATATGCCTCATCTGTTAATGATGAATATGGTGCTGAACCACTATTGTGCCATGTATCTAACACGTATGGTTCTCGCTCGGTATTGACACTGTTACATTTTGAGCATTTGATAACTAGATTATCTATCCATGGTCTGTGTAACTCAAAATTCTCTCCGTCTGGAAGTTTATCAGCTGATTCAATTATCTCCTTTCTAGAATAAAACCAATCTTTGTTTCCACAATCTTTGCAACTCCATACTGGTAGTGGACAACCCCAAAATCTTTCACGAGAAATACACCAAGGATGTCTCTCTTTGATAATTCCTAGGAATCTATTTTTTGGTTGGTCAAAAAAGTACTCTACCTTTTCAGCTGCATCAATGGCCTTGTCTCCAAGCCTGTCTAGCTTGTAAAACCACCCTTTTCTTGCAAGCCACACAATTGGGTGATGCGAACGCCAACAGAGTGGGTACTTGTGTTTTATCTTTCCAATTTTAACTAGAGCATCTTTTTCTTTGACATCTGTTACAATTTTCTCATCTGCGTCTCTGACAAATAGCCCTTCATACTTTCCAGCTAATTTGGTGAATTTGACCTCATCATCTATTGGATTGAAGATTTTGACTTTACGTCTATTTGCAATGGCGATATCCTCCTCACCATTTGCAGGCGACAAGTGAACCAAACCGCTTCCTGTGCTTGCATCGACAAATTCTTCTGAAACGGCTATGTGATAATTTTCTTCCTTTGCAAGGTCTGCCAAGGCTGGAATTTCATCAAGCAATGGATGGATGTACTTTTTTCCCTCAAATTCTGAACCTTTGAGAGTCTTTGTAATAGAGTGCTCTTCTATCTTTGCTTCTGAAAGAAACTCTTCTAATCTTGTTTTTCCAATAATCCATGTTTCATTCCCAACTTTGACGTAATGGTAATCCTCATTTGGATTTAATCCGACCATTGCATCAGTGACTAAAGTAAAGGGCATCGTAGTCCAGACAATCAAAAATGCATCTTCATCAACCAGTTTTACTTTGTAGTACAGTGATGGATCCTTGACTTCTTCATATCCTTGGTTTACTTCTGCATGACTTAGTGATGTCTGACAGCTGGGGCAATATGCAATAACTGTAAAATCTTCTTCTAAAATTTTATTTTCATTTGCTTTCTTTAGAAATTGCCATTCTCTTTCAATGAATTCATCTCGGTATGTCCAGTATGCATCTTTTTGATTAAATGACATCCCGAGTAAATTATCTACTTGTACCCATTTTTCATTATATTTTTTCACAAGTACTTTACATTCTGATACGAGTTTTTCAATTCCAACCGTTTTGATTATCTCAGTTTTTCCACCAGTGACTCCAAGTTCTTTTTGTGCTTGAAGCTCTACTGGTAATCCCTGTGTGTCCCATCCTGCATTGAAGATTATCTTGTATCCTTTGAGTGTGTTATATCTGTACCAAAAATCTTTGATCACTCTTCCTCTAAGATGACCTGCATGTGGAATTCCATTCATTGTTGGCGGGCCTTCGATAAACATGATCTTCTTGTCTTTATTTTTTGAATCAAAAATTAATTCATGTAAATTACTTTTAGATGAAATATCTCTCATTTGAGCTTCTATTTTTTTTGAATCAAATTCCTTTGCTAATTCCATCTGAAAACGCTAAATGCTGATGACATTATAAAGCTAAATTAGTTTTGCAGTATGAAACAATTTTGGATTAATATTACAGAGTTGAAAATCTCATTTATTGGTAAATATCCTTGTAGTAGGCTCTGGCGGACGTGAACATGCATTATCTTGGAAGCTCTCACAAAGTAGCAAAGTCGACAAAGTCTTTACTTCCCCTGGAAACGGTGGAACGAAAAATAACGTACCTATCCCAGTTGAGAACATCAAGGAATTGGCCGATTTTGCTTCAAAAAACCAATGTTTTACCGTTGTAGGGCCAGAGGTTCCACTTGCCAATGGCATCGTGGATTACTTTGAATCCAAAAACTTGGGAATATTTGGACCATCAAAAAATGGAGCGCAATTAGAATCAAGTAAAATTTGGGCAAAGCAGTTTATGAAAAGAAACGATATTCCAACTGCCAAATTCGAAATATTTGATGACCATAACGAAGCATCATCATATGTAGAGTCTGTTGATCATCCTGTTGTTGTAAAAGCCGATGGGCTTGCAGCAGGAAAGGGAGTGATTGTCTGCAATAGTAAAGACGAGGCTTTCTCTGCAATCGATACGATTCTTGTAAAAAAAACATTTGGTGATGCTGGAAACAAGATAATAATTGAAGAAAGAATTGATGGCATAGAAGCATCATACATTGCACTATCAGATGGTAACGTTGCAGTGCCAATGGCATCTAGTCAAGACCATAAGAGAATCTATGATGATGACAAAGGACCTAACACTGGTGGTATGGGTGCATATTCTCCAACTCCAATCATTGATGAATCCATGGCTAAAAAAATTCAAACAGACATCATAGATAAAACAATTCATGCAATGAAAAAAGAAGGAAACACATTTCGAGGATTTTTGTATGCTGGAATAATGATAAAAAACAAAGAGCCATTTGTGTTAGAGTATAATGTAAGAATGGGTGATCCTGAATGCCAACCAATCACAATGCGAATGGATTTTGATTTGTATGATTATCTGTATGCTGCATCAACTGGAAATTTGAATTCTCTACCAATGCCTTCTTGGAAAAAACAAAGTGCAGTGTGCATTGTTTTAGCATCACAAGGTTATCCAGAATCTTATCCCAAAGGTGAGGAGATTTCAGGATTAGATGCAAATGATGATACTTCTTACGTGTTTCATGCTGGAACAAATTCTGTTAATGGAAAAATTCTAACAAATGGTGGCCGAGTGTTGGGAGTAACTGCTTTAGGTGATTCACTAAGAAATGCAATTGATAATGCATATTCTGCTACAGAAAAAATATCTTGGCCTCACAAATATTGCAGAAAAGATATTGGCAAAAAAGGCCTAGCCTATCTTTGATGCGTTAATCACTTTATCTTCAGTTACAATCCAATTCACTTTGACATCGTGCACATATGCTGGAACTGACTTTATGATCTGCTTTGAAAATGTCAGTGCAATG
This sequence comes from Thermoproteota archaeon, assembly GCA_003352285.1. NCBI lineage: Archaea > Thermoproteati > Thermoproteota > Thermoproteota archaeon. The sequence goes on along the minus strand of QQVN01000005.1, from coordinate 102,087 downwards.
GATGTTGTCTTGACTTTTGATAGAAATCTATCATAATACCCATGACCGTATCCTAATCTGGCACCATCCTTTGATGCACCAATAGTTGGAACCAATACGACATCAAGACTCTCAAAAACAGGACAGTCTTCTTTTGGCTCTAGTATGTCAAATTTTCCATGTTGTAGATCTTTTGTGCCTGTTATCTTTCTAAAACTAAGTGAATTTCCTTCAATTCTTGGTAAAAAGACGTTTTTGTTATTGCTTAATGCTTCCTGAATGATTTCTTGTGTGAACACTTCACTTCCGATTGGATAGTAGCATGCAATATTTTCCGCATCCTTGAACTCTTTGATCTTTTTTAGATTCTTGTGAATTTTCTTACTAGAAATTTTTAGCAGTTCAAATGAAATTCCATCTCTTTTTTCAAGTAGAGTTTTTCTAAGAGATGCTTTTACAGGATCAGCTTCCAAGTCCTTTACTCAATGATGCTGCAGTAACTGTATTTTTTAAAAGCATTGCAACTGTCATGGGTCCGACTCCTCCTGGGACTGGTGTTGCAAAGGAAGCCTTTTCTATAATTTTATTATAATCTGCATCGCCAGCAAGCTTGTCATTGTGTCTTGTAATTGCCACATCAATTACTATTGCACCTTGCTTTATCATATCTGGGGTTAGCTCAAATTTTGTTCTATCTCCAACTGCTGTAATTATTACGTCTGCATTTTGACAGTGCTTTTTTAGATCCTTTGTTTTTGAATGACAAGTAATTACAGTGGCATTTTTCTCTAAGAGCAAATGGTAAAGTGGCTTTCCCACAAGGTTGCTCCTATTAATCAAAACCACATCTTTTCCAGCAAGGTCTATGTTGTGATAATCAAACATCTCCATAACTCCTGATGGAGTACATGCAACCAGAACTGCCTTTTTCATCGCCAAAAGTCCTGCATTATGCGGAGTTAAGCCGTCTACATCTTTGATAGGTGATATTCTAGTTATTGTTTGAAATTCATCAATTTGATTTGGTAATGGCAGCTGTACCAAAATTCCATGTACTGCAGAATCTGAATTTAGTGAATCAATAACCTCGTTTAGCTCATTTTGAGTAATTGTAGATGGCAACTTGTGATCCTTTGTAGTAATTCCAACCTCTTCACATGCTTTGTGTTTATTTTTAACATAAGTTGCAGATGCTGGATTGTCTCCTACAAGTACTGTAGCAAGGCATGGTGATACTCCCTGTTTTTTTAGCTCATCAACTGCCAGTTTGATTCTGTTTTTTACAGATTCTGCAATGATTTTGCCGTCAATTTTTATTCCAGTCAATAGTGTACCGTCATGGATTACTTATTTAATTCTTGGAGAGTTATTCCTTTGGAACTAACTTTAAAAGTAAATTTTCATCTGATTATTCATGAAAATTGAATTTGATACTATGCAATACGTATCTGACTTGAAAAAACAATCAAACTATTTTCACACATTTCTGAATCGTCAAAATATAGCCGCGGGAATTCTTGTACTGCAACCTGGTGAAGAAGATACTCAAGCACCTCACGATTCTGATGAGGTGTATTATGTAGTCCGAGGAGACGGGTGTCTTAGAATAAACAAAAAGGATTACTCGGTATCTGATGGAAAAGCATTTTTTGTTCAAAAAGATATTGAGCATTATTTTCATTCAAACACAAAAGAACTAGTTGTTGTGTATTTTTTTGGCGGACCGGATTCTTAATTTATCTTTGTCCTTCTTCCAATAATTTTTACCCTGCCTTCTGCAATTAATCTAACAGCTTCTGGATAGATTTTATGTTCTTGCACAAGAATTCTTTTTGCCAATGTCTCTGATGTATCATCTTCTTTTACTTTAACGACTGATTGAATAATTACTGGACCTGTATCTACTCCCTCATCTACAAAGTGTACAGTGCATCCAGAATACTTTGCACCATATTCAACTGCTTGTTTTTGTGCATCAAGTCCCGGAAAAGATGGCAATAATGCAGGATGCATATTCAAAATTCTGTGCTTGTACTTTCTAACAAACTCTGAGCTGATAATTCTCATAAAACCTGCTAAACAAACTAGTCCATTCTTTGGGGTTACTTTGTATTTTTCTAAAACTGAGATTAACATTTTATCATAATCCCATCTTGTCCCCTTGAATCCTTTACTTTCCACAACTTCTGTTTTTATTCCAAATTTTTGTGCAATCACTAAACCCCTCGCATCTGATTTGTTTGAAATTACAACAGCAACATTGATTGGAATCTTTTTCCTTTTGATGGCCTTTAGAATGGCTTCCATGTTACTACCGCGACCAGATATCAATATTCCAAGATTAAGCAATTATTTTGCTATCCCTAGATGGGAATAAAATTCTGTTGATTTTTCATTATACTACAGCATTTATGATAGTTTTATCATAATTGAACAAACATCTGAATTTATCATCCAAAATCAAATTACATATGTGGATTCAAATGGTGTGAGTCAGATTCTATGTACTGACCTTGATAGCTGCTCTACGGTTCAGGGCTCACTTATCAAAAAGATACTAGTTCCTTTTGATAATTCAAAACATGCTGTGCGGGCATTTGGATTTGCCCTCGATATGGCCCAAAAACGAAACGCATCCCTTGTAGTAGTCTCGATAATACAGGACAGCATTGAGAAGAGTTGGGTAAATGACACTCCTGGAAGAGAAAAGAACATGACAAAAAGCAGTAAGGATATTCTCAAAGAGCAAATTAGAAAGATGCAAAGTCAGGCCAAAAAGCTTAATGTCCCTTTTGATCATGCACTGTTAAGTTCTCATTCCATTGCTGAAACTTTGATTTCATTTATCAGCACAAACAAGATTGATCTCACTGTGATGGGAACTAGAGGAAAAGGTATGCCAAAAGAGATGATGCTTGGACGCGTCTCCACTGATGTTGCATTGAATGCAAATTGTCCTGTTGTCTTGGTAAAGTGATTTTGTCAAAAACCAATTGATCCTAATGTCTAGTTGACTAAACTCTCAGTTTATATCGAATTTTACTTTCGTTTCTATGTTGAATAAAATCAGAATGACAGAAAATGGGATTGTCTGTCAGATAAATAACACAACTGTTACACTAGATCCAAAAAAAGCAATTCAAGAAGGTGTAAATTTTGTCTCACATGCACATTTTGATCACCTGCCAACAAAAAACGGAGGGACAATACTTGCTTCAAATGAAACAAATCAAATTGCAACTCTCCGAGGATTTGAGATGCATAACCATGTAGCTTCTCTTGAAGATTTTTCATTAGTTGATAGTGGTCATATTTTGGGCTCTATGGGCTTGTTAGCAGATGATGTTTTTTACACTGGCGATATCTGTACTCGTAATCGTGGGTTTCTAAAAGGTGCAACTGTTCCTAAATGCAAGACACTGATCACAGAATGCACCTTTGGATTGCCAGAATTTGCTTTTCCAAAAATCCACGAAATCGAACAACAGGTTAACCAGATAATTTCAGAATGCTATTCACGAGGTACTCCTGTAATACTGATGGGTTATCAACTAGGAAAGGCACAGACAATATCTCAGTTATTTGGCCATTGGGATCCTCTGTACTACCATGACTCTGTCAAGTCAATGAATGATTTGCATAGGAGATTAGGCGTTGACCTCAAGGACGCAAAGGGTCATTCTGAAGCAGAAAAACTTGGATTACTTGATAAAAAACCATGGGTTATGGTGTCTCCCATGATGTCTGAAAAAAATTCATTTGTAAAACACATGAAATCAAAATATGGTGCAATGACTGTTGGTTTTACTGGATGGGCAAAATCAATGCGATTTCCATTTGGAAGAAAATGTGATTTTTCTATTCCACTGAGTGACCATTGTGATTTTAATGAATTAACAGATATGGTTTTGCGATCTGAAGCTGAAAAAGTATACACGATTCATGGTTTTGTTGAGGAATTTGCTGCACATCTAAGAAAACTGGGTCTGGATGCACAACCCCTACGTGAAGATTCACTCGATGATTTTTTCTAGTTCAGATAAAAGGTTAAATAAAAAAGATTAGTCCGTTAACTGATTGCAAAAGACAATTCTTTTACTAGCAATTATTCTTGCTGGAACTATTTCAATAGCAGGAGTTTCAGCTGACGCATTCAAACCCCCAAGACAACAAATGGCTGCTGGTGTGCCAGCTGAAGAGGTAATTTGCATGACTGGCTATCAGCTTATGGTAAAAAATGATGGCTCTGCGGCATGTGTGTTGCCAGATACTGCTGAGCGATTGTTTTCTGCAGGTTGGGGTGAAATCATTGAAGGTGGAGTAACAATGGATGTTGATACTAATGATGATGCAGTAAAAGACTTGGAAGAACAGATGCAGTTAGAAGATGAAGGGCAAGCCGACGAGTCCGAAGAAAAAGTAGAAAAGAAGATCTCTTTATCTGAATCAATGGATATGTCTGGCGGATAAACTAATTTACAAATTTTACACAATCACAATTTAATTTCAAACACGTGTCTGAATTTCTTATATGATCATCAAGTGAGTGATGGCAATTCTGATTCTTGCATTGTCTTCGCTCTTTTTCTCGCTTGACAACTCTTTGCGCAATTAAGTTGGCCTGTTCCTTAGAGAATCCTTTTTTGTCAATGTAATAGTGGACAATCCTATTGTATAGTAAATCTGGGTCAAATTGCTTTTGAATCACTATCTCCCACCTTGGGTTGGAATCCAATGCAGTGAAATTGTAGAGCGAATCTTTGGAATTTTTCTGACTTTATTAGTAATTACCCCATCTAGGGAATCCTTTGAATCTGCCTCTATCTTGCAAAAAATATCATAAATTCCGTAGGTTCCACGAACCTCTTTTACCTCGGAAATCTTCATCAGACTTTGGATAATCTCGACTTCTGAACCCAAGTCACACTGAATTAACACATATACTGTTTCCATAAGGAAACTTACTCTTCATTGTATATGAAATTCATCAGCTTTTGACTTTGCGTTTATTTAGTTTTATAAAAAAAACTGTACAATTTTTTATCAAAAATAAAAAATGAAATGGGATTAACCCAAATCTGTTGGTACTGGGATAGCATCGCCTAATACATCAGGAGTAACGTCAGTAGTTGGTGTAACAATGACTTCTCCTACATGCATCAATGGGATCTTCTCACCAGTGTTTATGTTGTGAACTCCTGCTTGAGTAAATGCTAGTGCAAAGACTCCATATTCATTGGTTGGAGCAAAGTGTCCTCTCAAGAATAATCGTACTTTTTCACCATTATCAAGCTCCCCACTTCCATTGAGAAGAATTCTATTTCCTTTTGCATATCCAGACATGTCAATCTTTGCTGTTCTGCTGTCATCAATTGAGATGACTCCATGTGTCTTAACTCTCCACATATCGCCAGATGCGTGATGAGCAACACCGTCAGTCAAATGAATTTGTGAACCCCATGCAATGTTTCCAAATAGCATGTATCCAGAAGTCTTTCCTTCAAATGTTAGATCTGCTGGTCTATTTGGATCAACTACTTGTGGTCTAATGTCTGCATCAACGGAATTACGAATTCTCTCTTGATATCTTTCTGCAACTTGTTCTCTAAAGTCTTTGATCTGATCTCGTCTTTCATCTCTGATTTCTTTTCTGTCTTCTTTTCTTTCATCTCTGATTTCTTTTCTGTCTTCTTTTCTTTCATCTCTGATTTCTTTTCTGTCTTCTTTTCTTTCATCTCTGATTTCTTTTCTGTCTTCTTTTCTTTCATCTCTGTCTGATTCATCAGTTTCATCCGTCTCATCGTTTTCATCAGTTGTACCGTCTTGGTCGTCGTCAACTTCGGCTGTAGCACTTACAGAAACATCTGTATTTCCTGTACTTGCTTTTACATCGCCTTCCACACTTGTTTGGGCAAATGCAGATGATGAAATTGGTGCAATGGCTAAAACTAGAAGCAGTGTTAGTGCTGAGAATAGTTTTGCATTCATTATCGATTTCATTATGTCTGATTTGTAATTTTGATAATAAGCGGTTACGCAGCTTTTCTACTATTTTTCAAATAGTATCCCTTATCAATCATGAGCGATTTTAGGTGAAATCATGAGTGAAAATGAGCCTGGAATCTTTGAATTAACTCCATTTGAAAAGTGGTTTATCTCAGAAGTGAGAAGATACTTTCATAGGCAAAAATTTGCCTAAAATTTGCCGATACCCGCAACATACAGATCATTAATATTCATTAAGTAAATTATACAGCCCAAATGGCAACAATTGACAAAGCCGCAATAGCTTGGACTATAGCAATAGTTGCATTTGGTGCTGGAATAGCAGCAGTAGGCGATGATCTTCAAAGCTCTACATCTGAAGTAAAAGCACCAACTGCAGCAACTGTTACTCCACCAAAAGCCGAGATGAAAGAGGAGCCAACCAAAGCCATGATGGCAGGTTATGAACGCTTAACCTCTCAACAAGACCCAGGTGTTGGACATGAATCCCACCAGCTTGCAATCATCTTAGCACCAAGTGACAAAGTATACTCTGGTACACTCAAGTATGATGCATCAGAGCCAATTCAGCTTGTCACATTACATGGACCACTAAGTCCAGGTGAGGATAAAGGCCAAGCAATATGGACACCAGACGGTGAAACCAAATTTGCATTAACATTTGTCGATGAGAAGAAATCCAAAGGTGAATGGAAATTTTCTGGTAATGCTCTTGCAGTACATACCATGAAGACAACCCCATTTATCGTTGACTACAAAGTCGACGTTACAGAAAAAGCAATGAGTGAATCTGTAAAGACAGGAACCATGGGCTCAATGCAAGACCCAGGTGTTGGACATGAATCCCACCAGCTTGCAATAATTCTGCCACCAAGTGAAAATACCTATTCTGGTATTCTCTCATATTCAGCATCTGAACCAATCCAATTAGTCTCACTAAAAGGACCTCTGGCTGAGGGAATGACAGCAGAAAAGACATGGACTCCTGATGGAGAAACTATCTTTGAATTGACATTTGTAGATCCTAAAAATGCCATGGGCTCATGGGAATTTTCAGGAAATGCATTAGCTGTTCACACATTGAACACCAATGAGTTTACTGTAAGCTACTCTGTTAGCGCAACATCAACTGCTCCAGAGAAAGTTACTGTAACCACACCAAAAGTTGAAGAAACTCCAAAAGCAATGGGACCAAAAACAGTCAATGTTTCAATGCCCCAAGGCTCTGGAATTCCAGGATGTGAGGAAACTAACGAATGTTACATCCCAGCATCTGTATCTATCAACGTAGGTGACACAGTTCATTGGACAAACGATGATGCAGCAGCACACACTGTTACCAGTGGTAGTCCATCTGCAGGCGGACCTGACGGAAAATTCGATAGTAGTTTAATGTCTCCAGGTGCAACTTTCGATGTCACATTTGATGAGAAAGGAAGTGTTGATTACTTCTGCATCGTCCATCCTTGGATGGTAGGCAACGTTAACGTAAACTAAACTACAAATTTTTTCCTTTTTTCTTTTTAATTCCTAGATTGGGCAGTACGTGCACACCTGCATGTCATTTCTTGCCAATGAAAACCAGTAATCTAGTGTCCTTGATGATATTTGATTAGTAGCTTAATATTCTAATGAATTTTCTTCAAAGCAAATGGCAGCAATTGATAAAGCCGCAATAGCTTGGACTATAGCAATAGTTGCATTTGGTGCTGGAATAGCAGCAGTAGGCGATGATCTTCAAAGTACTGCTGTCGTAGCACCTGCAGCTAAAGTTACTGCTCCAATGGAGAAGACAACACAAACTGATCCATTTGCAGATATTGCAGAAAAGGTAAAAGAAAAAGCAGCTGAACCTAAGATGGAAGAAACTCCAAAAGCAATGGACGAAAAACCAAAAGTTGAAGAAAAACCAAAAGCAATGGAGGAGAAACCAAAAGCAATGGGACCAAAAACAGTCAATGTTTCAATGCCCCAAGGCTCTGGAATTCCAGGATGTGAGGAAACTAACGAATGTTACATCCCAGCATCTGTATCTATCAACGTAGGTGACACAGTTCATTGGACAAACGATGATGCAGCAGCACACACTGTTACCAGTGGTAGTCCATCTGCAGGCGGACCTGACGGAAAATTCGATAGTAGTTTAATGTCTCCAGGTGCAACTTTCGATGTCACATTTGATGAGAAAGGAAGTGTTGATTACTTCTGCATCGTCCATCCTTGGATGGTAGGCAACGTTAACGTAAACTAAACTACAAATTTTTTCCTTTTTTCTTTTTAGTTTCTATTTTTCTAAGATTTCTGTTATACGAGACGCCAAATCTATGTGCTTCATCTCTTGCATGCTGTAGAATCTTGAGTGCTTGCTCTTCTTTGGGAATGATTACTGGTTCTTTTTTCTTGGGTACAAACACTTCCTCATTTTTCTTCGCTAATGACACACAAGGAATGTTTACTGCAAGGGAAGCAAGCGAATCAATTGCTGCTCTTAGCTGTCCTTTACCACCATCAATCAAGATTAAATCTGGAAACTTGAGCTTCTCTTCTGCCAGTTTCAGATATCTTCTCTTGATTACCTCGCCAATCATTGCGTAATCATCCCTTCCGGTGACTGTCTTTATTCTGAATTTTCTGTATCCTGATTTATCAGGCCTACCTTCGACGAATCTAGACATGGATGCTACAGCATAATCTGCTCCATGATTAGATATATCAAAACATTCGATTACTCGTGGAGTCTCCTTTAGACCTAGTATGTCTCTGAGCTCTACTAGTCCTGGTTCTGCACCTGTTGTCTGAATTAATTTGATGTTTTTCATGATCAAATCTATCATCTTTTTTCTTTTTCCAAGTTTTGGGGCAAGTATCTTTACTGAAAACCCAGCATGTTTGCTTAGTAATGACTCTAGAATTTTTACATTCTCTGGAATACTATTTACAATTACAAATTTTGGAATCTTATGTGTAGTGTAATATTGGAATAAAAAATTTGAAAATGTATTGTCTGCTACAAGATCAAAAGAGAATCTCTCTCTATCTCTTATCACTCCTTGTTTTTGTTTTAATGTCATGATATGTGCTGTATGATCTTCAATCATGATTCCAAAATAATCTTCATCGGGTGCGTTCTCAACATACTCCATCTTTTGATTCGTGTTAAGACTGCCTAGTCTGTGAAGAGTATCTCTTATCTCTTTTGCTCGCTCAAACTGTTGTGAATCTGACGCTTCTTGCATCTCTTGCTTTAGCTTTGAGACAAACTCTTGCATCTCTTTTTTACCCTTTAGAATGGATTCTAACTCTAGAATGTTTTTTGAATAGTTTTCTTGTGCAGTTTTAAATTCGCAAGGTGCCTCACAGTTTCCCAAATGATATTCAAGGCAGGCTTTCTTTGGGAGCGACTTGCATATTCTAATCTTGAATGCTTTTCTTAGGCTGCCAATTGTAAGTAGTTTTGAGCTACCTTGAGTAAATGGGCCAAATATTTTCCCTCCGCCCAAAAATTTTCCTGTCCGCATTCTTCTTGCAACAAGTAGTCTTGGAAATTTCTCTTCTGTTAGTCTGAGATATGTGTATCTCTGTTGGTCTTTTAGCTCAATGTTGTACATTGGTCTGTACCTTTTGATCATGTTTGATTCTAAGAGAAAGGCTTCACTTTCATTATCAGTTAAAACAAATTCAATGTCTGAAATTTTTTCAACTAGTTTTTGCGTCTTAAAATTTTGATTTTTTAAAAAGTATGATCTTACCCTATTTTTTAGATTTTTAGCTTTACCGATGTAGATTATTTTCCCAGTATTGTCCTTCATCAGGTATATTCCTGGATGTGCTGGAATGGTGATGTTTTTGATATTGAAGCTCATCTTTGCATGAATTCTTTGAGATACTTTCCTGTGTAGCTTCCAGGGGCTTTAGAGACTTGTTCAGGCGTGCCTACAGTCACGATTCTGCCTCCCTCATCTCCTCCTTCTGGGCCTAAATCAATAATCCAATCTGCATTTTTGATTACATCCATATTGTGCTCAATTACTACTATTGTGTTTCCAAGATTTACCAAGCGGTTTAGAACATCAAGAAGTTTTTGCACATCAGCAAAATGTAATCCCGTTGTTGGTTCATCAAGAATGTATAGTGTTTTTCCTGTTCCTTTCTTTGATAACTCTGATGCAAGCTTTACTCTTTGTGCTTCACCTCCAGAAAGTGTTGTTGAGGATTGTCCAAGCTTGATGTATCCTAACCCTACATCAAAAATTGTTTGTAATTTTCTTTTGATTGCTGGAATGTTTTCAAAAAATTCTAATGCCTCTAGTACAGTCATCTCTAAAATATCTGCAATGTTTTTACCCTTGTAATGAACTGATAATGTTTCAGAGTTGTATCTTTTTCCTTTACACTCATCACACTTTACATATACATCAGAAAGAAACTGCATTTCAATTTGTTTTACCCCATCACCTTCGCATGCAAAACATCTTCCATCTGCAACATTAAACGAAAACTGACCTGGCTTGTAACCTCTCTCCTTAGATAGCTCTGTGTTTGAGAATAACTCCCTGATTGGTGTAAATGCACCAATGTATGTTGCAGGATTTGATCTTGGAGTTCTTCCAATGGGGGACTGATCAATTGAAATTACCTTGTCGATGTTTTCAATTCCTGTGATTTCTTTATGTGCACCTGGTCTTGATGTTGATTTGTAAAAGTGTGATTCTAGTGATTTTAACAATATCTCATTAATCAAAGTCGATTTTCCTGAACCTGAAACCCCTGTAACTGTAATGAATAATCCTAATGGGAATTCTACGTTGATATCTTTTAGATTGTTCTCTGATGCCCCTTTTATTGTGATTACTCCTTCTTGTTTTCTTTTTTTATCTTTTAGAGTGATAAGTGATTTGTCTTTCAGGTACTTTCCTGTTACTGATTTGTGACCGTTTAGAATTTTGTTTACCTTGCCTTCAAAAACTACATTTCCGCCATGGACTCCTGCGCCTGGTCCCAAGTCAATCATCCAGTCCGAACTTCGTATAATTTCCTCGTCATGCTCCACTACAATGACTGTATTTCCAAGATTTCGTAGCTTTGTTAGCGTTTTTATGAGCTTTGCATTATCTCTTTGATGGAGTCCAATTGTTGGCTCATCTAGCACATATAGCACACCAGTAAGATTTGAGCCAATTTGTGTTGCAAGACGAATTCTTTGTGATTCTCCCCCTGATAACGTGGAGCTTCTTCTATTGAGTGTAAGATAGTTTAATCCGACATTTTTTAAAAACTCTAAACGTTCCTTAATTTCTTTTAATACATCTCTTGCAATGTACTGCTCTGTCTCTGTTAGTTTTAAGGAATCAAAAAAGTCATAACACTGATCTATTGAGAGATTACATACATCCATTATTCCTCTATCGTTAATTTTTACTGCAAGTGATTCTGGTTTTAGCTTTTGTGCATTGCATACATTACATGGGGTGTCTCGCATGAATTGCTTTAACCACTCTCTTTTTGATTCAGAATCTGTCTCCATAAACACACGTTGCAAGTTCTCTAATACTCCTTCAAATGCATCAGTATACTGCCATGATGAATCTCCTGACTTTGATTGATATCTAAAATCAATCATCTCGTCTGTACCGTGGAGAATTATCTTTAGATGATTTGGTTTTATTTTGTTTAATGGAGTCATTAGATCAAAACCAAATTTTTTCCCCACAGCACGTAATGCTTGTTTTCTAAATGATGAGAATCGTCCACTCCATGGAACAATAGCTCCCTCAAGAATTGATTTTGATTTGTCTGGTATCACTAAATCCTCATCAAACTCCATCTTTATTCCTAATCCATTACACGCTTTACACATTCCAAATGGAGAATTAAACGAAAATGTTCTTGGTTCTAATTCTCCAATTGTAATTCCACAATATGGACATGCATTGTTTTGTGAAAATATCTTATCTTGTTTCTCAGTTGATATCATCACATCGCCTTTTGATGTTTTAATTGCAGTTTGGATTGCCTCAAAAAGTCTTGATTTTTCTGCCTTTTCGATTGTAATTCTATCAACAACAATCTCAATGTTGTGCCACTTTTGCTTATCAAGAGGTGGAATCTCTTCATCAAGTGATGTAATTTCCCCATCTAGTCTGATTCTTGAATATCCATCTTTTTTGATCTGCTCAAATAGCTTCTCATATGTTCCCTTTTTTCTCTGAATAATAGGGGCCAAAACGAGAATCTTTTTCTTTGCAAAATCCTTTAAGATAGAGTCACAAATAGTCTCTACTGACTGTGTGGATATCTTTCGCCCACAATTTGTGCAGTGTGGAATACCAATTCTTGCATAAAGTAATCTCAAATAGTCGTAAATCTCTGTAGTTGTCCCAACTGTGGAGCGGGGATTTTTGCTTGTTGTCTTTTGCTGGATGGATATTGCAGGTGATAATCCCTCTATGGAATCAACATTTGGCTTGTCCATCATCTCCAGGAATTGTCTTGCATATGCAGAAAGTGACTCTACGTATCGTCTCTGTCCTTCGGCATAAATTGTGTCAAATGCTAGGGTTGATTTTCCAGAGCCGGATAATCCACTGATAACTACTAGATTGTTTTTTGGAATATCAATATCAATATTTTTTAAATTATGATGACGTGCTCCCCGGATTTTTAATTTATCAATTTTCATTTTTCTTTTCAATTTCCTTTTGTATTCTTTTAATTCTTTCACGGCATTCTATTGCTCGCTCAAAGTCCAAATCTTCAGCATACTTTTTCATTTGAGCATCAAGCTCAATTATATCCGTTGACAAGTCATGAGGTGATTTATGTTTAATTTCATCAAGATTTGCAACTTGCGCTGGAATTGATTTGATTATGGTCTTTGGTGTAATGTTGTGTTCTTTGTTATATTGAATTTGTTTTTCCCTACGTCGTTTTGTCTCATCTAAGGCCTCCTTCATGGATTTTGTTACTGAATCTGCATACATTATCACACTTCCATTTGCATTTCTAGCCGCTCTTCCAAATGTTTGAATTAAACTGGTGACATTTCTTAGAAATCCTTCCTTGTCTGCATCAAGTATTGCAACAAGGGATACTTCAGGAATATCTAGTCCTTCCCTTAACAGATTGATTCCTACTAGAACATCAAATTCCCCTAGCCTAAGCTGCCTGATTAGCTCAGTTCTTTGCAACCCTTCAATTTCTGCATGCATGTATCTAACACGAATTTGTTTCTTTGATAGATACTCTGCCAAATCTTCTGCCATTCTTTTTGTCAAAGTTGTGACAAGAACTCTCTGGTCTTTTTTTGCCGTCTTGTTAATCTCTGAGATAAGATCATCCATCTGATCTTTACTGGGCCTTATCTCGACTATGGGATCAATTAATCCTGTTGGCCTCACTAACTGCTCTACAATCTGAAATGATCTCTTCTTCTCATATTCACCAGGTGTTGCAGAAACAAAGATTGTATTTTTGATGTAATCCTCAAACTCTTCAAATTTTAGAGGTCTGTTATCATATGCACTAGGAAGCCTAAATCCATATGTGACAAGCTCTTTTTTTCTAGAGTGATCACCCTTGTACATTCCATGCAACTGTGGTAGTGTGACATGAGATTCATCAATTACAAGCAAAAAGTCCTTCCCAAAAAAATCCAACAAACAAAATGCTTTCTCTCCTGCTTTTCTTCCATCAAAATGGCGCGAATAGTTTTCTATTCCAGAACAATACCCTAATTCCTCTATCATCTCAAGGTCAAATTTTGTCCTCATCTCAAGCCTTTGTTTTTCTAATTCGTTTAATTCTGGCAGTCTTTTCTTTAGTTCTGATTTTATTGATTTGATTGCATTTTCTCTAACATCTTTTGCTATTAGATAGTGCTTTGCAGGAAAAATTCTAATCTGTGAAATCTTTTTCTTCTCTTTGAGGGAAACATTATCAAGAATTGTAATCTTTTCTATCTCATCTCCAAATAGTGAGATTCTGATTATGTCTTCAGAGTATGCTGGGACGATATCTATTGTGTCGCCCTTTACTCTAAAATTCCCTGGAGCAATCTCTGTATCGTTTCTCTCATATCTTGCATTGATTAGTTTCTTGATTATCTCGCTTCTATTGATCTCCTGTTTTTGAGAAAGCGTAATTGCCATCTCGTCCCAGTCTTTTGGGTTTCCCAGTGAATAGATGCATGATACTGTTGATACAATAATTGTTGGCTCCCCTGAGAGCAGCATTGCAGTTGCCTCAAGCCTCATCTTTTCAATTTTTTCATTAATCTGCGTATCTTTTTCGATATAGGTATCTGTTTGAGGAATGTAACTCTCTGGCTGATAATAGTCATAATATGAGACAAAGTAGCCTACATTATTTTTTGGAAAAAACTGTTTTAGCTCAGCATAAAGCTGAGCTGCCAAAGTCTTGTTATGAGAAATAACTAGGGTGTTTTTCCCAGTTCTTGCAATTGCATTTGCAACAGTGAATGTTTTACCACTGCCTGTTACGCCTAGTAATGTCTGAATTTTCTCTTTTGATATTCCATGTACTATCTTTTGGATTGCTTCGGGCTGATCCCCTGTGGGTTGATAATCTGAAATTAATTCAAATTTTTGAATTTGTTGCAACAGTTACGATCCTTTCAAACTGAACTTATAGCTAACGTTTGTTGGCTTAATACGTGATAGTTTATGATGAATCAATCCGTTACCACTAGTTGCTTTTGAATTCTTTCTTTATATAGAAAAATACAAGACGCATTTTATGAGAAAAACATGCCCAATTTGTAAACACGCGTTTGAAAACCGTGCAAGTAATTTCTGTTCTACCGACTGCACTTTGAAATCTTATGAAGATTCATTGAACTGAATTTAAAACAATGGTGATAATTTTATCAAAAATCTACCAGACAGGCTCATCGACCATAACTAGTCCTGACTCTGTTACTTCAAAGCCCATGATTTTCAGTGTCTCTTTTGCTGTGGGTGAATTTCGATTTAGAATCTTTTGTGCCAACTCCATCCTTCTGCCCTTTTGTAAACCCTGCCCAATCTTGTATTTTCCACGAATTGAATCTGGAATGACTTTGATTACTGCAACTTCATTGAGCACTTCCATGGATGAGTTTAATGACTCATAGTGGCCTTCTGGCTGATATTTTCCCATCAATCCATTTAGTGCAAGAACTTTTTCATCCTTGTCATTTACGATGACTGCTTTTCCCTTAATCACTACACTGATGTAAAGCGTATCTGCAAGTGATGCGTTTTTTGGATCCTCAAAGTATGATGGCAAAAACTCAAGCTCCCTGTCTACTTCAAATCCGACCTTGTTGTTTTGGCGTACGTTGTCTATCTTTTCTCCTCTTGTATGAGAATGCATGTATATTGCATCATCAAGATACACAAAATTCATTGGAATAATCTGCGGAAACCCCGAATCATCAATTGATGCAATTCGCCCAACATGTTCTTCATTTAAGAATTCTCTGATTCTCTGTTTTGATTTAATTTCTAATCTTCCTAATAGCTGCACAGATTTGATTGTCTGATTGATTATTTATTTGCCTGCTCTCTGAGATATGGCATAACAGAGCTTGCAAACTTGTCAATGCTGCCAAAGTAGTTTTTGCCCCAGAATCTAATTACAAAGTGGTTAACGCCTGCCTTCATAAATCTCTCAAAGACTGGAATTACATCCTCTGGTGTTCCTACTGCAGTTGAAGAACGTGCAATTGGATCTGGAATCTTTGTAGCTGCTTCTCTCATCTTTACAATCCAGTCTTGGTTTGACATGGAATATTCTGTAAAGTACTTTCTAAAGTCAAATCCTTCAATCTCTTTTAATCCGTGTACTCTGAGAACTTCTGGTTTGAACAAGCTTACCTTTACTGCTTCTTTCATCTTTGCCCAGGATTCTTCTGCATCTTCTGAAAAATAGACATCAATATCTAATGCATACTGGAAGTTGTCTTTTTCTTCTTGTGTTCTTCCATTCTCATCCATTGATTTTTTAATTTGTGCAGCATGATCTTCAAACAATTCTGGTGTGTATCCGATTGGTAACCATCCGTCACCAAGTTTTCCTGTCAAGCCAAGAGTTCGTGTACCACCTGATGCCATGTATGTTGGTGGTCTTGGTTTTCTAATTGGTGGTGCTTGTAGACATGCGCCTTCAAGCTTGTAATACTTTCCATCATAATCTACTGTTTTATCAGGATCTGATTTGTATAATGTGTGAATAACTTCGATTTGTTCTTCCCATTTTGATACTGGTTTCTCAAACGGAATGCAAAACTCTTTGAGGTTTTGAGCTTCTCCTGCACCAATTCCCAAGATTGCTCTTCCTTTTGAAATTCTATCTAGTGTAATAGCTGCAAGTGCAATGTTTGAAGGATGTCTTCTAATTGCATCTGTAACACACGTTCCAAGCTCTACATTGTTAGTAACTGCAGCAATAGCTGAAAGCATTACCCATGGGTCAAGCACAATTGCTTTTTTCCACTGTGGAACATTTGTGTGGTCCATGTAAAATATAGAATCATAACCTGTCTTGTCTGCAAGCATACAAGCCGTTAGAATCTGGTCTTCTGAGTACCCTGCTCTTGCAACGTTAAGACCATTTTGAATTCCAAACTTTAGCTTGTTCATTTTTTCTGTATTGTGTTTTCACTTTTTGTGGTAATTAAGTGTAGTCTGGATGCCAGATTTCGTACTGTTGGAGTTATAAAAAATGTAAAAAATAAAGGAAATTTTTACAAATTACCTGCTTTAATGTCGTTTAGACATTTTATCACGTCTTCTTTGCTGATAGGAATTGGGTTTGGGTCCAAATGTCCTCTGTCTGTCATAACTGTGTCTGCTGCTTCTGAAACATCTGCCTTCAAGTCCAATTTGTCAAATCCTAGTTTCTCTACAATTTGCTTGAACTTTTCATAGAAGATGGATTTGTTGTGCTTGTGGGCCACAGTTGTACATGCAGAAAGAGAGTATCCGTGTGGAACTCCTTCATTTGAGAATACATATGATAATGCATGACCTAATGTTGTGGAACAGTTTCCAAATCCCATACCAGATAACATTGAACCATATGGGTAGTTTTCTGGTTTGTCATTCATTATTGCATCATATAGTACATCAAATGCTTGCTTGCAAAGTGTTCGTGTCAAGTCATTTCCTAGTTTACTATCATAGCCTTCTGTTGCTTGTGCACATGCGTCACAAACAGAATTTTTGATAATTTGTTCAGGCGTACCTTTCATAAAGTACGAATCAACAACTGCCATGTCTGCTAGGAACTTGTCTTCGCGAAGTAGTTTCTTTTTGCCATCAAACTTCAAAACGCAGTATGTAGTCATTTCAGCTCCGGTACCAAACGTTGTTGGGATGAGTATCTTTTCTTTTCCCATCTCTGGTGCTGCATATTTTACAACATCCATTGAGCTTCCACCGCCAAGACCAATTAATGCAGAAGGATTCTTTCCCTTGAATTCTGAAATAACAGATTTCACATCATCAATTGATGGCTCTGGTTTGACTTTATCATACAACATGTAATCCTGAATTCCCATTTTGTCTAACCACTTACCAGAGAGTTCTGGTGGAGCAGTAGTGACAACTAGTGCATTTTTTGGGTATTCAGTCTCACCTAGTGCGTTTTCTCCAAATTTGATAACTTTTGGAATACGTACTGTGTACATGATGGGAAACATCATTGATTATTATTATATCTTACAAATTCCGGGTAGAAACTAATCATGATTATTCAAAATTATAGGGAACTTGCCCAAAACAGAACAAAAAAACATGCATTACAGATACTTGAATCCGGTTTAGAAGCAGCTGCACCAAACATTGGATTGGAGAAATACATCAAAAAAGGCAAGATCAAAATTGATTCTACTGAATTTCTTTCTGAAAATTATACTGCAATTCATCTAGTTGCATTTGGCAAGGCAGCAGACTATATGGCAAAGACTGTGAATTTTCTCTTAGATGTAAAGAGTGGGTTTATCGTAATTCCTAAAGGCTCAAAGTCAGTGCTTTCTGGGAAAAAATTCCAAATATTTAATGCCAGTCATCCTACACCAAATCAAACCAGCGTTGATGCTGCAAAAGCAATTCAGAAGTTTTTAAAGAGAAGAAAAAAATCTGAGTTGGTAATTTTCCTAGTCTCAGGTGGAGGGTCATCACTTGTGTGTCTGCCTGATGGTGTAGATTTATCTGATAAAATGTATGCAAATGATTTGCTTCTCAAATCTGGCGCTACCATTCAAGAGTTTAACTGCGTTAGAAAACACCTATCACAAATCAAGGGTGGTAGATTAGTCCAAGGACTTGCATGTGATGCAATATCACTCATAATGTCTGATGTTGATGATAATGATTTATCTGCAATTTCTTCTGGCACTACATACTGTGATAACACCACATTTTCTGATGCCTTGAAAATAATTCGAAAATACAATCTTGTAAAGAAGATGCCGGAAAATGTCATGAATAGAATTTTTGATGGTGTAAACGGTAAGATTTCTGAGACTCCAAAAGAACCAGTAATTCCTAACTATATTGTTGCTAGCAATCAAGACTGCATTGATGCGATGATAAAAAAGGCCAAGGACTTTGGTTATTCTGCTAAAGTCTTGAAAGTTTCTGGAAATATCAAAGATGCAACACAAAAAATTCTAAAAGAACTCCCATCTTCAAAATCAGTTCTGATATTTGGGGGTGAGACAACTGTTGAGGTGTTGGGTAATGGAAAGGGAGGACGAAATCAAGAGATTGTTTTGCGTCTGTTAAAAAACATGCAGAAATTAGATTCAAAATTTGTTGTAGCATCAATTGGAACTGATGGCATTGATGGCAACACAGAGTATGCTGGCGCCATATCTTCTTCAGAGATTGATGTCTCTACTGTAAACAAATATCTCATGAATAGCAATTCTAGTGAATTTTTTGCAAAAACAAAAGGTTTGGTCAAAACTGGATATACTCATACAAATCTCCAAGATATTGGCATAATTATTCCACAATAATTCCAAAATGGAATTATTTTTCTCACAAATTTTCCCTAGTTCTTATCTTCAAACCGCGTTTTAGTTAGTCGGGCATTGGATATGGAGGGGTATTACACTATGGGGCATGATCATACATGATCACACTCCCAATTACACAATTGCAATTGGGCTTAGGAATGCTAATTGCAGAACTGTGGATACTAAGTGATCAAAAGTATACTGTCATGATTGGCTCTGAAGCATACTTTAGCTATGCAGTTGCCGGCGCAGTTGGCTTATTCTTCTTGTTTCTATACTTTGGATTAAGATTCTCTTACAGCGTACAGTTTAGAGAAGAAAAAATCAAACTTGGCCACTCTGTTCCACAAAAGCTTCTTACAGCTAATGTTGAATCAAAGGTGTAGCCTGATTCTCTTTTGCGTTAATTAATTCATAGGATACATCCAGATTTCGTTGTTTGATTAGTAATTTGATAAACATGGTTCGTTTTTCAATAAACTCATCTTTGACGAGATTATTTTTTTCTAAATGCTCAAACATTTCTTTAGAGTCGAGCATTACTTTTATCGAATCCCCATTTTTTATCAAAAAAGTTCCAATCGACCAAAAAATCCCTACATGTAATGCAATATACTTTGATTGCTCTGGCGATACAATATCTAAATAAATTTCTGCGTGGTCTCTGTACTGCTTTGTAATTTTTTCGCCTGTCTTTACAAGCCATGCAATTTTTTTGGCATCTCCATCACAAAATAAAACATGCTCCAAGTATTCTCAATAATTTTTGGTTTCTTTTAAAGGATGCAACCTCTAAATGAGAACTATTATAATCCACTACGATCGATTAGTTTTACTTGGCTCAGACAAAAAAAGTCAAAAAGCGTGGATACATTAGCAAATTTCTAAAAAAAGCAGATGATGCAATCTCCACTGGAATGAAAAATGCTGATAAAGCAATACAAGATGGTATCAAAAAAGCAGATGAGGCACTTGATGCAGGAATTGAAAAGGGAGCACTCACTGCAAGTCAAGCAAAACTAGAAGCTACAAAATTAAAAAAGCAGGCAACACTAGAGGCAACAAAACTTCAACAGCAAGCAATGAAAGAGACTACGAAATTAAAAAAACAGAGCAGCAAACAAATCAAAGCAAAGATTGATGCAGCAAAATCCCCATCAAAACAAGAAACAATCAAGCTTATTGAAAAATTGAACCGACTCAAAAAACAAGGAATCATTACAGAAAAAGAATTCCAACTAAAAAAGAAACAACTGTTGGCAAAAATCTAGAATTTAATTTTAAAAAATTTAGTCAAATTTACCCTGTCTAATGTGACTTCTTTGTCTATATTATTTGAATTTCCCACTTATGATCATAGATTGAAAGTCATCATCATGCTTGAATCTCACGTCTTTTTCACAAAGATGGTCGATGAACTAGTAGAGTTCTCACAGTATGACCCAGAACTTGCAGATGGAATAAAATGGCTAGATGATCAAGCACAAAAGAAAGGAATTTCATTTTATGATATGGTCTTTGAAGTTCTCTACAAACACGATGTGAACTCTAAAGCAAAAGAGTGGCTGAACTCTAGAAATTAAGAATCTCTCAAATCAAGTGGTTTGTATTCGCATCCTTCTGGACCGCAATACTTTCCAACATAGACTGCTTTTGGTCTGTACAATGCTGGTTTTGGTGCAGCCTCGGCAAACTTTTCTTCAATGACATGTGCTGCCCATCCTGCAACACGTGATATTGCAAATATTGGTGTGTTAAGATCCATTGGAATCTTTAGCATATAGTAAACTGATGCACTGTAAAGATCAACGTTTGGATAAATATCAGCATTCTTTCGCTTCTTCATCTCTGCTTTAGTTACTTCTTCAACCTTTTCTGTAATCTTAAACCATGGGTCGCCGGTTTTTTCTGCCAGCTTTCTTGAAAGCTCTTTTAACACTTGAGCTCTTGGGTCATAAGTTCGATACACTGCATGACCCATTCCCATTATTCTTTGTCCTTCATCCATTCTATTTTTTATCCAAGATTCAACCTTGTCTTCTGAACCAATATCTAAGAGCATTCGCATTACTTCATAATTTGCACCTCCGTGTAATTCTCCACTAAGGGCTCCAATAGCTGCACTTGCAGCAGAATACATGTGTGCTCTAGTCGAAGCTACTTGTCTGGCAGTAAACGTTGATGCATTAAATGTATGATCAGCATGTAAAATTAGGCAAATATCAAAAATCTTTTCAATCTCTTTGTCTGGTACTTCACCTGACATCATGTAAAGAAAGTTTGCAGCATGAGATAATTTGGAATCAGGATCCACAATCTCTTGTCCGTCTCTGATTCTCTGCCAGCTTGCAATGATTGTTGGAACCTTTGCAATTAGATTGATTGCCCTATCATAACTTGCCTCTTTGTTTGAAAACTCTTCATCATAATATCCTGCAAGTGCTGCAACAAATGCTTGAAGCATATCCATTGGGTCTGCATCCTTTCGCCAGTTTGCCATGTTGATTTGCATTCTCTTTGGAATCCAGCTGGCTTCTCTCATTTTATGAACAAAATCATCATACTGGGCCTGATTTGGCAAATCATCATGAAGTAATAGATATGCAGTCTCTTCAAAATTGGAATTTTTTGTAAGATCTAAAATGTCATATCCACGATAGATTAGCTTTCCACGCTCACCGTCAATATTTGAAATCTTGGTATCTGCAACTTCAACTCCTCGCAGACCAATATTTTTTGTATCCATATTGCTCGTTTATTGATTCATCTATAATATCTTATATTCTGTACTTGTCAAAAAAACACCTCTGAATTTAGCATTTAGTCTAATCTATCAACACTGCTCGATATAATGAAAATTTTTCAGCATATGCAGATGTCTCCAATTGAACGTGAACATATGAAAAGCATTGATGAGCAGATACTCAATGCAACTCCAGAAGAATTAGAGCAGATGCAAAAAGTGGATCTTGACAATCAGCTAAATGGAACAACTATCTATGACGCTCTTGTAAACTCAAAATCATATGATCATAAATCAATTACACAGGCGCAATCTCTTAAAAATAAAAATAAAAAATAACCATTCTTGGTTTAAATGAGGGCTGTATGGTTTTTACTCCTATGGCAGCAAAAAAGGCAAAAACCACAAAGACAACAAAGAAAAAATCAACAAAAACAAAAATCATTTGTCTCTCTCACAAAGAAGACTGTGATGGAATAAGCTCTGCTGCATTAATTCGCCAAGCCTTTGGAGGAGATTCTATCTTGGTTGATTACCCAGGACAGATGGAAGCACTCGAGTCCTTGGTAGCTGATGAGAAACTAAAGGCATTATACATCTGTGATTTGGGTCTGAGCAAAAAGAATCAGGACCAATTTGTTGAGATGATGGGAACTCTAAGAAAGAGAGGCGTATCAATTACATACATTGACCATCATGATATTGACCCAAAGATTGTCAAGCAACTAGAAAAACTCAAAGTAAAGATGATTCATGATATCAATGAATGCACTACAGTTCAGGTTTACAATAAATTCAAATCAAAACTAACTGATCATGCAGCCTTTGTTGCTGCATGTGCTGCAATTACTGATTATATGGAAGACAGACCAATAGGATCAAAACTATTGCAAATCTATGATAGACAATTTGCATTGATTAGTGCCACTGTTATGACTTACAACATTGTGGGCCACCAAAAGGACCCTGATTATCTTCTATACCTTACAGAGGAACTTGCAGAAGGCAAGTATCCTCATGAAATCCCAAACACTTACGAATTTGCACAAATTCAGGTTGGCAAACTTGCAGAAATGATTGCCAAAGTCAAAAAGGGTATGAAGACTATGAAGAATCTTGGCTTCATGGAGATTACAGATGCAGGTGCAAGTGGAGCAGTTAATTTCGTACTTGGATTATCCGGAAAAGATGTTGGTGTTGCATTCAAAGAAAGAGTTGACCATGGAATCTATGCAGTATCTGTTCGTGGCTCTAAATCTTGTAAGGTGCATCTTGGCAAGATAGTCAATGACTTGGCTACAGAACTTGGTGGCTCTGGCGGTGGACATGATAAGGCATGTGGTGCTGTAATTCCAAAACCCAAGATCAAAGCATTCCTCAAAGAGTTCAACAAAAAATTAAACTGATTTCTCCAAAAACTACAAAATCTTAGATAATTAGTAACTTAAAATTACAAAGTCGGTTATGATATGGTCTAGAATTTCTTATGTTTCAAAGTAGCAAAAAGTGGTTATTTTTCATCATGCCTTCCAGCATTGCAGCAGAAGGACTGCACATTGCAATGCCATTGTATGTTTTGTTTCTTGGAGGAAATGTAGCTGATGTTGGAATTGTAATTGGATTACATTATGCATTTTCATCGCTTGGCTCAATTTTTTGGGGAAAGATAATTGACAAGTATCACGTAAAGAGGATAATTCTACTCGTCAGTTTTTCTGTAATAACTGCATGTTGTATTTGGTTATTCTTCATTACAGAGTTGAGTGCAGTTTTTCTAATATCTCCAATTGCTGGATTTTTTATTATTGGAAAAAACCCTGTAACGCAACTTCTTGTAATGGAATCTGTTCCAAATAACCAGTGGAGTAAATTATTTGCAAACATCTCGATTCTTACTGGATTTGGCAGTCTCATTGCCTTTGTTGTAGGCTCTATATGGGATTCATTTTTTGATTTGAAGCCATACTTTCTATTTTGTGCATTAACTAGTGCAGGTGCGGTACTGTTTAGTATTCTTGTTGGAAGCAAGAGCTTTCTTGAAAGGGAGACTTTGGTTCATTCTGTTTATGGTCTAAAGCACGTCTTTAATCACAATCGTTATAATTTTCAGTTAATATTTACCAAGATTCCAAAAAAATACGATTTTAGGCATCTTACTTCACTCTTTCAAAGAAAAATGTCCCATGAGATCGGAATTCTATATTTTACAAATTTTCTTTTCTATTTTGGTAGCAACATCTACTTTACAGCATTTATTCCGTTTTTAAAAGAGTACAGCTTTACTGATTCCCAAGTCTTTATCATATATCTGATTCAGACAATTACTTTACTTGCAATATTTTTTGTAGTTCCAAAATTAATTGCAAAAGTTTCAGAAGAAAAAGCTGCCCAAATTGCATACTTGCCAAGAATTCTTGGAATAATTATTGCATCTGCACTAATTCCAATAGCAAGTGGATTTGATTCATTTATTGTGGCTGCTGTTTCATCTAGTTTAATGGTGTCTGCATTTTCAATATTTAGTACTGCAAGCTCTGTGATTCTCTTCAAAACCATTCCGCGAGGTTTTGAAGGAAGATTCTTGGGTGTGAACAGCTTTATGGTGGGGTTGGGAATCTTTTTGGGTGCAATTACATCTGGCTTTGTTGCAAACTCAATAAATTATCCTGTAGCATTTACTATTGCCTCAGTAGGAATCTTTTTCTCTTTACTAACATTTAGGTCATACCTGAAACATCGTCTCTCTCACAAAGTAGTCTAGGTAATATCCACCACTTGAAAACAAAAAAAGAAAATGTTGTGTTTTAGAGTCTAGTTAGTTGGAGCAATTTTCTTTACTGCTCTTCTATCAACAAAGAATACTACTCCGCCTATTACAAGGAGAGCGATTCCAATAAATCCTACACCTAGGCCTGCAAGTGTACCGGCAACATTGCCAAGTTTATCACCATTGCCTTGACCTAAGAATGGAACATTGCCTACTATAGCATCAACCGTTGCAGTTTCAGTACCTACATTTTTGATTATTATGCTGTAGGTGTGTCCTTCAACTGGTTGGAAGTTGCCAATGTGGTCTCCATTAAATGATGTTTGCCAAACTGCGGTACCAGCTTCAGTAACTGTAGCTTGCAATTGTGCATTAAATGGTTGACCTCTAAGCAAAATCGAGACTGTATCGCTTGATTTTGCCACCATGTCTGTTTGGTGTTGTTGACCTGATTCTAGGTGTGTTTGCTTTATGATTAGGTTGTTTGCAAGAAAATCAGTTGCTAACGCACTAGAATTGACTCCTAAAACTACTGAACCTGCCACAAGTGTTCCTGCACCTATGAGCAAAATTAAGTAACTGCGTTTTAAGGCAATCATGAATTTGCTATAGATGAGATCTCTCGATTAAACCAAGCATTGCATGACAGTTGATTAACTGATGAACACTTGTTACGTCATTGGATTAAGAATCTTTTTTGCCGAATCAAATTCCACGTGCGTTAACAAACCATGAAAGATTTTCATTTAATTTTGTAATATTTTCAAAACTCTATGAAAGATTTAACGACTGATTTTCAAAGAATAAAAAATGCGATATCTTTTAATTCATGGATTGATAGTGTGCAACTGCCGAGCACACTGATATGGTAAATCGGAATTTTCAAAGTTCCTTTTACATTGTCTACACTACTCCTAGCGATGAGTGTTACTTTGTATTGCCTATTCCCTTTGAAAGTTGCCTCCTTGAGTGTGCTTTATGAGGAGGTGTCAATATGGACAAAAAACAAAAGAAATCAAAAGGTACTCAACCACCACAGAATTAATTTAACTGAACATCTAAAATGATTCCAGTTCTTTTCTTTCCTTTTTCTTTTTTTATTTTAAATTAAATTCTTGATACTTCATAGGTCATGGTATCTTTTCTTCTAAAATTTATTTAAAAAAATCTCCAAATGTTTTCTAAATTTAAGAAAACTCTACTATTGCATCAATTTCGGTCATAGAATCAAGTGGGAGTGCCGCTACCCCCAGTGCAATTCTTGCATGCTTTCCTTTCTCTCCAAAAATTTCATGGATTAGATCAGATGCCTCATTGATGACTTTAGGATGTGCAGTAAAATCTGGAGTTGAATTTACAAATCCAGATAATCTGACGACTCGTGTCACTCTATCTAAATTACCTAATTCTCGTTTTAGTTGTGCCAAAATGTTGATAGCGCAAATTTTTGCTGATTTTTTTGCCTCATCAATATTATCATTTGATACTTTACCGGTAAAGAGGACCTTTCCGTTTTGCATTGGAATCTGTCCTGATACAAATGCTAGATTTCCTGCAATGACTACTGGAATGTAAGAGCCAGCTGGAGTTGGCGGATCCGGTAAAGTAATTCCTAATGATTCAATCTTTTCATCAATCACAAGTAATCAAGAATTTGACTTGTTTTTAAATTTAAGAGCTGATCTTAATGTGTGTCTTTTCGCCTTTTTGTTGCTGGCTTTGGTATACAAGGCGAGTCTTGTATCCATTACTCTTTAGGTATTCATCTAGTATCATTACCCATGGCAAAGAGTGACCGCTGTTCATCTTTGACTCTATTGAGATGTTTTTATTTTTAGTATCAAATGTAACTCTGCCTGAACACATTACTTCTAGTGCAACATCCATGATTTCCAAAACATCATCTAATGTCTTTTCTTTAATGTTAACACCGTTACTTTCAAGCATATTGAGAATTTCAGTTTGAGAATCCTTTGATGATATTGTCGTGGTGAGTAGATGGCCTAAAGCTCCCTCATTTACCAATTTAATAATCCTGTAAATTTCCTGAGCCTCTGCCTTTGTCATATCAAACATACTGTTTACTTTGATTCCACTCTTCCATACCTGGGCAAATAACTTTGTTTGATTTGCCCCAAGTATGTCTGTTGATGAAAAGGTTGCGCCCTTTCCATTATCACTATCTATTATTAGCAGCTCTGTTTGATCAAAGATAAAGCAGTTTTGTGTTATTTCTGATATACGAATCTTTACTTCATTTGGAATTATCTTAAATGATTCAGAACCAATCAATGTTGAAGGAATGATTAGTTTTACCTCAAGACCTCTTCGTAATACTGATAACAACTCGTCTTTGCATTCGGCTAATAACCCCATTCCCCATTGATCTGCCATTATCTGAATTGAGCTCTTAGAACCATCAATCATGGTTCGTAACTGATTCAGCACATTATTGGCAGAGACATGAAAGTATCTCTTTTCTTCAGAACCTCTGGATTTTTTGCTTGCCTCATTTACTTGTTTTAAATTTGATACAAGACTATTCATTGCATTTACTTTGTTAATCTGCTCATGTACAATATCATCAAATGCATCTTCTGGTGCAATTGGTGTGCAGATAATTGGTTTGCTCTTTGATAGAATGACTAGTCTTTTTTTCTCTAGTTTTAATAACACGGGATATACCTTGGTTCTTGGAATTTCAGAATAGTATGATAATTCACTTGCAGAAATGCTTCCCTTTGTAAGTAAGCTGACATATGCTCTTGATTCGTACTTGCTGAGCCCAAATTCCTCTAGGCTAACTGATAGAGCATTCTCATCGACCATGACTTCTCTATACTAATCATTAGGTAAGACTCGAAGCTAAATTCCTTTGCACAAATGCTCAAAAAAATTACAAAATGTATCCTCAGAATAGTGTCACTGCAGTTACTAATTCAGAAATTACATTGTCCTGAAATAGCAAATTTTTGATTCTTACACATTATGATGACACAGCGGTTTGGTAGTGGCTATAGATACCCCCATATCTCCTACAATTCCACAATCATGCCGCGGTTATCATATACTATTGACCGCTTTTCAGAACTACTCGCGATTCTAAAAAAGGAGCAATCTGCCCTTAGCAAGGAGAATAAATCCACTTTGAAAAACAGCACTGATTATGATAAAGAAGATATCGCAAGATTAGAGACTGAAAAAACAATCTCTTTTGCAATAGAGTCCTTGAACCAAATTTATAAAAAAATTCAGAATCTATCTACAATTGATACATTTCCAACAGTTCTGCCCTCTGCAATACTTGTAATTCGCACAATTAGTGCTAGTCTTTATGAGCTAATGCCAAAGACTAGTCACGAATTATCTGAATTATCCACTGTTTTGGGTAGTGTGGTGATGGATTCAGGCACAATTACAGGTGCCAAATTTGATTTTGCTGAACACAACAATGCTTCTTGGCTAATACTAGATGAAGCAAAATTGATGGTGGACTCTAAAATAAACAAGCAGTACCCTAATCTAGATTTTCCAAAACTAGCTGATACTTGACAATACTGCATCACTCTAGAGACACTCAAAAGGATTTGGAAAAGGTACGAAGATTCTCAAACATTGTAGAGAAAAAATTAAGTCAATTAGATGATGAGAAAAAGATTGAGAAATTAACATACGAGGAGTTACAGGATTTTAATAAAATTCTCCAGTTTGCCGACTATTTGCTTTGTAAATACGAAGAACGCAAGGCAGTTCATTCTCTTTTAAAAGATTTTGTAGATATTGTGAATAACTCATCATATTCCCTTGGTGACCTAAATGATCAGATTGACGAACTAGTAATGTCTGCTGAAGATCATACAAAAAATATCAAGGAACTACAAGGAAACGTATCTGATAATTTTGTGTTAAATGAAACCAGAAAACGCCTCCAAGAACCTGAAGAGGTTGATTCTAAGAAAAATGGTTCAATTAATTTAACCAAATCTTCGATCCCTGTTTACACCTAAGGATACCAACCTATAGCTAAACTTATGCCTGAATAGATAATGAGTCTAGCACCGCAAGAATTAGAAAATAGCGCAAGCAGATATGCGTCTGATGCAATAAAGTTTGATTCACAAGGTGCTCGTGGTATGGCCATTGCCAATTACCAAAAGGCAATCGATTCACTAGTAAAGCTCATGAGATTATACCCTACTAGCAAACTAAATCCAATTTACAAAGATAGAACCACATCATATCATAATAGAATTAAAGCACTGCAAGAGGCCCACGGTGTAGAGCCTGCAGTAGACCCCAAGGCATCTCCAGAAGAGCAGAAAAAATCTGTTGCAAATCAACAGGAACTAAATGATTTTGATGACCTTGTAATGAAGGAAAAGCCAGATGTAAGCTGGAATGAAGTTATCGGATTAGATGATGCAAAAAATGCATTAAGAGAATCTATCGTTTATCCAACAAAGAGGCCCGACCTGTTCCCACTTGGTTGGCCACGTGGACTGCTCCTGTATGGACCTCCTGGATGTGGAAAGACAATTCTTGCAGCAGCTACAGCTAGCGAGCTAGATGGTTATTTCATTAACGTTGATGCATCTGCACTGATGAGCAAGTGGTTAGGTGAGGCAGAAAAGAATGTTTCAAAATTATTCCACATGGCTAGAAGTCATGCAGAAAAAGAAAACAAACCTGTGATACTATTTGTTGATGAAATCGATTCACTACTTGGCGCAAGAAACGGAGAAGTAGGTGGCGAAATCAGAACTAAAAACCAATTCCTAACTGAGATGGATGGTGTCAATGGAAAAGGAAAAGACATCAAGATGTATGTTATTGGTGCAACAAACAAACCATGGAGTTTGGATTGGCCATTCCTTAGAAGATTCCAAAAAAGAATCTATGTTACATTACCATCACTTGAAGCAAGACAAAATCTATTTGAACTATACACTGCACCACTCAAAAAAGATTTGAAAGTAAAGTCTCAAGAGCTTGCAAAACTCTTTGATGGATACAGTGCAAGTGATATCAAAGATGTATGTCAAGGCGCTCAACTAAAAGCAGTTCATGAGTTGTTTAGCTCCCCTGATTATCATGAACCAGTAGAAGGTGAAGAAGCTACACAACCACGCGATCTATCAATGGCAGACTTTAGAGATATTATGTCAAAAAGAAAGCCAAGTGTTTCAATGGAAATGATTCGCGCATACTACAAGTGGAGCGAAGAATTCAAGGCATTATAATCAAAAACTGCGATCACCACTCACAAAATTTAAATCATCTATCAAAAGTACTTGTCGAGGGTCACAATTTCCACTAAAAAATCACAACACGCCAACAAGTTTGGGAAGCTGATCCTAGATGATGGAACCGTTCTTGAAGGAATGGGCTTTGGTTATTCTACAACAACATTTGGCGAGATTGTATTCAATACAGGAATGGTCGGGTATACCGAAACGCTTACCGATCCCTCTTACAGCGGGCAAATTCTTACACTTACCTATCCTCTAGTTGGAAACTATGGTGTTCCTGACCCTAAAACAAATGACGAATCCGGCATTCCAAAGTACTTTGAATCAGGCAAAATTCAGGCCCGTGGACTCGTAATTCATGAATTATCTCTTACTGCCAGTCACTGGACATTATCAATGACATTAGATGAGTGGATGTACAATGAAAAGATTCCAGGAATTTCTGGAATTGATACTAGGGCACTGACTACAAAACTACGAAGCCAGGGGGTCATGATGGCAGCCCTTGTAGTATCTGATACGCCAATAGATGATGCTCAAGTAAAAGAGCAGCTAAAAAACGTCACACCCTACAATTCAGAGAAATTTATGGATGCAGTATCTACCAAACAAGAAGAAACCTATGGCAATGAATCTGACTGTGTTGTGGTAATAGACACTGGTGCAAAAAATGCAATACTGCGAAACGTGCGCGACATTGGATACAAGGTTGTAAAGTTACCATGGAATGCATCAATTGATAAAATTCTATCTTACAAACCAAAGGGTGTTGTAATTAGCAATGGACCTGGGGACCCCATCAGTTGTCCTGATACGATTAACACTGCAAAGGAATTGATAAAACAAAACATTCCAACTTTGGGAATCTGTCTTGGGGCTCAGATAATTGGACTTGCAGGAAACGCACAAACATACAAGCTAAAGTACGGACACCGAGGACAAAACAAACCCTGTATCAATTTAGAGAATAATCAAGTTTATGTTACTAGTCAGAATCACGGATACTGCATTGATCCTGATTCGTTAAGCAATTCCGAGTTTGAGTTGTGGTTTAAGAATGCCGATGATCAAACTGTTGAGGGAATTAAACACAAAGACAAAAGATGCATTGCAGTGCAATTTCATCCGGAAGCATCACCGGGACCTTATGATTGTAAGTTCGTTTTTGAAAAGCTGAAGCACCTAATGGAGGAGGGAACATCTGCCAAAAAATGAGTCGATAAAAAAAATTCTAGTTCTTGGTAGTGGGGCCATTAAAATCGGAGAAGCCGGCGAGAGTCGCTAAAACGACCGCCAATTCGACTACTCCGGTAGCCAATGCCTCAAGGCAATTCGCGAAGATGGAATCAAGAGTGTACTGATTAATCCAAACATTGCTACTATCCAAACAGACACTAGATTTGCAGACAAGGTGTACTTGCTACCTGTTAATCCAGAGTATGTAGAGTCTATTGTGGAATCAGAGAGACCAGATGGAATTATGCTTGCATATGGAGGACAGACTGCACTAAACTGTGGTGTGAAACTAGAAGAATCTGGGGTTCTCAAAAAGTATGGTGTAAATGTACTGGGAACTCAGGTGCCTGGAATTCAGCGCACAGAAGACAGGCAACTATTCAAAGATTCCATGACTGAATGTGGCGTTCCAGTGCTGCGAAGCAAGACTGTTACTAATTTTACTGATGCAAAAAAGGTTGCCGAGGAATTGGGCTATCCTGTGATTATACGAGTGGCATACACCCTTGGTGGAAAAGGTGGTGGTGTTGCTTACAATGAGATTGAGCTGCACGAAATAGTTGATAGGGGAATCAATGCTAGTCTAGTAGGTCAGGTGTTAATCGAGGAATACATTGGACACTGGAAACAAATCGAGTATGAAGTGATGCGTGATTTTGAAAAGAACAGCGTAATTGTGTGTAACATGGAAAATGTTCTTGCAATGAAAGTTCACACTGGCGATAACATTGTCATTGCACCATCACAAACAATTGATAATCATGAATATCATATGCTGCGTTCTGCTGCATTGCGAGCAACATCTCATGTTGGGATAGTTGGAGAATGTAACATCCAGTATGCACTGGAACCAGAATCCGATAGATATGTTGCAATTGAAATTAATCCAAGATTGTCACGTTCTTCTGCACTTGCAAGCAAAGCAACTGGTTATCCTCTAGCATACATGTCTGCAAAGATTGGATTGGGTTATTCATTGCCAGAACTTGTAAACAAAATTACAAAATCTACTACTGCATGCTTTGAGCCATCACTTGATTATGTTGTAACAAAACATCCTCGTTGGGACTTTTCAAAGTTTGAGCTTGTAAACAGAAAGCTTGGTCCTACAATGAAGTCAGTTGGTGAAGTAATGGCAGTTGGCAGAACATTTGAGGAATCACTACAAAAGGCAATCAGGATGCTTGATATTGGAAACGATGGACTAGTACTGAATAGACTAAACGGCAAGACATACGATGAGGAAGACATTGAGAATCATCTCTCAAAGCCAGATGATCTGATTCTGTATTATGTTGCTGCTGCACTCAAAAAAGGAATTTCAGTTGAAAAAATTTACAAGCTCTCAGCTATTGACCCGTGGTTTATTGAAAAGATTAACAACATTGTCCAGATAGAAAAGAGACTCAAAGAAAAGAACCTTGATGAAAAGTTACTACGCGAATCAAAACATCTTGGATTTTCTGATAATCAGATTGCCCGTGCAGTCGAAAAGACTCCTGCAGAAATCAGAAAGATAAGAAAAGATGCAGGAATTATTCCTGTTGTAAACCAAATTGATACTTTGGCTGCTGAATGGCCTGCAAAGACAAACTATCTTTACATGACATATGGCGGTAACACCGACGACATCAAAATTGATGATTCTGAGCGTGGAACGATGGTTCTGGGTGCCGGTCCCTACAGAATTGGAAGCAGTGTAGAGTTTGATTGGGGTACAGTGAACATGGTATGGGGTCTAAAAGATAATGGAGAAAAAAACATCACAGTAGTAAACTGTAATCCTGAAACAGTTTCGACTGATTATGACATTCCAAGCAGATTATACTTTGAGGAGCTAACACAGGAAAGAATTCTTGATATTGCAGACTTTGAATCTCCAAAAGGTGTAATCACATGTGTTGGAGGACAAACTGCAAACAATCTCACACCGGGACTTGCTGCAAATAATGTAAAGATTCTTGGAACAAGTGCAAAAGATGTTGATAGGGCAGAGAATCGCTCAACATTTAGCGCAATACTAGACAAGCTGCACATAAAGCAGCCAAAGTGGCAGGCATTCTCAAACATTAATGAGGCAAAAAGTTTTGCACAAGAAGTTGGATACCCTGTAATTGTTAGACCATCATATGTGCTAAGTGGTGCTGCAATGAAGGTTGTATGGTCACAGGATGAGCTCAAACATTACATCCAAGAAGCAACAACTGTATCGCCTGATCATCCTGTAGTGATATCAAAGTTTATGCTAAATTCACTTGAGGTAGACGTCGATGGAGTATCTGATGGAAAAAATGTAATCATTGGTGCAATCGTTGAGCATATCGACAATGCAGGTGTTCACTCTGGTGATGCAATGATGTGCATTCCGCCATGGAGACTAAACAACAAAGTAATTGAAACAATTACAACTTATACAAACAATATCGCACTAGAGTTTAACATCAAGGGACCATTTAATCTGCAGTTTTTGATTCATGAAGGACAGGTGTATGTTATAGAGCTAAACATTAGGGCATCACGCTCAATGCCGTTTGTATCAAAGCTTGTAAAAACAAATTTGATTAATCTTGCATCTCAGGCAATCTTGGGAAAACAGCTTCCCGCAATACCTCATGATCAGTGGAAAAAGATTCACAATTATGGAATCAAGGTACCGCAGTTTTCATTCATGCAGTTATCAGGAGCTGACATTGTGCTAGGTGTTGAGATGCAATCAACTGGTGAGGCAGCATGCTTTGGTACCAGCTTTTATGATGCATTATCAAAGGCCTTTACCTCTGTAGGGTATAATCTGCCAAAATCCGGTACGGCTTTGGTGACTATAGGGGGGTCTGAGAACAAGGAGTTGTTACTTCCAACTATAGCATTACTCAAAAAACTCGGCTTTGAGATTTTGGCAACAGAGCACACTGCTGAATTCTTTGAAGAAAAGGTTGGCAACATTCAGGTAGTTCACAAGATTAGCGAACCAGAGCGCAAGCCAAACATTGCAGACTTGCTCTATGATAGAAAAATCAACTTTATCATAAATATTCCAAGTACATCAACTCTTGAAAAATATGTTGACATGCTAGATGATGAGTATCTGATTCGACGCAAGGCACTAGAGCTTGGCGTTCCTGTACTGACAACACCGGAATTTGCTGAATCCTTTGTAAAAACACTTGACTGGCTGCAAAAAAACAAGACAACAAGGGATCCTATCGAGCCCTATGACCCAATAAAATAAAATTTTGATTTTTTTGACACAAAAAAACTAAGCAAAAACTAAGGAAAATCTTAGATTTTAAAAATGAAAATTCATATGCTTTATTATGTTATAAAAATATTACAAATGATTGCAAAATTCTGATCACTTAAATGAAATAAGTTTTTGGAACAATTGTTGAATGTTGGAAAAAATTTACTCCTAGGAGTTTTTCTTAGCTTTGTTTTAATTGGTTTTACATTCCATCAAGATGTATTTGCTGCAGCATGCTCTGATTTTACTGATGAACCAAGCTGTAGTTCATCAGGATACTGTGCATGGGAAAACAACATGTGTGTTATCTCACTTCCAAGTACTGGATCACTTTCAGTAACTAAAGACGCCAATCCAAACACCATTTATTTGGAAGGCTCTGGCGGACAAGAAATAACTGAGATCACAATTGATGTTTCCGGATTCTCTATTGATAAAGACTTGCATACTATCTTTGTAATGGATTCTTCTACAAGTGTAGAGGCAACTGGATGGGATTTGGAAAAAGACTTTGTGGTTGATGTTATTCAAAATGGATTTCCAGATGAAAGTGATTTACTGGGAATTATTACCTTTAGTACTAATGTTTATGTCGAATGGGATTTGAATATGTCCCAAGATAGATCTGAAATAATATCGCATCTTCAAACTCTGCCATTTCTAACTGGATTTACTTCTACAAGACTTGCTCTAAACGAAGCCATAGATATGTATCAAAATGCTCCTTTTACAACAAGTGAGCCTCCAAGATTATTATTTTTGATCACAGATGGCGTCCCAGTTTCAAATAACAACAATAATCCTTGCCTAGTGCAAGGAGGGAGTGCTGTTCAACGAGACCGTGCACAAGCAACTCGAGATGGTTTGACAGATTTAAACGTCAAAATAATAATCATAGGAGTTGGGAATAGTTGGAATCCAAATATTTTAGAATGTTTAGTAGATGATCCTGCATCTGACATAATCGCAGTTGAAGATTTTAACTCATTGAGTACAATCATAAGCGATATCAATGCAAAAATTCTTGCAACAAATACTCCTTCAAACATTAATCTAATTGAAACCACTAATAGTTACATCATCGATGAGAATAACTTTTCAATACTTCCAGATTCAATTACCACTTTGGGTGAAGGCCAAACCCAAATGGTATGGAACAATATTGCACAACATGTTGGCAATGGAGATGAGAAATTATCAGTCGATGAAACATTTTCCGTATCCTTTGATGCCAAGTCTACCTTAGCCGGTGTTGACTTGCCAGTAAATGACTTGACAGAATCCACAATAACCTTTGATGATCCTGATAATGCTCCGATGAGTGCAGATTTGCCACAAGCACTAATCACAGTAATTGATCCATTTCCAACCATAACAGTCCCCTCTGACATTACCGAAGAAGCAACTAGTTCTGATGGTGCAAATGTAGGTTTTGTAGTTACTGGTGATCATGCAATTGATGGCCCACTAACCCCAACATGTGATGCAACTTCTGGTGATTTGTTCCCAATTGCAACAACTACCGTTACTTGCTCCGTTACTGATTCTTCAGGAAACATTGCAGAAGATTCTTTTACAATCACAGTTGAAGATACGACTCCACCTACACTTGATCTTCCTGATGACATTGAACTAGAAGCAGAAGGACCAAACACTCGTGTCTTCTTTGATGTATCTGCAAGTGATATTGTAGATGGAGATGTGACTCCAACTTGTAGTGCAACTTCTGGTGATACATTCCCACTTGGACCAACAACTGTCACTTGCTCTGCAACCGATGATGCAGGAAATACGTCTGATTCATTCTTTGATATTGTCGTAGTAGATACCACTGCACCTGAACTAATCATTCCTGATAATATTTCCACCAGTACTGGTGACCAAAGCGGTACTATAGTAATCTTTGATGTATCTGCAAGTGACCTAGTTGATGGAGACATTACTCCCATCTGTGATGTTTCCTCAGGTTCAATATTCCCAATTGGAACCACCACTGTAACCTGTTCAGCAACTGATTCATCAGGAAACACTTCTGATTCATTCTTTGATGTAATTGTAGAATTATCATACAAAGGACAAAAAGAAGCTCAAATCACATCCTTGGAACAACTAACACTTGATGCAGACAAAAAAACTCACAAAGACCTTGAAAAAGCAATAAAAGATATTCAAAAGAGCCTAGATGAAAAGTTCTGGGCATCTGAAACCACCCTAGATGAAAAACACGGCCACAAAGTCTTTGATGAAGAAAAATCCGCAGTAAAAGACTTGTTAAAGATACAAAAAGATGACCCAACAACTGACGTATCTGGTATCATATCTGCACTAGTTGATGTTGACAGACAACTAGCACAGGATGCAATTAATGCAGCAACCTCATTTGCAGGTGACAAAAAGGTCGATAAAGAACTAGAAAAAGCAAACGACGAGATGGATAAAGCACAAGAAGAGTTAGATGATGGCAAACCTGACAAAGCAATTGATCATTTCAAGAAAGCATGGGAGCATGCACAAAAAGCAATCAAGCACGCAACAAAATAACTTCCTAGATTACTTCTTTGATATTTGATTCATCGCCAATTATTGTTCCATCAAGTGTTACAATTCTTGCAGCTGAAACCTCTTTGATCTTTTGAATAATTGGCGAGATAGATTTTTTGAACTTGTTTCTATGTGTTGCATAAAAGTATCTGTTAAATGATGGAATGATTGTAATTTCAATCTCTCCATTACTTGATGGAAAAATGTTTTGCTTTTCTGCCTTTAGTGAAACCCAAACTCTTTGACCATTTAGCACTGATTCTTCTGAAAAAAACACTGGATGGACATGACCCATGATTATCTTATCTACATGTGCAAAGTTCTCAGAAGGCATTGTATGTCCATGTGTCAACAAAACATTATCGATTACTAATCCTGTTGAGCTAATCATTGTGACTCCTTCCGGTACTAGTCTCTGAATGTTTGCATCATGATTTCCAGGAACTAGAATTACTTCTACCATTTCTTTGATTTCATTAAAGAACATTGGGACATCATCCCATTCGTTTTTTGAAATGTTTTTGATACTGGATTTAACATCTCCTAGTAAAATTACTGTATCTGGTTTTTCTGATTTTATTAATTCTGAAATTTCAGATATTGTCTCTTTTGTGGATGTGTTTTTTCCCAAGGAAATTTTATTTGCAGAAAAATTTGACTCAAACCCAATGTGTAAATCAGATACTATGAGGTTCTTTTTTTCTCCCTCTAGAATCAGGGCTGGTTTTTGAGGCACAATCCTTGTAGTAACCACCAAAAATATACCCTAGATTTTCAATTAAACCCTTGTGACTCAAGAAAAGATTCAGAGCTCCCTTGAAGAAAACAGAATCAAACTACACCTATTTGAGCCCAGTCAGAGAAAAGTCTGGACTATAGTGGGTCAAGGAAAGGAACATTGGATTTATCCTGAGATGGATTATTGTTCCTGTCCTGGATTTTACTTTGGTCAATTAAATGACAAAAAAGAGTGCTATCATCTAAAGGCAATCAGAATTGCACAAAAGGAAAATAAATTTGAAAAGATAATTTTCTCAGACGAAGAGTTTTCATCATTTATTTCTGGAATATTTGCCGATCTATAGTGCACTAAACATTATATTTGCGCCAGTAAAGCCCATGATCACTTGGCTGGAAAAAACCTGATGGGAATCGCAGAAAAAATTATCAAGATTGATTCCAAGGTACGTTTTGTTGCAATGATTGACCTCAAGGGAAACATTGTGGAGGGAATAATGAAAGAGGGCAAGACCTCACTTGAATCTCAAAGAGAAGAAGAACACTTTTGCAAACAAGTAGCAGAACGCAGAAAGATGAGAAAAGGATTTGATAAAACTCTAGGAAAGGTTAGATACGTTCACGTTGAACGAGAAAAGGTAACACAGCTAGTTGTGTATACTCCAAAGTACACTGTCTTTGTAACCGTAGAGCCAGAGCTTAGCATTACAAAAAAAGTCTCAATCGTTAACACTGTCAAAAAAATAGTCTCAAAAATCTAGATACAACTTAAAAGCATTGGATACTTTTGATAATTATTGTCTGATTCTGGTTATGATTCCCAAATTGAAAAGATTTCAGCTATGATGACTCAGGACAATCTATCACCAGATGAGCAGGATCCTAAAAAGCTTGAAAAGTATCACAACTATGCAAAGGCCAGTTTTAAGCTAAATGATGAAACAGCATTACAACTAGTCTATGAAGCACTCTTGTATCTGAAACTAAAAAGTAATGAAGACTTTGATCCCCTACAAAAGGGTGACAATTTTGGTGCAGGATTCAGCTAACTCTACAGTGGAACTGTAAACAAGTCATCCTTTGATACTCCTTTCCACAAACCAATCATTCCTTCTGGTTTTACCTCTTCAACTTTGGTAATCACCTGGATTTTGATATGATCAGGATTTGGAGGCATCCACAGCATTGCCATATAGTCACCAACATTTCCAACTTTGTTTGGAGATGCCATGACTATCTTGTCTTTTGAAAAACCCTTTGCAACTAGAGCATTGACGGATTTTTCTTGCAAGTCCATTCTTCCATGAGTAAACAAGTAAACTTGCTTTTGCGTATCTACTGACATGATAGTTTTCTCAAAACTTGACTAATCAATCTTGCTAATCTGCGATCCATTCCAAAAAGGGTTAAATTGGTATGATTCATCTTTTGATCTGTGAAGATAGTAACTGTTGGCAGCAGATCATTTGTCACAAGCTTTCAATTAGCTGGAGTTCCGGGAGTTATTTCAGAAACTCCAGAGGGAGCACTGGATGAAATCAAAAAATTATCTGGCGACTCTGATGTTGGATTAATTCTTGTCAGCGATGATATATCTGAGCCAATAAATGATCAACTCACAGCTCTTCGTGCAGAATCATCAACATTGGTATTTGCATTGCCATCTGTTGGAAGCAAAAAGACCGAAGTTGACTATCGTGTAATGCTCAAAAAGATTTTGGGTGTCTAACTAGTAACCATAATTGCAAAAGCAACTGCTAATCCTGATAGAATAACTCCTTCAATAATTCCAATTATCATATTTTGATTTTTTAGAAACTTTGGTGTCTTGTCTGCTGATTCTTTTTCCTTTTTTGTCTGCTCCCTTTGTAAATCCACATACTGATTGAATTTTTCTAATAGTTTAGATTCTTCTTCAGACTCTACCCAGTCAGGCTCATAGTTATCCCAGCGTGCCATCTGATTATGCTGCAAAAAAATAGAATATGAATAAATTCATGTTCACATTGGCCAAATTGTTACGAAAAAATAAACATTTTTTGCATTTTCATTAATGTACTTATACTCATCAGCCGTCATTTTTTTATGAAGACTGCCTTTGTTGAAAAACCATCAGTTGTTTCAATCAAGGATACCTCATTGCCGACATTAGGTCCTGGTGATATTCTAGTGCAAATGCAATGTTGTGGGATTTGTGGCTCTGATGTTGAAAAAGTGTTTGGTCAATATGGTCAACCATCAATGAAATTAGGACACGAGCCAGCTGGCACGGTCTTAGAAGTTGGCGCCAATGTGACTGATTTTAAAAAAGGTGATCGTGTATTTACTCATCATCATGTTCCTTGTTATTCATGTCATTATTGCACACATGGAAATGAAACAATGTGCAAAAAATACTATGAGACAAATCTCTCCCCATGTGGGTTATCAGAGCAGTACATTGTACCAGAGTGGAACGTAACGCATGGCGGTGTACTAAAACTTCCAGATTCTATGAGCTTTGAAGAGGCATCAATGATAGAGCCTCTTGCATGCTGTACCCGGGCATGGTCAAAGATTGATTATCATAAAGGAGACTCTGTTGCAATTTTTGGTGTTGGGCCAACAGGAATGATGCATGTTATGCTCTCACACGCATATGGCTTTGAGAAAATATTCTGCCTTGATGTCAATGAGTACAGATTAGACTTTGCAAAAAAATTCAATGTAACAAAAACTATACACTCTACTGATAATTCCAGAAAAGAAATAATTCTAGGGGAGACATCCGGACGTGGAGTCGATGTTGCAATAGTTGCCACTGGAAATCTAAATGCTTTATTTGATGCAATTGATCTTGTAAGAAAAGGAGGCACAGTAATGATGTTTGGCGTTCCATCAAAGGGTGATACGATAAATCTTGATATGAGTGCAGTCTATTCAAAAGAGATTACTCTTCTTACCAGTTATGCAGCATCTGATAATGATACAAAAGAGGCTCTGGGGCTCATTGCAAATTCTCGAGTTGATGTTAAACAATTAATCACTCACAAGTACAACATTGCAGATTCTCAAAAGGCATTTGAACATGCAAAAACTGGATTAAACGCAATGAAAATAATTATCACAAAATGAGAAAGGCTTAAGAAAGGTATTTCGTTTCTTTTAAAATCGAAGCAAATTGGACTGGGGACTAAAAAACAGGCTAGCACAAATCATCAAACCTCAAGATAATCGCGCATTAATGCTAGCAGTTGATCATGGATACTTTTTAGGTCCTACAGAAAGACTAGAGAATCCAAGAAAGACGATTGCCCCCCTTTTGAAATACTGTGACTCACTAATGCTCACACGAGGAGTACAGAGAACATCAGTAGACTCTAGATATCCAATTCCTATCGTTTTACGAGTTTCCGGTGGTCCAAGCATTATTGGTGAAGACCTATCACAAGAACAGATTACAGTTAGCATCAAAGATGCAATCAGACTAAACGCAAGTGCATTAGCAATGTCAGTCTTTGTTGGTTCTAAATATGAAAATCAAACAATTGTAAATTTGGGAAAACTAGTTAATGAAGCAGAAGACTATGGCATTCCTGTATTGGCAGTTACTGCAGTTGGAAAAGAATTAGGAAAAGATGCAAGATATCTATCCCTTGCATGCAGAGTTGCAGCAGAGCAGGGTGCTCACATTGTCAAGACATACTATTGTGATAACTTTGAAAAAGTTGTAGACTCTTGTCCTGTTCCAGTGATTATTGCTGGCGGAAAAAAGATTCCAGAACTTGACGCACTAAAATTAACATATAATGCAATCAAAGCAGGCGCAGTTGGTGTCGATATGGGAAGAAACATCTGGCAATCTGATAATCCTGTACCGATGATTAAAGCCGTAAGAGCAATTGTTCATGGCAATGCAAACGTAAACCAGGCTTATGAGATGTACAAAAAATTTGTAAAGGAATCACCAAAAAGAAACCCACAGCAAAACCAGAACAAGCAAAATCAAAACAAATCAAAACCACACCAGAATCAAAACAAGCAAAAACAAAACAAACCTCAAAAACAAAATCAAAACAAGAATAAATCTAAAAAATAATCTAAGAGCCTATCTTTGATAGGTGAATATGCGCAATCTTCCATGTTGGCTTTTTGACTAGCACAAATGTTGCTCTACCATTAATTGAGATGTGCTCTCCAGTGAATGCCTTGTTGTCTACTAGCATTCCTTTCTGATTTAGCTCAAATGCAACCACTGCGGTATTATCAAAAATGCTGATCTTTGGATTTTTTATCTCATAGGAATAATCTGATATGCTGATAAAGCGAAGCTCTTCTAGTGCAATTGTGGTCTTGTAGTCTTTTAGATCATATGGCGGCACATCACTAAAGCTTGAAAAATTTGGATCATCTAACTGAATCTGACTTAACGATGATAGGTCCTTTGTCTTTCCTGATTCAAAAAATGTCTCAATAACTTTGATGATATCTGAGGTGTCTGCCATTTGTTTTTCCGTTTTCCCATAGCAAGTTAAACCTTCTTAGGATGTCAGTCTTTTTGCAATTCTCCTAGCAATCTTTATTAATTATCAGAGAA
The DNA here is from genome assembly GCA_003352285.1 of Thermoproteota archaeon. NCBI lineage: Archaea > Thermoproteati > Thermoproteota > Thermoproteota archaeon. The sequence goes on along the minus strand of QQVN01000005.1, from coordinate 59,987 downwards.
GCTTTATTCTGACTGATATGAATAAAACGACTGATAAAACAGCACTTTTTCTGCTGGTTGTACTACTGTAAAGTCAGTCCAAATTTTAACAATTAAAATTATGGAGATTTTGTTTGGTGATATAATATGGAAAATATGATTGGCGCAGCTGCATTGATGAAAGCATTGGAAAAAGAAGGCGTTAAGGAAGTCTTTGGGTTACCGGGAGGTGCAAACCTACCAATGTATGATGAGCTATTCAAGTCAAACATTAGGCATATTCTCGTAAGACATGAGCAATCTGCAGCTCACATGGCAGACGGCTTTGGCCGTGTAAGTAGAAAACCTGGAGTCTGTTTTGCAACATCAGGCCCTGGCGCAACAAACATTTTAACAGGTATCGCAACTGCACAAGCAGACTCTGCACCAATGGTTGCAATCACTGGTCAAGTTCCAGTCAAGATGATTGGACGAGATGCATTTCAAGAAAGTGATATTATCGGAATGGCAAACCCTGTTGTAAAATATGCATTTCAACCAAGAGATGCATCAGAAATACCCGAAGTCGTGAAAAAAGGATTTTACATTGCAGAGACTGGAAGACCTGGTCCTGTTTTATTAGATATTCCAAAAGACGTTCAACAAAATGAAGCAAAGATGACATTTCCTGAAGAGTTTAAGATTCGCGGATATCATCCGTGGACTGATCCTGATATCTCAAAGATTGAAAAAGCAATTGACATGTTGTTATCAGTTGACAGACCAATAATTTTGGCAGGTGGTGGTACTATAATTTCATCTGCATTTGCAGAGTTGCAAGCTATTGCAGAGATGTTGATGATTCCAGTTGTTACAACGTTTAAGGGAAAAGGTGCATTTCCTGAGAATCATCCATTATCATTAGGACCAATTGGCATGCACGGTCATGCAGAAGCAAACAAGCTAATGACTGAGGCTGATTGTGTTTTAGCAATTGGAACTCGTTTCTCTGATAGGTCAGTTGGAACATTTGAAGAGTTTGAGAAAAATTTGAAGATTATACACATGGATGTTGATCCTGCAGAGATTGACAAGAACCAAACAAGTCAGATTGCAGTAGTTGGAGACGTCCGTGCATCATTAAGAATTATGGTAAAGATGCTCATGCAAAAGGCACTAAAACAAGATGAAAACAATGAGTGGCTAAAGCATGTAAAAGAAGTTAAAGAATACTGGAGAGAAAACTTGAAGCTACATCCAGGCGAGATGAGTGCTGCAAGAATTCTAAGAAAACTCCGTGATGTATTACCTAAAGAATCAATTGTCACAACAGAAGTAGGACAACACCAAATGTGGGCATCGCTATTCTATGATGTTATACAGCCTGGAACATTCTTTAGCTCTACTGGATTGGGTACAATGGGTTGGGGATTTCCAGCTGCAATCGGTGCAAAGGCTGCAAAACCTGATGTTCCTGTAGTTGACATCGCAGGTGATGGAAGCTTTAACATGACTGAGAACTCACTTGCAACGTCTGTCTTGGAGAATTTACCCGTCATTGTATTCTTGGTAAATAACTATACACTTGGAATGGTTGCACAGTGGCAGAGAACATTTTATGATAGAAGAATGATTGGTGTTGATCAAAAACACTGTCCTGATTATGTTAAATTAGCAGAGTCATACGGCGCACAAGGAATACGTGCTCAGTCACTTGATGAATTAGAGCATGCAATCAAAGCTGGTCTCAAGAGTGATGTTGCAACGGTAATCGATATCCCAATTGACCCTGAAGAGGATGTATTGCCATTTGTAGCACCTGGAACTTCATTAAAGGAAATGATTTTACCTTCGTGATCAAAATGTGGGCAATATTATCAATCCTAGTTGAAAACAAACCTGGAATCTTGTGGAAGGTTACTCAGTTGTTTCGTTCACGAAACTTTAACATCGATAGTATTTCTGTAGGCGTAACAGCTGATCCTGATATATCAAGAATGACTATTACTACGTATGGAGATGAAAAACAAATTAAACAAATAGTAAAACAACTTGACAAAATGATAGATACCGTAGAGGTTCGTCAGTTAGATGAGCACAAAACGGTTTACAGAGAGTTGATACTATTCAAAATTAAGATAAACAGTCCAAGCGATAGCATGGAGATTAACAAGATGGCAAACGCATATGGTGGTAAAATCCATGATGTCAAAAAGGAATCAATGATGGTTGAGCTTACTGCTACTCCTGATCAGATAAGGGCATTTGAGGAATTAGCAAAGCCATTTGGAATTATCGAAACTGCAAGAACAGGAATTGCTGCATTACAGAGGGCAGGTTCTCATGAAAGTTAGAGTATTTGATACTACATTACGTGACGGAGAACAGACGCCTGGAATTTCATTATCGCCTGATCAAAAATTATCCATTGCAAAGAAGCTAGATGAGCTAGGAGTCGATGCAATTGAGGCAGGCTTTCCAGTGATTTCAAAGGGAGAACAAAACGCAATCAAGATGATAACAAAGGCAAATCTCAAATCTGAAATTTGTGGACTAGCAAGGACAAACAAAAAGGACATTGATGCTGCAGTAGACTCTGGTCTAAACTACATTCACACGTTTATTGCAACATCTGACATTCACTTGGAGTACAAGCTCAAAATGACAAGGGAACAAGCACTGGAAAAAGCCATAGATGCAGTAGAGTATGGCAAGTCCCGTGGATTACAAGTAGAGTTTTCTGCAGAAGATGCAACAAGGACCGATAGAGAATTTCTCAAAAAAGTATTTGGCGAGGTTGCAAAGGCAGGTGCAGACAGAATTGATATTCCAGATACCGTTGGTTATTCCACTCCCGAATACATTTCACAAATAACAAAGGATGCAGTTGATGCAACCCACCTACCAATCAGTGTACACTGTCACAATGACTTTGGTTTAGCAGTTGCAAATGCACTTGCTGGCATTCATGCAGGAGCTGAATGCGCACATGTAACAATTAATGGAATTGGTGAACGTGCAGGAAATGCTTCACTAGAAGAGTTTGTTATGGCATTGCAATGCTTACCATACGAGGAAAAATACGAGACTAACATCAACACAAAGCTACTTTATGATACATCGAGATTTGTTTCAAAAATAGTTGGAATTCAAGTACAGCCAAACAAGGCTATAGTTGGAGAAAACGCATTTGGTCACGAATCTGGCATCCACACACACGGTGTTTTGAGCAATCCATTAACGTATGAGCCAATCAGTCCCGAACTAGTTGGCAGAAAGAGATGGTTGCAGGTAGGAAAGCATGCTGGAATTCATGGAATGAATGCGATGTTAGATGAGTATGGAGTAAAACCTACACAGGAACAAGCAAAAGAGATTCTTGAGAAAGTAAAGAGCCTAGGTGATCAAGGAAAACAAGTAACTGATGTAGAGTTGTTATCGATTGCTAGTGATATTCTAAAAGAACAAGGCGTAAAGAGAATTGTCCAGTTGACTGGATTTTCTGTTTCTACTGGAATCGGAACGATGCCATATGCTTTTGTCAAGCTAAACATTGATGGACAAGAGCTCTCGGCAACTGATTATGGTGTAGGCCCAGTTGATGCTGCACTAAACGCAATTCAAAAGGTTACTGGAAAAATTGCAGAAGTTAGAATCAAAGATTATGGGTTGGCATCAATCTCTGGTGGCTCCACTGCATTATGTGAAGTAACTATACGAGTTGAGGATGCACAAGGAAATCACGTTTCTGCAAAATCAATTGGTGAGGATATCGTCACTACTAGTGTTCAGGCAGTAATTGCTGGAATTAACAGATTAATGCTCAAAAAAATGCTAAAGGAAAAACAGATAGGAAACTAATCTTAAATCCTCACATATTCTAAAAGAGTTGGTAAAGATGTACAACATTTCATTAATTACTGGAGATGGAATCGGACCTGAATTATCAGAATCTGTAGTTTCTATTATCAACACAATTCATGACAAGCTTGATTTGAAATTTGCAATAAAACAATTAGAGGCAGGTGATAAGGCTTTGAAAAATACTGGCAAGGCCTTGCCTGATGAGACAATGTCTGCAATCAAAAATTCCCAAGTGTGTCTCAAAGCACCAGTTGGTGAGAGTGCAGCAGATGTCATAGTTGTGTTGCGCCGCGCACTAGACCTTTATGCAAATATCCGACCTGCAAAATCATATCCACACATGCCTGCATTACGTGAGGATATTGACATGGTAATTGTCAGGGAAAACACGGAGGACTTGTACGCTGGCCAAGAATTCTTAATTGACAATGCTGCTGTTGCCATGCGTATCATTTCTGAACCTGCATCAAAGAGGATTGCAAAATATGCCTTTGAGACTGCACAGAGTAGGAATTTACAAAAAAAGGTAACCTGCGTGCACAAATCAAATGTAATGCGGGTAACTGATGGCTTGTTTTCAAAAGCATGCACAGAAGTTGCAAGAGATTATCCTGATGTGACATTTGAGCAGATGTATGTTGATGCATGTGCCATGAATTTGATTCGACAACCAGAATTATTTGATGTCATAGTTACCACAAATCTTTTTGGTGATATCTTATCTGATGAGTCATCCCAAGTTGTAGGCGGTTTAGGGATGGCACCTGCTGCAAATATTGGTGATGACTTTGCACTCTTTGAGCCAGTACATGGCGCAGCATTTGATATTGCTGGAAAGAACATTGCAAATCCTTCTTCGTTTATCTTATCGATGAAGATGATGCTTGATTGGTTGTCGCAAAAATACAATGATGAAAAATGCAGACAAGTTGGTGAGACTCTGGAAAAGACAGTCTATGATGTAGTAAAGGATGGAATAAAAACAAAGGATATTGGCGGAGACAAGACGACTACAGAATTTACAAAAGAGATCGTCTCAAGATTGGTCTAGTCCTTTTCTTTTTTAAGATCTGATGATGGTGGATGCAGCGACCAAAAAAACAAAGCTAGTCCAACTGGTATCATGATTAAAACTGCAGCAATCAATGTCAGATAGTAAAAGTTTGGGTCTAATCCTGGTAGAAATGGGCCTGGATACACAGCATAAAACCACAAAAATCCGATGAATCCGAGAACGATTTTGTTTTTCTTTAACAGCTTCTTTACTCCTAGTCTACGTTTTTTGATGTAGCACTGTTTGCACCGTGTTCTGTCATCTGTCATACATGATGTACAACATCTTGCATCACAAAAGTAGCATTTCCTATCTCCAAATACAGACCCACAAAAACTGCATTGTTGCAATAATACAAAATGTGGCTTTTTCGAATTTATCTTTTTAGGGTCTTAATCTGTCTGGGTCTCTAGGATACAGTACAACTTCTCTTACATTGTCAATTCCTATAAGAGTAGTCATTAATCTATCAAGACCTAACCCCCATCCAGAATGAGGAGGCATTCCCCAATCAAATGCCTGCAAGTGGTCTTTAAACAAGGCAGGGTCTAATCCCTGCTCTGCTAGTCGTGCCTTGAGTATTGCAGGATCATGCAGTCTCGTTCCTCCAGATGATAACTCCAAGTATCCATATTGTAAATCAAAGGAGCGAGACAATGTTGCATCTTCATCTTTTTCTCTAATGTAAAATGGTTTTAGCTTCAATGGCCAGTCTGTTAGAAAATAAAATCCTGGATGCTTTTCACCAACTAGTCTTAAGTGAGAATCAAGAAGGTCATCTCCAAACTCTATCTTTTGATCAAGTGATTTTAACTCATCAACTACTTGGGAATATGTAACACGATCAAATGGTTCATTAGGAACTTTAATCTCATGTTCAATCTCTTCTTGTTCTTTTTTGCAATTCTCTGATGTAAATTTGTAAACCTCCATGACAAGTGACTCTAAAACATTCATCACATCTGTATAATCCATAAATGCAGCTTCAATGTCTACACTTGTAAATTCACTAAGGTGTCTTCCAGTGTGTGACTTTTCTGCTCGATAAAAATTTGAAATCTCAAAGACTCGCTCTAAACCGATTGTCATCTGTTCTTTGTATAGCTGCGGACTCTGTGCAAGGTATGCAGTTCTACCAAAATATTCAAGTGAAAAAAGATTTGCACCACCTTCGCTTGCACTCCCAATGATCTTTGGTGTAGTGATCTCTATGAATCGTTTTTCTGATAATGTCTTTCGTAATATTGCTAAAACATGGTGACGAAGCTTAAAGATTGATGCAGTCTTTTGGTTTCGCATGTCTAATGCTCTAGAGTTTAGCCTATTGTCGATGTTGCTTTCTAGTCTGCCAATAGGATCAATTGGTAAAGGATGAATTGCTTTTCCTAAAACATCTATATCCAGTGCTAATATCTCACAATCAAAATCTTTGGCTTTGGTATCCTGAACTTTACCTTTAATGAAAACTACGCTTTGTCTGTTTAGTCCTTCAAGCTTGTCATTTAGGTCTCCTTTTACAATCACTTGGATAATTCCAGAGACATCTCGTAATGTGAGAAATGTCATCTTGCCAAGTTTTCGTAAATCCTCTATCCATCCACCAAGCTTGACTTCCGAATTAATCAAAGAAGAATTGACATCTGATATATCGTGAGTCTTTGCAAATCCCAAAATTAGTTTCTCCGTGATTCTTCAAACTCAATTTCGATATCAAGATTTCTAGCATTTTTGACGATTTGAGAGACCTTTTCAACATCAATCGGGAATCTAGGAGTCCATTTGCCTGAAATTACGGCCTTTGTCTTCTCAATTCCTCCCGGAGCCCAAACTGAATTTATCGATAATACCTTTGTTGGAAAGAAGAGGTCCTCTATGAATCGCTTGTTATTTTCTCCTTCTTCAACAAGCCAAATTTTTCCTGAAAACTCTCCCTGAATTAATCCGTATAATGTTCTACTTTGTCTGATTTTTTGAATATCTTGTTTACTAAGTCGCAGTATGAAATTTCCATCTATCTCTTTGCATCCATGTAAGGTAAATTGATCAATCTGTGGGTGCGTCTTTGCCAATCTAGCTAAGATAATTGATGCATCCACATCTGCTTTAGTAAGATCTCCTGATTCTACCTTTGACTCACATTGTGGACATAAAACTGCATTTTTTGCATCAAAACCACAAATTGGAACTTGCATGATAAATCACATAATTTCAAATAAAGTTGTTTATATCCCTTGGTCCCAAAAACGTTTTTCGAATCTAATTTTACTAAACAAGAGAATTTATCTACCTGCTTTTCATCACGCATTTAATGGAGGAGAAATTTGTTTCCGTTGATGGAAACAAAATTCGTTACCTTGAATCTGGAGAGGGTAAGGAAGTTTTAGTACTAATTCATGGATTGGGTGCATCAGCTGAAAGATGGGAGTATGTTATTCCCATTTTTGAAAAACATTATCGTGTTATAGTTCCTGATCTCATAGGCTTTGGATTAAGTGATAAACCACTAGTTGATTACACTCAAGAATTTTTTGTAGATTTTCTTTCGCACTTTCTAAAGGAGATCTCAGTTTCTTCACCCTATCTGATCGGATCATCTCTTGGAGGACAGATTTGTGCTGAATATGTTTCAAAGTATGATAATGTCAAAAAACTAGTTCTTGTATCTCCGTCTGGTGCAATGTCTCAATCGACTCCTGCATTGGAAGCATATGTTATGGCTGCATTATATCCGACTGAGGAAGGTGCAAAAAATGCATTTGAGCATATGGCTGGAGATGAACAAGTGGACCCAAAAATTATCCATGGCTTCATAGAAAGAATGCAGCTTCCAAATGCAAAGATGGCATTTATGTCGACCTTGCTTGGACTCAAAAATGCAAACGACATTACTGAGCATCTAAAAAAAATAGAATCTCCAACATTGATAATTTGGGGCGATAAGGATCCTGTCATCCCTTTTGAGTACTCGAGCAGCTTTGTTTCAGCAATCAAAGACTGCAGATTTTTCAATATGGAGCAATCAGGTCATACTCCATATGTCGATAATCCGGAATTATTTGCAGAAACGGTGGTTAGTTTTCTTGATGAATAACAATACCTTTATATTCCTCATATAACCTTCTATTACCTATGAGTGGTAATCAATACCAATACAATCCTGCTGAAATGTTCAAAGAATGGATTCAGAAGAGCGGAAAAGCCCAAGCTGAATTTATGAAAAATTTTGGCGACCTTATGCAACAAAACCAGAACAAATTTGATCCACTGGTAACCTTACAGGAAGTTGCAAGCAAGACTAGTGAAGCACAAGAGAACATGATGCAAAATATGAATAATATGCAATCCAAGGGATTTGAACAAATTTTCCAAATGAATCAAAATCTCCCAAATTTCCTAAATTGGGGAGCTTACAAAACTACCGTGGGAAGTAATGGTAGAATTTCAATTCCAGAGGCCGAACGCGATGCACTCGGAATCAAGGAAGGAGATCTCATTCAGGTCGTTATCCTTCCAATTTTAAAAAAGTCAACCAATAAGGAGGTGAAACAATGAGTAGCACAAATAGTCCAAAAGATATCTTCGCAGTATATCAGCAAAACGTTGACAAATGTATTGATTCTATAAAGAAAGCAGTACCACAATATCATCAAGCAATTTCTAATGTACAACAAGAATACTTGCAAGCAGTTGAGAATCTAGTAAATTCTTCATTTACCACACAGAAAGAGACTTCTAGAAGAGCAGGAATTACTTCCAACATTCCAGAAGCAACCCTTAAAGTAATTGATGAGACCACAGAACAACTACTAAAAGGTACAGCAGTTAACAATCAAGTAGCATTAGCAGCAATTAATGCAACACAACAAAACATCAAGACATTCAACGATAATGCAAAAACATTTGCAGATATGAACAAAAATATCATGCAATCATGGATTTCTACATTCACACCTTCAAAATAGAAGGTTAGAATCCATTCTTTTTGTTTTTTAAAATTTTTATTTATTTTAAGATCTTTCCTTAAGCCATTCGCCCAATTCTGGTAGAACAACTTTTTGTGATAAGGAACTTGCAATCATTCCGACATGCCCTGTTGGATAGATTCGTATGGTTTTGTCTTCGCTTCCTACTCCGTAGTGCAATGGCATACTGCATTCTGGTGATACTAGATGATCACCAACTGCCACCTGAGTAAAGATTGGCATGGTGATGTTTTTCAATGACACATGTTGATTCCCAACATACATCTTGTTTTGAATCAAAAGATTTTCTTGATAGATGTCTCTAATCCACTGCTTGAATAGTGCCCCTGGAATAGGCGGTGTTTCTGAAAGCCATTTTTCGACTCTCATGAAATTATCTACAAAATTCTCATTTTCTATATTGTTAAAGAAGTTCAGATACTTTTCAATTCCTTGCTCAAATGGTTTTAGAACTGAAAAACAGTAATACATGAATTCTGGAGGCATGTTACCGACAATTTCAACCATTTTGTCTACATCCATGTGCTTTGCAAGGTTGCTAATTACAGTAGTATCCTTCCAACCATCAATTACTGGCGCTGTTGCAATGAAGTTTTTTACATTCTCTGGATGCAGTGCTGCATACGTTGTTGCTATAGTTCCGCCTGTACAATACCCTTGTAATGAAACCTGTTCTACACTTGATTCATTTTTAATAAATTCAACAGAATTGTGCAAGTACCCATTAACATAATCATCAAAGTCAAGATACTTGTCCATGTTTGATGGACTTCCCCAGTCTAACATGTATACGTTGAATCCTTGCTCCAAAAGATTCTTCACCCAACTCTTTTTTGGATGAATGTCTAAAATATGATATCTGTTTATCAGTGCATATGCAATTATGATTGGTGTTTTATGTTGTGTCTTTGTTAATGGCTTGTAGTGTAACAGTCTGGCTTTGTCTTCTTGATATGCAACATCATATTCTGTACTATCAAAATTAAACTCATCTGGGGCTGATACTAATTCTGATGCCCTTGTGATATTACTACTAAACTTTAGAATATTTTCTACCATCTTTGGGTCTATGTTTAATTCATTTGAAATTTTTTTCATTTTACTTTCCCTTTTCTTTTGATTCGTACTGTCTAACTTTTGCCTCTAGCTTTGATACTCGTTTTCTTAAGGAATGAATTTCCCTATAAACCTCGTCCATCTCTTGCTTGTTTGGCAGATTAGCCGATTGTAGTACTACGTTCATTATATTATTCCAATGTTTTGTTAATTCTAACTCCTTTGAAACAAGGTGACCATAATTTTCTCCAAAGTGCTTTGAGTCAAATAACTCTGTAAAGTCGTTATCAAAGATGTCAATCCAAACTCTCTTGTATGCCTCATAGTTTTCTGCATCGTGGGGAATCTCTGGAATCTTTAGGTTGACCTTTTTTTGAGCCTCTACCCATGTCTCATTTAGCTGCTTGTAATATTCGGTAAGGTGCTCATTAAATTCTGCCAAATCCTCATTTGACTCCATTAACTCTATTGAGATCTTTTTTGCATTTTCAGCAAAGTTTCTCATAGGACCTACTGACATCAGGGCTTGCGGCTTACTGTACATCAAATTGATGAGGTCTGTCCAAAACAATGATACGTGCTTATAGTAATCCTTAGGATCTGAAAACTGATTCTTCACGTTGAACGTTATAATTCGATCGCAATAAATAGCTGTATTGACTGAAAGTTGAGATATGGCCGATATTAGTAAACTAGAGGATATTTGTGCGAAAATTAAGGATTTAGACCCTAAAGTCCGTTTTGCTGCAGTGATTAATGAGCGTGGAAGACTGATTGCAGGCGGCATGAAAGAAGGTGTTGAACCACTAGAGACAGAAAAAGACGACGAAATGCTGTTTATGGAACTGGCTTTGAGAGTAAAGATGAGAAAAGAGTTTGATAGACAACTAGGCTCGGTTCAGTTTGCCCTGGCGGCCCGAGAGAGAGCACTCGCGTTGAGTTTTCTACACGGTAATGATGTTTTGTATGTGGTAGCAGAACCTGATGCTGATTATGGTACCTTACCAAAAAAAATTCTAAAAATAATAAAATAAAGTTTCAATTAAAACCAAAATACTTGCATACCTTTGAGTATACATGACATTTCTCTCAGTTGATGGATTATCCGTAGTTTATCCTACTTCAAAAGGAAATATCCATGCAGTAGAGAATCTCTCATTTGCTTTAGATAATGGACAATCAATAGGAATTGCCGGTGAGAGCGCATGTGGAAAGAGTACTCTTGGGCTTTCAATAATACGAATGTTACAAGGTGGTAAAATCACTTCTGGAAAGATAATCTTTGAGAATGACTCTTTGTTGGATTTACCTGAAAATAAATTTGAGAAAGTTTTTCGATGGAAAAAAATATCCATGATATTTCAGGGCGCAATGAATTCCCTTGATCCTGTTTTTTCAATAAATGAACAATTCCAAGAGATACTAAGACAACATCATTTTGATGGGGACTCAAAAAAAGTGATTCTTGATGTAATGAATGCAGTTAACCTTGATGAATCTGTTTTGCAGAAATATCCTCATGAGCTAAGTGGTGGTATGAAACAACGTGTAATTATCGCAATGGGATTATTACTAAAACCAAAATTTGTAATTGCTGATGAACCTACTACTGCATTAGATGTTCTTATTCAGGCACAAATAATCAACTTGCTAAAGAAATTAAAAAAAGAAGGCATGTCAATAATGCTAATCACTCATGATCTTGCAATATTGTCTGAGATTGCAGATGTGATTGGAATTATGTATGGCGGTCAAATGATAGAATTTGGTTCCTCTAATTATATCTACAAAAATCCCAAACATCCATACACAAAAGGATTGTTGGAATCCATTCCAAGACTACATGGTGATAAACCAAAATTTATTCCAGGTGATCCTCCAAGTCTTTTAGAACCAAAATCAGAATGTCGATTTATTGATAGATGCCCAATGGCATTTGAAAAATGTAAAAAAGATCCTCCAAATTTTTCAACTGAAACCGGATATGTAAAATGCTGGCTCTATGAGTAAAGCTTCACTATTGGAAGACAAGAATCTATAATTCTTAACACTTCACTACGAACAACTTTTTTGTCAATTGATATCCAAATTCTGATCTTTTTTATTGCAAATGAGATGGTTTGAACCTTTTTTCTTTCCTCCCAAACAAATTCCACCTCTCCTAAACTCTTATCAAAAAATGCTTCTAAATCAGTTTTAATTGCAATATGAGAGAATTGGTAATGTGTATTTTTTGCATTTAGAAGTGGCTTTAGATCTGATCTTCTAAAATATGATAATAGTTCGCCGCTTGAACCAATTACTCCTACAAATCTAATGTATGGACTAATCTTTGCAATAGCTATTGGGATTTCACTATAATTTTTTTTAGCCAATAGTAGTTTCACCAGAATATGTTATTTTAATGATTATGAAAATCAAACATGTATCTCATTTTTTATAGTTAAATAATGCTGACCACTCGTTGTTGTGTGGATTTTTCTGATTTGTTTCCATTCGCACCTGAAGTTGGTTACTTTGGTTTAACACTGGTGAGTTTTTTTGGTTCTCTTGTTCCATTTGTCCCTCTCCCGTCGTTTCTTTTACTGGCAACAATGGCCGTTGGGGACCAATTCAACATTCATGTTCTTGCAATAATATCTGCTATTACATCTACCGCTGCAAAGCAAATCATCTTCTATGTCAGCTATGGTGGCCGCAAGATAATTACTGAAAAAACAAGAAAACGTATGAGGCCATTTGAAAGACTAGTAAAGCGATATGGTGCAGGGGCTGCCTTTTTTGCTGCAGCTACTCCTATACCTGATGATCTAGTATATGTTCCACTAGGACTTGCAAAGTATAATCCAAAGCGATTCTTTATTGCAACGTTTACTGGAAAACTCGTGCTTAGCTATGTGATAGTTCTAATATCTCATTTTTTGGGATTGTCCCTTGTAGACCCATTCCTAGAAGACATTGATGATGCAACACCAATTTACATTGGCATAATTGGTTTTGGAGGAATGCTTACTGGTGTTGTAATTCTACTTTTACGACTAGACTGGGCAAAAATTTTAGGTAAATTTGCTCCTTGGACATTAGATGATGTCAATGACGATAAAAAAGACTCTAAAGATTAATTTTAAAATTCCATTTCTTGTCTAATCCGTTTCTTATTCCAATTCGCTGACTGGAAAATACTTTACAATCATTTTGCGCATCTGAAATAAACAACTCTGATTTCTTTGTCAAATCAACACCGTATTGTTTTTTTGTAATCTTTAATGCTTGAGTAAGCTTTGCAGGACCATTTGTTAGTTCTTCAATTTTTTTGTTTTTTCTATTTTTTATCATAAGATCTAATCCTTTAACTGGTTTTATTGCTCGAATTAGCACTGCCCCTGCATCATAATTATCATTTCTTGCAACTGCATTGACACAATAGTACATACCATAAGTAAAATACACATATGCTCTGCCTACTTCTCCAAACATTGCCTTGTTGCGTTCTGTCATTCCTCTAAACGCATGGCTTGCAGGATCATCATTGAATCTATAAGCTTCAGTCTCTGTGATGATTCCTGAGAACATCTTTTCTCCAATTTGTCTAACCAGAATCTTACCTAGAAGATTCTTTGCAACATCTACGGTATCATCCGAATAAAATTTTCTTGGTAATGGCCTCATCTTATTTTTTTATAATACTAGCTATTTTTTTCATGTCTTTTTTTAGCACATCTAATAATTCTTGATTATAAATTGTCGCAGCAGGATGAATGGTGATAAAGTATCTGTTTCCTTGATGCTCAACCACCTTGCCGCGATTCTTTGTAATGTTAGTTCCCCCTAGAATAGAACCATATGCTGTGTTTCCCATTATGCAAATAATCTCTGGGTTAATCTCCTCTATTTCAGATTTTAAATAATTAGAGCAAGCCTCTCTTTCACCTGTATTGGGAACCCTGTTGTTAGGAGGTCTGCATTTTACAACATTTGTAATGTAGATATCATCTCTAGAAATTCCTGCCGACTCTAGTGCTGCAGTGAGTTTCTTTCCTGCAGCACCAACAAATGGCTCTCCATTTTTATCTTCACTTCTTCCTGGAGCTTCACCAACAAAGATGACCTTTGAGTTAACGTTCCCCTTGCCTGGAACTGCATTAGTCCGTGTCTCACATAATTCGCAATTTGTACATTTTATGACCTTGTTTTTTATCTCCTCAATACTAGGCATTTTTTGTCTCTCCAGTACTTTTTACAGTGGCTACTGCTTTGATGGTTGGTCCACCGTTTCCCATCATCATTGACTGCATAGGATCACCTTTTCCACAATTTGTAATTGGTCTTATGGTAAAGTCATTTCCACATGCATCAATTGATCTGAAAAATTCAGGAGCAGTGCCCATTACTATCACATCTCTTTGAAGGTCAGTGATTTCACCATTTTCAATTTTATTTGCATATTGACAAGAGATACTCCAATTGTACCTTTTCATATCTATTGACGGTATCTTCATGTTAGAAATTAAATATCCTGACTTTACATCTTTGATAATTTCATCTGGATTCCAATCTCCTTTATCAATACAAGTGCATGCCATCCTAATCAGTGGCATGAACTTGTATGATGTTGCTCTCATGTTTGCATTAGATTCTACCTCAAAAATTTTTGATGTTTCATTATTTTGCAAATGCCCTTTCAATACTCCTTTCTCAATAATATTGGTCCTTGATGACTTCATCCCCTCATCATCAAAATCATACCATCCCAGTGTTCCTTCTACTGAAGGATCATCAAATACGTTTAATTCACTAGAGCCAATCTCCTCACCAAGTTTTCCTGCCCACCATGAACCTCCTGCCCATGCCATCTCTTTTCCCAAAACTCTGTCTGCTTCAGATGGATGACCTAAAATCTCATGAGTCAGCAAGCTTACAAAATCTGGATTAAACACCAACGTTGTCTTCTCTTCTTTGATTGGTTTTGCGTATACCAGTTTGGATGCTTTATCTGAAATCTCATCTGCAACTTTTAACACGTTGGCTTCGTTAGAAATTTTTTCAATTCCTCCTCTACCTCCTTCTGTAATATTGATTGATTGTGTAATTCCAGATTCCCTTGCAGTAGCTATCAGGTCTACTATGGTATCAGTATAGTTTTGACTAATTCTTGAGCCATAACTGTCTGCATAATATTTTGATGTGGTCTTAAAATAGAGATTAACTGTTGATTTTATGATGTTTCTTTTTTCTCTGATGATAGAATCACATTCAGTTCCAATTTTGATCAATTCTTCTAAGGTTGGAGTTTTTTTTACTGGATAGTCCTTTTTTGATTGATGCGTCTTTTCCTTTGAGAATTTTATTTTATTAGAAAATTTCTGGGTCGAATGTATGGCATCTGCTATTTTTTCCCTTATTGTCTCGAATGAGCCTGGATTTGATATTGAACAAAACCCCCATACGCCATTTTTTAGAATCCGTATCCCAATTCCTGTATCTATAATCGAGTCACACTGCTCAGTTTGTCCATTTTCTATTACTGCCTTCTTTGATGAATATGACTCTGACCTGACATCACAATACTCTGCCCCCAAGTCCAGTGAAATTTGGATAGACTTGTCTGCAAAATCCTCAAAATTCATGATTTAGTATCTAATGTTTCCTAAATCACTGTATCTTTATTTTTTCTTTGTTGGGATTGTATAGTAGAACTCATCCTCAAACCCATAGTCTGTTTTTCCTTTTTTGCGTAATCCCATAAAGTACTCTGTGCAATTTGCATAAAATTCATTATTCTTTTGACTTGAGATGTTATTCATTGCATTGCCTTTTCTTTCGTTAATTTCTCTTTTAGAGTAAGATAATTTGCGTAATGAGGTTTGAATTATTTAGCTTGATTGCCCAAAGGTGGGTTTTTTGGTAGAGTGAAAATGAACTTTGTACCGACATTTGGCGTGCTCTCAACACGAATTTTGCCTCCATGTCCTTCGACTATTCCTTTACTGATTGCAAGTCCTAGTCCACTGCCGCCTCTCTCTCTTGTCAGTGAAGCATCAACTTGGTAGAACTTTTTAAACAAATCTTTTTGTTTTTCTAAAGGAATGCCAATTCCATTATCTTTTACTGAAATTTCTATGTCATCATTATTTTCAGTAACATTAATGTCAATTGATCCTTTGTCAGCATGTATTGCAATCATGCTGTTTTTAATTAGGTTGTTAAGTACCTGACCTATTCTCTCTGAATCATGAACTACAATTATCTCTGGACTTGAATGATTCAGCTTGATTCCTCTTCTTTCAGCTTCTGGCTTGAATGATGTTACTGCCTTTTCTATAGTCTTTTTAATACTGATACTTTCTTTCTTCATTCTTAATTGGCCCAAGTCTAATTTTTGAGCATCAAGCAAGTCAGAAATAATATCTAGTAATGACGATGAGCTTGATTTTATTATTCGCAATCTCTCTTTTTGTTTGTCGGTTAATTTTCCTAAATGTTCTCCAAGTAGAATGTCTGCATAACCTTGAATTGGTACCAGAGGTGTCTTTAATTCATGTGTAATCATGGCTAAGAATTCGTCTTTTGCAAGGTCTGTCTTTTTTGCCTCTTCTTCTTTTTGTTTGATGGTGTCTGACATTATGTTGAATGTATTGACAAGTTGACCTACCTCATCTGATGCGTTATACTCTATTCTTTCTCCATAGATTCCCTCTTTGACTCTTGAGAGTGCAGAGGTAATCATCTCCAATGGGTTTAGTGATTGTCTGATAACAAAAATTACCAAAAAGAATACTATGACGTCAACTGCCAATAATACCTGAATGATGGTTTGTTGTTGCGCTTCACCTAAATTCAATTGCCTATTCCATGCATCCAAAAAGTTATCCAGCGCATCAAGCAGAATGCTCTTTTGTCTCTCAAGATTCTTTCTTGCTACGTCAAACTCTGGAGATAGCAATGATCTCTCCTCTAGGGTTTGAATTCTTAGCTGAACTGCTTCCCAAAGTGGATCTAATTCCCTTAGCGCTTCTGAATTCTCCCGTGGAGTAGGAATCAAATCTTCTGGCTCTTTTCCTACTGACTGATAATCTAATCCATCAATTGGTACTTGTAATAATTTTCTTAATCCTATCTCAAAAGATAATCTATCTTGTTTTAGTTGTACTTGTGCTCCTTCTCCTTCTCCAATAGATATGAGAAGTGCCTGCTGACCAATTCTTTTTGCAAGCTCTTGAAGCTCATTTGCAATTGCTTTGTGGCGATTATAGTCTCTATCTAGTACCTCTAAATCTTTTACTAGAGAATTTGTTGTGAGAATTAACTCTCCGTTTTTCTCCAATACATAATTCAATGAGTTTACTGCATTTTGATCAAAGACCGATGTTTTTTGAACTTGATTTGCACTCATTTTGTAATTCTCCCAAGCCTTTAGAACTTGATTATATTCTGGATCAATCTGATTTGGAATTGTAACTATTGATTCTCCTCTGATTGTTCCGCCATTTTTGAAAATCTTTAGTACGTTGTCAAAGTCATCTGTTTCTTTTTTTAGATTGTCTCTGTCCGCATCATTACCACTTGCAATCGAGCTTGCAAGACTTGATACTGTCTCAGTCTTTACTTTAAGATCTCCTGCCCTGATAATAGAATATGATTCAGACGTTCCTAGTTGCTGAACTTGGTAAAGCAGAAATAAATTTACAATTGCTGCTACAATTACAATTCCAACTAGTAAGTAAGTCTTGTAGATTAGTTTCATGCTTTTATGGTTAAACGTGACATAGAGTATAAAAATGACGGGTGAATCCTTTTTGATGAATAACAATGTCCGATGAATTCATTCGTGTTGCAACAAAGGAAATAATGGAAGAATTGTCTTCGATATCTGATTTAATCAAATCCTCAAATAATGATGCCGATATTGAGAATAAGTCTGTAGGAATTGAGAAACACCTTCATAAAATAAAGGGACTTGCACCAATGATGGGAAAAGAGGACGTAGGAAAAATTTCAACCATTGTGGACCACTTGATGAAAAAAATCATCGAGGGAAACAAAATTTCTAACATTCGTACAATTGTCGTTGATGCAACAATTCTTATGCAAAAATCAATGGGTAACATTAAGTGCGATACAAAGACATTCATTGACTCTATGGGTAAGCAGTTCCCTGAAGCTTTGAAATAAAGACGATCTTAAATAATAATTCATTAATTATGTGACATGAGCAAAATTCTCATTGCAGATGATTCTGAATCTATTCGTCTTGTAATGCGAGATATATTGGCAATTGGAGAACATGAGATTGTTGGAGAAGCTATAGACGGTGAGGATGCTGTTGAAAAATTCTCCGAATTAAAACCAGATGCAATGTTGCTTGATCTTGCAATGCCAAAAAAAGATGGACTTACCGTGGTTAGAGAAATTGTAAACAAATTTCCAGATGCAATTATTATTCTAATTACTGCAAGTGATAATCAAAAAGTTATCCAAGATTGTTTAGCTGCAGGTGCCACTGCATATGTCTCCAAGCCATTTGATTTTGACAATGTGCTTAAGGTAATCAAAAATACTTTATCAAAATAATTCTCTTCCATAATAAAATTAGATATGATTAAAAGCAGCCAACTATCTGTTTACTTGATTGAAAAAAATTGTTGCAGATACTAGCATAGTAATTAATGGTCAGTTAGTGCATCTTGTTTCTTCTGGTGAAATTTCTGACTGTGATATCATAATTCCAACTGC
Organism: Thermoproteota archaeon; assembly: GCA_003352285.1. Lineage (NCBI taxonomy): Archaea > Thermoproteati > Thermoproteota > Thermoproteota archaeon. The sequence goes on along the minus strand of QQVN01000005.1, from coordinate 41,339 downwards.
TACTTTGGATGAGCTTCAATCTCAGGCAACCCAAAATAAAGAACAAGGTTTGATTGGTCTTGAGGAATTAAAAAAATTACAAGAAATTATTGTGCCTCACAACATCACTTTGTCCTATGAAGGAATGCGACCAAGTGTAGATGATATCAAACTGTCTGGTCGTGGACGAATTGATGCAATTATCAAAGACATTGCAAAGCAGAGTGAAGCAATACTTTACACTTCAGACAAAGTTCAAGCACTAGTAGCTGAGGCTGAAGGTGTATCTGTGGTTTATCATGCACCAAAAATAGTCTCTGAGAAACTTGAATTTCTAAAATTCTTTGATGATGAAACAATGAGCATTCATCTAAAAGAAGGAATTACCCCTATGGCAAAAAAAGGAAAACCTGGAGAAATAACACTCACCCAAATTGGAGGTGATGTCATCACCCGTGACTATCTACATGAGATGTCCACTCAAATCTTAGAGGCAACAAAGATTTCTGATTCTGGAAACGTTGAGATATCAAAACCTGGTGCTTTGGTAATCCAGTACGGTGATTATAGGATTGCAATTACTAGGCCTCCCTTTTCAGAAAAATATGAAATAACAATTGTACATCCAATTGTACATCTTTCTCTTGATGATTATCATGTCTCTGATGAACTGATGAAAAGATTCTCTAGTGGTGCAGAAGGAATTCTAATTTCTGGTGCACCTGGTTCTGGCAAAAGTACTCTTGCATCTGGATTGGCCAACTATTACAATGGTCTTGGAAAGATAGTCAAAACATTCGAGTCACCACGTGATCTGAGGGTTGATCCTGCAATTACACAATACACTAGACTTGATGGAAGTTTTGAGAATTCAGCAGACATTTTACTTTTGGTTCGACCTGATTACACTGTCTTTGATGAAGTTAGGAGAAGGGAGGACTTTCGAATCTTCTCTGATCTTCGATTAACTGGAGTGGGAATGGTTGGGGTAGTACATGCAAATTCTCCACTAGATGCCATTCAAAGATTTATTGGTAAAATTGAGCTTGGAATTATTCCAAATGTTATTGATACTGTAATATTTGTTAAAGATGGAAAGATATCAAAAGTTTATGAACTTGAACTAAAGGTCAAAGTCCCATCAGGAATGTTTGAGCAAGACTTGGCAAGACCTGTAATAGAAATTAGAAATTTTGAGAACCATGTTCTAGAACATGAAATTTACACTTTTGGTGAGGAAAACGTTATTGTTCCTGTACAGAAGGGCGGCAAAAAACACGGAATTGAAAAACTTGCTGAAGACAGAATTCGAGACGTGATAAAACGCTTTGACCCCAATGCACACATTGAAATTTTATCTGATAATAACATTCGAGTCAAAGTTCAGAAGCAATACATCCCATCAATAATTGGTAAGGGGGGCTCTACAATCAATGACCTTCAAAAGTTACTAAATGTGCACATTGATGTAGAGGAAAATGACGAAGATGACTATTTTCCCGATGCTGAAATTCCTTACACATTTTCTGAATCAAAGACTGGGATAATTCTAACTGTTAGCAGAGAATACACTGGAATGCATGCAGACATTTACGTTGCAGATAGATACGTCACTTCATCTAGAATTGGAAGAAAGGGGCAAATCAAAATTCCAAAACGTTCTGACTCTGCACAAAAATTAATGGATCTTGCATCCTCTAAAAATGACATTCAAATTTACATTAAAGATTTTTAAAATTGTCTAGAACCTTGGGGTTTGCTTTAAGAAAAGTAATGAATTTTCTTAACTGCTTGATAGTTTTTGGGTTTAGATGGTGCTCTACTCCTTCTGCATCTTGATTGGCAGTATCATGTCCTATCCCTAAAATTTCAAAAAATTCTACCAGTATGCCGTGTTTTTGTCTTATGGTTTCTGCAACTTGAGAGCCTTTTTGTGTCAGGTTTATTCCATGATATTTCTCATACTCTAAAAATCCACTCTCGTCTAATCTCTTTAGCATCTTTGTGACACTTGGGGCACTAACATTCATGTATCTTGATACATCAAGGGTAGTTGCATATCCCTTTAACTCTACAAGCTCTGCAATTACTTCTAGGTAATCTTCCATTCTTGTACTGTGTTGGTTTCTTACTGATTGGTGAGCCGCCTTTATTGATTCTAGGCGCTCTTTTCCTTTCTTCAAAGTCTCCTGATATTGATTCGTTCCTGATATAATTTAGTGTTCTTGTAAGGTTATCCTTAATTGACAATGGAGTTATCGAACTTGATCATTTGCTCTTATCTAATTTCTGCTAGATACTGGTTGGCCATGGAGGATGCACTAAAGCACAGACTAGGAAAACTACGTGCATATTCAGATTCAGCAAAACGTAGAGCAGGGCTATACTCTGATATTGCAAAAATCCACTCTCATCATCCCTCTCAGCCTCTACGTGCACTACAAAAAGCACCTGCGCCTGGAAAGAAACTACAAAAAATTGGGTTTATCATGCTTTGGATACCAGAGCCAACATTTATCACAGCTGCAGTTGGCGGTCCAATGATTCTAGCCGGTAGATACATGGAGAAAAAATACAACAGCGCTACTATTGCAGATGTAGGAAGCCAAACAAAAGAGACAATGTCCTCAATTAATGATTTTAAGAGCATATTCTAGTTTTCAAAAAAATAATGGTATTTTAGAAGCTAATTTGGCATATTACTTGTGGTAACAAGAACTCAGACCCTTTTGCCCATTGGTGTGGCTGCTGTAATCATTGGAGTTGTTGCAATGCTTAACATTCCAACTGATGCAAAACTAGAAGCGGTCCAATTTCCAAAGGGGACAATAAAACTTGATGGAATGGTACTTGAGGTACAAATTGCAGATACTGAGCCACGTCGAGTTAGAGGTCTGATGTTCCAAGATCAATTACCCTATGATGAGGGGATGCTATTTGTTTTTGATACTCCTGGACAATATTCTCTTTGGATGTTAAACATGCAGTTTCCACTTGATATGATTTGGTTTGACGAACAAGGAAGAGTCGTTCACATTGAAGAAAACGTACCTCCTTGTAAGACTGCACTTGAGACTAGAACATGTACTGGTAAATCCCCAGGCGGATTTGCCACTTATATCCTCGAAGTGACTGGAGGGTTTGTTGAGAAATTCAACATTACAGAGGATTCTGTTATGGAAATAATTTCAATTTAATCCCAAAGGCTTATCTTATAATGTATCTTTTTTTGATTAAATGAAACTTTTGATTGCTGGAATAGTTGCAGTTGTCATTGGCCTTGTAATAATTATTGCATATTCATTTCCAAGTGAGGATGAAACCATTATGGTAGATCCACTCACTATACAATACAGTGCAATCAATTTTGAATTACAGAAATCATTAACTGAGAATCAACTGCACATGTCAAAACCAATAAAGATCTCTACTCCTGAATCTATCGTAAAGTACTGCAATTTCTTTGCAGATTCCAACATTGATGCAATTGAGCACTGTACATCTACTGAGATAAAAGATTCCGATGGCAGCTTTTTAGGAAATATTCACATGATAGGCACCAATCAACAAGTATCCTCAATCATAATTATTGCCCAGGCTGATCCTTCAATGAATAATTTGGATTCTATTATCACTCTCTTTGATAATTCAATCAAAGTTACTGTCTGTGATTGCTGGGAAGAAATATCTCCTGGTGATTTTGCAAGTGTTTCAGATTGGGTATCTGCAACGGCAAACATGAAAAGTGAATCCAAAGTTATAAAGTCAAATATTAATTCCTTAGAAAACAAGGATCTCTACTTGGAGCTATCTGAAAATGAAGATGGTTATCTATGGACATTAATTATCTCTCAGATCGCCACATAGTCGAGTTTGTTTATTTCAAACACACAGCCTATTATTAGATAAATTAAGAAAATCTCGATTGGGCTTGGGACAAAGTTTACCAAACAAACTGATACACGAACTACCAAATTCTTCAAAGGAGGCGTTATTGAAAAAAATTGCGTATCTTGAGACTACCAACAAGCGTCTAATCCAAGAACATCAAAGTAAGGATAATCATATTGCAAATCTGGAAAGAAAACTACACAAGATTGGTGATGCTGCTGAACAAAGAGATTGGTTACTAGATGAATTAACTAAAAAAATCACAATGATTGGCGAAATACGAACAGATTTGCTAAAGCGTGAAAGACTTTCTGCAATAGGTGAGCTATCATCAAGATTGGCACATGATATGAGAAACCCACTATCAATAATTCTAAATACAATTGATTTGATAAAAATGAAGCATCAAGACTCTCTCAATCCAGATGTAAAAAATTTGTTTTTGATGGTAGACCGTGCAACTTCAAGAATGGCATTTCAATTAGATGAGGTGCTTAACTTTGTTCGAAGTGCCCCGTTGGAATTTGAAAAAAAATCCTTACGCGATATTATTACATCTTCTTTGTATCGCATTGTAATTCCTGATGACATCAAAATAATAAAACCGACAATTGATGCAGAAATTGATTGTGATCCTCGCAAACTTGAGGCAATCTTTTCTAATTTGGTTATGAATGGTATTCAAGCAATGAATAACCAAGGTACACTCACAATTAGAATATTTGATGATGAACAGCATGTTACAATTGAAGTGGAAGATGAGGGACCTGGAATTCCAGAAAAATTAACTAAAAAAATCTTTGATCCATTGTTTACAACAAAATCCCGTGGTACTGGATTGGGATTGGCAACTGTAAAAAATATGGTAGAGCAGCATTCTGGTCATGTTCATTTTAGACAAAACCCAACTGTGTTTTCAATTACTCTGCCTAGAATTCAACATAAACAAACTGTGAGCATCCCTTAGAGTTCTTTACCAAAAACACAATATAGCATCAATCTAATCATTTGACGTTTACAATGTTAGATCATATTTGGCTAATCCCACTTGGATTTGCCGCTGGCACATTGGGTTCTATAATTGGTTTAGGTGGAGGAATAATTGTAGTCCCTGTTTTAACATTTTTTGGATTCCCGCCTACTGCTGCAGCAAGTAATAGTCTTTTTGCGGCATTTAGCAATGCAATTGCATCTACAATTTCCTATTCTAAACAAAAACGTATTGAGTACACCATCGGATTACGATTAGGTCTTCTTAGTATTCCTGGAACAATCCTTGGGGCATTTATTTCAGCAGATGTCACACCAGAAATTTTTAAAATATTGTTTGGACTAGTTTTAGTTTCTTCCAGCATCTACATTTTTCTTAAAAGAAAAATCGAATCAAAGTCAATTAACACATCAAAGCAAATAATGATTCTTGCAATTGGAGCAAGTTTTTTTGCTGGAATAATTTCTAGCTTTTTTGGAATTGGTGGAGGAACGATCTTTGTACCTTTGATGGTAGTAGCTATGGGAATGAGTATGAAAAAAGCTGCGCCTACATCCCAATTTATTTTGTTGTTTGCATCATTTTCCGGATTAATCACTCATTCAATACTTGGACATCCTGATTTTCTTCAAGCACTTTATCTTGCAATAGGTGCATTTGCCGGAGGTATGGTTGGAGCTAGACTCTCAATAGATATTAAAGAAAAATACTTGCAAATCCTAGTTTCTGTTGTAATTATCATTGCTGCAATCAAACTCTTTATTGATTCTGCAGAAAATTTAATTTGATTCTGGATATTTTTTTAACCTATAGAAATTTTTTCTGGAAATCACTACAACTTCCCCGTTTTGCTTAGTTCCTTCAAAATCTACTGCAATTTTTCCATTTTCTTCATCAATGTCTTTCTTATCTGAAATTGTAAATTTTATTTTTAGAACTTCGTCTACTCTAAGTGGTTTTAAGAACCGTGTGTTTCTGTTTTCCCAATCAGTATCTCCATCAGTCCCAATGAATAACATATGGTTTCCATAAATCTGGCTTAACCTAGTGAACTCTCCTTCCATTCTTGATAGTATTGCTCTTCCAGACACCATGTGGTTTTCTTTACCAGAATCCAGTAATGCGTTTTTCACTCTGGAGAAATTGAGATAGTCTTCTAACTCCTTTTCTGATATACTACATGTGGAAAAAAACTCATCACCTATTCTCATCTCTGAGAACTTTTTCATTCTTATCTTGATTCGTCTACACAGAAGGTTACTTCAGATGATGCAGCAGCCGAGTCTGAAACAAAAAAGTTCAACGCTTGTGAGATATTCTCAACATTTGGTTCTCCACCATCAACTGTGCCTGGTAACACCAAAAATGACCTGACATTTGATTTTAAGACATCACTTAATTCTTGATTAATGGTTGTTGTAAATGGTCGTAAGGCTCCCCTGAATACTTCAACTCTTGCTCTATCCTCACCTGAAATCTTTCTTCCTACGGGAAGGTCTGGTCCAATAGTGACAATAGTTCCTTTTTTACCTTGGAACAATCTTGGATCTTTTCCACCTCCTGGAACAAAATGCTCTAGAGCCTGCTGAATAACAGTCGCAGGAGTGTTGATGAATTTATCAACCAAATTGTCCCAATCTTTTCTTGATAACTCTACGTACTTTGAACCATTTGGAACGTTTCCAGTCAAATGTACTACTGCTGCTATCTCGCCCATGTTCTTTGCTGCTTCTAACCATCGCTTGATTTCTTCTGGGTTTTTTAAATCAGAAACATGTGAATGGAATTTTCCAGAAATAGATTCTTGTAATTCTTTTTGTGTCTCATTTGAAATGATGCATACTGCTTTTCCACCATTCTTTTCAACATGTGCTGCAAGTGCTTCTGCTCTGTCTGCATCGCTTTTTTCAGTGGCGTTTATTGTAAAGACAAATGTTTTTCCTTTCCAATCTGGCTGATGCACTCCGGGCGTCTTGTTTGCAATGTGAGCTCTAACTGGATAGAATACTCTGTCCCCTGGAATGACTTTGCCGTTTAGAATGGCGGCCAATTTGTCTTCGGATAATTTCAAAACAGTTTCTGCTACTTGTTCTTGTGATAGGAATTGCTCATCTGCAATCATCTTTGATGTGTTTGTTTGAACCTTTTCTGCTATTGTTTGGATTTTTGATAACAGCGCTGCAATAGTTTTTGATGATTTTTCTACATCTCCTCCTCTCCGTTTAACAAGATTTTCTGCTGCTTTTACTATTCCTGCTTTTACAGTTGCATCATCTTCTCCAAGTAGATCAAACAATTCGTTATTTACTGATTCTACTTCTACTGGTGTCAAATCCTCAAATCCACTGACACGCAAAAATTCTGCAGCTGCTTTTGGATACACTGTCTTGTAAATTCTATCTGAATGTACTGGGCCTGGATTTGTTGCAATAGATATGATTCCTTTCTCTGTTAATTCCCATGACATTGCTTCTGCTAATCTATTCTTTGCACCTTGTGATGCTGTGTATGGATCTCTGAATCGGTATGGTCTTTGTTCTAGGGGTCTTTCTTCTGTGAAAAATGTTGAAATTGTGATTATTTTTGCTCCCTTTTTCATTACTCGTAATGATTGCACAGATGTCCAAAATGTTCCTGTCAGGTGAATGTCTACTGTGCTTCTAAAGTCCTTTAATGAAGAATTAGCAAAACATGTGACCGGACCTGAAACTCCTGCATTATTTACAACTACGTCTACATTTACATTTGATTTTTGTAATTCATCAAACATTCCATTAATTCCGTCTTCATCACTGACATCGACTCCATCAAAAATTGTCACTTTTCCATTGCTTTGCACTTTGGAGATGATGTCGTTTAGCTCTTTTGCAGCCTCTTCTAAGGGTTCTCGTCTTCTACCTAAAATTATGACACTGGCTCCATTTTCTACAAACTTTTTTGCTATGGCTTTACCAATGCCAGTTCCACTTCCGGTGATTAGAGCAATCTTTCCTTGAAATTTTAGCATGAACAACAGTTCCAATCTTTTGTGATATTTAATTGGATTGATCGGTTTGATTCCTTGATATCTTTATTTGTGGGCTTGTTTGATTAATGACATGCATGATTCTGAACCAGATACATTTGTTTCAAAAACATGGCCAGAAAAATTCTCAGATATGTTAAAAGAAATCGGTGTTGATTCAAAATCCAATGAAATAGCAACCGGTGATGTTGAAAATGATGATTACTATAGTAGATTTTTTTCTCAAACCCCCAGAATGGTTACAAACAAGGGAAGCTTGGAAGTAAAAAACTCCAACATTGACGTGATACAAATTATTCAAAAGGGATAGAAATGCAAGATCCAAATCCACTACCTTGGGGCGCACTTGATAGATTCCAAGCACACTTTATCGTACGAAAAAATACTGGAAATGATCCTTCTGCTTTTGTTGCAAAAACTGTTCTCAAAACTACAGGTCGCTTTGGAAACAAAAAAGTTGTATCTGTATCTTGGGATGGCGGTAAACTTGCTGAAGTATTAAATTCTGATTCCGCATTAAATGAATTAATTGCAAAGCAATCTATCAGAGATGCATCATTATTTGTAGAACCAACTGAGACTGGAATTAGAATTCACAACAAATGGAAGAACCACTTAGATTTTGATATTTCAAAAGAAATGTTTGAAATCTATGATAAAATAGCTGGCCACATCAAATCTCTTTAGGCTCGCCACCAATCTAGCGCAAGAAAACTAACGTTATCTTTTCCTTGTGGAATTGCAAGGATGAATTGCTTTCTTACTGTGGTTGCCAGTCTTCCAGCAAGTACTACTCCTGTACTAGTGATGATGTCTTTTTTGTTATACACTTGAACTAAATACGGTGCATGATCAATTCCTGGACCTTTCTCATATACTGCAAAATCACATCCAAATTTTATCCCAGGATTGACAATGTAACCATTATCTCTAAAATTTTTGTACACTGTAAATTTTTTATCAAAATCATGATACTCTTTTCTACAAATCTCCAACATTTGCTCTTCTGAAATTTTCTTTTTTAATTGATAAACTGTGATTTTTCCATTTTGCATCAAATAGTAACTTTCTATGAGATCCAAAATCAATGGAACATTGATTTCCTCAAGTTTTGGTTTTGGCATTCCAATTGGCTTTCCATAATATCCACTTGAAAAAAGTTTTTTAGAATTTTCAATATCCCAAATAATTACTCTGTTCTCTATCAGCTCACTCTTCATGAATTGTCTCCTCTAACATTTGGTATTATTTGTTAGGTTGGAATAGAAAAATAACTAGATTCACTTGACTATAGGCTTAGTGCTAATAGTATGAATGAATCTGATACTCTTTGACATTTGTCGGCCATCTCTTCAATTCCTTCAATGACGTCCTTAACTAGTAGGAGTTCCTTGGTGTTTGTGATTTCATTGAGGATTGTGATTGTGGCTTCACGATATTTGATATCGATCTCTCTTTCAATTGCTTGAGTTTCTTGGGCTAATTCGATTGCATTTGATGCATTGGTGTTTAGACTTCTAATCACCTCATTTAGTTTGTAAACTTCGTCCACTACAAGTTCAATGAGTTTTGTAAGATCCTTGTCTAACTTTGAATTCTTTAGTGTGGCAGGTTTGATATTTGCAAGTTTAAATGAAATTCCAGTGATGTAACCTGCAATCTCATCCATTGTGTATGCAGTATTGAGAAGGTTTTCTCTATTCATAATGAGTCCTCCAACATCTGCCACCTCACGAGTAATCTTTCGTCGTAGTGTTTCTACTTCCTCTTCGATAGTAGAAATTTGTTCTAAGGTATTCTTTATTCCGGTCTTGTCTTTTTTCATCATAAGATCTGGCAGTGTGGCCAATTCTCTTGATGCATTTAGGATTCTGTTTATTTCATCTTGTAAGACGGCAATAGCCTTTCTCTTAGCTTGAACTTCAAGTTCCCCGCTATACATTTCAGAAATTTGTAATTTTGTGAGCCTAATTAAATCATTAGATCTTTGTCAAATTAAGAGGAAAAAACCTAGTACTGCTCTGCCTCGTTTTGTGTTACCTTCTTTTGGCCACGAAAAAGTGTGATGACCTCTTGATCTGTTGATGCATTTTCAGCAGATTTCTCTGACCTTATCTTTCCTGTAAATTTGGGAAATCGTAATGCCAGCCCTGCATTTTTTCGTAATTCATTAAATGCTGTTTTGTGAATTGGACTTAATGTAATTTCAGAGGCTACTATCTCTATTACTAGCTCTGGCTCAAACCAAACATCTGCTTCCATCTCGCTAACTATTCTTGGATTCTTTTTGATTGTCACTTTGTTTGATAGTATCTGATAGAGTTGATCTAAATCCTCATCAGTAAATCCTGTTCCAACTTTGCATATGCTTGGAAACTCATCCTTATCTTCATTGTATGATGCAAGAAGTAATGTGCCGTATCTTCCAGTTCTTCTTCCTTTTCCAAAAAATGCACCAATTACTACGAGGTCTAAACTATCTCCAAGTTCGTTACGGTATTCTCGTTTTAGCTTCAACCAAAGATTTCCTCTCGAACCTGCTCTGTAAGGGCCATCTAGAGTTTTTAGCATTAGTCCTTCACAACCTGCATTGATGCTATTTTCCAAGAAATCTTCTATCTCAATTTCGTTTTGTACTGTTGTCATTGGAATAAGCTTTACAAATTCATCTTCCTGAGTGATCTTTTCCAATATGCCTCTTCTCTTCTCATAAGAACTCTCTAAGCAACTAGAATTATCATAATACAATATATCAAACAAATTTACTGAAATCGGATACTGCGTTACTGCTTTTTCTATCTTGTATTTTCTTCTCCTATGCATTAATTCTTGAAACGGAAGAAACTCCCCTGTGTTTTCATTAATAGCTACTGCTTCAGCTTCTAAGATGACTTGCTTTGAATTGATTTTTTTTGGAATATTTTCTACAATATCTGGATAATAATTTGTAATGTTCTCTAAACTTCTTGAGAATAAAACTACTGCATCATCTTTAATGTGTATCTGAACCCGCTCCCCATCCAATTTGTATTCTGCTGAAAATTTATCTCCTAGTTTTTCAATCGCTTCAGCTTCACTTTTTACTCTCTCAGCAAGCATTGGTCTAATCGGATTGAACAGTGTAATATGAAAATCATTTATTCCCTCAATGCCTTTTGCTACAACTGTTTCTGCAACTTTTCCTAAATCGCTTGAGACATTGTATGCATTCTCTAAAAACTTTCGATTATCTTTTGAACCTGTAAAAGCAATTGCCAATGCATCCATTACTGTGTTTTCTGCAATTCCTAACCGTAAGGTTCCTAGCAAGATTTTTAAAATAAAACTAGACTCTTGCGGATTTGCGTCATTAAGTAGACTAGAGATGTATTTCATCTTCATGTCTTGTGATCTGGCCCCTTCAAGCTTTGCAATTTTGTATAGTGTCTCGTAAACTCTTTCGACAGTAATGTCTTCTACAAGAAATGTAGTCTGTGTCTTTTGTTCTAGTATCTTTGATGCAGCGTGTCCTAGGTCTCCATCTTTTCTATATGCTAATTCTATCTTATTGCTAGGAATTCCTGATGACTTTGAAATCGCCCTGATTGCAAGCTTTTCTGCAACACCTAACTCCACTCCCTCAAAGTCTGGCCTTAATTTTCCTTGAATAAGATAGACAATTCTTGAGATTACGTCTTGTGGAGTGTTTTTGAATAACTCTACGAGAATGTCTGTTAGCTCTAGCCTCTTTGTGGTTTTTTCCATTCGTTCAAAAGATTCAGATAAAATTGAGAATTGCACTTAGGGATTTCTACTGTGACTGAAATAAAAGTTTGAACTAGATGTATCTAAAAATTGTCTTCTTTTCAGACTTTTTGACATCTGATACTAGGGCAAAATTATGCAATGGGTATGACTTCTTGTAGTCTTTCATAAAACTCCATGCCACATCATGTGTTTTGAATTCTTTTCTAATGCCATCAATTTGTGTCTCTTTACCGTATATATCAAAGATTACAACAGTATAGCTCTTTGGCTTGTTGTGTGGTCTTGCTTTTAGAAGCCATGCAAATGCAAAAGCAAAGACTGCTGCCAAAATTACGACTTCGCCAAAACTCTTGAAGAATGTCCATATGAAATTGGGTATTGTGACTCCAAATAACTGGCCCACAAACTGAGAAAACGAAATAATTGCAATTGCAGTTAAAATGTAAGTCTTAATTTCAAAAAGCAAAAATGCCTTATTCATGAATATACTTCTCTGTATTTGCTTTTAACCCTTTACCAGATTTTCACGAAATGACACTAATCTGGATCTTCGTAGTTTTCTTTTTTCTGACCAGAAGAAGATCCCTCTTCAATTGGTTTCATCTTTGCTTCTAGTATGTCCATTCTAGCTCGATACCCTTCTGCATATTCTAATTCTGATGGAACTAGTGTTGCTGGGTGGATGAATCCTTGACTTCTCATTGCAAGAGCTTTCTTTGTTGCAATCTCTCTGACATAATCCCAATCTGGCGTTGAAAATCCATCAAAGGGACCTGTGAGTTTTCCATTGTGCATACTAAATACTAGAGCAGATACTATTGGAATGCAAAAGTCAATTGTTGCAGCTGTGTTTAGCTTCACTGGCATTAGAGGCATGTTGTGACTTCCTCGTGTGTTTCCTGCCACGTAATGTGGATTATTAAAAACACTACCTGCTTCTTCTGTAGCAGGAAAATTCTTTTGTGTTCTGATGAGACAAACTGGATCGTCTTTTCCTACGTATGTCCCTGCAATATTGTGTAGTCTATCAGTGGAGGCAGCAAGTATTGGCTCTCCTTCTTTAGTTTCAATTGTAGATATGACATATCTTCCAGGATACATCAGTGCAGCTTCAACAGTTGGTTTATCTTCCCATAATGATAATTTTGCAATCTTTCCTTCTTCAACATCCATTACACTGATGTTTACTCCTCGTGCAAGAGATTTGTTAACAATTAATCCTGTATTGCTGAGTCCGTCTACAAATAATCTGTACAATGGATAGTTAAATGCGCCTGGCTCTGTTTTATCCGCTGCAAAAACTGTAAATGCTTCATTAGGTCTTTCTTCAAATTCCATTTCTGCAACTCCAGGACCCATTCCTTTGATGTTGCCTGAAAATGAATCCTTGAGAAGATCTTGGCCTGCACCATACAATCCTTCTTCTTTAGCAACTTTAGTACCAGCTTCAAATGCATTCCATGCTAATTGATGAATCTCTTTACTTTCAACACCCTTGGTATGTGTCATTACAATGTGAACATCATCACCACAATATCCGATGTAGTGATCAAGTAACAAATTTCCTGCAGATTCTACAGTCTTTCTAACTGCATTGATTAATCCGTCACTTGGTCTAGTATGTCCTCCAATTCCACCAACATCTGCTTTGATCACTGATACAGTAATTTTCATAATTTGTCTCAATATCTCTTTGATTTATGTGTAATTTATCAAAATTGATGATCCCAAAAAAATTGAAAAAAATCTTGTCTTTCTTCAAAAAATCGGAAAGGTAATAAATCCCCTCCATCTACGATTTCGATATGGCTAATAAAGACCACTTGAACCTGATTGTTACAGGTCACATCGATAACGGAAAATCCACCACAATGGGTCACTTCTTAATGGATCTAGGTGTTGTGGATGAAAGAACTATTGAAGCTCATGCAAAAGCATCTGAAGAAACCGGAAAAGGTGATACCTTCAAGTATGCTTGGGTTATGGATAATATTAAAGACGAAAGAGAGAGAGGTATCACAATCGATCTCGCATTTCAAAAGTTTGAAACTCCTAAATTCTTCTTTACCTTAATTGACGCCCCAGGACACAGAGACTTTATCAAAAACATGATTACTGGCGCTTCTGAGGCTGACTGTGCAGTTCTAGTACTTTCTGCAAAAGAGGGTGAAACTGACACTGCTATTGCTCCAGGTGGACAAGCAAGAGAACACGCTTTCCTGCTCAAAACCTTAGGCGTAAATCAATTAATTGTCGCTATCAACAAGATGGATGACAGCAACTTTTCAGAAGAAGCATTCAAAGTAGCAAAAGAGAAGGGTGAGAAATTAATCAAATCTGTAGGTTACAAAATAGATCAAGTACCTTTCATTCCAGTATCTGGTTGGAAAGGAGACAACTTGGTAAAGAAGTCAGAAAACATGGCTTGGTACAAAGGAAAGACACTCTTAGAAGCCTTTGATGACTTTAAGATGCCAGAAAAACCAATTGGCAAACCACTCAGAGTTCCAATTCAAGACGTATACTCAATCACTGGTGTAGGAACTGTACCAGTAGGTAGAGTTGAAACCGGTAAGATGAAAGCTAACGATAAGATCATTGTAATGCCTTCTGGCGCAGTCGGTGAAATCAAATCAATTGAAACACACCACCAACAAATGGAATCTGCAGAAGCTGGAGATAACATTGGATTTAACCTAAGAGGCATTGAAAAGAAAGACATCAAGAGAGGAGATGTAATGGGAACACCAGACGCTCCACCTAAAGTTGCAAAAGAATTCAAAGCACAAATTATTGTTATACACCATCCAACAGCATTAGCTCCTGGATATACACCAGTAATGCACTGTCACACAGCTCAAGTCGCTGCAACAATTACAGAGTTTGTCTCAAAGATAAACCCAGCAAGTGGTGCAGTAGAAGAAGAGAATCCAAAATTCTTGAAAGTTGGTGATTCTGCAATCGTAAAAATCAGACCAGTAAGACCAACCCCAATTGAAACATTCCAAGATTTCCCTGAGATGGGCAGATTTGCTCTAAGGGACATGGGTGCAACAATCGCTGCTGGTATTGTTAAAGAAATTACTGAAGAACACAAACCATAGGTAGGAGTAGATGACTCAATCTGCTCGCATCAAACTAACAAGCACCAGTCTCCCTAAACTAGATGGTGTTTGTGGCGAGATAATGGGGATTGGAAAGAAAACCGGTGTTAGAGTAAAAGGACCAACTCCACTTCCTGTAAAAAGATTGCATGTTGCTACAAGAAAATCTCCTTGTGGAAACGGAACAGAAACTTATGAAAAATGGGAGATGAGAATGCATAGAAGAATTATTGATATTAATGCAGATGATAAGGCAATTAGACAATTAATGAGACTAAAGATTCCAGATGATGTCTACATTGAACTATCCCTAACTTAGGTTTGTTAGCCTTAAATTACAGCAAAGCGAGCAAAAATCATGTCTGAAGAAACCCCTGATGTATCAATGGAGGAATCAGCACCCACTGAGCAGTTTGAAGTAATCTATTCTTGTCTTAGATGTGGAACGACTGTATCAAATACAGAATTGACTCGCTTGCCAGAAATAAAATGCATTTGTGGATTCCGAGTATTCAATAAAGTACGTCCACCAGTAGTAAAATCTGTTAACGCAGTATAGCTACCTGTCTTTTTTGTAACTATGTTCTCTTTGTAGATGAGTTCTCATATCTTCCATATTTGAAAATGATTCATTGCATTCTTTACAATCGTATGGAAGATCCTTATAGTGTGTTACTTGTTGATGCTGCATGAGCTCTTCTATCTTTGAGAATTTTGCTTTACATATTTCGCATACATTTTTTTTAAAAAACATTAACTCATCCTGATTTTGCTTTTTGTTCGTCCCAACAATTTCTACAAAGCTGCCCTGTCATCTTCCACTTTGATTTTGGATTGTATCTGATAAAGCCCATCTTGCTTCCACAGACACTACAGAAATTTTTTTCATTTTTATGACTTGATTCTTTTTTATCAAAGCATTCCTTGCAAAGCAATCCATCCATGTCCCATTGCCATCTTGGCTCCCATAAATCTGAAATTTTTTTAGTTATTCCACATTGTGCACAGGGCTGACGAGATTTTGCTTCAAAATATTCCTTGGTCTTATCCACATGACAGTTTCCACAAAGTGAACCTTTGATATTCCACTCTCTTTTTGGCTTGTGCTTGTGAGTGATCTCTTTATTACAAACTGCGCAATATGTTGGACCCCTACTGAATAATCGCATCTTTGACTGTATATTCAGGTCTAAAAAATAGTTTACCCTGTCTAAATCTAAAACAAATATCAAAAATGAATATAGGCCGTTTAGGCTTGTTCGATAATCTTTTCTATTGCTTGGCTTGCATTAACCATGCCGTGTTTTTTTGCAAATTCCTCGATCATCTTGTATTGATCATTTGAAAAGCAAATTGGCATTGAGCGTTTTTCCATAGTATACTATCTTTTTTTTATTTAATATCCTTTACGATTGGAAAGATTTTTGATATGATGCTTATCATGGCAAACATGACAAAACGAATCCAAATTTTGGTAATCGGTCATAACGATAATGGATGTACTCCAGAGCATGAAAAAATTGCTTATGAAACTGGATCTGAGATTGCAAAATCAGGCGCCGTATTGATATCTGGTGGTCTAGGCGGTGTAATGAGGGCATCTTGTCATGGAGCCAGAGATGCTGGGGGTTTGACTGTGGGGATAATCCCTCAAGATGATCCAACATTTGCAAATGAATTTTGTGATATTGTTATACCCAGTGGAATGGGCCTGACTCGTGATTTTCTAAATGCACTTTCTGCTGATGGAATCATTGTAATTGGTGGCGGTTCTGGAACTCTCTCTGAGATGGCAGCTGCATACATGCACAAAAAACCAATGGTGGTCATAAAAAATACCGGTGGTGTATCTCAGCAGTATGTTGACAAATATCTAGACCACAGAAATAATGTTAAGATTCTTGGTGCAGATAATCCTAAAGATGCTGTAGAGTTAATTCTATCAAAAATTACTTTATAGAAACTAGTAGTGGATCAGGCTCGTAAAACTTTCCATGTTTTTGTGCCAACTGATTTAATTCATTTACAATATTTGACATTCCAATTTCTTTTGCTGTTTCAAACAATGGCTTTTTGAGTCCTAATCCTAATTGTGCTGCTTTTTCAATCTCTTCGATGTCGCTTGCTCCATTTGATACTAACCATGCTGCATTGTTTAAAATATTTGCAACAATTTGAATGGGGTTGCATTTACTAGCAAGCTCTTCTGATAAAGGAATTCTTTCGTATTTGTCATCTGAGTATTTGTAAAATCCTTCTCCGGTCTTTTGACCTAATTTCTTTTCATTAAATAATTTTTCAATTGTCGGATGGGGGTTGATTACTTTTTTATCTCTCAGATGCATCTCAATTGTAGCTTTGTGTATGACATCCATTCCAGTAAAATCTGCTAGCTCAAATATTCCCATTGGGAAGCCAAGCTTGAATTTTACGGCAGAATCAATTTCTGTCTTGTCGTATCCAAATCTATCCATTACGTAACATGCTTCGTGAACGAGTGGAATGAATAATCTGTTCACAATAAATCCTGGAACATCTTTTCTGCAAACTACTGGTTGTTTGTTTACTGATTTTACATAGTTATTTGTTATATCTAAAATATCCTTTCCAGTTTTTTCTCCTGGGATTACCTCTACTAGTTTCATTAGTTGAGGTGGGTTAAAGAAATGAATTCCAATAAATTTTTCAGGTCTGGTTGTTGTGTTTGCAATCTCTGTAATTGGAAGTGTACTTGTGTTTGATGCAAAGATAACATTTTCAGCAGCAGCTTCATCTAGCTCTGCATATACTTTTTTCTTCAAATCCATGATCTCTGGAACTGCCTCAATGACCATGTCTGCATTCTTTACTGCTTCTTTCAAGTCAACGATAGGAACTATTCGTGAGTAAATGTCCTCAGACTGTTCTTTTGTAATTTTTTCTTTTGATACTAGTTTATCTAAACTCCACTTTATCTTCTCCATTGCTTTATCAAGAAATTTCTGCTCAATATCTCGCAAGACAACATTGTACCCTGACATTGCAGAAACTTGAGCAATCCCATGACCCATTATTCCTGAACCTAAAACTGTAATGTTCTTGATTGCCATATGTTTGATGAAAACTAGTATCCTTTATAATATATTTCAAAATTTTAATTTGTAATGGGATTACTACGAAAAAAAGAAGATCCAAATCAAACAAAATGTAAAGAATGTGGAATGGAATTACATGACCCCGAACGCCTAAAGAGACATCTTAAGAAGGCACATGGTAATGTACCTGCAAAAAAATTAGACCCTAAAGGCAGTGATGGGGGTCTTTGGTAATTTTGGATCTTTCTGAATCACAAAAACACGGATTAATCTTTGGAGGAGCTATAATCATTGCAGGCTTGGTCTTGGCTACTGTAGTTTTTCCTTTTTGGAATTTGATTCGCGAAGATGTTTTTGAGGAAGTTGAAATTCTCTCAAATAAAGATGGGGTTTGTTATGTTGCAACCCAAGATAATGTTCCTAAAACTATAGAAAACTGTAATGCTCAAGTTGGCGATAGTGTTACTATAAAATTTGGCCGAGATTTAGCTTGGGCTGAAATTGTAACACCATAGTTGAATTTAATATCTTGATTAATTCATCATGAATAATGGATTGTATTTTTTGTAAAATTGTTCATGGTGAGATTCCATCAAAAAAGATTCTAGAAACAGGAAAATCTCTGGCATTTTTAGATGCCTTCCCGGTAACTGCAGGTCATTGTTTGGTTATTCCAAGAAATCATTATGAAAAAGTCCAAGATATTCCTTCTGAGGAAAATAAAGATCTCTTTGAGACAGTGAGGATGGTCACATCAAAAATTGATCAATTAACGGGCGCAACTTTGATTGCCATTCATAATGGTAAACAAAGCGGGCAGGAAGTACCCCATGTACATGTTCACCTGATACCACGGAGCAAAAATGATTCTGCAGGACCTGTTCATAGTATGTTTCAAAACACGCCAAAACCAGATAACAAAACAACTGAAGAAATTTTTAAAAAGTTAATTATGTAATTTAATGGGGATATAGTTTCTCTTTAGTGTCTAGGTTTTCAACTATGATTGCTTTTGTGGGGCATGTCTCTGCCGCATTCATAATTTTATTTATGCCTGCTCCTTTCATGTTGTGAACTTTTGATTTTGGATTCATCCTTGATAATCTGTCAACTTCAAAAACATTTGGTGCAATCATCTCACAACTACAACATCCGATGCATAAACTTGGGTCTACATTGACAAAAAGATTGGGTTGCTTTTTGGGTTCTTTTGTTTTTTCAAACTCTTCATTTTTTCCATTGTTGTTAACCTTTGCATCATATGCTTCCCAAAACTTTCTTTCATATTCTTTCCAAAATCCTGGGTTCTCATCTTCAAACTCTTGAGTATACTTACTCCAGTCTTGTTGGGGTGGATCATTTTTTGGTGGAGCTCCCCACTGTGAATTATTTTTTCTGACATCTTTTTTCTGTTTTGTTTCATCATCAGTAAAATCCCAACTCTTGTTCTTTGATTGAGTGTCTTGATTATTTTTTAAAATATGATATGCCTCTGTTACCAGTTTGAATTTTTTATCATCTCCTTTTGATCTATCTGGGTGTAATTCTAGGGCCAACTTTCTGTATGCTATCTTTACTTCATCAAAAGATGCATCATTCTTTATTTCCAAAGTCTGGTAAGCTTGGGATGTATTCACTAATCTCCTAAAGCCATGGCTATTTTAAAAACAATTTGTGTCTCACTTTATGATGAACTCATCATCCTGTTTCCAAGCAGGATCTACTATACATAAAAACTCCAAATTTTCACTTCCAGTGTTTTCTACATGCTGAGGTGACATGGGTGGTACGTAAATCACACTGCCACTTTTGACTTTGAATGATGTATTATCCACATGAATAATTCCATTACCTTTTAGAAAATAATATACCTCAGATGACTTTAGTTTGTGCTTTGTTGATTTTTTTCCTTCATTCAAAGTAAAGTGTGCTATACTATACCTTATCCCATCCAAAGTGTTGTGTGGATGAAATAATTGACGAATGATAGTTCCTTCATTTCCTTGAATTGTTTCTACTTCGTTTAGTTCTTTAAACGACATACCTGACTATAGGATGAATAATTATAATTTCTTTATTGCTTTTGAATTAAAGTCTGATTCAAACCAAATGGTTTTTGGTTCTTTCTTTGAGGGCATATATGCATTAATGGCAAAATGCGAAAAAGTCTTCTTGCTTACTGAACCGTGAGTGTGAAGTGTTTTTGCAGGAATATATGCAATGTCTCCTTTCTTTAAAGAAGTTGTTTTGATTAATTTTATTCCAAATAATGAATTCTTTGTTTTTGCATTTTTTCTAAAAATTTCTAGACTGCCTATTCCTTCTGTAACAATTAAAGTCTGACCTCCTGTATGGCAATGTAGTTTCGTCCTACTTCCATTTTTGAAGGTTACATGATATAATTTTTCATCATTTGATTTTATTTTACCAGTGATCTCTTTCATCACTGTCTTTCCTGTAAAATATACGCTGTCTGCATTTTTTGTTTTAACTTGAGAAAGATTAGTCTTTTGGATTTCCATAACTTTCCTTATCTGACTGTGTTTTATCTGTTTTAATCATATTGACTTGTATGCAATCTTTAAAAGTTGATTCAACTTTGATGTATTATTGTCAAATGCTGACTATGAGAGTAAGACCTTTGTTTTAAAAGTAAACTTGGATGAATTTGACGCACAAAAGATAACAGAACAAAAAAAGGTTAGTGTCTTTAAGAGTCTCTTTTCAAAACCTAAAGCAGACGAAGTCAATGTTGCATCAACTGATTTAATCTATGAGGGAGTTCTTTATGTCTCTGGTACTTACACTGCCGATTACTATAGAAAAGCAACTCATGAGATATCCGTAGACCATAATGTTAGTGAGGTAGTTTTAGGTGAGGGCACATTCCCTATTCGTGAAAAATCAAAATTTGCTAAAATGCTTTCAGGTAAAAAAGGGAAAAACAAAGTAGATATTCAAATGGAAGAGCACGCTTACGTTGTTAATTCTGATTCTATGTATTTCGATCAACATGGAACCGAAATAAAATTTCCATTCAAATTAGATTCTAAAAATTTAGAAAACTATCCTACAAGAGTTTTACAAAAAAATCAACCTGATGTAAAAAAACCAGATTTATCTGTAGAAGAGGCTATTGAGAAATTAAAAACTAAGTTAAAACAACTTGATGTCGAAAATGTTCGAGATTTAAGAGAAGATTTTACCATTGACGAAGTTTATGAAATCTATGTTCCAATTTACGAATCACGAATTGTAGGTCCGAAAAAGAAAGTAGAATTACTCCGAATAGATGCTGTAAGAAACAAAATTTTGTAATTTATTTTACCATTTTTCTAAATCGTTCGTCATCTTCAAATCTTTCAAATATTTTCTCAGCTCTTGCCCATTTTTTTATCGTTTTAGGATCTTTCATTATAGCTCTTTTTAGTAATTCTAATGATTGACTGATGTCATCTAGTGCAGCTTTGCTTCTTGCTTTGGCATAAATGACATTGACATTGTCTCTATGCTTTTCAAGAATCTTGTCAAAAACTCTTATCGCTTCTTCATGCTTTTCTAATTCTGCTAATTCTATTCCCTTGTGAAACAAACTATCCAGATGACTAGGATTGTTTTTTGTTACTTTCTCAAAGCAATTGAGCGCCTCTTCATGTCTTGCAAGCTTTCCTAACACGATTCCTTTGTAAAATAACGCATTTGGCTTTCTGGGATCTAATTTTATAGCTTCATCTAAAATCGCTAATGCCTCTTCACGCTTTTCAAGTCTGTCAAAGAGCACTCCTTTGTTAAAATATGCAGCAGCATATTTTGAATCAGCAGCAATTGCCATGTCGTATGATTCCAATGCTCCATCTGTGTTTCCAAGTTCTGCCTGAGCTATTGCCTTGTTGTTATACGCATCAGGATCATCTTTCTTTATCTCAATAATCTTATCAAAACATGTTATCGCATCCTGATATTTTTTTAATTGATTTAGAGTTAGGCCTTTTTTGTGTAAGGCAGACAAATTTTTAGGGTCATTTTTGAGGGCTTTGGAAAACAATACTAGTGCAGCTTTAGGCTGATTCTTTTCAAGAAAAGATACTCCTTGATAGATTAGGTCTTCTGGGTCCTCTTTTTTTCCAAAAAATATCATGCTATTCCAATATCCTTAGTACTTAATAATTTTCAAATTCTCAATGATAGAAATCTTCTGTGAATCTTTGTGTGGCATTAACCAAATTTTTGATATCCGAAATTGAATGTGCATCCGATATTGCTCCAAGCTTTCCAGGCAAAAAGAAGATGCCATCTTTTGCAATTAATTCAGTGTGATATCTATGTAATAATTCTACATCACATTTTGCTGCATCTGATGCGTTATTGATTTGTGTAATTCCTTCCTTGACAAAGTGGGTCATAAATAATGAATCCTTTCCTGTGATGATTACTTTATCGCCAAATGTTTTCTTTAACTCTCTTCTTGCATAATTTCCAAGCTTGCTAATTTTTGAGTAGATTGATTTTTTCTTTAACGCTGTTAGGGTTGCATGGCCTGATGTCATTGAAATAGGATTTGCAGAAAATGTTCCTCCTCCAATATATGATCTTTCTTCTTTAGTATATTTTCCAGTATTTGCATACTCCATTATCTCTTCTTTACCACACAGGACTCCTATTGGGAACCCACCTCCTACAATTTTTCCCAAAGTTACAATGTCAGGATCAAGTTTCATAGTCGGATAAAGACAACCGTATCTGAATCTAAAACCTGTAACGATCTCATCTAGTAAAAATAACGAATTATTTTTGTGAACAAATTCTTCTATTGCCTTGAGATATTCCTGAGTTGCTGGAATGCATCCTCCGCCACCTAATACTGGTTCAATAATAGTGCATGCCAAGTCCTCTTTGACAGAATTTAAAATTTCAATTGATTTTTCAATATCATTGTATGGAATTGATATTATATTTTCCTCATTTACTAGTCCACTGCTTTCTGATTTACTAAACGGCCAGTTGACTGTTTTTAGAAGTTCAGATGTATATCCATGCCATCCGCCATCAATCTTTGCAACAATTTTTTTTCCAGTGACTGAGCGAGCTAATCTTACTGCATACATTGTGGCTTCAGTACCTGATGTTACATAACGAATTTTTTCTGCAGCAGGTACTGTCTTTTGTATTATGCTTGATAGCTCAACTGTTGGATTGTTGACTGTACCAAACATCCATCCATTGTTTACTTGTTTTTGAACTCTATTTTTTACTGAACTTGGAGCATGTCCAAGAATTAAACTCCAATGACCCATCCAATAATCTACAAATTTGTTATTATCAACATCAATCAGATTTTTGCCTCTGGCAGATTTTACAACAAATGGATATGGCTCAAAAAATCTAATGTTATGACTTACTCCGCCAACATGAAATTTTTGTGATCTTGCAAAAATCTTTGAGGATCTCTTTGTCTTTTTTTTGTATTTTGAAATATAATCCACTTTTTTCAGTCCTATTTTCTATTATTTGATCGTTAATTTAATCAAAGATCGAAACTTCTTGGCATGGTTTATATGTATTTGAGAAGTTTCACCCTCTGCATACGTAACGCAAGAGCGGCGCTTGTGATGAAGTATGGTATTGGACCATTTTATGATTCCCAAGCCTCCAGTTACGCATACAAAATGAGGATCTGATCAAATGATCAAATCTGAAATGTGAAGATTATGTGCATTCCGTTCAATTCCAATTAAGTACAATAGTACTTCTATAATCCACTGAATCCGGTTGATCCTGCCGGACCTGACTGCTATCGGATTGATACTAAGCCATGCGAGTCTTTGTAGCAATACAAGGCAGACGGCTCAGTAACACGTAGTCAATCTACCCTATGGACGAGGATAACCTCGGGAAACTGAGAATAATACTCGATAGATCATAGCTCCTGGAATGGTTTATGGTCAAAATGATTTATCGCCGTAGGATGGGACTGCGGCCTATCAGTTTGTTGGTGGGGTAATGGCCCACCAAGACAATTACAGGTACGGGCTCTGAGAGGAGTGGCCCGGAGATGGGTACTGAGACACGGACCCAGGCCCTATGGGGCGCAGCAGGCGAGAAAACTTTGCAATGTGCGAAAGCACGACAAGGTTAATCCGAGTGATTTCTGCTAAAGAAATCTTTTGTCGGTCGTAGAATCACCGATGAATAAGGGGTGGGCAAGTTCTGGTGTCAGCCGCCGCGGTAAAACCAGCACCTCAAGTGGTCAGGAGGATTATTGGGCCTAAAGCATCCGTAGCCTGTTGTATCAGTTTTCGGTTAAATCTATACGCTCAACGTATGGGCTGCCGGGAATACTGTACAGCTAGGGAGTGGGAGAGGTAGACGGTACTCGGTAGGAAGGGGTAAAATCCTTTGATCTATTGATGACCACCTGTGGCGAAGGCGGTCTACCAGAACACGTCCGACGGTGAGGGATGAAAGCTGGGGGAGCAAACCGGATTAGATACCCGGGTAGTCCCAGCTGTAAACAATGCAAACTCAGTGATGCATTGGCTTGTGGCCAGTGCAGTGCCGCAGGGAAGCCGTTAAGTTTGCCGCCTGGGAAGTACGTACGCAAGTATGAAACTTAAAGGAATTGGCGGGGGAGCACCACAAGGGGTGAAGCCTGCGGTTCAATTGGAGTCAACGCCAGAAATCTTACCCGGAGAGACAGCAGAATGAAGGTCAAGCTGAAGACTTTACCAGACAAGCTGAGAGGTGGTGCATGGCCGTCGCCAGCTCGTGCCGTGAGATGTCCTGTTAAGTCAGGTAACGAGCGAGACCCTTGCCTCTAGTTGCCACCATTACTCTCAGGAGTAGTGGGGCGAATTAGCGGGACCGCCGCAGTTAATGTGGAGGAAGGAAAGGGCCACGGCAGGTCAGTATGCCCCGAAACTCTGGGGCCACACGCGGGCTGCAATGGTAGTGACAATGGGTCCCAAATCCGAAAGGAGGAGGTAATCCTCAAACACTACCACAGTTATGACTGAGGGCTGCAACTCGCCCTCACGAATATGGAATCCCTAGTAACTGCGTGTCATTACCGCGCGGTGAATACGTCCCTGCTCCTTGCACACACCGCCCGTCGTTTCATTGAAGTTTGCTTTTAGCGAGGTGACGTCTAATTGGCGTTATCGAACTTGAGGTAAGTGACAAGGGAAAAGTCGTAACAAGGTGACCGTAGGGGAACCTGCGGTCGGATCACCTCCTTAGATAAAAGAAATTGTGACGAGTGCACATAATCTTCACAAAAACCATCAGATGCAATGCATCATGAAAGTGATGTATGAAGGATGTAGCGGGTACCTCCCCTTGGAGTACACGCAATGATCGTCGTGCATAGTCGTGTAATATGTGGCTGAATTTGCCGGTGTAAAGACGGCAATAGGTGGATTGCTAGGCTTGAGGAGAGAAGAAGGACGTGGCAAGCTGCGATAAGCTCGGGGTAGGTGCACGCACCCTATGATCCCGAGATCTCCGAATAGGAATCCTGCATTTATGCACTCCATTACAATGGTAGTGGAGATCGAACCGTGGGAATTGAAGCATCTTAGTACCACGAGGAAAAGAAATCAATTGAGATTTCCCAAGTAGAGGCGATCGAAAAGGAAATAGCCCAAACTGAATCTGCTATGGTAACATAGTAGAGATGTGGTGTTTTGGTGTGACATTACGATCCTAGAACATAACCCAAATTTCCTGGAATGTTATGGCGTAGAGGGTGATACCCCCGTAGGTGAAATGGTATAGGATCTTGTCATTACCCGAGTATTTGTCCTTGGTAGTGGGCAAAGAATACTGGAGAAAGTAGCTTCAGAGGCTAAATATCTCTCAAGACCGATAGTGCACTAGTACCGTGAGGGAAAGCTGAAAAGTACCCCGGAAGGGGGGTGAAAAGTGCATGAAACCTATTGCTTACAGACGTGCATGGCATGGAAGGTGATTTTTTCAGACTGGAGGTTCTAGCAATAGAGCTAAAGGTTTGAAGCTCATGTCATCAGTGTCATGCGTTCCGTCTCGAAACACGGGCCAGGGAGCTTACTGTCATGGCAAGCCTAAACCAAGAAAGGTGGAGGCGAAGGGAAACCGAATTCTCGCAACATTGTGAGGAGAAGCGTGTGAAAGTGCGTTGAGTCATGGCGGCAAGGCTAGAAGCCAGTCGATCTATTCCTGAGCAAGACGAAGGCGGGCGAAAGCCCGCTGGAGGTCTATAGCAGTTCTGACGTGCAAATCGTTTGTGTGACTTGGGAATAGGGGTCAAAAACCAATCTAGACTGGCGCTCGCTAGTTCCAACCGAAGCGTCTCGTAGGGCGTGCTTTGTGGAGGTGGTGTTTCCGGTAGAGCACTGATAAGGGGGCGCGGGGAAGAAATTCCTCACCCTCTATTCAAACTCCGAACGGATACACATCGTAGAAACAAGGACACGGGTTCGTGTGACGTAAGGTTCACGACCGAAAGGGGTTTAACCCAGACTGAAGTTAAGGTCCCCAAATTTTTGCTAAGTGTCAAGCCAAAGTGCGTATTTACGCCAAGACAGCAGGGAGGTATGCTCAGAAGCAGCAATCCTTCAAAAAGTGTGTAACAACTTACCTGCCGAGCGTAGTTGCCACAAAAACGGACGGGGCTAAAGCAAAGTACCGATACTTCAGATAAGTTTCGTAAGATACTTCGTGGTAGGTTGGCGTAGTGATTGGGCCGAAGCAGGGCAGTGATGTCCTGTGGACCGGTTTCTATTGCAGATCCTGGCGGCAGTAACAGCATAGTATGGTGAGAACCCATACCACCGAAAGCGCAAGGGTTTCCAGGCAATGCGCTATCAGCCTGGAGTTAGTCGATCCTAAGGATTACCTCAACAGAGTAATTCGAATGGGAAACTAGTTAATATTCTAGTACCTTGCAAGGAGCGTTTGAGCTATATGGTTAGCTTCCGGATATGGAGTGTACAACCGTCGTTGTATCTAACTATTCAAGGATTGGGGAGTGTCGTAATGACGAGAACTGATCCGAGGTAGGAGTGGCTTCGCGTTAGCGGAGTTTTCTTGATTCCAGGAGACCATGAAAGACCGTGTAGTTAGCAAATTGCAAGTTCGTACCCAGATCCGACACAGGTGCGCTGGATTAGTAATCTAAGGTGCTACGGGTATACCGTATGGCGAGGGAATTCGGCAAATTAGTCCTGTAGCTTAGGTATAAGGGATGCCTGCAATCTTCATGAGGAATGGGGATAGCAGGTTGCAATGACAAGGGGGTTCCGACTGTTTAATAAAAACACAGGCGACTGCTAGTCCGAAAGGATTTGTATAGTCGCTGAATCCTGGCCGGTGCCGGTACCTAAAACTTGGGTTCAACCGAGCTAAGGGCCGGTTAACGCCGGGAGTAACTCTGACTCTCTTAAGGTAGCCAAATGCCTTGTCGGGTAAGTTCCGACGCGCATGAATGGAACAACGAGAGCCCCACTGTCCCCGCCTACAACCCGGTGAAGCCACATAAGGTGGACGAACAGTCCATCATCTTCCATCGGGGAGAGAAGACCCCGTGGAGTTTTACTGCAGCTTGTGCTTGACGTATAGTTGACTTTACACAGGGTATCTGGGAGCTATGCTTAACATTCTCTGGGATGTTAGGAAGCGACGATGTAACACCAGATAAAGTTTGCAGTACGTCTAATCCGGTGAAGACCGGAGACATGTGCAGGTGGGCAGTTCGGCTGGGGCGGCACCCCTTTGAAAAGATATCAAAGGGGCCCAAAGTTTAGTTCAAGTGGGTCAGAAATCCACTGAAGAGGGCAAAGCCAAAAACTAGACTGAATGGATTTCCAAACGCACGGAATTCATAGACGAAAGTCTGGCTTAGCGATCCTTCGTGTGCCCACTATTGGGGCCCGGAGGTGACAGAAAAATTACCCCAGGGATAACAGGCTCGTCGCGGGCGAGAGCTCCTATCGACCCCGCGGTTTGGTACCTCGATGTCGGCTTTTCCTATCCTGGTCCTGCAGCAGGGGCCAAGGGTGAGGCTGCTCGCCTATTAAAAGGGAACATGAGCTGGGTTTAGACCGTCGTGAGACAGGTCGGTCTCTGCCTGATGGAAGCGTGGATGTCTGAGGGGAAGTTTCTCCGAGTACGAGAGGAACAGAGAAGCGTGGCCACTGGTTTACCGGTTGTCTGACAAGGCAGGCCGGGCAGCTAAGCCGTTTAGGCTAAGTGCTGAAAGCATCTAAGCACGAATCCTATCCCGAGACAAGACATCCTTTCGTAAGATGAAGGTCGGCAGAAGAAGACTGCGTTGATAGGAAGGTGGTGTAGTATCACGAGCTTCGGCGAGTGGTGAGCCAGCCTTTACTAATAGACCAACACACCGGTTCAGCCATTTACATAGAGACTATGTGCGATGATTCATTTTTGAATCACTTAGCGAATGCTATACACGACATTGCATGATGATTTTTTTCTTTTATCGCTTTTAGCGAATGCTATACACGACATTGCATGATACTTTGAGATTTTTTTCAAACGATGGTATTTGATTATATTTACACGAATGAGGATGCGGAAACCTTTATCACATATTGATTTATGATTACACCATGGACGCCCAAGACGTAGTGGCAAAAGTTCTGAAGATCAGTCCTTCTATTCGTGTTGTAACCATTTGTGACATGAATGGCAAACTAGTTTTCCACGGAAGAAGAAAAGCTGTAAAGAACATTCTAAGCCCAAGTGAAAGTAAAGAATCACTAAAGGCATCGGCACGAAACATGAAAGGCAGAAAGAAACTTGCTCGCAAATTAGGCAAATGCAAATACACTCTGGCTGAATATGAAAAAGTCAAACGACTTGTAATGCCAGCAGGAAATAATCATTTGTTATATGTGACATGTTCTCCTGGCTTTGATCACAACAAAATAGTTCGAAAAGTAAGAACATTCCGATAAAAACAAACTTCTTTTCTAATTTTTTAAGAGATTTTTTACTGCAAGTTACGTTTTCATTTTTGGGAATCTAAAATTTTTATCTTATAATATTAACATGAGTTCATTCATACTATTTTTCATAAATGGAAATAAGAGTCATTTTTTTAAAAAATTAAAAAATTTCATAAATTAATAATTTGCACATGAAGTTATATTCTACCAATTTAATTACAAAATATGTTAAAGAGAATTACAATCATGTTGGATTCTGAATTGCAAAAAAAATTACGCGAACGTCAGGCAAAAATGATAAAACAAGAGAGTAAAGGAGTTAGTTTTTCACGTGTAATTAATGATGCACTGGAAGACTGTTTAAAGAAAAAACGTTAATTCTCTACTTAAAGCTCACTATACGTAAACACTTTTTGCAAAACTAAGATTATATTTTTTATTACTAGAGTTAGAACATGAAAGCAAAATTTAACTCGTCATGTGTATCATGCGGTGCACAAATTCAACCTGGCAAAGAGATCTCAAAAGATTCTTCAGGTAAATGGGTTCACAAACACTGTGCTGATGATTCTGAAGGACTACCTTAATTTTTTACCAAGGTTGATTCATGACTTTAGTCATTACATTGTTTAGTGCAATCCTGTCAAATGGTTTTAGAATATAGTCTCTAGCTCCTAACCTAATTCCTTCATGAACGATTTTTGCATTTGCAGCTGCTGTGATCATAATTATTTTAGCTTTTTTGTTTAACGTTAGCATTGCTTTTAGTGATTGAATCCCGTCTACTCTTGGCATGTAAATGTCTAAAAACACAATGTCTGGTGACTCATCACGAAATAATTTTACTGCGTCATATCCATTGTCTGCTTCTAAGTATTTACAAGAATATGCTGTAGCGTCCAAAATTTCTTTTATTGCAATTCTTATTGCCTCTGAATCATCAACAATTAGGAATTTAACTGACTTACTTGCTAGCATTTTTTATTTCCTCTTTTTCAAGAGATGCTTCTAAACTTTTTAAAATATCAAGCATTGTTTTTGCATCATATTTTTTACTCAAAGAACTTAATTCTTCATCAATCGTTCGTATTGTTTTTTCATCATTGTTGCTTAAGGAATTATATTTCAATGACTCGTCAATTTCTCGCATTTCATTAACCTGTCTTTCTAATTCTGATTCTGTTTTTGATATTGAGCTTTTCAGTTCATTCAAATATGCTTTTGTTACTTGATGTTCTTTTTGAATTGACTCTTTTATTTCAGACAATCTTTTCTTGTCATTTATGAATTGATTTGGATTGCTATCTGCTCTTAGAGTATCGCTTGTTTGACGAAGTAAATCTACTTCTTGATCAAATTTGTGTTTTAGTGCTTTAATCTTGTTAATTTCAGAATTTTTCTTTTCAAAATGTGCATTAACATATTTTATGTATTGTCCTGTGTTGCCTGCTTTATCCATTGCATTCCGAGTTGCCTCCTTTGTTTTTTCCCAATTAGTCTGTGGAGTTTGCGCTTCGTCATTAAAAAACAATGTACGATCTTGTATATCCATAACATCAACATCATCGATGTTTGGATTTTGTGAATCTGCAATGTGACTCCATTCGTCTTCTGCAGAAATTTTTCTGTTGATAAACTTTCTTGCCATTTATTCATCCTCACTTGTTGATAATGACTGTAATATTTTGCGTAATTCATTAACGTTGTATTTTTTACTTAACTCTGCAAGATCTTTTTTGATACTTTCTTCTTTTACCTTTTCTTCTTTTTCCTGAAGCATCTTTTCATTAATCCGTTTTTCAATTCTTTCAATGTCTTTTTCTTGACGCGTAAGCTCTTGCTCGGTTTCTTTTACACGATTTTTAAAATGTTCTAACTTTGATTTTGTAATGTCTTTGTTTAGTGTTAGTGAATGAAGCATCTCTTGCATTGCTTTTGAAGATAATGTTTCTACTTTGGTCTCTTTTAATCTTGTAAGATATTGGAATTCATCTCCTTTCAATGCTTCAATATCTTTATCAAAAGCTTGTTTTGCTTGTTTAATTTTATCTATCCTTGAAAGTCGATCCTCAATATGCGCATTAATATATTTTTGAAATTGATTTGTAGTTCTTGTCTGATGCCCTGCAACTTGTAATTCTTCTTTAATGATTTCTTCTCTTGATCTTGGTTTGTCCATATTTTTTTCAAGAGAAATCTGTCGGATTTCGACATCCATGGCATCGACATCATCGATATTAGGTCCAACTCTTTCCATCCTCTTCTTGTTGTTTTCCTCTTCTTCTTCATACTCTTGATCATAATTTTCATTTTTGTATCGATTGATGAACTTCCTTCCCATGTATTTTGACAAAGTCATTGAGTATTAGGGTTCAGGATGTTTATTCTGGACACACATTTTTTACAAATCTTTAATTGATTTTTTTACTGCTTTTGACACTCAAAGAAAGCACTCATGGCGACGTTTTTATCTCTCTTGATATTGTGAATCAATAGAAATTGGAAAAACAAACCATTCCTCTCAAATTATACAATGAAAAATGCAAAGTCCTACTCCAAGAGGATGAAATCCGTTTTGCTGGAATAATTAATCAGGACGGCGAACTCATATCTGGCGGTCAAAAGGAAGGATTGACTCCTCTTGAAGGCGATGAAACAAAATTAAAGTCATTTATGGAATTTGTATCCAAAGTTTCCATTCGAAAAGAGTTTGACCAAACCTTAGGTCCAATAAACTATCTTGCTGCTAGGCGTGACAAAGTTGTACTTGTGAGTTTTCCTTTTCCAATAAGCAAAGTACTTCTCTTAATCTCTGCAGAACCAACCGTTGATATCGAAAAATTAGCTAATAGAGTCGTAGATATCTTTACAGGCGTAGACTAGTTATCGGTCTCCAGTTCCTACTCCGTCTACCAACTCAACATCAATCTGTTTACCTGGACTGTTTTCTTCTGCAGCAGGGGGAGTAACTGTAATTTCGATATTATCTGACATTTGCATGGAATTATCCTGATCATTGCCAGGTATACCATCAAAATTAATTGAATCTGTAAAGGTAGACCCAACACCAATTCCAATTGCAACTATTACTATTGCAATTCCGATGCCTATTGCTGGACCTTTACGCATAACATGATATGTGATCTGTATTATTAAAATAATTCAGGATAGTTCTCTTTGATGAAATAATTAATTAAATTCTCTTTCCTAAAAGTAAAGAAATCGCTCTTCTTGATTCTGTTCAGTTGTGCCTGAGATCTTTTTCTCAGTCTCTTCTATGTTGTTGATATTCAACTTTTCTTCATCAGAATTTGTTTTGTCTGAAGATTCTTTTTTCCTCTTGCTATTCTCTTTTTTTATTTGATCAATAATTGAGCGTTTCAACATTGATGAAATTGTCATCCCATTATCATTACAAATTTCCATGAATCTTGAATGCTCTTCCTCTGTTAGTTTTGTGGAAACAACGCGGTTGACCATGTCTACCTTTGGTATACTGACCATATAAAGAGGGGTTTTTTCAAATTCAAAAAACAATTCAATTCCTGAAAAATTACCTTGAAAAATCAGCAGACAATTTTTTGAGCAAAAATATGAAAAATGATAATTTTTTAAAAATAATTTTTTAGAAAATTTTGATTTACGAATAATTTTTGAAAAATATTTTGTCCAAACTAAACGCAATCGGAATAATGTATGAATAATTAGTCACAAATCATGTGGAAACAAAGGCCATTGCGGTTGCATTAGTTAGTATTATCTTAATATCGTCATTTTCATTTGCGTTTGCAACATCTGTCTCAATTTATTCAAACATTCCTAATGATGAAATTACATTTTCTCAAATAAAAACAACAAATACGAATGAAAAAATCTCAAAACATTATTCTGTAAATCTATTTGATGGAATTTCTGTTAAACAATTTAATGGAAAAAAATTACCTGTCCCCGATGATGTACGTAACGAAGGAAAAATTTATTCTGTAAATCTATTTGATGGAATCAAAACCTCCTCCGAAAAAAAGACAGAAGGAATTATAACAAAAATCCATAATGGAAATGAACGTCTCGCAATCTGGGAGAGAATTTTCCCATTAGAGCGATTCAAAAATCCAAAATCAATTTACAAAACAATTCAAAATGATTATGGTCTGCATGTAATTCAAACTGATGAAAATGATTCAGATGATAAAAAATTAGAATTTTTAGATGATGAATCAAAAAAATTACTGAAATATTTCGAAAAATCATTTTCCTCATCTGAAATTTTCAAAATTCCTGTCATTCTGACAACATCAGGTCAAAATATTTCTGATGAAATAATAAAAATTGAAAATATTTTCCGCATTGATGCTGAAAAATTTTCATCAGAAAATCCATTTTCCCTGTTAATTATCACGGTACCGTTAGCTGGTCTCATAATCATTCGAATTGAAAATGAAAAAAGTAAATTCTATCAATACAAACAATTTGTATCATTTACATTTGTAATTATTTTATTATCTTCTATTTTGATTACGCCCTATTCAATTGCAAATTCCTACTGGGGATATGCATTTGCCGATGAAGGAACTGATTCAATGATAGATAATTCAACATCGGATGTTATTGTGGATGATGGTGATTACGATGTTCCACAATTATCTGAAATAGATCCACCTGACGATCAAATTAATTCTGAATCAATTGTAGATATTGCACAACCTCAACCATCAAACGTTACTGCACAACCTCAACCATCAAACGTTACTGCACAACCTCAACCATCAAACGTTACTGCACAACCTCAACCATCAAACGTTACTGCACAACCTCAACCATCAAACGTTACTGCACAACCTCAACCATCAAACGTTACTGCACAACCTCAACCATCAAACGTTACTGCACAACCTCAACCATCAAACGTTACTGCACAACCTCAACCATCAAACGTTACTAATTCATTAATTATAATTCAATTAATTGAACATGTTTCTATTTATGATGAATACATATTCGATTATGATCTTATTCACAACCAAAATTCTATATTATTGTCAGAAAATCTATTCATTTACGAAGATGTTGTAAATCATGAATCAATCCAACAACATTTCATTTTTAATCAATTGGGTATCAATGATCGTTTATTATTAAAAATTAATAATCAAACCTGGGATAATTTTTCAGAATATCTCTCTATTAATGATTCATTGAATCTATATCTTAATGATCAACTGATAGAGCAAAAAATTCAGCACCATAATCAAACATTAGATGAACAGTTGGGTATCACATTGTATTTACCAATTGATCCGCCAAAAATAATCTTACCAAATGTAACTGAATCATGGATTAATGGTAATCAAACAAATAATTTAGAATTAATTGGAGATGCAAAAATCCTAAACGATACTGAATTAGATTTAACCTCAATTTCATTAGATGGAACAGATGATTTTGCTGAAACAATTCCCACCAATGCAACAACATACATTACCAATATGACAATATCTGCTTGGATAAAACCTGATTACACAAAAGGTTCTGATGAATTTACAATTGTTTCAAAAGCTAGATCATTTGTTTTATCCATTAACAATGTTTTAACACCACAAAAAATTGCAAAATTTTCAGTATTTGATGGTATCAAATGGACATCAGTAGAATCAAAATCACAAATAGTTAATGGTTGGACGCATCTTGCAGCGAGTTTTAACAAAACCGCAATAATGATTTATGTAAATGGAACTCTCGAAGGGACAATTCCAATTACAGGAATACCATACATAACATCAGATGGTCAAATCTCAATTAAAACAGTTGATGAGATCACATCTGCAAATGATGTTGTCATTGGTGCTGCAGTAACACCTGATATGAAACATTCCGCTGAAAATCTGTATTCTGGTTTAATTACTGATGTTGAATTTTATGATACACAATTATCTGGACACGATATTGAATCAATTTTCATTGCAAACACTCCTGTAGCACGAATTTTCACATTTGAACCAGAAAATTCTACTGAAATTCCTGAATCAGTTCTTCCTACATCGATTACCAATTCTACTGATATGCAAGAGGAAGGAGTTATTCTTTCTACAAATGGAACACAATCTGAAATAATTGCGGTTAATGAGGAAAATCTGAATAATGATTTATCATCTTTGACCGTTTCATCATGGGTTAAACCAAATTACACAAACGGTTCTTCTGAATTCACTATCGTGGGGAAAGAAAATTCATTCGTGTTATCCATAAACAAATTAATTCCACCGGAAAAGGTTGCAAAATTTTCAGTATTTGATGGAATCTCATGGACAACTATTACGGGAACAAAAGCCATTCAAAACTGGTCTCATGTTGCAGGTATAATTAACAAAACCAAAATTTCATTATACGTAAATG
Source organism: Thermoproteota archaeon (assembly GCA_003352285.1). NCBI lineage: Archaea > Thermoproteati > Thermoproteota > Thermoproteota archaeon. Next base: position 6,189 of record QQVN01000005.1, on the reverse strand, counting down.
GAACTCTCGAAGGAACTGCATTTTTACCCGAACCAATTTCATTTTCTCAAGGAAAACTCAATGTGACACACGCAAATGTTGCAACATCTGAATCCAATGTTGTAATTGGTGCATTAATCAATACTCAAAGAGATGAACCACGCTTTTCAAACTACTTTTCAGGCATAATTGGTGATGCATCAGTTTACAAGAAAGCTCTCACACAAGAACAAATTCAAACCGAGTTTAATGCTTACATTTCCACTCTAAAATCATCAAAAATTTCTGGGTCTACCATTTCTTTGTCAGAAAATATTTTGATAAAAATTGAAAAAATTAGTCTACCTTTTGAAAAAGGTCTACCCGAAATCCAAAACGACTCAAATAAAATTAAACTAAACGAGGATCTCAAATTCGATGATTCCATTTTACTAAATCACAATGGTCAAATCCATATCCAAATCTTTGAACAATTAGGCATTCACTCATCTATTGCCCGCGATGAATCCCATCTACAATTTGTAAATCTGAATGAAAATATGCTCATCAATAATGAGATATTTGCAGTAGATCCAAGAAACCCGTATTATAGTACGCATTTGGGTCTTGATGACAAAATCTCCTTATTCCTAAATGGAATCCCAATTCTTGAGCCAAAGAATAACCCCTCACTACTAGAACATAATGAGATTGAAATTGGAAAAATCGTAAATTGGACCCAGACAGTCATCGTCAATGAAACCCGTTCTCTGGATTCAATTTTAGTGGAAATTCCTGCAGATGCACAAGATATCGCAGTAGAAATTCTCCATGAAAATGATACTGTATCTGAGATATCTCAAGATATGATAACAATTTTGAATGATGATGACGTTAATGATAATTCTACTGATGTTGAGTTACCCGAAAAATTAGAAAAATTCCTAGAAAAACAACAAAAGAAACTCGACAAACTTGCAAAGAAAATTAATGTTACTTCCATTGCTTCATTAGATCTTGCAACAATGAAGGAACTAAAGCAAGTAAAACAGCATGAAAAACCATCCAAATTCATTATAATCAATGAAACTAAATTAGATGTAAATGAAAAGAAATCAGAAAAAATTAAAAATTCTACAAAATCTGATAAAGAATATTTAATTAAATTCGCAACACCAGCACCATATACAAAAGAAAATGACTTTTCAACTGATGTCAAATTCCAAAGAAATGTAACTGTTGCTCACAACTCTACATTACATTATACAAATGTCAAAACATACACTGATCTGCCAGAGTATCTAGTTGAACACAATGTTGATTTCAAATTACACTGGATGATAAACGGCTCAAAGGTGGATGTAACTTTGGATCCACGATTTAATGTTACATTTGTTGATACTGATGGAAATGGAATATCAGACAGAATGAAATGGACTGTTCCACAGCTATCTGAACAAGAATTTGAAGTTGAAGCTGACATTAACATAATCAATGTTCAATCTTATCCCAAAGTAGGAAGTGATTGGACAGTTAGATTTGACACTATTGGCATTGCAAATCTTACAATCACCGCAATTAATGGTACAACATTTGGTGATGCATATCCTGCTGATTTGAAATTTTTAGAATTAACTAATGGCACTCATTCATTAAATTACACAATCAACGGTAATTCTGTTTTCTATCCAAATTACACAAGCAATTCTACAGGTTCTGAAACATCAACTGTAATGACAACTGGCATTCATATTTTGGAATTTAGATTTGGTAATGATGTACAATATGCATTTAACAGTGCAGTGAATAAGAATGGTCCATCTGTAATTTTATTACGCGGTGCAGCCGGTGATATTGATAACACTGCTGATCAAGATATTACTTGGTCAATTGAGGACAGAGAGGACGCAGCATTTGATCACTCTACAGTAACTAATACTGAGCGAATTACCGTTCTTGAAGATGGTGTTTATCGAATTAATTATGGATTGTATGTTACTACTACAAATGATGGTACAGGTAATGATGCTAGATACCAGATTTTATCCCATTTGTTAGTTAATGGTGCAGATTCTAAGGCATGTTATGGCTCTGGGTATAATCGTGGAGGTGGTTCATCTGCATTGGATTCTGTTGCAAAAGGCTCATGTCTGATAGAATTGGATGCCGATTCATATGTGTCTCTCGTTGCTAGAAGGGTATCCAACAGTGCAACAACTGGTGCTGCGCTAACAGGTGCCCAAAGCTGGATACATTTACAAAAAATTGATAATCCTAATGTGATAATTTTACGAGAAGATTCTAACGGCGCTGCATTTAGTTCTGGCAACCAAACTGTCAGTTGGACAGTTCAAAATAGAACTGATAGTAGTTTCACACACAGTCTAGGTACTCCATCTGTTGTCACCGTACAAAATGCTGGTTATTACAAAGTCACCTATGGTGTAGGTGTTACTCAAACAACTAACAACCGTGCATCAACATTTGGCCAAATTCAAACAAACTCCTCCGGAGTTTGGGCTTCTATTCCTTATGGTTGGAGTCACATCAATCAAAGAGGAAACACTGATACCCGTGATGCAGCAGTTGGGGCATCTACCATCTTGTATCTTGATTCTCAAGATGCACTTCGAGTAAACATTGGTGTTGGAAATACAGGTGCTGTAAATAGAAACAGTGTAGCTGATAGAATGCATTTGGATTTAGAATACCTTGGCACTACAGCTCCTGGAAAGATTCTTCAAATCCGTGATGTAAATGGCGGTGATGATCTAGGTGCTGGCACATTTACTCAAAAGTGGGACACTATTGATACACTAGGAAGTGATTACTCATTTACTGCAGATGGTACTGATGTAACAATTCACAAAGCTGGCTTGTATAACATTGCATATGGTATCTATACTAGTGGTCACACTGGTAGTACAAGATTCGAATGGACTACTAGTTTGTATGTAAATGGCACTCAACAGAATGTCTGTTATGGTGGTGGATACAATCGTGGTGATCAAGGAACATATGATAGTATGGAGGGTGGAGCTGAATCAAGCTGTTTCATTGAGCTGCCAGCTAACGTAAATCTATCAATTAGAAATATTGAGACATCTACAGCATCTTCAGACTCTGTGTCTACTACTGCAAATCGTATCTGGTGGGTAATTCACAGTATGGATCCAACCTATCTCTCACTATCAGAAAACTTGGGAATCTCAGAGCCTGAATTACCAAACAAACCCTCACACCTTCATCTTAATGAAAATCTTGGATTGCAAGACGAACTATTCACATTATCTGGCAAATTTGCGTCTTTTACAGAAAATATTGGATTTAATTCACCTGAGTTAAGAACTGACTATTCCAAGATAATTCTAAGTGAACAAGTAGGAATCAAAGATCGTGTTACTCAATTTGGCTCTGAAGACTTTAGGATTCAACGAGACTGTACAATTATGTCAAGTGGCTCAACTACATCTACTCTTACTGCAGGCTCTGAATATGATGCTCCATTTGGTGAAGCGTTTGTAAGAATTGTTAACACCAGGCTTACTGCAAACGGTGTAACTTCTGGCGGTGGAAATCAAAATCTCAATGACTTTAGTGCATACATTAGTGATGCATCCGATATGACAAACCAAATTGTATTTACAAGAAATTCAAATCCTGCATCTGATGATCGAATTTGCTGGGAGATTGTAGAGTACATTGGACCATCTGATGGTCCTAATGCTATTGATGTTTTGGATATCGATACAGTGACTTATGCCTCATCATCTACAACTGCCTCTGGCGCATCCGTTACTCCAGCAGATGATAACGATGTTGTTGTTTTCATTACAGGTCAAGCTGGATTTAATGCCGGTATCAATGATTGGAATGAAGCACTATCCACTGCAGAGTGGGATGCTGCAAACAATGAACCTGACTTTACTCGTGGTGATGCTAGCGGTACTGAGGATGCTAATCAATTATCATACGCAGTAGTTGAATTTACTGGTAAACATTGGAAGATTCAAAGAGTTGAGCACTCTTACATTGATGGCAATGCTGGAAATCTTGAAACCGATGACATTGAAGCAGTAAATTCTCTTTCTCGTGCATTTTTGCATGTGCAGCATCGCGCTGGTGGAGCAATGGATGATTTACAAGAACTAGGTGCAGAAGTTTATCTAAATTCTACTGCTGATGGCGTTGGTGGGGACCCTGGTATCTCTTTCATGTTAGACGTTAATGCTGCTGATGATGGTGGTGAAACAGAAAGTGAAATTGTTTCTGTTGCTTGGGTTATTGAAAATACCCAAGTGGGTAATGGTCTAAATGTTCAGCATGTTGGTAATACTCGCGGTACTGGCGGTGGAGAAGAGGAGACTTGGACAGAAACCATTACTGCTGTGAATTCACTTTCCCAAACCTCTATCATGGGTGAAACTTCCACTTCTACTGGTACTGGAACTGCCTATCCAAGAGGTGCTATTGCTTTGCAGTTAACTGCTGATAATACAGTGACATTGTATCGTTCTGATACCGGACAGTCTCAATCTTACAGATTTGATGTAGTTGAATGGCCTAAAAGACCAAAGGAGCGTACCATAACTGACTCATTATCTACATCTGATTCAATTTCTAAAGTAACTAGCTTTGCAAGAACTATAACTGATGATGTAGTTACACTCACTGATCTTACTCCTGACTCTGTTACTTCATTTACAAGAACAATCACTGACTCATTATCTACATCTGATTCAATTTCTAAAGTAACTAGCTTTGCAAGAACTATAACTGATGATGTAGTTACACTCACTGATCTTACTCCAATTTCTGCTACTTCATTTACAAGAACAATCACTGACTCATTATCTACATCCGATTCTGTTATTGGTGTTGTTCAATTCACACGTACCATAACTGACTCACTATCCACAGATGATTCCATAACAAAGGTCACCTCATTTGGCAGAACAATCACTGACTCACTATCCGCAGACGATTCAATTGCCATATCTACTTCATTTACAAGAACAATCACTGACTCATTATCTACATCTGATTCTGTTATTGGTATTGTTCAATTCACACGTACCATGACAGACTCACTAGCAGCAGCTGACACCATCACTACTGCAACATCATTTGGCAGATTATTCTCCGACTCACTATCCACAGATGATTCTATTGCAGTATCTGCATCATTTACAAGATCAATCACAGATTCAGCTTCCTTTGATGACACCATCACTACTGCAACATCATTCACACGTACCATGACAGATTCATTATCAGCTGCTGATTCCATTGCAAGAGTCATTACATTTGGCAGAACAATAACTGATTCACTATCCACAGATGATTCCATCACAAAGGTCACCTCATTTGCTAGATTATTCTCAGACTCACTATCTACAGATGACACCATCACCACTGCAGTATCATTTACCAGATACATGACTGACTCACTGACAGCAGACGACGTCATAGCTGTATCAAATTCATTCACACGTACCATGACAGACTCACTATCTACAGATGACACCATCACCACTGCAACATCCTTTGCTAGATTATTCTCAGACTCACTATCCACAGATGATTCTATTGCAGTATCTGCTTCATTCACACGTACCATTACAGACTCACTATCCACAGATGATTCTATTGCAGTATCTGCTTCATTCACACGTACCATGACAGATTCATTGTCAGCTAGCGATTCTATTTCAAGAGTCATTACATTTGGCAGAACAATAACAGACTCACTATCCACAGATGACACCATCACCACTGCAACATCCTTTGCTAGATTATTCTCAGACTCACTATCCACAGCTGACACCGTAACAACATCAACTGCATTCAACCGCTTCATGACTGACTCACTAGCAGCAGCTGATACACTTCTTGCATCTGTCCAATTCACACGTACCATGACAGACTCACTATCTACAGATGACACCATCACTACTGCAACATCCTTTGCTAGATTATTCTCAGACTCACTATCCACAGATGACACCATCACAACTGCAACATCCTTTGCTAGATTATTCTCAGACTCACTATCCACAGATGACGCCGTAACAACATCAACTTCATTCAACCGCTTCATGACAGACTCACTAGCTGCAGCTGATACACTTCTTGCATCTGTTCAATTCAACCGTGCAATAACTGATTCACTATCCACAGATGATTCCATCACAAAGGTCACCTCATTTGCACGTCTATTCACTGATGCTG